>JAISIR010000021.1 GCA_031261985.1 Clostridiales bacterium | reverse complement strand
AACTCGTCGTGCCTTATTTACGCTGCCCGAATGAGTTTTTCGCCGCAAACCTGACTAGCATTTTTCCGCTGCGTGTCAAGGGCGATGCGAAGCATCGTGCATTTTACCCTTGACTAAGCGAGGGGAACAAATGCTAAGGTTGATAGGCGAAAGGCTCGTCGGGTTGCGTAAAAAATACGCGGTCTGAATAGATTTAGAGCTTTAAAAGGTTCTAAAATGCTTACCCACTAATATTTTTTAAAATGGGCAAAGTAAGCAAAGGTATAAAGAGTGATTTTCTCGTCCTGCCTTTGCGTTTTGACTATTTTAAAAAATATTGGATAGCGAATCTATAAATAATTCGCAATAAATTTGCTGATTGTTTTTCGTTTTTTCCTCAGCATATAGATTCCGCGTCATGCGCGGAATGACGGGTTTTCAAAAATTAATTTAAGAAAAATAATTAAACTACACTATCTACAAAAAAAGGAGACCACCCCCTTGCTACTAGAAATTGCGAACAAAAGAATACTAATAATTGGATTTGGTAAAGAAGGTCGCAGCGTCTACAATTACTTCCGCCGCCTTGGTGGTTATGCCAGCCTAACGGTCGAGGCATCTGCTACTACCGATAATATCAACTTTGACGATTTCGATATCGTGGTAAAGTCTCCTGGTGTACCAATGCACCAATCGCCATCTAACATGACCTCGCTAACCGAGTTATTTTTAAGCGAGAACCGCAAAAAAACCATAGGCATTACCGGCACTAAGGGTAAGTCAACCGTTTCGGCACTTATCGACCATGTATTAAACTTTTATGGTAAAATTGCCATTTTAGTAGGCAATATCGGCGTTCCAGCCTTCGATAGAATAGACAAAATTACCACCGCAACTAATATTGTGTACGAGATGTCTAGCCATCAGCTTCAATTCTGCAAACATTCTCCGCACATTGCGGTTTTCCTTAATTTATACCCAGAGCATTTAGATTATTATAATGATTTTGAAGAATATAGCAATGCAAAAAAACATGTGTATCAGGCGCAATCAGCCGAAGATTATCTAATCTGCAATAGTAAATTAGATGTAAGCAATGCTAAATCTCAAGTAATTAAAGTAGACGAAAGCACTCCACCAAAGTTTCAGCCTCCGCAATTGTTAGGCAAGCATAACGGGTACAACATAAACATTGCCGCCCAAGTGGCAAAATTATTCGGCATAGACGATATAACCGAAGCTTTGGTTAATTTTAAACCGCTTCCGCATCGCCTAGAGCCATTCGCCGATGTAAACGGTGTGCTATATTACGACGATAGCATTTCAACTATCCCCGAAACTGCCATAACAGCTATCGAGAGTATCACCGATTTATCTACCATTTTAATTGGCGGATACGACCGAGGTGTTGATTATACCCCGCTGATTAAGGTCATCAAAAGCGGCGCGGTAGAGAATGTTATTTTAATGTCAGACACAGGCGCGCGAATATATAAACAGATGGGTTCGCCAAAGAATAGCGCAAATAAACTACCTAAAATATATTATGCAGGAATGCTCTCTGAGGCCGTAGCTTTAGCGCGTAAAATTACACCTAGTGGTAGGTCGTGTGTGCTATCGCCTGCTAGTGCTAGCTATAACGAGTTTAAAAATTTTGAAGAGCGCGGCGATATGTTTAAAAAGCTAGTTTTGGGTAAAAACGAGTAACGTTGCCTACAGCCTATCACTTATTTTTTTCTTGACAAATCTATTGCACTAATATATAATTACATCATAATTTAAGTTTTCTACGGAGGATAATCTTTTATGGCAGAACACAAATATAAGTTTAATTGGCTAGATTGGGTAATAGTTTCGGTTGTTATACTAGCTATAATTGGCGGTGCTTGGTATTTTTTAAAGCCTAAAGCACAGCAAAACGTCGCTAGTACCAGCGATATTACTTTCCAATTTCAAACAAAAGGCGCAAGCATGCAAGTGGCTCAAAGCTATAAGCCAGGCTTAAAAGTGATTTTTGGCGAGAAGCGTGCAGATGTTGGCGAGATTATCGACGCTAAAATATACCCTCAACGCGACGATTTAGAAGATACACTAAATGGTGCGTGGAAGACGTCTATTATCCCCGATTTTTATGTCGCAGTGCTAACTATTAAGATGCCCGTGACCGAAACAGCTTCAGCCTTTGCAGGAGCAGGCGAGAATGTAACCATTGGCAAGCAAACCATTATAGAAGGCAAGGGTTTTGCAACCGAAGGCTACGTAATAGGGATAAACGATATTACCCAACCACAATTGGATGACCCCATTAACACAGCGACTCGTTCAGGCGATATGCCAGATGAAGACTCGTTTACTACAACTCAAGGGGGTGCGCAATAATGAAAATAACAAAACGCGGGATAATAATAGATATAATAATAATCGTTATAGTGTTAGCCGCAATAATTGGTACCGTAATGCGCATTAAAGGAACCGCAACCACCGCCACAAATAGTGCTAATTTTGAATATACAATAAATATTTATGGAGTTAAAGAGGGCGCGGCAAAAGGCTTTCAAGCATCAAACGACACCGACGCTTTTATGGCGGATAATGCACGCACCGACGATTTAGGTAAAGTGGTAGGAGTAGAAGTAAAGCCAGCTAAGGATTTTATCGAGATGGCGGACGGGACCTTCACCATGGCAGAACTACCTAATCGTTACGACGTTACCCTTACTTTGCAACTAAAAGGCACACAAAACGACCGCGGATATTTCACCCCGCAACAATCTAACATTGGTAGCGGCGGCTTGATTTTAGGGCGAACAAAGTATGTGTTTTTTGAGGGATATGTCGGAGGAGTAACGCCAATAGACACTCCGCTTCCGGCTGGGGATAATTAAATAAAATATGAACTTTTTTGCAATAGATTCTTCAAACCAACTAACACTTTCAAGCGCAGATATACATCATATTATATCCGTCCTGCGTGCGCGTGCAGGCGATATTATTAACGTTGTAGAGCCAAAAACTCAATCATTAAACGAATGCCAAATAACTAATGTGTCTAAAAATAATATAGAGTTTAAAGTGATATCTAAAACACCTATTACAACCGAGCCGCCTGCTAAAATTGTATTGTTCCAATGTATACCAAAATCGCAAAAGATGGAGCTTATCATTCCACCTTGTGTAGAGCTAGGCGTAAGCAAAATCGTGCCAGTTGTAAGCAAGTTTGTCGTCCCAAACGCAAGTTTTGCCGCTAAAAAGCAAGAGCGTTGGCAAACAATTGCAGAGGCTTCTGCTAAGCAATCACGCCGCGGGATAATACCTCGAATAACTCAGCCGATAACATTCGAGCAAGCAATAGAACAACTTAAACCGATGGATATCTGCCTTATGCCTTACGAAAATCCAACTGAGAGTAGCGAAAAAATCGACCAAGTTATGGCAAAACAAAATATACAAAATATTAAATCTATCGGCATATTAATAGGCAGCGAGGGTGGGTTTGCACCACAAGAAGCCGACCTTGCACTAGCAAACGATGTAAACATTGTTACTTTAGGTAGTAGAATCTTGCGTACGCAAACAGCTGGAGCAGTTGCTATAACCTTGGTAATGAGCGCCCTGGGCGAGATGTGAATCATAATAAGTTACATAAAATTTAAGGAGAATATAAAATGGAAAAAACAGAAAAAATGCCTTTGCACGAAAAAAGAGCTAAAGTTATCGCGCAAAAAGAGCATTTAACAAATGTGTTTTTAATTGAGTTTGTGGTAGCTTTTATTTATTGCCTGTTAGTTTTTATCCACATGGCAATTTTTAGCCCATACACAGTTTTTGCTACCAAAGCAATTACCTGGCAACCAATAATAAGCGGCGTAATATTCATCGTCTGTGTATTATTGATGTATTACTTCAAAAAAATGCCTAAAACTACATGGTGGCGCACATTCACCTATTTTTGGCTAGGCACAGCAATAGGTGGCGGCGTATTGTTTGGTTGGACAAAACTAACGTCTATCTATGCTTGGGGCGGGACCTGGAAAGGCTTGCAATGGATGTATGCGCTAGTAGGCTTATACTTTTTAGGTTGTATAATTAAGTACGCAATAAAGTATAACAGAATTAAAATTAAATAATAGTGTTTAACTATAATAAGGTAGCTGGTAATGCAGGCGAAGGCTATGTTTGTGCCTATCTGCAAAACGAGGGGTACAAAATTATTGCCACGCAACATGTAGACGCTGGCGCCGAGGTTGACATAATAGCCGAGAAAGGTGAGATTCTGGCCTTTGTAGAGGTTAAAATGCGTGCGAGTATGGAAAACGGCATGCCGAATCAGGCGGTAGATAAGCGCAAGCAAGCCAAAATAAGGCGAGTTGCCCAATACTATCTGCTTAAAAACAATATCCGCGATAAAGTAGGCAGGTTCGATGTCGCCGAGATTATTGGCAATATTCGCACGGGGCAATTATGTGTCGATAAATTTAATTACTATAAAAACGCGTTTTGAATAAATATTGTAAAAACATTACAAAACCATTAAATTATCATTAATTTAATGGTTATTTTGTTGACTTATATCGATTTTTTTGATATAATATGCACTGGTAGTCAGAGGGAATGAACAGCTTGTGACGGATTGCTTCCTTGCTATTAGTAGTAAGGGGGTGTTGCCAATGACAAAGAAGATTTTATTTACATTTGTAATTATTCTTATTCTTTTGGCAATATTTGCTGAGCCTGTAATTTAGGGCAAAAACAAACAACCGTCTTAACCCTTGTAAAGTTGACGGTTGTTATTCAATCCAAAAACCTGCAAGGAAGCTAGCCGTTATTCGCGGTATTTCCTCTTGTTACTACCATTATACTACATATTTTATTATTTGTCAATAGGTTACAATATATTCTCCAAACAAAACGTCGTTTTGTCATGCAAGTGATTCATCAAAAAAATTATATTAGAGCATTCTGCCAAACTATCGCCTTTTACATGCTGCTCAATAAATTCGGTCGCAGGAAGGTACCGCAATTCTATGTTGTCTAATTCTAAATGGTCTATCAATATACTATACAAAAAATTATCCTCATCCCAATTTTCGTGCGCTTTATGAATCAGCTCCGTTGCTGCATCCCAATCTTCACGTTCTACCGCGTCATACACCTCTTGTAAATCTCTCGAGTTCCTATCTGTGCTATTAGCAAGGAACAAATCAGTTGTAATTAGAGTTGCGACAACCACAAGAAGTAATATTATAGCTATTATAAACGATTTCATTTAAAACCCCCCTATCATACTATTCATTACTAGGCGAAGTCTGCAAATTTTGCTGACTCTCTTGCGCCGATTTCTTTGGCTGCACACTTAATTTACCATTAGTTTCTACCATTGCAAGTTGAACATCTTTAACATTAGGGCAATTTGCAAGCCGCAACTCTTCCATTAGGTCGTCCATATTCATGCGTAACTTTTCCATCTCGTTATGATTAATCTTCCCATTATGCACTACAACACTTATTTCGCCCGATATTACTTTGCGCATTTTAGGGAACTTTAATGCAATAAACGACAGCATAATCTCGGCAACCACCAAGGTTAATATGGGTATAACGCCCGCTAAAATTGGCACGCCAGAAGTCTGCATGGGTATAGACGCTAAATCCGATATCATAATGGTAACTACAAGCTCCGAGGGTTGAAGCTCGCCTATTTGCCGCTTACCCATAATGCGCATGGCAATAATGACCAATACATATAAAATAACTGTTCTTGCAAATAAAACAGACATTGAATTGCCCCCTTTAGTATACTAAATTTTTGACAGGTAACGCTTAGAATATACATTAAAACCCTTGACATTTGCCCTAAAATATGGTATACTTAACAAACATAATATATTTAAGCAGTTCGCAAAATCCTGCAATGTGTGGTGTAAGTGTAAAAACATCGCCACGCAAAATCAAAACTAAGGAGTTTTTATTTATCATGCAAAAAAAATCTTCAACCAGCGCAACTAAGAGCGCAAAAAATTCTAACACAACATTTCTAACATTCAACATCACCCAAAAACTAGCTATATCTGGCATTGTAATTGCCTTATACCTAGTAACAATGAACCTAACCCAAAGCTTCGCCTTTGGGCAATATCAAGTTCGCATCGCCACATCACTTTACGCACTTTCTGCAATCTTCCCCTTTTTAATTTTACCACTTGGCTTAAGCAATTTACTATCTAACATAATGCTAGGCTCGCTTGGCTTTTTAGATGCTTTTGGCGGCTTAATTGCTGGTTTGCTAACGTCGTATTTTGTTTATCTAATCAAAAAATCTCCGCGCATACCAAATGTATTAATAGGTCTACCTATTTTGTTAATCCCTGGGTTATTGGTCCCTATATGGCTTTCGTACCTGTTAAACCTGCCTTATTTAGTATTGGCTGTTAGCTTATGCGTAGGTCAATTCTTCGCTGCAATAGTTGGCGTAATACTACACCAAGTTTTAGAGAAGAGGTTAAAAACAAATGAGCAAAAATAAATCGTCAGAGCAGCAAACTCATGAACTAAAATTACTAGGCGGCAAGGCACAATACCCTACTAAATACGCGCCCGAGATGCTCGAAGTTTTCGATAATATACACCCAAACCGCGATTACTTTGTTAAATTTATCGCGCCCGAGTTCACCTCGCTTTGCCCTATTACCCATCAGCCCGATTTTGCTAAGATAATTATTAGATATATCCCCGATAAATTTATAGTCGAAAGCAAATCGCTAAAACTATACCTTTTTAGCTATCGCAACCATGGCGATTTCCACGAAAACTGCGTTAATACCATTATGAACGATATTATAAGTATAGCACAGCCGCGATATATCGAGGTAATCGGCGAATTCATGCCACGTGGCGGAATTGCCATCCACCCCTATGCAAATTATGGAAACAACGAGTGGCAAGAGTTTGCTCGCCAGCGATTGATGAAGTTTGAGTAAAGGCAATGCAGAAGGAAGGTTTGCCTAAAAAATGTGCGTCTTTTTTTTACGCTGCCCGAATGAGTTTTTCGCCGCAAACCTGGCTAGCATTTTTCCGCTGCGTGTCAAGGGCGATGCGAAGCATCGTGCATTTTACCCTTGACTAAGCAAGCGGAACAAAT
>JAISIR010000009.1 GCA_031261985.1 Clostridiales bacterium | reverse complement strand
GGCTTGTTTTTGCTAAAACCGCAAAAACGTCGCCCATGTTCCGCGTTGTTCCGCTTTTCCCACAAAACGTAAATCGCGTTTTGCGGGAGCCCTGGCAGGCGTCAGCCTTGCCTTGCTCGCTTATTTCAAAAAGAAAAATTTATTCTAAAAATAGCTAAACGCTAGTTAATCAGTGCTTATATCGTATTTAGTTGTTATTAAATAAGGCGGTGCTAGAATGAGCATAGCGGATAATATTTTCATCGAAAATTGCAGGGATATCTTAGATAATGGATACAAAGTGACGACGGATATCCGCGCGAAGTGGGATGATGGCTCGGACGCATGTACTATCAAGAAATTTTGCGTGGTTAATAGGTATAATTTGGCGGAAGAGTTCCCAATTATGACGCTGCGACCCACTAATTTTAAGGCGACAATCGATGAGATGTTATGGATATGGCAGAAACGCTCTAACAATGTAAACGATTTAAATAGTAAAATATGGGATGCGTGGGCGGACGAATCTGGCACGATTGGCAAGGCGTATGGGTATCAATTAGCGCAAGAGCATATATATAAAGAGGGCAAGTTTAACCAAGTGGACAGGCTGATTTATGACTTAAAGCACAATCCTTATAGTCGGCGCATGATTACTAATATATACAATCATGCTGATTTGCACGAGATGAATTTGTATCCTTGTGCCTATAGCCTAACCTGTAATGTAGTAGATGGGCGGCTTAATGCTATATTAAACCAGCGTTCGCAAGATATGCTAGTGGCGAATAACTGGAACGTGGTGCAATACTCTGCATTGGTGCATTTGTTGGCGCGAGTAAGCGGGTTAGAGGTTGGCGAGTTTGTGCATGTAATTGCCGATGCGCATATTTACGATAAGCATATCCCGATTGTAGAGGAGCTTATATCGCGTAAAACGTACGATGCGCCTAAGTTTATTTTGAATGATGATGTTCGAGATTTTTACGATGCAACGGTGGATAGTTTTGTGCTAGAGGGGTATAATCATGGGGAGAAAGTTGTGAGGATACCTGTTGCGGTGTAAATTTGTTGGGTTCTATTTGGGGTTGTGCAAACTATCGTAAAAAATGTGTGAATTGTAAAAGTAATACTTGACAAAACTAATAAAATATGATAAAATAATAATGTTGCTGTAATGGTATTGTTGTTACTATGTAACGAATTGTAGGCATTATTGCTATTTGCAATTGTTATTTTGCATTGTTATGATGCAACGTGTATTGGGCTGTCGCCAAGTCGGTAAGGCACAAGGTTTTGATCCTTGTATGCGTAGGTTCGAGTCCTGCCAGCCCAGCCAAAACTTTGCCTGCGCAAAGAGAGAAAAACTAAAAGTGAATAGTGAAAAGTTAAGGAAGTTTTGCTATCGCAAAACAATTAAAGGCAAAGTTTTGTGTTTTTCTCTTTTAACTTTTCGTTCTTCACTTTTCATTTATCTTTTATTAATCATTAACCAATTGGGGGAGAAAAATTGGGTAATTTTGACGAATTATTGTTTAAGTTTAATCAAGAAAGACATGGTAATCCTGTGGAGTCCTATCCACAATTAGCAGAGGAACTTTTAAATAATAACGACCAGGACCCTAATTTTAAAGTTTTTAGGGCGGGTGCTATCACTAGGTTATGTACGCAGAATAAAAATTTATTGCCACAGTTAGAGCTTGCTTTAGATGATATTAAAGGCATTGATTTTTCTACCTTAGACAAAGATGTTCACACATACTTTTTTTATAGAATCCTTTGGGCATGTGAGGATATGCCTTCGGAAGCAGCAAGATACCAAAAACATATTGAGCACTTTGAAAAACACATCGCTGAGAATAAAGATTATTTTAACTCGGATAATGTTAGGTTTCAGAAATATCTGATGTCTATTTTAATCAAGCTATCAAAGTCGAATTTTGACCTTTCTAAAATTTTACCACATATCGATATCGATAGACTAACAAACGATAATTTGTTTTCTCTTACTTTTTTTGGGATGTTTTATGAGAATTCCCCTAAAGTTTTTAAAAAATATTTGGGCAACAGAAATTTCAGCCAGATTGCAAATAGTGCAAACGAGAATGACCGAATTGCGTTGGTTAATTATTTAAGGTGCGATTATTGTGATATGGATAGCAGAATTTTGGCAGCTCTTGCTTATTTTGGCGATAAAACTTTTAAAGAGCTAGCAGAATCGGGCAATCCACGAGATAGAGTTGCATTGTTAGCATTTGCTAGAATACCTGACCAGAAATATCTTCAGCAGCGTGTTGAGGCATTATACGCTATTTTTGGCGACCGTTCATTTGAAGAAATCGCAAATAGCTCAGATTATATTGACCGAGATGCTTTGCTTGCATTCGTTAAGATTCCTTCTTACTTACCTGAACAGGTAACTGCGATTGACATAATTTTAAAAACACCAACTTTTGATGATGTGATTACACCGTTAATTATATATGGAAGAATTACTACTATACCCCCACATATACGCGTTGAAAAGTTTTTAGATTACTTTGGTAATAAAAAGTTTAGCGAGTTGGCTAATTTTGATGACCCAGATATTAAAGAATTGTTTTTAACTTTTGCTAAAATTCCTGACATTAACTCTGCAAACAAACGAAGTGAGGTTTTTCTTGCTTATTTTGGCGATAAAAGTTTTAAAGAAATTGCAAAGTCTACAGATAAAAGGGAACGCGATGAACTTTACCATTTTGCAAACACTCCTGGTAATCATTTTTTAAAAAAGAGGGAAGCAATTAATGCTTTAATAGGTGACATGAGTTTAGACGAGCTTTTAAAACAAGGTATTGAAGGGCGTAAAAAACTACAACTTTATGCTACTATGTGCGATGATGTATCAAAGAAAAGGTCGGCATTTGCTGCCTTATTAGGCAATCGTTCTTTTTTAGAAATTGCTAATTCTAATAATCATGATAGATGGGCTTTGTTTGATTATGCTGAGAATATTGACGATTATGATACTAAAGTGGCGGCTTTAAAAGCGTTAATCGGAAATGAAAGCTATGACGAGATTATTACGTCGTACGATAGTGTGAAGCGTGCGGCTTTATACTCTTTGGCTAAAATAAGCCGAGACCCAGATGAGGTTAGTGCCATAAATGATGCTTTACTCAAAAAAATTAATAAACCGCGAACAAGTCAAAAATTTGAACGAAGTTTGCGTTTGGCGCGTGCCGATATAAGTGAGTCGTTTAAAACTCGTACAAAAATTTTTAATAAGCTGATAGATAGAAGAACTTATGATATGGTAGTATTGAATGATGGCGAATTTGGAAAGCGACTTTTGCTAGAAGTTGGTGGGACAAGGAATAATTATGACCGTAAACAAAGAATTGATGCGCTTAATGCGATTTTAGAGAATAAAGAATATAGAGAAATTATAGAAACGGGCAGTAAATTAGAGTTAGATGCGCTCTTGGAATTATCTAAAAATATTTCAACTAAATCTGGCTATATCCAACTTTACGAAAGGGAAAGATTCTATTCCCTAGAAGCTTTAGCTAAAGCAGGATATAAAGTGGACGAAATTAGGGAATTTGCTGAAAAATCGCTCGAGGCGACACAAGGGGAATTAAAGCAAACTAATTTTAAAAAGGTGTTAAGGGCTTGTGAAGGCAATAGAGCCTCGTGCAAAGTTCAACTGCAAAATGCGCAGGATTCTGCAAATGAGCAATCTTCAATAGTTGCGCAAAATTTGAATACACAAGCTACTATAAATACTCAAGCTACTATAAACACTCAAGCGTTAAATAACTTTAGATAATTAAAATGTTTTCGGCTATACGCTGCCGAAAACATTTTTTATGTGCACAATATAGGCTTATGGGTTAACGTGCTGGCATTGTGGCTTGGTTTAATTGCGCCGACAAAACTATCAATCGTTTGCTTTATATTAGTTTTAACGCGTTCTAAACTCTTGTACTCATAAGGGATATCTTTATTTTGATATTTATCTAAGTGCAACTCAATTAAAGGGATGCCGAGTTCTTTTGCTGCATTCATTGCAACTTCGCGCCGATTATGGTTGCTACCTTTCATACCGCCAATGGGTAATAAAACAGCGGTTGGTCTAATAAATTCGCGCTTGTTTATATCGACTATTTCGTTATTCCGCACAACTTTTTGACGAGATAGCAAAACCTCGTTATATCGACCGATAGTTTCTGCTTGTCTACCTGAAAAGCCTTTTAAATCTTCAAAACTCCAGAGTGATTGTCTGTTAGGGGATGAACGCATTTCTTTAGGAGTAGCCGCGTCGCCTGCGTACGTGCCAAGCACTTGGTCGGCGGTTACACCATTATAAACGAGTGTAATTAACGCTTCGCCATTAAAAGGTCCTTTATCTTTTCTGCCAGCCGACATAGCGCCAAAAGTATTGATGTTATTGGTGCTAATTAAGCTGGTAGAAAGTGTGTTTAATATGCCATCAGAATTATTAACCTGATGATTTATTGCTAAAATATTCTCATTGTAGTAATCTGCATCATAAAATAATTTAGGATTATTTGTCATCTCGTGTGCAACTTTGGATTTTGCCTCATATTGCGGACGGCCTGTAGCCCAATCGATAACTTCGTGGATAAGCAAATCGAAATTTTGACCGTCGTAAGTAACAATATCAACACCGTTTTCGTGACGCGTATTACTCATATCAATAGGCGGAATGCCATTTATAAACTGATTACGTTTAAAATTAAAATAAGTTTCTTTAAACCGCTCTAGCTGTTGCACGTTATGGGCGGGCTCTAATTTTGCCACTTTAAAATATGTAGTAGAAAGGTCATTTCCAGAAATGCGATAATCTAGAATTGCGCTGACAAATTCGGCTGCTTTTAAATCTTGTGGATTCATCTTTTCGATAATCTTATCACGGTCGATATCGGTGCCGAGGCTTAAAAATGCGCCATAGATATCTCGGCATTCATCTAATTTTGCATCGTTACCAAAGACGGATTCTAGAATTTGTGCTTGAAGGTCGTCGCGTGTAAAAAATGTTTTTAATCGTTCTGTTTTATTGTACGAAGGATATTTATAGGACTTTACACCCTTTTTGTGTAAGTTCTGAACAGCGCGCCAAACCTCGTAATCGCCTGCTTGATACGCATCGTAAGCAGCGTTTATAACGCCAAAATCGGCGGTTTTAATAAAGTCGGGCGAAATTGCGTGCTGTACACTCTCAGAAAAAAACGATGTAGGAAACTCGTAGGCTTTATCTTGGTATTTAATAATTTCATCGAATGCCCGACAATCCCCATTTTGTTCTATACAATCAAGACGTTTTTCAAAACTATCTTTTTGCTCGCCAAAAAGGTATCCGCCAGCTGATAAATATTTGTTTAATGCCTCGATTTTTTCAGCGTGATGGTTCCCTTTATCATTGTAGCAACACCAAACTTTAGCAATTAAATCGACTATAGAATCTTTGGAATTTTTAATATATTCTTCAATATCATGTATTTTTGCGGCGTTGATTTTTTCGGGAGTGGCTATGCTTCTTCCTTTTTTGTCAACTAAACGCTCTTCATATTCATACGAATTTTCTATAATTCCCGCGCTATAGAAAAAATGCACTAAATTAGAGGGTAGCTCGGGTTGAGCTACCTCTTTAGTGCGCGTTGGTATTATTCGTTTTAAGGTGTCTAAAAGTGGCATATAATTGCCCCCTTTTTAACTACGCTATGGGCATTTTTACGCTTTTAACAGAGGTAAGGTTGGCGGTTCTTAAGCGTGTTTTGCTTATGATTAATGCCTATGCCCATTGCCTGCAGGGCGATGGTTATTTTTTTTATGCTTAGGAGTTTTGCTCGGAGTATTTGTAATAGCTGAAAGTTTACTAAACGTAGATTGATTAGTTTTAGCGATTTTATATTTTTCGTCGAACGAGTTCATGATAATATTATTGATATCATCGGGAGTATTGTAATTATCAGGCTTACCCGTCATTTTTTCTTCGACCACTTGCTTAAGTTCTTCAATCATTTTTTTCTTAGTCTCTTCGCCTAATTCGTTTAATTGCTTAGTTCTATCTCCGCCAGATTTAGCATCTTCATTAAAGGCATCGTTAATTTTTTTAGTAGTATATTCGTTAATGCAATATCGGTCATAAAATATTGAATTATCGAACAATTCTGCCAAATCTTTGTCGGTGTAAGGTCCATATTCGTTTATCGCTTCAAATAAACTATCCGAAATGTGTTTTTGTAATCCTTTTGGAATTTCCTCGTTAAAACGCTTTGCATTTTTCTGTAAAAACTTATCAACTCTATCTCGAATTTGTTTGAATTCAATCGTTAAATCTGCAAAAGCAATTGTAAGTTTTTCTTTCATAACTTTTGGGTCATAAGTGCATTCATTATTTGAACCAGGAATTTGCACTAAATTTGCTATAATCGTGTCTTCGATGGCTTTAGACTGTTCATTGGTAGTTAAGTTTAACAATTTTACAGCATCGTCATTTTGTTTGATAGAATCACATACAGAATAGAATGCATGACTGTGTTTTTTAATTTCATACTCGCTTAACATTATTTTCTCCCCCTGGATTATTTTAAAATATTATATCATAAAAATCAAGAATTGTCAACGACTTGACTTAGTTGTTTTGTTAAATTTTTGTTAAATTTTAAATTTATTAATATCTTATCGGGTAAAAACAAGTTGACATAATGTGAAACCTGTGCTGTATAAATTACGTTAAAATATTAAGCCGCACTTGTTTTAAGTAACTGGGGCGGTTATATTTTTAACAGTGGCATTTTTAACAGAGGTAAGGTTGCGATTCTCGGGCGTTAGTGAATATTTTTTACCCAAATTTGCGTTATTTTTAAGTTTAGTTAGATTTTTAATTAATGATTTACGTTGAGGCGAGTATTTCGCAACTTTTTCGGGGTTGTTCTGCATAGTTTCTGGCGCGTAGTATTTCATAGAATTAACCATTCTACCAGCAAGCGTTGCACAATCAAGGAGGTTTTCGCCTAAAGTAGTTGCTGCTTTATAATATTCATCAAATGCTTTATTCATCGGCTTAAAACCACATAGTGGCACTTTTTCATCTGGTATAAGTGAGTCATACAACTTCTCGAACTGTGGAATATTATCGTGATTAAACTCACAATCGGTTAGAGCCTTGCCAAGTTCGGGGATTTTATCGAACTCGATTGCGCAGTTGGTCAATCCTCTGTATGCTTCAGAAAGAGAGGGCGAGCCATATATCATCTCGGAAACCTTGCGTGCATCAAACTCGTTTTTACCCTCGTGCAAGCCAATGTTTAGGTCAATTTCAACTTGATGAAGTTCAATGTTTCCATTATTATCCCATTTAATCTCGTGAGTATCTTGCGCCACACCATCGTTTTGCACTAAAAGGTACTTATCGCCTATGTTTATTATTGATGCACTACGTTTTACCGAGTGACCAAATTCGTGGATAAGCTGCTCGACTTTTTTACGATTGTTAATGTCGAAAGTGTCGGTTAAACCAATGGCTTCGATGGTGCCTTGCAGAACGGGTTTGTTATCTATAATTTCGATAACGGGGCGGCTAGTTGAAACCGCGGCGGCAAGCACAGAGAGATTGGTTTTAATTTGCGTGCCTTGATTATCGAAAAAGCGTAAGTTTTTAGGGGTTTGGCTATTGCAGATTGCGTTCAAATTTTTGCGATTCTCATCGGCAGCGTCCATAATTATTACGTTAGTTTTATCAAAGGCGGCGGTAATTTTGTCTGCATATTGCTCGCCATAATAATCTATCATGGTATCTTTAATTTTAGTTGTTAACTCGGCTAGATTATTATACATCAAAATCACCACCTTGTAATATCCTTATATATTCATTATATCACTAATTTTACTAAATTTCAACCCTATTTTGCGTGATTATGTTAAAAGCGTGTAAAATTTTTAAAAATGACCAAAAAAAGTGTTGACATTTGCCCTTGCATGGTGTATTATTATTACAGAAACTTTACAAAAACTTTACAATTGTATTAAGTTTTAGTTACAAACGTATTGCAGGGGGATTTTGAAAAATGATATTTAGAAAAGGGATATGGCGGGATATTTGGAATTATAACCTTGTTGTGGGGCTGCTGATGGGGATATCGCTAACTACAACTATAGCCTTTGGAACCGTGGCATTTGCAAGTTCTGGGGTTCGCGGCTTATCGGCGGAGTATAGCGATATATCGATTATAGTCGATTCGGAGCAAATAGTGCCTAAAGATGCAAATGGTGTAGAAGTTGAGCCATTTATTGTCGATGGGACGACATATGTGCCTTTGCGCGCAGTTGCCGATGCTTTCGATAAAGAGGTAGCGTGGAATGAGTTAAACTCACGTGTCGAGATTTTTAGTAAATCGGACGAGATAAGTGATAATGAAATTCTTAACGAATTTATGGCGACGTATGGAGATTGCAAGGTTGAGGGCATGCGAATTAAAACTATCGAGAAGTTTGACGGGCAGCCGAATACTTGGGCGATTAATTTTGATGTGAAGCCGATGGAAGAGTATCGTGATGAGTTTGTTGCTGGCGAGGGTGAAGATGGCGGCGATGGCTGGATTGTTAACAAGAGCGTGTTTGTGTATGCAACTAAAATGGATGGGGTATTTTCGTTTAAATTGATTTAAAGGAGTTTGAATAGCAACAAAAATTGGGGGAGCAAACAATGAAGGACTTTTTTAAGAGTTCTGGCAGTTTAAAGGTTGACATAACTTTTATAATCATTACTTTAATTCCGTTTGTATTTTGCTTTTTTGCCGATGATGTGGGGAACGCGTTATCGCTATATGCTACAATTTTTGGCTTAATGCAAGCGGCGGTAATTATGATTGGACGCCGTGAAAGCTGGATTTTTTATGTAGGGTACACCGTTGCATATACTATTATGTCTATTTATTTTGCACTATGGGGCGATGTAATAGAAAACGGTATTTACATAATATTCGGCATTATCGGCTTATTTTTATGGTATACAAAAGACCAATCTAAAATAAGAATTAGATTTTTAACCAATAAGCAACGCGTATTATTTTTATTGCTAATGTCTATTGTTGCCTCGATTGTAATAGCATTTTTATACAAAACTAACGACCCGCAACCATTTTTAGATGGATTAACGACGGGCATGGGCTTTGTCGCAACGATTCTTATGACCATGAAGCGAGTAGAAGCGTGGGTAGTTTGGTTTGTAGATGATGTGTTAATGGTGGTTACGTATTGGTTGATTCCCGAGCAGCCATGGGCGGTTATGATACTAAATGCTATTTGGGCGTTATTTGCGATTGGCAGTTTAGTTGTTTGGTATAAAATGGCGCGCGATAAAGTAGAGGTGGACGAATTAAGGGGGTTGGCACGAGGTGTATAATATAATAGCAATAGATGGGCACGATGGTGTGGGGAAATCTACACTTGCAGATTCACTTGCAAACGACTTAAAAAATCAAGGCTACGAAACGTATCATCATATGATAACTTATGGCGGCTTGTGCGAAAGTTCGGTTAAAATTAACGAGAATAATCTTGTGGATAAACCTAGTCAAGATAAAATTATTTCTGGCTTAAATGCTATAGTTGCGCAATTAAAGGCTTCTAACAAAAAGATAATTTTTGACCGTGGCATTGTTACTATGATGACGCTGCTGCCTGAAGAACGTTGGGGCGAGCTATACAATGCGCTTTCGCAAATTAAGACGATTGTTGTTACCGCCGACCCGGATATTGTAGAAAGTCGCATAGCTGCGCGCGGGGAAGATGATTCGATTGAGAAGTATGATAATCGACATTTTTTAAAAGTGTACGAAAAAATTGCTAATGATTTTGCCCTGCCGATGGTTAATACTTCTGAATCTACAATTGATGAAAATATAAGGAAGTTAAAAAATATCGCTAAGAATAAAAGCGTTTATTTTGCAGGGCATATGAAGATTGATTTTGAAAAAGGGGATATTTCTGCCGATACAACTACCGAAGATTATCGCTGCCAATTACTACCTTTTGATAAAATAAAGCAGCCTGGTATCGCGCCAATTTTGATTCATGGGACTAATTATAATTACAACGGACCTTATTTTTATTATCCTACTAAAAATGGAAGTTTATCGCTAGACGACGCGACAATTGTTGATAATGAGTTTAAGAACATAAGCCAATCGGATGAGGTTGTGTTTTATATAGAAGACAAGTTTTCTGCAGGGACGACAGTGGAGATGATGATAGCCGCGCAATTAGGTAAAAAGCTTAGGGTGTATTGTATTGAGGACGATAAAACCGATTCGACCCTATATAAAACTAGAAGCTGGTACCCATTGATAGCTTCTAAAAAAATATTAGAGCAAAATAATTGCAAAAATAACATGGTGGTTAAATATGTTAAAAATCAGAAGGAATTTTTGACCATGTTAAAAGCTGATATGCGTAATGATTATCTTAATATTAATCACCCGCGACCTAGGGGTATGGTTAGGTAAATGTAATTTTGATTGATTCAAATATTAAAAAAGGCGAGTCGTAATTGACCGCCTTTTTTGTCATTTTAAGGTATATATTACAAACTTAATTCTAAAATTCTCTTTATCTTTGCAACATCTAGCGGCATAAAGTGACCGATTGTACCATTCGCAAAGCTTTTGTTGCGTTGAATCTTTGTCACCATCTCGTCAAAATGTGAATCGTCGATATCAATCTCGCTTAATTTTGTTGCCATGCCAAGGGATTTATAGAATGCCTCGAGTTTATTTATCGCTTCGTCTATATCATCGACACCCATTACATTTTTAGCAAATTTCTGCATTCTATCGGGGTTAGATTCGCCGACAACGCGCATCCAGTTAGGTGCTAAAATCGCCAAGCCTGCACCGTGCGCAATATCGTAAATGGCAGAAACTTCATGCTCGATAGCGTGGGTTGCCCAATCTTCTTCGCGACCGCAACCAAGCAAACCGTTATGTGCGATGGTGCCGCTAAAACCGACTTCTGCCCAGGCGTTATAATCGCTAGGATTCTGCATAAGTTTAGGCGCGTTGGCGATAATTGTGCGCAAAGTAGCCTCGCAAAGTGCGCTGGTAAGCTCTACGTTATTTGTATTGGTAAAATATCGCTCGAAGATATGGCACATCATGTCGGACACGCCATTGGCTATTTGATTCTTAGGTAGAGTAAAGAAGAACTCGGGGTTGACGATGCTAACTTTAGGACGCAAAAGTTCGCTGCCATAACCCCATTTGTAGCCAGTTTCTTCATTTGTAACAACCGAGTTAAGCGACATCTCACTTCCTGCGGCGGGGATAGTCAAAATGGTAGCAACTGGCAGGCATTTATCAATTTCAAGCTGATTTTCGTATAAATCCCACACGTCGCCATTGTAGAACATGCCAGCGGCAATGCCTTTGGCAGAATCTATTGCTGAACCACCGCCGATTGCTAGAACAAGCTCGACATTTTCGGCGCGGCAAAGCTCGATACCCTTGCGGACAAGCGTAACACGAGGGTTAGGCTGCGCGCCACCTAGCTCGACCCATTCGATACCATGCGCTTTAAGCGAGGAGGTTACGTCGTCAAAAATTCCGTTTTGTTTAATGCGTTGGCTGCCATAGTGGATTAAAATTTTGTTGGCGATAGGCTTTATATACTCGCCGATATTTTTGTGCTGGTCCTTGCCAAAAACTAGCTTAGTGGGTAGGTTAAGGGTAAAATTGTTCATTAAATATTGCCTGCTTTCATTAAAATATTTTGTTACTTTACATAACTATTTTAGGTGTTGTGGAGGTGGTTGTTTGATAGTTATTGGAATATCCGTTACATCAACATAAGTAATACCAAGGGTTTTAGCACCGTCGCGGTCGTAAGGCATATTGCCGACAAAGGCGGTTTCGGCTGCGTTAGCGCCATGTTTGTTCATCAAAATTTTCAATTGTTCTTGTTTATTAGGGCAATCTTCGCGATACATTATATCGTTGAATAAATCACTAATGCCAGAATATCCAAGGATAACCTCGGCAAGTTCGCGCTGGCGAATAGATGAAACAGCAACTTTGACACCGTGCGATTTTAGATTTTTAATCAGATTAATAGTTTGAGGAATGGGGTGGTCGGTTGCGCTAAGCTCTACATTGTATTTGTTATAGATAGCGCGGATTTTCTTGCAATCTTCATCATTCACACCGTTTTCACGAAGCTTCTTTTCAAGCGGAATTTCAATGAACGTTTCGAGTAAAGAGTCGGGGAAACGACGAGACCTTTCCACCACGCCATACACCTCATCAAGGGCTTTGTGGTAGGCATTCATTACGCATTTTCTGGTCGAAACAATTGTGTTATCAAGGTCAAAAATAACAAGCTTCTTTGAGAAAAGTATTTGATGCAAGTTTTCCATAATCTTTCTCCTATAAGTATTTCGCAAAATCGAAGTCGCGTTTGAACTCGTCGTACGGAACCTTGGGTTTATAGCTGGGCAGAGGCTCGGGCGTGTTAAATGCAACATCGGCTTTTGCATGAATTTCTGCGGTTGGGCGCCAATCGATACCTAGCAAATTTGCCATTGCTTTACCGCGATACCAAAAGATATCTAGGTATTTATGCTTAATCGCTATGTCACCCATAGACTCGATAATAGCGTGGAACTCGCCTATTTTTGTACTAATTAAATCAAGCAAATTGGTAAGTTCTTGCTCGTCTATAGTGCGACCGTCGACTAAAACCTCACCATATTCTAGGCTTTGAAGCATGCTACCTGCGCGAACGTAAAGGTTATTGTAGCTATCGAACTCGCACGAAAAGCTTGGGTTATGCGCAGTTTTGATGCAAATTGTATCGGGGATATTTGTAAAATCGAATTCGTTCCATAAATCGGTAGGCTTTAGGTTGCAAAAATCGCGAATTATGGCGTTGTTATCGTCTTTTAGCGCATAATTTCCGTGATATTCGCAAGCGGTTTGGCGGTGGACGAAGTATAACGTCTCGCTATAAGCCCAAAGCGCGGTGGCGAGCGCAAGCAGAAGAGGGGTGTTAAGTTTAGGCGCAACCTCGATATTATCGCGCACTAGGTAATTGCCATACTTTATAAAATTGCGACCACCTTGAAGCGTAATTATAGCTTTGGCAAGATTAAGTAGGCGCGTGGCAATCTCGTTCGGCTCAAGACCCATTGCCTTCATTCCGTTGATAAAATGATGGCTGCAGCGCATAAGTTGCTGAGCATTCTGGAAAATTTTGGGCAGCTGGGTTGAATCGAAAGTATCGCTACCTATAGTTTTATCAAACAAATTTGTGTAGTATTTGCCATATTCAGCGACGACGGGTTTTAGGATAATCCCGCTTTTGAACGGCCATTTAACACCGTCGGTATAGTAAATGGGGATGGTCATGGCGTTGGTGTAGCTCTCGAGGATTTGAGAATCAGTCATCTAGTGTTACAACCCCTTCCTCGTCGGTTGCATTAACGCTGATAACTTTGCCCTCGTCTATAATTTTGCACGCGTTCTCGACACCAGATACAAGTGGCACGCCAACTTCACGCGCTAGGATAGCCAAGTGAAATAACATTCCGCCATTCTCGCTAATGACCGCGCTGGCTTTGAATAATCCTGTGGCGAATGCAGGGTTAGAGTGTTTTACCACCATAATATCGCCCTGTTGCACCTTGGTTAAATCGGCGGCAGAAAGCACGATTTTTGCCGCGCCAACGCCTGCGCCTCGCGATGCAGATAATCCTTTTAGCTGCATAATGTGTTTGCTCCTTTAAATTAAATTTTAGTTTACATAATTCAAAAGAGAAACCTATCCGAACCCTTGAGTTTTATGGTTAGAAATTGGTTGAGTGGCGGTTGATTTAACGCGTGGAAAGGAATTTATAGTAAGGCGAATTTTATTAGGAAAATCGGTCACGTCTTTATAATCGACACCTGCGGTTTTTGCATGAGCTTGGTCGCTTTGCATGTTGCCGATGTAGGCGGCATCAGCGTTACTTGATATACCATGTTTTTTCATAAGTGCGATAATTCTGTCCGATTTTTTACCTCCAGCATCACGACCTGAGATATCAATAAAATA
Source organism: Clostridiales bacterium (assembly GCA_031261985.1). GTDB lineage: Bacteria > Bacillota > Clostridia > Monoglobales > WRBX01 > JAISIR01. Next base: position 36,156 of record JAISIR010000009.1, on the reverse strand, counting down.
TTCACGCATGCCAATATAGTTTAAAATTGAATCCGCAAGGTCGGAGCTATTATGCGTAACTATCGCCATTTGCACGCCTTTTTCGTGTAAATCTTTAATTAGATTAATCATTTTTGGAATAGGTGTATTTTGGTGAAGCAACGAAAACTTATGCTCGTCGTAAATAGGACGGATTTTTTTGATAGCAGCTTCGTCCATGCCATTATCGCGCAACTGAGGCTCTAGCGGTTTTTCTACAAAGGTTTGAAGCAGAGAATCGGGGAAGTTTTGCAGACGATAATCCTTACCGCAAACTTTATCTATTGCATAACGATAAGACGACATAAAAGTCTCGGCGTTATCGACAATTGTGCCATCTAAATCGAATATTACAAGTTTTTTAGCAGATAAAGCTTGGAAACTATCCATAATTTGCTCCTTAGGTTGTAACTAGCGTATGAAGTGTATTAAACCCGTTCATTTAAATTAATCGTTTTTTATCAAAGGGCAGAACGCGCCGCAACGATTGCAACCTTTGCGTAATTTATCGAAATCTAGTTTAGTTTGGTCGAACAAACCATATTCTACGACACATGTTTGAGCTTTTTGGCGGATATCTGAGACAATGTCGTCTAATTCTTGAGTTTGAGGGATGTTGCCAATATCTAGGCTATGAGCAACAGTTATGGCAGATTTTAAGCCAGCAGAAATCTCGGCAAAAGTTGGAACGCCACCTGTGTGTTCGATATCGGTAACGGGGTTGAAAAATGCGATATTGCAATGCTCGCCTAGGGCGGTCATGGCGACGATAGAGCTGGCGTGGTCGAAGCCTTGGCAGCTATCGATAGAAACGGGAAGAGGCATAGAAGGCGTGTGCGTGCCAATGGTTTGGGAAAGCTGCTTGGCTTTATGCACAGGGATATGCCCGCCAATCTCGCGAATAGTTAAAACGCCAGCTTGTTTGGCTTTATTAATCCAATACTCTTGTTCTTTAAGTTCGGTTGTATGAGCTGCGTCAAGGCATTCGGAAATTCTAATTGGTCTAAAAGCAATGCCGATATCGCAGGTTGCGTTATGTTTTTTAAGGATTTTAAGAATTTCGTCAAAACATTCGGCAACCACATTTTGCTCGCGGTTATTGGCTATCATGTCGTCATACAAAAGCCCGCCGCTCCAGGAAGTTAGGGGGTAGAATCTATCGTGCTTGGCGGTATTGTATAAATCGCGATTTATGGTAGGAATAATGTGGATAAGGTTGACGCCGCCTTCGCATACTTGATCAATAAGCTCTAGCAGCTCGGATTTATCGATATTGTTTTTGTTAGCGGTGCTTAAAACGGGGCAAAAACCTATTATGCCGTTGTAAATCTTGCGAATTTCGCTCCATAAAATTAGACCATTATGCGAGGGTGTATGGTCGAAAATCATATCTGGCTTATATGTAAGGTTATTTAATTTTTCGATTCTAGCGACGGCGGTGTGGAAATTGTCTTTGTTCGAGATTCCTACATTTGAACACACTTTAATGGTCGCGCTACCGTTAGAAGTTTGACCGAGAAGGAGCGAATGCTTGCCATTATCAATAAAACTAAGCCCCTCGTCGTTCTCTATCAACCGAGTGGCTTGCTGCAAAGATATGTATCCTTTTTTAATTTCGTCTACGTATTGCAAATTTTGCAAATTGTATTTGTACATGGTTTTACACCTGCGTTGCGCAAAAATTAATTACACGTACATCTATTATACTATATATTTTGGAATTTGTCAAGATTAAACAAGGAGTATGCTTGGGATTTTTAATGCTTTTAGGATATCTTATTGCATATTTGTATTGACATTTATAACGTTTTGAGGTATAATAAGTGTAGAGGGATATTTATGGAGATTCTTTTTTCTAAAAATGCAAAGAAAAGCATTTTAAGTTTGGATAAGAAGTTTTACGAAAGAGTTTTAAATGCTATTGAGAACATTCCGGCTGGAGATATTAAACCTCTGAAGAATTATTCTTCTGCCTATAGGTTGCGTGTTGGAGACTATAGAGTATTATATACCTTAAAAGAGGATATTTTAAAAATAGACGATATACTTCCTAGAGGGAGTGCATATAAAAAGTAAGAGGTGGTTAATTATGAGCACAGCACAAAAAGAACTTTATGATATGATTTTAAATATTCCTGATAGCGAAATGCCTAAGATAAAGCAATTGTTGCGAATTTTTATTGCTGACGATTATGCTACTACCGAAGAGCTTAATGCGATAAAGGCTGGTGAGGAGCAGATTGCGACTGGGGATTTTGTAACTATTGATGAATTAAAGGCTGTCAAAAAATAAACTACGAAAATGTGATAGTAAGGTTTTTGTAGATGCAATTTCAAAAGACAAATATAAATTAGTTGATAATAACAAAAAAGCAGGCGTAAACGTCTGCTTTTATTTTGGCGACTCTGAGGGGACTTGAACCCCTGACCCCCGCCGTGACAGGGCGGTACTCTAACCAACTGAGCCACAGAGCCATAATATAGAAAAGCCCAAAGGGCTTGTTAAAACAGTGAAGTGTCTTTGCTATCGCAAAGAAGTTGCAATTTGTATAGCAAATTGCATGGTGGGCGCTACAGGGATCGAACCTGTGACCTCCTGCTTGTAAGGCAGATGCTCTCCCAGCTGAGCTAAGCGCCCGAAACTTGACTACCCAATTATTGTAACATATTATTTAAAAATTGTCAAGAGTTTTTTATAAAGTTTTAGATATTTTTGTAAAAAAATATATCTTTTGTTTGAGAATCAGTTTGAATTGTAATATAAACACGCTGCGCGCGAGTTAATCGCACTACGCTTCTAAAGTTATTCTGTTGTTTTCGACGACAAGCTGCCGAAAACTTGTTTTTATAATAAATTTTAGCCTCACGTAATTTAAATTTTAACATAGTATAAAAAGAAATTGGTTATACTATTTTGGTAGATTACCGAGGAAGTGTGATTTTGGAAAAGTTAACAATTTTCAACGATGACGAAACGCGCTTTATTAATAGCCGAATCGTCTCGCTTGCGAATAATGAACTTGCTGGCGAAATATTTGTTGAACCAATAAATAACGAAAATATTATAGATATAAAACTTAAAAATCCTAAGGCTAAACAGCTAATATCGCTTGTGCTTTCAGATGAAATCATCGATTTTTTTGAGAAGCGGTTGATGTATAAAATTATCAATAAAAGTTGCGGTGCGTTTACAAATATCGAGCGCATGAGCATATATAACATCGCAAACGAGATGGTGCAAAAAGATAGCGCTAGTAAGCGGATGATGCGTCGGGATATTATCAACAAAAGCCTTGCAGAGTTTTTAAACACTAGCAATCGCCTTATTTTAAAGGGGTTTGTTAAGTTTAGGCTAAAGCGTTACATTACCGAGCTTGAGGTGATGGTAGAGAAAGCGGTTAGGCAATTTATGGTCGAGCGTGAGCATAAAGAATTTATTAGCTTGCTGAAGTATTTTATCGATATCCAGGAGCCTAAGGTTAAGTGCGTGCATGTAGTGGTGGACGCGCCGCTGCAATATAGATTTTTTGACGGAAAGCATAGGGATATAACTGACGATTGCTTTAAGGATTTTTTGATGAATGCGTATGAAGTTAACATAAATTATGATGATTTATTGGTTAGTACGTTGATAACGTTGGCGCCTAAGGAGCTATATTTTCATCATTTTGATAGGATTAGCAATAAGGAATTGGCAACGACGATTAAGCAAGTGTTCGAGAAACGCATTAAAATTTGCGACGGATGCAAGTTTTGTAAGAAAAACTAAAAGGTTGGCAAAAACCTCTTTTAATGTGAGGAATATGCCAACCTTTGTTATTATGTATAACTTATACAATTTTTCTTGTAGTAATGGGGGTAGTATTAGGAGGAGTTTGAGGGGGGATATCGGGTGTTTGGTCGGCGGCGGGTGGCGCAGGAGTTTTAGAAGCCGTGTTGCCAGCGATGAGCTGCCTAGTGCTTTGCTTTATTAAATGCACCATTTTGGGGTTGTTAGCTAATGAATATAAATAGCTAAGGTCTGCTTCTTTAAGTATTTTATCAAGCTCTCTTAAGTGTTCGTCGGTAGAAATAGCGTTCTTTAGATGCGAAGAAAGTTGCTCTTTAAGGTGGAAGCTTTTAAGCGATTTTACAATTTCTAATAGGTCGTTTTCGTCAATTTCCATGTTAATATCTAATTCTTTCAAAGGAGAATCGGCTTTAACACAGTGTTTTATAAGTATTAATGCCTTTTTTAAATCTAAAGTTTCGTCGGGTTTTACAAGAAAGCGATTGATGATATTTGTAATTTGAAGGTTTGAAAAAGTACCTTTGCTATCTAATATATCTATGTTGTCTTTAAGTGAAAAAGCTTTAGCTTGAGCAACAAATTCGCTTATAGCATCACAATCGGCAGCTTTTATTATCTTCTTTTGTTCATCGGTAAAATTGGCGTTAATAAACTTTTCGGCCAGTTTATGCGAAGCTATTCTCTCGGTAAAGAACATTGAAGTTTGATCTTTTATAGCGCAAATATCCGTGAAAATTTCGGGCGTGCAATTGGCGCTTCGTATAACACCTTCTAGTTCATATTGGAAGAAATTGTACGTTTCTGTAGAGTTATTCTTGTTCTGTTCTTTAAAAGCTTCCGAGAATTTAACAATATTTTTAAGCTCTTGTTCGCTTAGATTTGCTTTTTCTATATAAGTAGAAATTTTGCGACCGAACATTATACCGCCATGCTCAATTGCATCCATAATTAGCTGATAAGTAGGTTTATGCTCTAGCTTAATAGTTACAACCTCTAAACCACAATAGGGGAACAGAGTTTTTTCTTGATGCTCGTTAAAAGGGTAAAAATGGTCTAATTGTTTTTGGCAATTCATACCAAAAGAGTGATATAGATTTTTACATGTGTAAGGCTCGCCAGTGGAATCTGGCTCTAATGCTTTAAATGATTGAGCAAGTTTCCTAAAAGGTATGGGCAAAGTAGAACTAATTAAACTACGAATTAAAAAGTGATTTTTTGTGTCGATAACTTTTTGGATATCTTGTTTTGTTAATTCATAATTATCAAAATTAATAAAGTAAGATAAATCATTATCTTTTTTAATTAACTCTAATGCTTCGTCTATTGAGTATTTTCCAGAGCTTATGTCGGCGCGAAGGGGGAAAGCTTTATTAATTGGATAAACATTTTTTACGTGTTTTGCTATTTTGGCAATGTCGCTAGTAGAAAGCCCACTGTTTTGTATAAGCCCATTTAAAAGCTCGTTAGAGTTGAACGCGGCAGCGTTATCGATGAAACTTTCGCTGATTTTTTTTGAATAATGATAAATTTCAAAAAGAACTTCGGATGTTCGACTGGTTCGGAAGATGTTTTGAATTTTAACTAATTCGTCGAGAAAAGCATCGGCGAAGTGGAAATTTTTTGCAAAGTTGTAAAGCAGGTCGGTTTCGCCATCTTTGATGCGCTGCTTAACCTCGGCAAAAAATGCTTGCTCTTGGTTCTTTTGAATCTCATGGAATTTTTCGACATATTGCTCGATTACTTCGTTTGAATAACTAGAATAGTATGAATCGTTAATCATAAATTTTTTCCCCTTTATTACAAATTAAGTATTGGTTTAAGGCAAGTAATTATTGATTATATTTATAGTTGATTCGGTGTGTGCAGGAGGTACAGAGTTAGCGTTTGGTGCAGAAGATATATCGTTTAAAGCGGCGCGGGTGGGGGCGGTGTTGCTTTGGGTTTGTAAGTAATCACGTATGTGTTGCAGCTTTTCGTTCATCTTTGGCACGCCTAATTCGGCTAGTTTTTCCATCTGTTTAAAATCAGAAATTTTTCTTTCGATAGTCTTTAATACTTGATTATCAACTGTAAAAGTATTGTGGGCAATTCTATCCATTATAGGATTATTGAATTTAGTTTTATGTGTGCGTGCAGCCTCGAATATTTGGACTACTCTATCAAATTCTGCATCAGTTAATTCAGGGGTATCGATAGTTTGAAGTAACAGCCCGCTATTTATCGCTTGTGACCAACGGTGCTTATTCTGAAAATCGTATAATGCTTTATCAAATTCCTTCCATTTGCCTGCGTCGCGTGCCCTATCGCTAATAGCTTGATAGTTATTTGGGTAGTTACCGGGCAAGGTACACTCTATAACATAAGGGTCTGTAGGCGGCTCGTAGTTATTAGCGATTTGCAGAATTTCGTTAAATTGCTCGTCGGTAAAATTGGTGAGAGTAACGGTATCTTTAAAATCTTCGGCGGCAGTTGGGGTATATCGTCTCATTGAAGTAGTATCAAGCGGGCATTTAGCGCATTCTATCACAACTTTTGGGTTGGGCTCGGGATTATGACAGTCTAAATTAACTAGGCATTGAGTAACTGTCCAATGAGATTTGCAAAATTTAGATAGCGCAACCTCGTTCTCGCTTTTTGTAGGTTCTTCAGCGCAAGCAATGAATCTATCGACGACATTTCGGTCTAAGTCCTCTATATAAAAATTGGAGCCATTGTTGAGCAAATCTATGGCGTCTTCAAAAGTAAAATCGTCGCGGGAAGATAGTGCATCAAACACAGAAGGCTTTTTGCTAAGTTTAAACTGAGATTTTTGCTCCTCGGTAAGGGGTATGGTTCTAAGCTTTTTAATAAACTCTTCGGCAAAATCTTGATAATCCACGCCACCAATATCGCTGACATCGGTTTTTGCTACCTCTTGCAGAGTTTCGACTCCGCAATTAGGGTGCGATACAAGTTTGTCTAATATACCATACATTGTTACGCGTTTTTTATGGAAATTAATTAGTTTAACTAAAGATGCAAGCTGGGAATCGGTTAGAAAATCGGCGTTTATAATAGCTTCTTTTATATGATGAAACGAGGTATTATTAACAAGTGCGTATAAAATTGCATCGTAAGTAGGGGTAACGGTTAGCTGAAGCTTGCGAATTTGGGATTCGCAATAGGGCATTAAATCCTTCTCACGCTCGGGCGAAAGGGGCATAAAAAGCTTAAGTTGCTCTTCGGCTTCGGAATAATAGGGGATATCGTGTATAGTAGAAGGCTCATAAAACTTTTTGACAGCAGCTAGAAATTGGTTGTATGATAGATAAACAGGAATTCTAAAAAGGGTTTCCATTAGTGATGTGTTGTTGGTATTATAGGCTAAATCGTAGAATCGGTTGGTTTCGTAATTGGTGAAAAAACTATCTTGAAAGACGTCTTTGCTTACAAAATGCTTAAAATTTGGGTCGGACAGACATTCGTAGATTTCGTCCATAGTTAATAAGCCAAGGTAAAATTTGGCTTCGGTAATTATTTTTTGACTCTCGGGGAAAAGTTGAGTTGCTAGATTTGCGTATTTAATTCGGTGTTCTTCATCGAAATAATCGCACTCGTTTTGAACAAGACCGTTAAATATGTAATCGGAATTTAAATTTTTAAGTAAAGATAATAACTCGGCGCTTAATGGTGCATCGAACGTAAAATTTTTGACACGATCGAATAATTCGGTAGTGTGACCATTTTTTAAGTCAGTGGTTACTTGGTCGTAGAAATAATCTTCTTCAAAATCAAGAAAATAATTCTTTTCTTGCTCGTCCATACTTGCTCCCCCATAGAAAAATTGATTACATGTAGTGTATCATAACAGTGTGTAATTGTCAAGAGTTAATTTGGTTTTTCTGCCCGATTCATGTGTAAAATTTGTGTTAAATTATCGAATTCGGTAATTGATAAATCTTCAGCGCGGACTTTAGGGTTGATGTTAAGGGTGGAAAGCGCGTTTATCACGGTTTGTTTGCCATAAAAACTGGACAAAGAGTTGACTAACATTTTGCGTTTTTGAAGGAAAGATTGCTTGACTAGGCGGAAGAAATCGTCTGAACTTGAGGTGATGGTAGAAGCGTGAGGGGTAAGGCGGACGACGGCGGAATCGACCTTTGGCGCGGGCATAAAGCAATTGGCGGGGACGTTGCAAATAATGTTCGGCGTGGTATAAAACTGCACAAAAATAGAGAAGGCTCCGCGGCGGCTGGTGCCTGGAGGGGCGACCATGCGCTGGGCGACTTCTTTTTGGAGCATGACGGTGATGGCGTTAAAGGGGGAGGGGGTGCCTGCGTTTTCGAGCAATTTAGTTATTATCGGCGAAGTTATGTAATAAGGCAGGTTTGCGACGACGAAGAGCTGCTTGTTTTCGGTTTGAGCGCGCTGGATAATTGGGGAAATATCGGCTGTTAAAAAATCCTCATTTATAATGGTGGCACTTGTATTAAGGCGCAAAAAATCGGCGAGCTTAGAATCGAGCTCGAAGGTGTAGACGTTTTTAGTTTGAGCTGCCAACATGTGGGTTAAAACGCCCAAACCGCCACCGATTTCGATTACATAAGGGTCGGTTGCGCTGAGCGGCGTGGCGGGTGTGTCTGGTGCGTCGGTGGTGTCGGGTGCGTTGGGTGCATGTGGCGTGTTAGGCGTGTTAGGCGCGTCGGACGTGCTAAAAAGGTTGCTATCTCCTATAATACCACAATTTTGCACAATGGTATCTAGGGCAGATTGGCTGATTAAAAAGTTCTGCCCTAGTGATTTATTAAAATGCAAACCGTTTTGGTGCATGATATTTTTTATAGTATTAAGCAGGTTTTTATCGGGCAAGATGTTCATTTTTTAGTCGATATCCTCGTCGTCTATATCGATGTCGAAATCGACCTCAAAATCCATATCCGTCATTGGAGGTTTTTTGCAAGTGAAAGTTTCGCTAGCACTTTTTTTAATGTTAACGCCTGCTTTTCGCACAAAATCGGCAACTGCGCTAGCGTTCATTTTGCGTAAAAAATAGATGAACTCGCGGCGGCGTTGCGCGCTGATATCCTTGATATCGTCCTTTAATATGGCAATTTTTTGAGTAGCCTTCTCGATTAACGCCTTGCGTTTGATGTCGTCGATTTCTTTAATTACATCTTCTTTTAATTTGTCGGAAATCTCGGCTATTTGCATATTTTTCTCATCGATTAAGCCTTTAAAATACTCCTTTTTTTGCTTGAACCATTTTTTAGCGCGTTCGTCAAATTCAGAAGTCTCGTCGACCATGTTGTTAATGTCGTTAACGATTAATTTTGCTGCGTACGCTACTAAAAACGCCGATGCAACACCTAAAGCGATGCCAAAACCTTTTTTAAAATTTTTACCCATATTAATCACTCCTTAAAGTGTAATTATATATATTTGCTTGATATTTGTTTGTTGTTCGCAAACGAATTATAACGCAGCAATTACCTCAATTTCTATCGCTACATTTTTAGGAAGCGCGCTAACTTGAAGACAACTTCTGGCAGGTGGATTGTTAGGAAAATACGAGCCATAGACTTCGTTGACTATAGGAAAATCATTAAGATTAGTCAAGAAAATTGTGGTTTTAACTATGTTTTGCAGCGTTGAGCCTTGGCTTTGTAAAATTGATTTAATATTTGACATAACTTGATTAGTTTGCGCGGTGATATCGCCCTCTATAACCGTGTTAGTTGCAGGGTTTATAGGGATTTGACCCGATAGAAACATAAGACCGTCGATTTTAATAGCTTGCGAGTATGGACCAATTGCATCGGGCGCATTTGGTGTGGAAATTACTTGCTTTATATCGTCCATGATTTACACCTCTTTAAAATTTTTAACAATTATTGTGGTTTGTAAACCTTTATAAAAAAGCTATTCTGCACTATTTGGCAGGGTAATTAGATGATTGTAATTATCAAATGCTAAGATGTAGTTTAAAATTGCGTTTTCCGTTTGAATTTGCGCGTCTTTTAAGTTGGCGATTGCATTATTTACCTCGCCGATTAGCACCATGCCTTGCTCATATTTAATTTGCAAATTGCTATAATTTTGGTTTAACATATCTTCGTTTTGTTTAGAAACCTCGATGGCATCAAACGCATTATTTAAATCGTTATACGCTTTGTAAATGTTAAGCGTGGCAGAATCTTTGGCATTTGCTAGGGTTTGGTTAGTCGTAGACATTGCAAGCTCGGCGTTTTTATAAATAAAAGTGTTAGGCGTGTAAATTCCTGAGGTAACTTTAAATGTAAGCTCGTCAATTTGCGCTTGAAAAGTTGACTTATAAACATCGGTTTGGTTAGCTATAACCTCGTCGTTGATTGCATCGTTTGGCGATTTAACCGAGGAAATATCAGGCGTTTGGATGCTATCTGTGGGGACGATGTTAGTTTCTAGAGGTATTTTTAGGGCGGTATTTATAGCCTTTTTAGCGTAATCGATATCGCGCGTTATAGTGTTGCAATTTTGCTTGGCTTGAGCCTTGGTGATGGTGGCTTGCAGGACATCGATAATTGAGGCGGTGCCAACGTTAAACTTACATTTAACTATCCATAAATTCTCATTTGCGTACGAATATGCAATATTGGCTTTATCTAACTTTTGAATGGTAGATTTTAAGGTGTAATACTTGTTCTTAATATCGGAAGTTACTTGATATTTTACATCGTCGAGAGATTTTTTAGCTATATTAAGGTTCATCTCGGCAGTTTTTAAATAAACTCCATTTTTAACTTTGGCAAATTCTAGGGTTGAGCCGCGTGAATCGTTAGAATTAGCCTGCTTATAATCGAAATTTGCATCGTTGTAATTTATTTGTGCGGCATCTATTTGAAGTTGGGCGGTTTTTATGGCGGAACTATTGGCTGTCATATAGGTAATTGCTTGGTTTAAGGTGATATTTAATGTGTTATTTTCGATAGGTAAAGCTTCGATATTTGAGGCTTGTTCAGTAGCGGCAAAAACCTTGGAATTTTCAGGGTTAAATGGCATAAAAGAGAGAGTTATTGCGATTATTATGAAGATACTTATAGTTTTAAGTACGCATGACTGATTATTTAGTTTTTTCGAGTTAGTTAACATAATTTTTACTCCAAGGGTTAGAATTTAATATAAAATTATAGGTGGAAATTTAAGCGTGTCTGTTAATTTCCATAATGTAAATGCTATCGGTTAATTGCTGCGAAGGGCATCGATTGGGTTTAGGCGGCTTGCGTTGCGCGCGGGCATCCAACCAAAAACTATGCCGACACCTGCTGAGAAGCCTAAGCCTAAAATTATTGCGCTGGCACTAACTATAAAGTCTAAATCCATAGCGCGCGAGGCGACAAACGAGATTAATAGACCTAAAATTAAGCCGAGTATTCCGCCGAGAAGCGAGAGGAATATGCTTTCGATGATGAATTGTGTTTGAATCTGGATAGGCTTTGCGCCTAAGGCTTTGCGCAGACCGATTTCTTGCGTGCGTTCGGTAACCGAGACGAGCATCATGTTCATTATCCCAATGCCGCCTACAAGTAGCGCAATCGAGGCGATTCCTACTAAAAGCGAGGTCATCATAGAGAGCATTGTGTTCATCGTTTCAATTAAGCTATCCATATTTATAATCGAGTAGCTGTTATCTTTATCGTTAAACGCTTGTTTAAGGGCAACTTCTAAATTGTTAGAGATTTGCGTGCTATTATCGGGGTCGTCGATTATAACTTCTAAGCTAGTAATGCCGCGAATGCCTGCAACAACCATGGCGGTTTGATAGGGGATAATGGCTTTGCCGTCGGAATTATTTGTGCCGCGTTGTTGAGAAACCATGTTCATAACATCGCCCGCAACGGTAGGGTCTAGCACGCCCACGACGGTATATGTGATGTCTTTAATTTGCAGTTGCTTGCCGATTGGGTCGTCGTTAGAAAAGAGAAGTTGCTGTAAATCGGTATTTATAACGCAAACTAGAGCTTTATTCTCGCCGTCGATTTTTGTAAGCGGGCGACCAAGGGCAACAATATCGGCATTCTGGTCAAAATAAATGTTACTTTTGCCTTCTAGGGTGATGTTTTCTTCGACTATATTGCCACGAACCGCTGTTGCCTGAAGCGAGAGGGTGGGAGAAACCGCGGTAACTCCTTGAATTTGAGAGATAGTTTGCAAGTCACGGTCGGTAAGACCTTTTTTAAGCGGAGTGCCGGGGGCAGAAACGACAAGCTTGCCTGCGCCTAAATCGTTGAACTGTGTAGTGATAGAGTTGGTGGCGATTTGCATTATTGTGATAAGCGAAATTATCGAGGCAACGCCTATGATTATGCCAAGCGCGGTTAGGAATGAACGCATTTTGTTATTGACTACGTTTTGTAGGCTCATTTTTATGTTTTCTAAAAACATTTGTTCATTCCTTTCTATAGGTATCGGTTTAATTCAAAAAGCTAGTCAACATCAGGTATTTCATCGTCTGCTTCGTATAAATTTCCGTCTAGAATTTTAACGATTCTAGTGGCATTTTTTGCTATATGCTCATCGTGAGTAATCATAATTATTGTGTGACCCTCGGCGTGGAGTGCCTTAAATAGCTCCATAACAGCGTGTCCAGTTTTTTGGTCGAGCGCGCCAGTTGGCTCGTCGGCTAATAGAATAGTTGGGGAGTTTGCAAGGGCGCGTGCGATTGCGACACGTTGTTGCTGACCGCCAGAAAGCTGATTAGGGAAGTTGTGGATTTTGTTAGTAAGTTTAACTTTTTCGAGCATCTCGAGGGCGCGGGTTTTTCTGTCGGCTGGAGAAATGCCAGAATATATAAGCGGAAGCTCGACATTTTGCAGGGCGTTAAGCCGCGAAAGCAGGAAGAAGGACTGGAAAATAAAGCCGATTTCGCGTGAACGAATATGGGCAAGTTCTTTTTCGGAAAGGTTATCGATTGACTCGCCATTTAGCTTGTATTCGCCAGAGGTAGGCTTATCTAGGCAGCCGATAATGTTCATCATGGTACTTTTGCCGCTACCAGAAGGACCTAAAATGGATACAAACTCGCCCTTGTTAACCGAAAAATTGATGCCTTTTAGGATAATTTGGTCTTCGTCGCCCATATGATAACTTTTAATTATGTTTTTCATTGACAAAATTTCGTTCATGAAGAAATCTCCTTAATTTTCGCTATCTTCCGAGGCATCTTCAAAATTATTGTGTATTTCTACCATTTCTTCTTCTTGCTCGCTTAAAATCCTAGGTATATACACGGTTTCGCCATTTTCTACGCCAGATACAATCTCGACATATTCGCCATCTGTATTGCCAACTTCTACTGTGCGTTTTAGCATTTTATCGCCAGATTTTACATATACAAAAGGTTTTGAAGTTTTTTCGTACGAAATTGCGTTGGAGGTAAGGGAAACTACGTTTTCGGACACATCATTAGGAACTTTAGCCTCTACCGAAAGCCCAATTTTTAAGTCGGCATCAGCGTCTAGCTTAATAGTAGCAATAAAGTAGGATAAATCGCCCTCGGTAGTTGCTTGGTCGGAAATTTTGGTTACAGTGCCGGCAACATTTTTATCAAACGCGTCGATATACACATCAACCACTTTGCCAATGCTAAGCGAGGGGATTTCGTACTCGTCGATTTTTGCTTTTAAAACCAGCGAATTATAGTCGACAACGTCCATTATTTGGTCGTTGATTTTAAGAACTTGATTTTCTTTTGCGTAAATTTCGCTAACGATTCCGTTTACCTTGGCGGTAATGGTTCTATCGCTTAGTGCATCCTTAGCAGAGCTTAGGGCAGCGTTTGCCTGGTCTAATTGTGCCTTAGCGGTGCGGATGTTTTGGCTGGCAGTTGTTGAAGCACTATCGTATGCAACTTGCGCGCTGTTTAGCTGAGATTGAGCATTGTTAAAGGTAGATTGCGCCTGCTGAAGCTCGGCTAAAGTTATTGCACCATTGTTATAAAGCGTGGTTAATCTATCTAAATTAGTATGCGCATCGCTAAATGCTTGCTGCGCTTGGCTAAAGTTAGAAGTTGCCTGGGTAATTGTTTGGTCACGTCCGCTTGTTTGCGCTTGCTCGTAAGCTACGCTTGCAATTTCGACAGATGCTTGAGCTTGCGAAACATTGTTGACAATATCGGAAGTATCTAACTTATAAAGAGGCTGACCGATTCTTACGGAATCGCCCTCGTTGACATAAATTTTATCGATAGTTAAGGCGTTGGTAGAAACCATGTTTTGCTTGTCCTCGGCGTCGATATTGCCAGAGAAAGAGTAATATGTTGTGATGTTACGTGCTTGAGCGGTCTCTTCTTTATAATTAATGCCGGACATATTGCTGCAAGACCTAAACAGCATAAAAATTATAACTAAAGCGACGATTGCCACTATTATTTGCCATGTTTTGATTTTGAATTTGCCTATTTTCATGCCTAATTCTCCAATGGTTTGAAATGATTGATATGTCTTAAGTTTATAATATGTAAGCGCAAATGTCAAGAGAAAAAATATTTACTTTCTATTTGCTTTTGCGCGCAAGTTTTTATCTAGAATTTTCTTGCGTAATCGATAAGAATCGGGCGTAACTTCTAAAAGTTCATCTTCGGCTAAGAACTCAATTGATTCTTCTAGACTTAAGTTTTTATGCGGAACAAGGCGTAAAGCATCGTCACTGCCCGATGCGCGAGTATTAGTAAGCTGCTTCTTTTTGCAGACATTTACGACTAAATCGCCTTCTTTTGGACATCTGCCGATAACCATTCCTTCGTAAACCTCGGTACCAGCAGGGATAAAGAGCGCGCCGCGGGCTTGAGCGTTGAATAATCCATAAGCGACGGCGGTGCCAGCCTCGAACGCGACAAGTGAACCTTGACTACGTCTAGAAATATCGCCTTTAAATGGTTGATAACTATCGAAAATTGTGCTTAAAATTCCTTCGCCGCGAGTATCGGTCAAAAATTCGCTTCTATAGCCAAAAAGTCCGCGTGAAGGGATGACATACTCTAGCTTGGTGCGCCCGTTATTTGCAGCCATATCGATTAAATCTGCCTTGCGTGCGCCTAGTTTTTCCATAACGCTTCCAACGCTTTCGTCTGGCACATCAATAACAACGCGTTCGACGGGCTCATTTTTTACGCCATTAACCTCTTTATAAATAACTTGAGGCATGCTGACGGAAAATTCGTAGCCCTCGCGGCGCATAGTTTCGATTAATATAGAAAGGTGCATTTCGCCACGTCCTGCTACCTTAAAACTATCGGGGGTATCGCCATCATTAATTTTTAAAGAAACATCTTTTAGGGTTTCTTTGATAAGCCTATCGCGAATTTGACGAGAAGTGACAAATTTACCAACTTGACCTGCAAATGGGCTATCGTTAACCGCGAAAGTCATCTCAAGCGTGGGTTCGCCTATTTTAACGAACTCTAGTGGCTCGGCATTATTTGTTGCGCAAATGGTATCGCCAATTGTGATGTTCTCGATTCCTGAAACACAAACGATATCGCCGACCATGGCAGATTCGATTGAGTTGCGACCAGTGCCATCAAAAGAATATATATTCACAACTTTGCCATTATATCCGTCGTGATTATGGTGGAAATCGCAAATTGTTACGTCCTGATTTTGCTGGATAGAGCCGCGGTCGATGCGACCAATGGCGATTCTGCCTACGTATTCGTTGTAATCAATTGCAGAAATTAGCAGCTGCAAATCGCCTTTTTCCTCACCTTTTGGGGCAGGGATATAATCTAAAATTGTATCAAAAAGGACGTCTAGATTTTCGCCTTCGACATCGGGCGAGCTAGATGCAACACCTGCGCGACCTGAAGCGAAAATTATAGGGCTATCCAATTGTTCATCGCTTGCACCAAGTTCTATTAATAGTTCTAAAACCTCATCGACAACTTCGTCACAACGCGCATCTGGGCGGTCGATTTTATTAACTACAATTATAATTTTATGTTGAAGGGCAAGCGCGCGTTCTAGAACGAAACGAGTTTGAGGCATGGTTCCTTCGGCTGCATCTACCAATAGAATAACGCCATTTACCATTTTTAAAATGCGTTCTACCTCGCCGCCGAAATCGGCATGCCCTGGGGTATCGACAATGTTAATTTTAACATCTTTATAGTTTACGCTGGCGTTTTTAGCTAAAATTGTTATGCCACGCTCGCGCTCTAATGCGTTGTTATCCATAACTCTATCGGCTACTTCTTGATTATCTCTATAAATGCCGCCTTGCTTTAAAAGCTCGTCTACAAGTGTGGTTTTGCCATGGTCTACATGGGCGATAATTGCTATGTTACGTAAATCTTTCCTAGTCAAAAAAATTCTCCTCTTAAAAATTGTGGTTTAATATAATCATATCTAACTATTATACACCTTTTGTAGAACTTTGTCAAATTTATTTACAATTTAAAATAACTAATTTATAGAGATATTATTTCTCTAGCATATTATTAATGAAAGTTCCATAGCCTTTTGCAGGGTCGTTAATTAACACATGCGTGATGGCACCGATGATTTTTTCGTTCTGAATTATAGGGCTGCCGCTCATGCCTTGCACAATTCCGCCTGTTTTATCAAGCAAACTAGGGTCGGTAATTTCTATAATCATATCCTTATTTTTATCGATGCTATTTTTGTATATTTTATCGATTTTTACTTTATACTCGCTTACTACATTGCTGTTTACGCTGCATAAAATTGTAGCATCACCCTCGATTACCTCATCCTGCTTAGCAATTGGGAGAGCCTTATTATTAAGAGTAGTTTTGTAGCTTTCATCTAAAACGCCAAATACACCATGCGAGTTATTAGATTCTATCGTGCCCGTTATTTCGTTTAGCATAAAAGTACCTTTAAGCTCGCCTGGCTCGCCTTTTACACCCTCTTTAACGCTGTTAATATAACAATTAAATAGGCTTCCGCTGTCTAACTCAACTTTCTTACCGGTGTCGCCATCTACAACCGCGTGACCAAGCGCGCCGAACGTATTGTTTTGAGGGTTAAAGTAGGTGAGAGTTCCGATTCCTGCGTTGCTATCGCGCACCCAAATGCCTACTTTGTACAAGTTGGTGGCGTCTTCTAAAACAGGTTGGACGACTAATTTTTTATCTTTATTCCCGCGTTTTGCTACTAAATTTAGCTGCTCGCCATTGCTGTTTTCAATGATTTCTAAAAAGTCATCTAACAGTTTAACTTCTTGACCGTTTACAGAAATGATTATATCGCCAAGTTTTATCCCGCTTTTTTTACCAGGACTGATATATTTATTATTACTAATTACATCGGCCACACCAACTACCATAATGCCGCCGATATCTATATTTATCCCAACTGGGTCGCCACATGGAACCAACTTGATTTCTTCTTGCGCGACTGCATTGGTTGGTAAAACGGATTGCGGAACTTGACTGAAGATAATTGCGTTAACAAATATAAGAATAGCCATTATTTTTGCGATGCTTGATATATTATGTTTAGCAAAATTTTGTAGTTTATATGTGTGATTTATATTGGTTTTAATTAAGTTTTTTAGAGTTTTTTTCATGCCGATGGCACCTTCTTTATATATACATACTAATAGATTAACCAGGGTTATCGGCGGCAATTCTAATAATATAAAGGAATAAAATGAAAATTTTTGCAATTGTTACATAATAATTGCTTATAAAAAAGTCAAGGCGGGAAGATATCCTGCCTTGACTTGGGCAACTTAAATTATTACTTGCTGCAAATTACTACCTTACTTTAACTTATCGCAAAATACTAACTTTACTGAAAGTTTTGATATTGAGAAGCAGATTCGGTTGGTAAATCGTCAAGATTGTTGTTGCCGCTTTGGTTGGGAAGAGATTTAAGATACTCTGCACCGTTACGAGTTGCAACACCAACACCCTTGATATCGCCTGTTTTTGCCATAGAAATTGCTTGAGGTTTTTGAACGGTTTGACCGTTTGAAAGCTTGTAACCAACTGTTTTACCACTTTGTTTAACTAATGCCACTATATCTTGAGCATTTTTCTTAGGAGTAGGTATAAATTGTAAAGTGTTCATTGGATTTGCGGTGTAAGTTTGTTGCGTTTTTTGGTTTGTTGTATTTTTAGCCATGTTAAAACACTCCTTTACAAGAGTAGTTTAAACATTTTTGAAGTGATTATGCACATTATTTGCGATTTTTCGACTAACAATTTTTTCTAGTTCAATAATATCTGCGCTTTTTATGGCGGCTATACTTTTAAAATGTCGTAAAAGTTTTTTAGCAGTTGCCTCGCCTACGCCATCAATTTTAGTTAAGGTTGAGTTAAACGAAGTGCGTTTATGCTTGGAATGGTGAGTGTTTATGGCGAATCGGTGGACTTCATCTTGCATGCGCGTTAAAAATTTAAAAAGTTGACTTGTGCGATTAATTTCTATCTCGTCATGCTCGGTAGTTAGGGCGCGAGTGGTGTGCTTATCGTCTTTTACTAAGCCAAAAACAGGGATATTTAGCCCGAGTTCGGTGACAACTGCGCGAATAGAGCTAACATGTCCGCGACCGCCATCGACTAGAATTAAATCGGGGAGAGGGAGAAATTTTTCGTCACCGTCTAAAGCTCTGTGTAGCCTGCGTTCGACAACTTCGCGCATAGAAGCGTAATCGTCTATTTGGTAGTGAGTTTTAATGTTGAACTTGCGATAGGCACTTTTTTGAGGTAGCGCGTTATTAAAAACCACGCAAACGCCAATGTTATCGGCGCCACTTATGTTAGATATATCGTAACTTTCTATTCTAACGGGGTCTTTTTCGAGCGCAAGTGCGTTTTTTAAATCGTTTAAGATAGTATTAAGGCGGCGTTTATATTTGTTCTGTTCTAGGTTTTTAATCTCTAACGCTTCTTTTGCATTGCTGGTGGCTAAATCGATTAGTTTTAAGTTATCGCCGCGTTTAGGAACAATAAGTTCGATTTTTTCGTCGGCAATTTGAGTAAGATATTGAGATGTTAAATCTTTATCCTCAATTTCGCACGAAAGATAGATTTTTTTAGGAATCACCTGAGATTTTAAGGTGTAATATTGCTTGATGAAGTTAGTCATTAGCTCGATGTTAGTGTCATCTGACTGAGCTTTAACAAAAAAATGGTCGCGACCTATAGTTTTACCATCACGGATAAAGAAGACTTGGAAGCAAACGTGGTTGACAATCCTGTATAATCCTACAATATCCTTGTTATCTTGCTTGGTAGAAGTGATGCGTTGACGTTCTTGTAAGTTGTTAATAATTTCGATTCTATCGCGGAATCGGGCTGCACGCTCGAACTCTAACATATCGGCTGCGTGGCGCATTTTATCGGTCAAATTTTCGGTCACCGATTTATAGTTACCGTCTAAAAAGCTATATATATCCTTGATATTTGCGTTATAATCGTCTTTAGATATATAAGCGTTGCAGGGTGCGTCGCACATGTGGATATGATAGTTTAAGCAAGGGCGGGATTTTTTGATATCGCGCGGCAAATTGCGGTTGCAATCGCGTATGTTGAACACTTTTTTGAGAATATCGATTACTTGGCGCGCGACGGTGGAGTTTACATAAGGACCGTAATATTTAGATTTATCTGGCTTCATTCGACGGGCTAATTTAATTTTAGGGAAGGCTTCGGAAGTTATACAAATGTAGGGGTAGCCTTTATCGTCTTTTAACAGGATGTTATATTTTGGTGAATAACGTTTTATTAAATTGCACTCTAAAATTAAAGCCTCAAGCTCGGTTTCGGTAATAATATACTCAAAATCTTGGATATTATCGACCATGGCTTGGACTTTAGGAAGTTGAATCTTTCCGCTAAAATATTGGTTAACCCTATTTTTAAGGTTTTTTGCTTTGCCGACATATATGACTTCAGAATTTTCGTCCTTCATTATATAGACTCCCGGATTAGTGGAAAGGTTATGCAATTTAGTTTTTAGATAATTGTGATTTGTGTTTTTCATTAGATTAAAATAGTTAGATTATGCAAAAGTATTCTCTGCAAAATTACTTTCGACAAGTGAGATTAAATCAGAAACAGCGGCGATTTCGTCGCTACCTTCAGCTGTTATGCGGACATCGGAACCGTTAGTTACGCCAAGTGAGAGAATGCCTAAAAGGCTTTTTGCGTTGGCGCGGCGTTGGTCATACTCTAGCCAAATAGTGCTTTTAAAGTTGCTAGCGCGCTGAATTAGGTACATAGCAGGGCGTGCATGCAAACCAACGGGTACATCTATTTTAGTATTTTTAGAGTACATACAAACACCCCCTTGAAAAATAGCTTACAGTGACTAATTTTTATGAGAAGTTTTGTGTTCAATAAACTGAACATTATTATTATACCCTAAATTTGCATGTTTGTCAATACCTTTCTACAAAAGTCGAGAATATAGCGCATTATCCTAAAAAATATTTTCAGCCTATTGACACAATTATCCAAATGTGATAAAATTAAGTTGTAAAAAAGTAGAAATTTGTCGAAAAAATATGTCTTAATAGCCTTAAATCTATCTTTCTAAATTATATTAGATTCAAAAAATTACCTATTTTAAATCAACGGGAAGTGTTTGATAATGGATAGAAAAATTCGCACATTTGTTATAGAGGACGATAAAATGTGCTGTCAAGCTATAAAGGATTTTGCTGCTACTACCGACGATATCGAGATTGTCGCTGTTGCACATGATGGTGTAAAAGCGGTTGAACTTATCCCTATAATTAAGCCAGATGTGATTGTAATTGATTTAGCGTTGCCTAATTTAGATGGATTTGGAGTTTTACAACATATTTCTACTTTAGGGCTAGAGATTACGCCTGTTTCTATTTTAACAACAGCCAATAGTCGCGCCTCGGTATCGCAGATGGCTTTTCAACTTGGTGTAGAATATATTATGCTTAAGCCTTATAAAGTCGAGGATTTGATGCAGCGGATTCGTTCGGTGTGTAAAATTGCGTTGATGCAAAAGAATTCGCAAGACGTGAAACAGGCGACGACAGAATATGTCTTGAATAAATCGCTTAATTACAGGATAATTACTGTGTTGAATCAGTTTGGAGTGCCGAGCAATCGAATGGGGTATCAGTTTTTGATTGATGCACTTAATTTAGTTTTAGAGAGCGATGATGACTCGGTTGGGCTTATTACGAAGCGAATTTATCCGCCAATTGCTAGAAAATATGGAACGACCGAGAGTAATGTAGAGCGTGCGATTAGGCATGTTATTGAGCGTGCGTGGCATAATACCGATATAGATATTTTGTCGCGGCTATATGGCAACTCTGTTAACCCAGAAAAAGGCAGGCCTACAAATGGCGAATTTATCTGTAATGTAGCGCGAAAATTGAGGCTAGAAGAGATGTTAGGATAGTTTTGCGGGATAGTTTAAGGACGAGTTTTATCGGCTAGTTTTAAAATGTGGCTGGAGTGTTTTACATGACAGAAAAACAGAAGATGTTAAGCGGCGAGTTTTACAAGATGGTAGACGAGTTAGATGATGAGCGTGACGCGGCGCAAGATTTGTTGTTTAAATATAACAAACTTAGGATATCGCAATACAAAAAGCGGCGGAAAGTTCTATCTAAAATTTTAGGTGGCTTAGGCGATGAGACTTATATTGAGCCGCCTTTTTGGTGCGGATTTGGCAAAAATATTTTCATAGGCGACCATTGCTATGCCAATGTAAATCTGACTATTTTAGATTTTGCTAAAGTAACAATTGGTGATTATGTGATGTTTGGACCTAATGTGAATTTATACGCTGCGACTCACCCGATTTCGCCCAAACTAAGGCACGAATTTATTGGATACACCAAGCCTATTACGGTATGCAATAATGTATGGATAGGCGGAAATGTATGCGTTTTGCCTGGGGTTACGATAGGCGAAAATTCTGTGATTGGGGCAGGGAGCGTGGTAACGCATGATATTCCACCCAATGTAGTTGCTGTGGGGAACCCGTGCAAGATTATCAAGAAAATTGAGGAATAAGTTACAAATAATGGCAATAAACCTTGACAAATGTAGATATTTGTGATACAATCTTTTTTACTTTGAAAAAATTTTTAATATTAGGGGGAATTTTGTAATGCAATTTACAAAAAAAGATGGCGAAGCTTTAAAAAAGTTCGCTAAAGAAATGAAAAAGTTTGTTAAAGAAAACGGTGTTAATATTGATTCTTCTGACAAGCAAAAGTTGAAATTTATTAATGAAAACGCACAGATAGTTAAGAATGCTAAAGAAAAGTTTAATGAAATTTGGAATATGCCAGGTAAACCTTACTTAATTTATACACATCATGACGATTTTTGCACGGTTGTTGATTTTTCTAAGCAAGACAATGAAAAGTTTTCTGCTAAAGTTTCGTATGTTCCAAAGGGTAGCAGCGATGATTTAGTTACAGAGTTTATCTTAAAAGTTAAGAATGATGGCGGGTATATAATTGGTAACGAATCGGATTCGATTTTGTTTGACGGAAGTTTTGCTAAAAACCCTGTTACAAATTCTATTATGAACGATACAGTAAGAATTACCGATGTTATTCGAAAATTCTTACGTGATACCGAGAGCTTTTTTAGTAGTGATTACCTAACTGGTAATTTAGAAGGTGATGTAAGGGATATTTTTGGATTTGACCCAGTTAATAATCACCCTATCAATAAATCTGCTGTTAAAAATGCCAAGGTTGTAGTTATAGACCCAAGCGGTGATTTTAAGATTGATGATTTTGTTAAGCAAGGGTTTGGCAAGAGGAATATTCAATTTTTTGATTCGTATACTAAAGCAATTGAGAGTTTTAAAAATAAGAGTTATAATGATATTGTTCATATTGATTTATACTTTAAAACGTTAGATAAAAGTAGCGATATACAAGTTGCTTCAAACAAGGAATTTAATAGCATTATTGGTGGAATTAAAGTTCCTATTCGTGCTAAATATGCTCTTGATGTGCCAGAATCGGATGAAGGACAAGCTTATTGGGGACCTACTATGGACGAGCATTATTCTACATTGGGTGTAAATTTTGGTGGTTCGGAGTTTGCTTATAAATTTCATTTTGATAATGCTGAGCAAGCAAAGAACATTATACCTTTATTAGCAAAATCTGTTTCGTTTAAAGTGCCTGCGCACTCTGCAATTAAAAATTTAAAAACGGCTGCGAATAATGCTAGCAAAACATCGGTTGCAGAGAAAACTGTAAAACTTACGAAATAATCATTGCTAAAAAATGGTTGACATATTTAAAGTTATGTGGTATAATAATTACGCAAGAGGAAAAAATTGCTAGTCAGCAATTTTACTGTTGTAATTATTGAAACGGTGTGAATGCAAAACGACGAGCGTTTTGCCTTTGTGTTATAATAATTATATTAACTTTTAGGAGCAAAAGATTAATGAGAAATTCAACGTTATTTGTTCATACAAATTCTCATGTGCATCATCATTATGGTGTGCAATGTTTGTGTGTTAACAAGTAGCGAATGTGGAATTTTATCTGCGATATAGATGAATCCCTTGAACAAGCAACTTGTTTGAGGGATTTTTTTGAAACATAAGTAGTTATTATAAAACGGGAGGGTTACATAATGAGGAAGATTAATATCGCATTACCAAAGGGTAAAAGGTTATTGGGTGCGGCGTATCAAATTTTTAAAGAGGCGGGATACGCATCGCAAGAGTTAGAAAAAGAGGTTGAGCTAAGGGCGCGGAAGCAGTTGGAATTTTCTTCCGACAATGGCGAGGCAAATTTTATACTTGTGCGAATTGCAGATATACCTCAATATGTTGACAAAAATTGGGCGGATATAGGTATTTCGGCGTTTGATTGTTATCGCGAATATGAATTATCTAATTCTACTTTAAGGCATTCGTTGCGTGGTGATAATTTTATTTCTAACATTTTGCCCGACCTTAAATTGTGCGAGAAATCTAGGTTTTGCGTGGCTGGGCGTCCAGAATCACGCGAGTTTTATAATTTATGCAAAAAAAGTGACGAAAAAATTCTTTCGGTAGCGACTCAACATCCTAATATTGCATTGAAATATTTCAACAGGCAAGGGATGATAGTTGACATAATTTATATATCAGGTTCATCGGAAGTTATGCCTAAATATGGAGAAGTTGACGTAATTTTTGATATTGTGGAAAGTGGGCGCGCGTTGGAAGAGAATGGGCTTGAGATTTTTGACGAGGCGATGCCAATTAAAACCAAGGTGCTAGTTAGCAAGGCGGCACTTAAATATGACGCGAATATCGAGAACATGATTGGGAGGTTACGGAATGCGATTAAATAGGGAAATTAAGCAGCGCAACCTTGATGACACGCTGGAAATTGAGAGCGTTGTGCGCGAGATATTATCTGACGTCCGCGTTAATGGAGATGAAGCCGTTAGAAAATATGCGCGCAAGTTTGACGGATACGAAGGTGAATTTTTATTAGATTTATCCAGTGATAGTTTACAAGTTGGCGTAAATGAGGATGTTGACGAAAATTTTATCCGCATTTTAGAACGTGCAAAGGCACAAATCGAGGGATTTCATAAGAATCAATTGGGGGAATCGTGGGAGATTGCTAAAGAAAATGGCGTTGTAATGGGGCAGATAGTGCGACCTATTAATCGCGTGGCAATATATGTTCCAGGTGGGACGGCGGCGTATCCATCGACGGTTTTAATGAATGCTATCCCGGCTAAAATTGCGGGAGTGCCGGAGATTGCGATGTTTTGCCCTAACCCTAATGCTGAGGTTATAGCGGCGGCGAGGGTGTGTGGCGTTAATAAAATTTATAAAATTGGTGGCGTTCAAGCCATTGCGGCGGCAGCGTTTGGTACCGAGAGCATCCCTAAGTTTGATAAAATTGTTGGGCCAGGCAATGCTTTTGTTGCGACGGCGAAGCGGATTGTGTATGGCGAAGTTGATATTGATATGGTGGCGGGTCCGTCGGAAATATTGGTGATTGCTGATGAAAATGCCAACCCTAAGTACATCGCTGCCGATTTAATGAGCCAAGCGGAACATGATAAAATGGCGAGTAGTATTTTGCTGACGACATCTGAGGAACTAATTAACGAGGTTGAGCGCGAGCTTGATACGCAGATTAATAAGCTGGTTCGCAAGGATATAATTGAGGAATCGCTTAAGAATTTTGGCGCGGCGATATTGGTAAGCTCCCTTGATGAAGCATTTGAATTAAGTAACGAAATTGCGCCTGAGCATTTAGAAGTGTTGGTTGATGAGCCGATGAAGCATCTGCCTAAAATTACTAATGCAGGGTCGATTTTTCTTGGAGAATACACGCCTGAACCTTTAGGTGATTATATGAGTGGGACGAATCATGTGTTGCCGACGGGCGGGACTGCCAAGTTTTACTCGCCTTTAGGTGTTTATAGTTTTGTAAAATTTAGTTCGTACAGCTATTATCCTAGGCAAGAGCTAAGTAAATTTAAGGATGATGTGATAGAATTTGCTACCAAAGAGGGGCTAGATGCGCATGCGAATTCTATAAAAGTTAGGTTTCAAACTCAAGTTGGAGATGAGGCGAATGGATAAATTTTTATCGAAAAAAGCGAGGGAGATTCAGCCTTATATCGCAGGGATTCAACCAAAGGGTGATGGGTGGATTAAGCTTAATACTAACGAAAATCCTTATCCGCCTAAATTGAAATTGAACGATAACCTTAGTGAAATTCTAGATAATTTGAGATTGTATCCCGATAGTGATGCAAATGCGTTGCGTGATAAAATTGCCGATGATTTGAATGCGAAAAATGGGACGAATCTGACGCGTGAGAATGTGTTTGTTGGCAATGGTTCCGATGAGGTATTAGCGATTATTTTTCAAACCTTTTTTAGCGGAAAAACCCTGTGTGTGCCAGATGTTTCGTATAGTTTTTACCCAGTGTGGGCGCAAATGTACGATGTTACACCCAAGGTAATTGCTACTAAGAATTGGGGGATTAATTGGGGTGATTATAGTGGGAATTGCATCATTGCGAACCCTAATGCACCGACTTCGCTTGCTATAGATATCGAGCGGATTCCGCAAGGCGGGGTGGTAGTTATTGACGAGGCGTATATCGATTTTGCCGAGGCGGAAAGCGCGGTTAGGCTGATTGGCGATAATGATAATTTGTTAGTGGTGCGGACGTTCTCGAAATCGTACTCGTTAGCAGGGTTGCGCGTAGGGTATGCGATAGGCGATAGTGCGTTAATTGAAGGGTTGAACAGGATTAAGAACAGTTTTAACTCGTACCCTGTAGATGCTTTAGCCCAGAAAATTGCTATGCTTGCAGAGCCTAATGTGGACGAAGTAATTGCGACGCGTGAGTGGCTTAAAACGAAGATTGATTGTTTAGACTCGCAGGCTAATTTTGTATGGTGGAACGTCGAAAATGCTGAAGAGATGTATGAATATTTACTTAAAAATAAAATTTTGGTGCGATATTGGAAGCAATTTCCTAATAATTTAAGGGTTACAATTGGCACGCAAAATGATATGGAGGAGTTTGTAAAATGTATCGAAAAACTAACGAGACCGAAATAGAAATTAAAAAGGGGACTAAAACCGCGGGCGAGGAAGTTGAGACGGGGATAGGCTTTTTTGACCATATGTTGCAGCTGCTTTTGTTTAGGGCGGGGCTTAAGATTAGTATTAAAGCAAAGGGCGATTTGCATGTTGATGGGCATCACACGGTTGAGGACGTTGGCATTTTGCTTGGTAAATACTTAGACGAGATGCTGGGTGATAAATCGGGCATTATGCGATATGGCTCGGCGAGAGTGCCGATGGACGAGAGTTTGTCGGAAGTCACGGTTGATTTAGATGTGTCGGGGCGGGCGTTTATTGTGTTTAATGCAGAATTCAATACCGAAAAATGTGGCGATTTTGAAGTTGAGCTTGCCGAGGAATTTTTTAGGGCACTTGCCATGAACGCGAAGATTACTATACATATTAATCTGCTTTATGGGAAGAACACGCATCACGAGATGGAAGCTATATTTAAAGGGTTTGGATTGGCGTTAAAGCAGGCGATTACACCTTCGGAGGGCATTACGTCTACTAAAGGTTTGATTTAATTTGATGCGAATTAAGGCGGTGTGCAAAAAAATGATTGCGATAATTGATTATAATGTTGGGAACGTAAAATCTGTTCTTAATGCGTGTAAACGCTTGGGCGTAACAGCGGTTTTGACAAATTCTGCAGATGAGATTGTGGCAGCAGACGGCGTGATTTTGCCTGGGGTTGGCAGCTTTGGCGTGGCGATGAAGAACCTAGAAAAGCTTGGGCTGATAAGTGTTTTGCGTGAGTATAAAAAGCCGATGCTTGGTATTTGTTTAGGTATGCAAATTTTGTTCGAGCGCGGCTTTGAAGGTGGCGAGTTTGAAGGCTTGGGCTTAATAAAGGGCGATGTAAAGTTGATTCCGACTGAGCAAAAGCTTCCGCACATGGGGTGGAATACCTTGGAAAAGCGTGATGGCGACGTATATTTTGTGCATAGTTACATGGCGGATTATAACGAGCATACTCTAGATTATTGCCTGTATGGAGATGTAAAGATTCCTGCAATTGTCGGGCGTGGGAATGTATTGGGTTGTCAGTT
Organism: Clostridiales bacterium; assembly: GCA_031261985.1. Taxonomy (GTDB): domain Bacteria; phylum Bacillota; class Clostridia; order Monoglobales; family WRBX01; genus JAISIR01. The sequence goes on along the minus strand of JAISIR010000009.1, from coordinate 8,745 downwards.
TCATCCAGAGAAAAGCGGCAAAATAGGCGAGGAAATTTTAAAAGAGTGGGTGGCATTAGTATGATAATTATCCCGGCGATAGATATTTTAGGCGGTAAAGCGGTTAGGCTTTACAAGGGCGACTATAAACAGCCGACTATATATGGCGAACCCGTGGAGATTGCTATGAAATTCAAGAGTATGGGGGCAAAATATATCCATGTTGTCGATTTAGATGGTGCGAAAGCGGGGGCGACCAAAAATTTTGGAACGATAGAGCAAGTTGCCAAGATTTTGCCTATAGAAATCGGAGGCGGGATTCGTGATATGGCGACGATAGATAGGTATCTGCAAATTGCTGACAGAGTGATTTTGGGGACGATAGCTACGGAAAACCTTAGCATTGTTGATGATGCAATTGCTAAATATGGCGAGGATAGGATAATGGTGGGCGTTGATGTGCGCGATGGAAAGGTCGCGGTTAATGGTTGGCTAGAGGCTACACACCTGGATTATCTTGAGTTTATTGATAGTTTAAGTGCTAAGTATATTATTTGCACCGATATAACGCGTGATGGAACGCTGACCGAGCCTAACTGGGGAATGTATAAGGATATCAAAGGGAAAAACGTAGTTGTATCGGGCGGCGTCGCTTGTGATGACGATATCTTTAAGGCGCGCGACATGGGCGTTTATGGCGTAATTGTTGGAAAGGCGTATTACGAGGGGAAGGTGGATTTAGAGCGATGCTTAAAAAGCGTATAATCCCTTGCCTTGATATAATGGATGGCAAGGTAGTTAAAGGTGTAAATTTTGTGGATTTGGTTGATGTTGGTGACCCTGTGGCGATTGCCATGGAGTATGAAAAACAGTGCGCTGATGAGGTTGTGTTTTTGGATATAACTGCAAGTCATGAAAAGCGTCGGACTATTTATGATTTAATCGAGCGAGCGGCGGCGAACTTATCGATTCCTTTGACTGTTGGTGGTGGCATAAGAACTATCGATGATTTTAGGCGTGCGCTGGCGTGCGGGGCGGATAAAGTTTCGATAAACTCGTCGGCTGTGGCGAACCCTAACCTTATTGCCGAGGCGTCTGCTGAGTTTGGTAAGCAATGCGTTGTAGTTGCTGTTGATGCTAGGGGCGATGATGTTTACATAAAAGGCGGGAGAGAGAAGACTGGCTTGGATTTAATCGAGTGGGTAACGACGTGTGAAAAGCTTGGTGCGGGCGAGATATTATTGACGTCTATGGTAGGCGATGGAACGCAAAACGGATATGATATTGAGATGACCAAAAAAGTCGCCGAAAGTGTGAATATACCTGTTATTGCAAGCGGTGGGTGCGGCAAAATTGGTGATATAATTGATGTGTTTAAGCAGACAAATTGCGACGCAGCCTTGGTTGCTAGCCTGTTCCATTACGGAATGGCGACGGTTGATGATGTGAAAATTAAAATGAAAGAGGCGGGAATATCATGCAGGCGAGTATAAAAAATGGTGCAACGATTGATGAGATTTTTGAGCAAAACCCTATGATTCCAGCGATTGTGCAAGACTATATTGGGGGGCAAGTATTAATGCTTGCGTATGTGAATCGGCAAAGTTACGATTACATGGTGCAAAATGGCGAGACGTGTTTTTGGTCGAGGTCGAGGAATGAGTTGTGGCATAAGGGTGAGACTTCTGGAAATACTCAGCGGATTGTTGATATGAAATTTGATTGTGATAATGATACCTTGCTAATTTTGGTCGAGCAAAACGGTAAAGGGGCGTGTCACACAGGGGATTACACGTGTTTTGGCGATTATGATGTGGATATTTTTGACCAAGTGTACAGTCAAATTTATGAGAGGCATGCAAACCCTGTCGAGAAATCATACACTAATTATCTGCTTAACGAGGGCGTCGATAAAATTTGCAAAAAGGTAGGCGAAGAGGCTACTGAGGCGATTATTGCGGCGAAAAATGGCGACCGTGGTGAGTTTATTGGCGAAGTTGCGGATTTAGTTTATCACATGCTAGTGCTTATGTTTGTCGAAGGGGTGAGCGTAGGCGATATCAAGCAAAAACTGATTGAGCGGCATGCAAAAAGTGGTAATTTAAAGGATAAAAATGAGCGCGGAGAGTATTAGAAGTTGGTTGTTGAAGATTAATCCGTGATTAATTAGCGGCTTTTTGTTAAAAAATAGTGGAAAAATCGATTTTTGTCTTGACATATTCAAAAAAATGTGATATACTTATTGGAGTTGTTGACATGTTGGAAAGTATCGCTAATTTTTTGAGTGTCAAGTCAATATGGTGGGTATAGCGCAGTTGGTTAGCGCGCCAGATTGTGGCTCTGGAGGCCGTGGGTTCGACTCCCACTATCCACCCCAAAACTTTGCCTAGCGGCAAAGAGTGAAAAGAGAAGAGTTAAGAGATAAAAGTTAAGGAAGTTTTGATATCGCAAAACAATTAAGAGGCAAAGTTTTGTACTTTTAACTTTTCATTTTTCACTTTTCGCTTTTATCTAAACTTTTACTTTATTGTTTTTCTTTAATTTTTTATAAAAACATCAAAAGTTGAGGTGCACAATGAAGAAAAGTATACTTCAAGATAAATCGTTAGAATTTGCTACAAAAATTGTAGTTTTATATGAAAGTTATTCAAAAACGCATAAAGATAATACGCTTTCTAAACAGCTTTTGCGAAGTGGCACATCTGTTGGTGCAAATATTAATGAAGCAATTTATGGAAATAGCAAAGCTGATTTTATTTCTAAACTTCATATATCACTCAAAGAAATTCATGAGAGCATATATTGGCTAAAATTGTTGTGTAATGCAAATTTAATTGATGAAATTAATGCCAAGCCGTTACTTAGTTTATCTGAAGAAATCAAAGCTATGCTAATTTCAAGTTTAAACACCGCAAAATCCAACATCTAATATAAGAAAATAATAGGGGGAGATTTTTTATGCAAACTTTTAGTAACAATGGGTCTAGCAACAAAAAGATGGACGATTTACCTGGTAGTATTTATAGTGATTCGCGAGATTTTCATTTAAAGCATAAAGGTAAGATTGAAATTGTTAATAAGTTCCCGATAGAAAATGCGCGTGATTTATCTTTAGCGTACACTCCAGGCGTTGCGCAACCGTGTATCGATGCGGTTAATAATCCTGAATCTGCCTGTGATACGACGGCGGCAAAAAACACGGTTATAGTGTTTTCTGACGATTCTTCTGTTTTAGGCTTGGGCGATTTACAAGGCAAATATGGTGCGCCAATGGCGGGCATGCACGTTATGGAAGGTAAGGCTGCCTTGTTCATAGCTTTTGGCGGAGTGCAGGCTTTTCCTATGTGTGCCGACCATTCGTGGTGTAATACCGAAGAAGAAAAAATTCAAAATTTAGTAAACACCGTTAGGACGATTGCTCCTGGATATGGTGGAATTAACCTAGAAGATATCAAAGCTCCTAGGTGTTTTGAGGTTGAGCGTCGTTTGAAAGATTTGCATCTTGGAGTGCCGATTTTCCACGACGACCAGCACGGGACAGCTATAGTTGTAACGGCTGGAATGACCAATGCTGCCAAGGTTGCGGGCAAGAAGCTATCGGACATGAGCATTGTTATAAATGGCGCGGGCGCGGCGGGTTGTGCAACGGCGCGGATGCTTATAAATGCTGGCGTGGGCAATATTATTTTAGTCGATAGAAACGGGATTATAAATAAAAATGATGCCAAGACAATGGTGCATGTAAAAGATGATGGCACAGGTGAGCATCAATTATTGGCTGAGATGACCAACAAAACTAACAGATTTGGCGGTTTGGGCGATGCTTTAATTGGTGCTGATGCGTTTGTTGGTGTGTCTGCTCCAGGAGTTTTAAAGCCAGAGATGATTCGTACGATGGCGGATAAATCGATAATTTTTGCCATGGCGAACCCGACGCCCGAGATTTTACCCGAATTGGCAGTTGAGGCGGGCGCGTTTATCATTGCAACGGGACGGTCGGACTACCCGAACCAAGTTAATAATGTGTTGGCTTTCCCTGGTATATTTAAAGGTGCGTTGCTTGCGCGTGCGCCAGAGATTACCGATGAAATGAAGCTTGTGTCGGTAAATGCGTTGGCGGGATGCGTGCCGAGCAGCGAGCTTTCGACCACGAATATTTTACCTAAGCCGTTTGATGATAGAATCTATGTTAACGCGATAGCTGATGCTGTGGCAGAATGTGCGAGTAAAAAACCTAGCATTGGGCTGAAGTCTAAAGGACTTAAAGACTATAATAATGGTGCAAACGGAACGCCGAATTTGCATTTATTCAAATAGTTACAAATAATGGGGGAGAAATAGAATGTACAAGGTAGACAAACGAATTATAACTTCAACGGTAAGGGAATTATGCTTGCGAGGCGCATACACATTATCGGACGATGTATGGAACGCAATGACAGCAGCTAAGTTGCGCGAAACGGAGCCACGTGCAAAAAGCATAATGAACGAGCTAATGGGGAACGCGACGATAAGTGCTAAGGGAGAGTATCCTACCTGCCAAGACACCGGAGTTGCCACGATTTTTGTTGAGTTGGGCAACGATGTAGCGTACAATGGCGAGTCGGCGGCTGCTATCCAAGAAGGCGTCAGAAAGGCGTATGTAGAAGGGTTTTTACGCAAAAGTATACAAATGGACCCTTTATATAGCCAGACGAACACTAGGGATAATACTCCGGCTAATATTGTTGTTGGGTATTCCGATGATATGCCGAGTGATGAAATGCGGATTAGTGTTATACAAAAAGGTGGAGGCTGTGGGCTTTTAACTGGGTTTAAAGGGATAACGCCTGCGCAGGGTAAAGATGGTGTGAAACAGTTTGTAGTGGATACCGTTAGGACTGCTGGAGGCAAGCCTTGCCCTCCTGTTGTGGTTAGTGTGGGGATAGATTCTGACGGGGCGCAATCGATGATTAGGGCGCAAAAAGCTAGTTTAAGGCGAATTGGTGAGCGCGATAAAGACCCACGTGTAGCGGCATTTGAGCTAGAGATTTTAGATGCTTTGAATGCGCTTAATATCGGTCCACAAGGGTTTGGCGGCAAGACGACTGCGTATGATGTTCATGTTAATCAAGGGCATGCGCACCTTGTTCATAGGCTAGTGTCGGTTGATATCGGTTGTAATTGTGTGCGACATCAAGTGGCGACGATTAAAGGGCAAAGAGAGAAAAGTCAAGTATTTTTTGAGAAACCAGCTGAGGTTCCTGAAATTAGTGCTGACGAGGCGACAAGTGAGCCTAAAAAGGTTACGCTTCCGCTAGATGATGCGCAAATTGCTAACCTTAAAATGGGTGATATGGTAAGCTTAAGTGGTACAATTTACACCGCGCGAGATGCTGCGCACAAACGCTTGGTTGATATGATTGAGCGTGGCGAAGAGCTTCCGTTTGATTTAAAAAATGCTACCATATACTATGTTGGACCGACACCGACACGTCCAGGGAATGTAATTGGTTCGTGTGGACCGACTACTTCGGCGAGGATGGACCCTTACTCTAAAATTTTGTTCGAGCATGGGGTAAAGGGGACGATTGGCAAGGGGCCGCGTGGGCAAGAGACGATGGATTTAATGAAAGAGCATGGATGTGTATATTTTGCAGCGATAGGCGGGGCAGCTGCGAGTGCTGCGGCGAGTGTTGTAAGCAATGAACCTGTTGCGTTTGAGGATTTAGGTGCAGAGGCGATTCGCAAACTTGAAGTTAAGGATTGGGTATGCACTGTTGCAGTCGATAGCTTTGGCAAGAATATTTTTGAGCAAAAGGCGCAGGATTTATCATCACAAAAACAGGTGCAATCACAGATTCAAAAATTAATTGGTTAAATTAATTCGTTATACCATTTATCGAGGTGTAAAAAATGGAAGAGAAGCACGAAAATAATTTCCGTCATCCATTTGAAGAGAATTATAGGGAATTTTTGGCGTTTATTTTTGAAAATAAAGAGCTTGTTCTTGATGAATTCCCTTTGGATATAATCGAAATTGTTGATAAACAGTTAAATTCTTTACAGGAAGAGAAAAAGAGAATAATTTTTGAATCTTTTGGTCTAAATGATGGTGTGGTAAAAAAACCGATGCAAGTTGCGGATAAATTAGGGATTAACGTGGTGACTGTTAATACCAAGAAGGCGCAAGTTGTGAATAAAATGAGGGAATCTACTAGGATAAACTCTTTAATTGGTGATTCGGCGAGTTTGACTTCACTTGGCACGCGAGCTTATTTTGTTCTGCTGAGGCAAGGTTTAGAAACTTTTAATGACTTAAGAAATAAACTTAATGAAGACCCTGAATTTTTAGGTACGTTGCCAGGGATTGGACCTAAAACTCAAGCGGATATTTTGCGAAAGCTAGAGATTGAGCCTTCTGATTTATTGAGGATAAGGTTCCAAAATGCAGAAAATGTGAAAAATAGAAAAGCGTCTGACCTCTTGAATAAAGAGATTCCACAAGATATTGTAAAAATGATTGAAAGTATTACGGATGAAGATATATTGCGGCAAATGATTAATTTGGCAAACAGGCGGATAATTCGCTTGCAGACTATGAAAATTGAAAGAAAATAGCTCTTGTTTTAAACGCACCTTAATTACATGGTGCGTTTTTTGTATACAATTTTTAGCAATTAGCAATATTTTTTAGTAGTTTTATTTATTTTCATAAATCATTTCTTTAACCTTCATAAGGCGGGTTAAATTGCTACGCTCGTTTTCGTCGAGCTTCATAACGATGTATTTTATAGTTTCCTCAAGTTGAGGAATCATGATATATTCTAGCGCATTAACTCGACGGCGGAGTTTTTCGATTTCGTCGGACATTAACTGCGCACTTTTTTCGAGCTCGGCAAGTTTGAGCATTTTAGGGTAGGCGGCGACAACTTTTTCGACTGCTTCGTCAAGTTCTTTGGTAGTTCCGCGGTCGCCATATGGCTTAGAATCGGTGTTATGGTTTAAAGTAGGAGAGAAGCGAGGCACGTTCACCGACATTATGTTTTTGTAGGAGATGTCTAGCGTAGCGGAAGTATTAGGGAGCATTAACGCCTCGAAAACTGCAAACGGGTGCATGGCTTTGTTTGCTAGGTTAAAGGCAGATTGAATGTCGAGCCAAGTTTGAGTCAGGTTTTGCCTAAGAGTTTTGGCATCTTTGACCACTTGCAAAAAGTTCTTCATAAGCTCGTCGCGCTTATCTTTAAGCAATTTATGCCCACGCCGCGCAATATTAAATTGTTTTTTAAGCTTGGTAAGCTCCATGCGAGTAGGGTTAACGTTTAATCGCGCCATTGTTACACCACCTTTTATATAACTTCTAGTTCATGTACTTTTTGATATATTCTTCTTTAATACGCTTTAGCTCTTCGATAGGTAAAATCTTTAGCAATTTCCAACCGATATCTAACGTTTCTTCTATGCTTCTGTTGGTGTTATAACCTTGAGAAACATATTCCTTCTCGAAACCGTCGGCAAATTTTGCATACTTTTTATCCACCTCGGTAAGCGCGCTTTCGCCAAGGATAACCATAAGTTCCTTACACTCTTTACCACGTGCATAGGCGGCAAAAAGTTGGTTCATTGTGTCGGCATGGTCCTCGCGAGTTTTGCCTGCGCCGATTCCTTTGTCTTTAAGACGAGAAAGTGAGGGAAGAACATCGATTGGCGGGGTAATGTTTTTGCGATATAGCTCGCGGCTTAAAATAATTTGCCCCTCGGTAATGTAGCCTGTAAGGTCGGGGATAGGGTGGGTTTTGTCGTCCTCGGGCATGGTTAAAATAGGGATAAGCGTGATGCTTCCGTTGATACCTTTTTTCTTACCCGCGCGTTCGTACATAGTTGCAAGGTCGGTGTATAGGTATCCCGGGTAGCCTCTGCGCCCAGGAACTTCCTTGCGTGCAGCGGATACTTCACGAAGAGCTTCGGCATAGTTGGTTATATCGGTAATTATAACAAGGACGTGCATGTTTTGCTCGAAAGCCAAGTATTCGGCGGCGGTAAGGGCAAGCTTTGGGGTAGAAATGCGCTCGATAGCAGGGTCGTTCGCCAAGTTAATAAACATTACAGAACGCTCTAATGCGCCAGTTTCCTTAAAACTTTCGGTAAAGAATTCTGATTCCTCAAAAGTTATACCAACAGCGGCAAACACAACCGCGAATTTTTCGTCGGTGCCTAAAACCTTGGCTTGACGTGCAATTTGCGCGGCTAGGTTACTATGTGGCAAACCGCTTCCGCTAAAAATAGGTAGCTTTTGCCCGCGAACCAGGGTATTCAGCCCGTCAATAGCACTAATTCCTGTTTGAATAAATTCCGCGGGATAGTCGCGCGCGGCAGGGTTTATTGGCATGCCATTAACGTCCATGTATTTTTCGGGGACAATATCGGGCTTATCATCTTTGGGGCGTCCAAGCCCGTCGAATACACGACCCAAAATATCGGGGCTTAGGGCAAGCTCTATACCTTTACCTAAAAAACGAACGGTGGAACTTTCTAGGTTAAGCCCTGCAGAACTCTCGAAAAGTTGGACGATTGCTTTGTTTTTATCAATCTCTAACACGCGGCACATGCGTTTTTCGCCATTAGATAGCGAAATCTGCCCGAGCTCGCCAAACGCAACGTCGCTTATGCCTTCTACTACCATTAATGGGCCTGCAACCTCGTTGATTGTGTTGTATTCCTTAATCATTATCGCGTTCCCCCTCTATCGTTTTAATCAGGTCAAGGCTGTCGTGTTTAATCTGTTCA
>JAISIR010000006.1 GCA_031261985.1 Clostridiales bacterium | reverse complement strand
AACTCGTCGTGCCTTATTTACGCTGCCCGAATGAGTTTTTCGCCGCAAACCTGACTAGCATTTTTCCGCTGCGTGTCAAGGGCGATGCGAAGCATCGTGCATTTTACCCTTGACTAAGCAAGCGGAACAAATGCTAAGGTTGATAGGCGAAAGGCTCTTCGGGTAGCGTAAAATACGCAGCTTGAATAGATTTAGAGCTTTAAAAAAACAAATGATAAGCCAGAAGACATAAGCCAGAAATATTTTACCCACGCCATTTTGCAAATGCCTAAACTAACCAAAGGTATAAAGAGCGACTTCCTCGTCCTGCCTTTGCGGTTTAGGTGTTTGCAAAATGGAGCAACCGCAAACTTTCATTTTAAATTAGCGTGTAGATTGCGGGTCAAGCCCGCAATGACGGGAATTTCACACTCAACTCAGCATCTTCAGCGCCTCGCCCAAGCGTTCCACTTCTGCCTCTCCTACAATCAGCGGCGGCAATAGCCTTAACGTATCCAGCCCAACATTGCCAACTATAACATGATTATCCCTCAACATCTGGCACACAAGCGGGCTATTATCCACCGGCACACCTATCATTAACCCCTTGCCGCGAACATTCCTATACCCTAAACTATTTAGCATTTCACGAATCTTATCACCCATGACATTTACATTATCTATTAAATTCTCTTCTTCTATAATTTTAATAACCTCTAGCCCCGCCCTGCATGCAAAAGGCGAGCCTGCAAAAGTAGACCCATGGTCACCTGGCTTTATCATGCGCGCAACCGAATCGGTCACCATAGCCGCCCCAATCGGCACACCGCCGCCTAAACCTTTAGCCACCGTAACAATATCTGGCTTAATACCATATTGCTGATACGCAAACCACGCGCCCGTCCTAGCAATCCCTGTTTGAACCTCATCTACAATAACTAGCGTGTCAAACGCCTTGGCGCGCTCTACCAATCGTTTAACATACCCCGCGTCAAGGTCGCGCACACCACACTCGCCTTGCACCAGCTCAATCATAACCGCCGCGGTGCAATCGTCAATCTCTTCTAGCATCTCGTCATCATTAGGGTTTATATAATGAAACTCTTGCAATATAGGCCTAAACGGTGTGTGAAACTTATTCTGTCCCGATGCCGCCAACGTCCCAAACGTCCGCCCATGGAATGAATTTGTCAGCGTTACCACCTTACGCCTTGGCTCGGAATATCTGTAAAAATACAGCCTCGCCATTTTTAACGCCGCCTCATTCGCCTCGGCACCAGAATTTGCAAATACTACCTTACTAAGCCCGCTAATCTCACTCAATTTTTGCGCCAATAACGCTTGATTTTCAACGTAATATGTAGACGAAGTATGTATCAAGCTATCCAGCTGCTCTTTTAATGCAGATACAAACTTAGGGTGTGCATGCCCCAGCGAGTTAACCGCAACACCACCATAAAAATCAAGATACTCATCGCCTTCAACCGAGGTTAAATAGCACCCGCGTCCTTTATTAAAAGCAAGCGGAATCCTATCCCCAAAAATATTGACGTAAAAGTTTTTGTCCATCTCGATAATGTTTTCTAAAGTCATATATATGCACCTGCCTATGGTTTAATGAAAAACTAAACCCATTTTGCTTATTCTATCATAACGTTTCAAAAAAAGCAAGAAAAATTTTTTCTTGACAATATTCTACATTTAATATATAATTGTAATTGTTAAAATATTGTAAATTTAGACATATTAATATGTTAAAAAAAGGAGTTCTAAAGCTTATGAAAATTAAAAAACTTTCTGCGCTGCTTCTAGCCACCGTCCTGTCTGTAGGAATCTTCACCGGCTGCTCAAATATCCCCGAGCTTAAAGAAGCTTACGTAAAAACCAACGAACAACCAGTCTTCCAAGCAGATATTTCTACATCTATTAAGGTAGACGGTATAGAAATTGGCACCGCAACAGGCGATTTAAAAGGCACTTACAATAAAGATACCAAAATTACCGAAGTCATTTACGACATAGACGCCGAAAGCCTTTTAACTAGTGAGAATAAATCTACAACCGTTTATGTAAAAGCCGACGAAAGCATCGCCGAAAAGCCCGACATTAACTTAATAGTTACTTTACCCGAAGGCACAGTCGAAGGCTATAACACAGCTGTGTTAGATACTAAAAAGCTAGACGATACCTACGATTCTGCTTTTACCGTCGACCCCGATTTAGAAGCTAAAGTTAACCAAGTGGTAGACGATATCGCAGCTAAAATTTTATTTGAAAAGAAAGATAACGCTTATGTGAACGTCCTTGATAAAGCAAAATGTGTCGAGATTGCTAAACTTTTCGTAACTGCATTGCCAGAGGCTGGCGCTACTACAGACGACATCGACTATATTGCTTCCGAGCTTGATGCTTTAGGCGTCGAAACTAAAATCACTACAAAAGATGGCTTAATCGATACCATCACCTATAGCGCAAACATTGGCGCAGAAGGCATGAACGTAGTTATAGATGGTAGCATAGCTTATACCTACCCCGAATCTGTTACCATTACCGCCCCAATTGTCGAGCCAGCTTATGCTTTAGACCTTGCAATGGTAGCCGATGACGACAACTACCAACTTAAAATTCGCGGACTTAAAACTTTAGTTCCAGACGATTCTACTTTAATTATAATAAACGACAGAACTATGGTTCCCGCACGTTTCTTAACCGAAAAATTGGGCGGCACAGCTAGTTATTCAGCCGAGAATGATATCCAAAAAATCACTTTAAACCTAAACGGTAAAACTATCATTCTTACCATAGGCTCTCCAATCGCAGAGGTTGACGGTGTGCCTGTAACTATGGATACTCCTGCACAAATAGTTAACGAGCGTACACTTCTTCCACTTCGATTCGTTTCCGAGAACTTTGGTAAAATAGTAGGCTACTCTACAACAAAAATAGGCGAGCCAATCAACCGCAACATTATGACGGTAACCGTCGATTAATCAACATCAAAAATATTTAAAAAATTATACAAAAGGATGTTTAATTAAACTATGAAAAAAATTACTTCACTAATCACAGTTTTTGCACTAATTTTTATGTGCGGTTCTTTCGCTTTACTAAGCAATGTAAACGCAGGTGTAGATTTTATCGGTTCTGCTGAGCTTTTAAACCAATTAGGTCTTTTCCAAGGCGTTGGCACAAACGAAGATGGCACTCCTAACTTCGCTCTAGAAGACGAGCCTACTCGCGCCGAAGCACTAACAATGCTTATCCGTCTAACTGGTCAAGAAAGCGCAGCTTTAGCACTAGAAGATACCACTACTCCTTTTACCGACGTTCCCGAATGGGCAGCTAAATATGTAGCTTATGCCTACAACAATAAACTAACCATGGGTACCGAGGCAACTCTTTTTGGCAGCGACGATTTAGTTAGCGATAACGACTATGTAACTTTCCTTCTTCGTGCATTAGGCTATAGCGATGCAGAGGGCGACTTTGCTTACGAAACAGCCGACCAAGATTACGACGGTGCATTCGGCGGCAATAAAGAAGCAATCGACGAGCTAGGCTACCAACGTGGCAACGTAGCTTCAATGTCTGTTTGGGCTCTTACCAAAGCAGTTAAAGGCACCGAAACCAGCCTGCTTAAAACTTTAGTAGATAACGGCACAATCGCTCAAGAAACTATCGATACTCTAATAGCAAGCGAGCAATTCGGCATAATTTCACCAGATACATGGGCAGTTGGCGAAGTTATCACTCCTGCTCCTATAGTTGTACCAGAGCCTTCTCCAGAGGTTTCTCCAGAGCCAGAAGTTTCTCCTGAGCCAGAAGCTTCTCCTGAAGTTTCTCCAGTTCCAGAGACTTCTCCAGAAGTTTCACCAGAACCAGAAGTATCTCCAGAAGTATCACCTGTGGCTACTCCAGATGATGGTACAGAAATAGTTTTAATAACCGAATAAAAAAAGAGAGCTAATACTTAAAAAAATAGGAATCTCATGAGATTCCTATTTTTTATGCACAAATATTGACATTTTTCGCCCTCTAGTGTATAATGTATTCGGTAGTCATTAGGGGATTAAAAGCTGAATATATAGCGGTTGCTTTCTTTGCAAACAACAAAAGGGGGTGGAGCTATGAAAAAGATTCTAATTGCTATAGCAATATTTATCTTTATCATGTTCGCCTTTACAACTACAGTCATTTAAAGCAAAAAACAACCGTTACCTTGAACCGGACGGTTGTTTTAATTATAAACAATCTAAAAGTAAGGGAAGCTAGCCGATAGTTCGGCATCCCCTTTTGTTACTACCATTATACTACATATCCTGCCACTTGTCAAGCCCTTTTATGCAAAACCGCGACTTTAATTAATAAATTTGAGTGTAACGAAAATTTATCACATTAACTTTTCACTTTTCATTCTTCATTTTTCACTTTTAAAAGGTGGTGTTTCCTAATTGATAGCCAAAATAATTCTACGCAATGTTAATCAACTATTCGACTATGCCATTCCGCCATCTTTAGGCACCCCAAAAAGTCTGCTCGGCAAGCGCGTTTGGGTCCCCTTTGGCAATCGCCACACACTCGAACTTGGCGTCGTCATCGCCCTGGCCGATTCTTCCAGCTTCTCTCGCCTTAAAAGCATCGCAAAAATCGAGGATTCCACCACTCCCCTACTAACAAATGATTTAGTCGACCTTACCCTTTGGCTTAAGAACTTCTGCTTCTGCACATACTTCCAAGCACTCCAATGCGTCATGCCCGCTGGAACACTTTCTACCGGTAACTCTAAACTTAAGCTAAACGATAAAATCGCCAAGCACGTCCGCCTAAAGTGCGATAAACCTACCGCCGAAGCACTTTCTAAAAATACAAAATCTGTCTTACAATCTAAACTTATCGATTTATTGCTTCAGGTAAATTGCGTCGCCTTAGCAGATATCTGCAGCAATAACCAAAGCATGCGCAGCGCGGTTAAGGCATTGCAAAATAAAGAAATTGTCGAGGTTTTTGATAAAAAAGTATCACGCAATTCAATCGATTATAACAATTTTAAACCTACTAAACCGCTTAAACCTTTCCCTCAACAGCAAAAAGTGCTAACTCGCCTTACCCAAGCCATCGATTCTAGCACCTACACCAACTTCCTGCTACATGGCGTCACAGGCAGCGGCAAAACCGAGGTGTTCCTGCAAGCTATCGACCATTTAATATCCAAGGGTAAGCAAGCCATTGTTTTAGTCCCCGAAATCTCTCTTACCCCTCAAATGATAGAGCGTTTTATCGGCCGCTTTGGTCAAAAAGTTAGCGTATTGCACAGCCGCCTTTCCGAAGGCGAGCGTTTAGACGAGTGGCATAAAATAATGAGCGGTGATATAAACGTCGTCGTCGGCGCGCGCTCTGCCATTTTTGCCCCCCTGCCTAATTTAGGCATGATAGTCCTAGACGAAGAACACGAATCGGCATATAAATCCGAGAAAAACCCTAAATACGATACCATAGACGTTGCCATATATCGCGCCAAATCCACGGGCAGCATCGTCATCTCCGCCTCTGCCACCCCGTTAATCGCGCACTACTACAAGGCAACCGAGCTTGGCGAGTACGAGCTTCTCACCCTAAATCAGCGTTCTAACAATAGCCATCTTCCAAAGGTAACCGTCGTCGACACCCGCGCCGAGCTAGCAAGCGGCAACAAAACTACCTTCAGCCGAACTTTAAAACGCGAGGTCGAGTCTAATTTAGCCAGGGGCGAGCAGACTATTCTATTCCTCAATCGTCGCGGTTATAACAGCTACCTTATGTGCGCCAATTGTGGTGATGCTATAAAATGCCCACATTGCAGCGTCACCCTTACCTACCATAAACGCTGGAATAAACTGGTCTGCCACTATTGTAATTACTCCATTAGCGGCGTTACAGAATGCCCCTCATGTGGCAGCAACTACATTCGCTACTATGGCGACGGCACGCAAAAAGTCGAGGGCGATATCGCCACCCTCTTCCCAAACTCCTCTTGCATTCGCATGGATATGGATACCACCATGGCAAAAAATAGCCACGCGCAAATTTTAGGCGAGTTCAAAGATAATTCTAAAGATATCCTAATCGGCACGCAAATGGTAACTAAAGGTTTAGACTTCGAGAACGTTACCCTAGTCGGCGTTATCTCGGCAGATTTATCCCTTAACCTACCCGATTATCGCTCTTACGAACGCACTTTTTCGCTACTTACTCAAGTATGCGGCCGCGCTGGGCGTGGCGATAAAATAGGCCGCGCCGTCATTCAAACTTTCCAGCCCGACCACTATGTTATAAAACTAGCTCGCAATCACGATTATTTAGGTTTTTATAACCAAGAAATCATCATGCGCAAACGCTTTAATAACCCACCATTTTGCGATATCATACAAATTTTAGCCGTCGGCAAGGACGAAAAAATCTTAGAAGAAACCTTGCGCCAAGCCGTCGGCATGCTTAATATTCGCATGCAGGTAAGCGTTCCAAAGCCAGCTCCTATCAGCGTTATCGAGGATAACTTCCGTTGGCGCGTGCTGGTTAAATGTGCCGCAACCGATAAAGTCCGCGCCATGCTAGCCACAATTACCGATTCATTCGCCACTAAACCCGATGTAAAACTATCTATCGACATAAACGCAAATAATATGTTGTAAGCGATTCTACCATTTTTCATCATTTACAACTAGCATCTTGCCATTTATAAGTTGATATGTAATCATGCGATGCCTATAATACTTTTGCGTTTCACTATCAAACCAACCATCATCCTCAGAATATGGAATATCATCAGGATTCTCAACCTCCGCCGCTCGGTCTATCATCTTAACTAAAACGTATTCTTTATTGATATATTTATAGTAATACTCATCTAACGCAAGCGTCCCTTTTGCCGTCACGTTAATGGTGTCATCTACAATTTTATCGTTATACGAACCATTTATCAAGTCTTCTAATTGAACACTCTCGACATATTTTTTGGAAGTTTTATCCCACACCCAAAAGTCATAGAAAAAATGTGCATTGTTTTCTTCTTTAAATAATTTTATATCTAAATATCCATCAAAATTATAATCCTCTAAAAATAATCCATAGTCTTCTGATAAATCACACATCGTCTCAGTTTCTAGTTCAATAACCTGATTCAACCCTAAATCATCATTAGTAATTTTAAGCTGAGTTATGTAATTAATAGGGTCTTTTAAATAATATATAGGCGGTTCATATTTCTTGGGATTATTGGCATCATATTTATACTCCCAAATTTTATATTCCTGCTTCTTCTCACCGATTATATTAAACCTAAACTCACTTAAATTGGGGTTAATTTTTTGATAATAATTGTGATATATAGGTATACTCAAAGCTTCAGGCAAGGATTGATATTTGTATACATGCTCAATCCGTCTCATCGACTCATTATTGCGCAATATAAACCCCTGAGGCAAGCTGATAAAACCATCTGAATCCCCCTCGCCCACTTTAATAGGCAAGAAAGCAAATATCAATGCTAATATTATTGCTACAATTTGTTTGCTCATTTTTGCCCCCTAGTTTATGACAATCATAATTCTAATATACCATAAATCTTTTTTTATGTCAATGTTATAATAATGACGGGTATCATACCCCAGGGCAAACCCTGGACCCTCGCGCGCCGTCGCAATCGCTCCCCTCGAATAAAATTTTACCAAGCAGATTTTCACCCTCATCTCTCATTCCTCATTACACAACAAAAAACCCCGGGAATGCCGACATAGGCACGCCTGGGGTTTTTTTACATATTCTAATCAATTGCAATCGTTGTAGTTCCAATCAATTCCAATCGTTCTATTCAAACAACCGCTTGATTGATTAAGCTACTTTTTTAACTAGCCTTTTGCTTAAATGGTCGCGCATAGCATCTTAGCCACTTCCGCGCGTGTAGCATAATCGTCTGGGTTAAACGCACCAGCCTCATCGCCACTTACCACGCCACGTGCATGCAACGCCGCCACACCATTTTGCGCCCAATCGGATATAGCACTAAAATCACTTAAGCTACTTGCCGCTGTCGCAGCCGCTGCCTCATTTGCCAGCCAGCCGCTAGCAAGCGATATCATCTTAGCTATCTCCTCACGCGTCACTTCCTCGTCTGGTGCAAACACGCCTGCCGATTTACCAGTTACCACGCCAGCCTCCGCTGCCCAATTGATGTATGGCACATACCACTCGCCGCTTGTTACATCGCTAAACTCGGTTGCGTTTTGCGTGTCCTCTGCGTTAACCTCGGCACCTACCGCCATAGCCAACATCTTAACGAACTCTGCACGCGT
>JAISIR010000012.1 GCA_031261985.1 Clostridiales bacterium | reverse complement strand
CCGCTCCCGCAAGGGCACATCTCATTTCTTCCTACTTTTGGAGTATTCCTTACAACAGGTTGCTTAGGATGATTTTCGTTAGACATAGGCACCGATTTTGTATTGTTAATCTCACCGCCAAACGCCTCAGTTGTCTTCATATCAAGCTTTTTACGCTCGTGGTCTTGGGTAATATTTGCATGTAGTAAAAACCTAATTGTATCTTCTTTTATGGTGGCAATCATATCCTCAAACATCCTCATACCCTCAAACCTATACTCCACAACAGGGTCGCGCTGAGCATACGCACGCAAGTAAATTCCTTGCTTCAATTGTTCCATATCATCTAAGTGGTCCATCCATTTTTGGTCGACAACCTGAAGCAATACCACGCGCTGAAGCTCTGCCCATTTTTCATCGCCTAGTGCCTCACGCTTGATATCGTATACTTTTTTAGCACCGTCTTGAAGGATTTCTAGTAGACCATCGGGTCCCATGTTTTTCTTCATCTCGTCGGCGATATCGAACCTTGTTGCCAATGTATACTCACTAAGCTCGTTCAAAACTTGCCAGTTCCAGTCCTCTGGGAAGCGCTCATCTGTTATAATTTGGTGTGCAATTCCCTCGGCTACGCTATTTAGATAATTAATAATTATATCTTCTAAATTGCTACCGTCTAATACCATTTTACGCTGTTTATAAATAGTTTCACGTTGAGCGTTCATAACGTCATCGTATTGAAGAACCGTCTTACGCGCGTCAAAATTCCTGCCCTCTATCCTGCGTTGAGCGGTTTCGATAGCACGACTTAAAGCAGGGCTGTTAACGCTTTGGTCCTCGGTCATTCCTAGCGCGTTAACCATTGTAAGCATTCTATCGCTACCAAACAGGCGCATTAAATCGTCCTCAAGTGATATAAAAAACTTGGAATAACCTGTGTCGCCTTGACGTCCGCTTCGACCGCGCAGCTGATTATCGATGCGTCGACTTTCGTGCCGCTCGGTGCCGATGATGTACAAGCCGCCCGCCTCTAGAACTTCATTTGCTTTAGGCGCGATTTCACTTTTATAGTTATCAAAAATTTCTTTATAAGTAGCGCGCGTCTGTAAAATTTCGTCATCGGAAGTAATTGCATGACTGGTAGCTTGAACTATCATATCGTCCTCGAACCCGCGTTTTTTCATCTCTTTCTTAGCTAAAAATTCCGCATTACCGCCTAGCATTATATCGGTTCCGCGCCCTGCCATATTGGTTGCAATAGTAACCGCGCCAACTGTTCCGGCTTGAGAAATAATCTCTGCCTCTTTTTCGTGAAACTTTGCATTCAATACTTGATGCTTAATGCCGTTATGCTTTAAAAGTTTAGATAATTCCTCGGATTTCTCAATTGTAATTGTGCCAATTAGAACTGGCTGATTTTTAGCATTACACTCCTTAACTTGAGCAACGATTGCGTTAAGTTTACCTTTATAAGTTTTGTAGACAGCATCGGGTTTATCTTGGCGCGCCAAAGGCATATTGGTAGGAATAATCACAACATCTAGCTTATATATTGATTGAAACTCTGCCTCTTCAGTCTCGGCGGTTCCCGTCATGCCCGAAAGCTTAGAATATAGGCGGAAATAGTTCTGGAAAGTAATGGTCGCCAGGGTTTTACTCTCGTTTTGAATGTTAACATTCTCCTTAGCTTCAATCGCCTGATGCAGCCCGTCGCTATATCTGCGCCCTTGCATTAAACGCCCGGTGAACTCGTCCACGATAATAACTTCGCCATTTTTAACCACATAATTATCGTCGCGGTGCATGGTTCCGTGCGCCTTAATTGCTTGATTTATATGATGCGAAAGCGTCATATTCTCGGGGTCGCTTAAATTTTCTATACCAAAAGTCTTTTCGGCTTTCTCGACACCGCGCTGGGTTAAAGTGGCAGTTTTTGCCTTTTCGTCAATTATATAATCCGCATCAACTTCATCGTCGAATTTTTTAGTATCCGTCTCGGTTACAACGAACTTTTTAAGCCCCATAGCAAAGGCATTCGCGCGTCTGTAAAGGTCGTTAGATTTATCACCAATTCCGCTAATGATAAGGGGTGTCCTGGCTTCATCGATTAAAATTGAGTCAACTTCGTCGACAATCGCAAAGTTTTGACCGCGCCCGACGGCTTGAGATTTATAAATCACCATGTTATCGCGCAGATAATCGAACCCTAGCTCGTTGTTGGTAGCGTAGGTGATATCAGCGTTATAGGCAGCTTGACGAAGGTCGGAAGGCACATCGTGAACAACCAAACCAACGCTTAAACCAAGGAAGGAATAGACCTTACCCATCCACTCGCTATCGCGGCGCGCTAGGTAATCGTTGACCGTAACAATGTGGACGCCGTCGCCCGAAAGCGCGTTAAGGTAGGCGGGCAGAGTTGCAACTAAAGTTTTACCTTCACCTGTCTTCATCTCGGCGATTCTACCTTGATGAAGGACGATGCCGCCGATGATTTGCACAGGGAAATGCTTCATTCCAAGCACGCGGACAGAAGCCTCGCGGACGGTGGCAAAAGCCTCGGGAAGAAGCTCGTCTAACGTTTCGCCATTTGCATATCGCTGCTTAAACTCATCTGTTTTGGCGCGTAACTCGTCGTCGGATAGTTTTTGCATATCTTCATCTAATGCCAGAACTTTATTTAGAATAGGCTCAATTTTTTTAAGCTCGCGCTGGCTATATGTGCCGAACATTTTATTAAAAAGTTTCATACAAATTCTCCAATAATCCATAATTTTGCACATTATTTCATGCTACCGATATATTGTATCACTATTTTAAAAATTAGTCAACCCTTGACAATTATTTTTTCTTATGATATGCTATCTTAAATACTATATGAGGTGATAGAATGAATGTTTTTGATGAATTGAAGGCGCGAGGATTAATCGCTCAGACGACACATGAAGACGAGATTCGCGATAAATTAACCAACGAGAAAGTTACGTTTTATATCGGCTTTGATGCAACAGCAAACAGCCTTACAGCCGGGCATTTTTTGCAATTAGTAGTAGTCAAACACATGATGAACGCTGGGCATCAACCCATTTTAATGCTAGGTGGCGGGACGACTATGATAGGCGACCCATCGGGCAGGACTGATATGCGCCAGATGTTAACTCGCGAGATTATCGACGAGAATGTTGAATGTTTTAAACGTCAATTTATAAAAGTTTTGGATATTAAAGATGATAATGTTTTGATGGTGAATAATGCCGATTGGTTGTTAGATGTTAAATATGTGGACTTTTTACGCAATGTTGGCGTGCATTTTTCGGTTAATAGAATGCTAGCTGCCGAGTGCTTTAAAAGTAGGCTGGAGCGTGGGCTATCCTTCTTTGAATTTAATTATATGCTTATGCAAAGCTACGATTTTTTAGTTTTAAATGATAAATTTAATTGTACGATGGAACTTGGCGGCGATGACCAATGGAGTAATATAATTGGTGGCGTTGAGCTTGTGCGTCGAAGCAAAAGCAAGCAAGTTTATGGTATGACATTTAACCTTTTAACTACTTCTAGTGGTGTAAAAATGGGTAAAACTGCAAAGGGTGCTGTTTGGTTAGACCCTGAACGCACCTCGCCTTTTGACTTCTATCAATATTGGAGAAATGTTGACGATAAAGATTGTATTCGCTTTTTAAAGATGCTTACTTTTGTTCCTTTAGAAGAAATTGCAGAGATGCAAATGTGGGAGAATTCTAGTAAAATTAATGATGCAAAAGAAGTGTTGGCTTACGAGATTACAAAAATGGTTCATGGTGCAGACGAAGCTGATAAAGCAAAATCCGCTGCAAAAGCCTTGTTTGGTAAGGGTGTCGAGGGCGACGAGAATATCCCTACAACGATAATGGATAAAGAAAAATTTGAAAACGGCATGGGGATTATCGACCTTATGGTTGATGTGAATTTGTGTCCTAGTCGTGCTGAAGGTCGTCGATTAATTCAACAAGGTGGAGTTTCTATTGACGGAAACAAAGTTGAAGATTTTAATCTTATTGTAAAGCTAGATAACTTTACAAACGATGAAATTCTGCTTAAAAAAGGGAAAAAAGTTTTTCACAAAGTAAAAATCAAGTAAAGCTATATGACTTTACTTGATTCTAATATTATAATTTTTGCAATTACTCCTTTGTTCTTCTGGCAACTATAATTCCACCGATTATTGCAAACAAAACAGTTTCCATAAAAAGAGCTTTACCTAATTCTATTACATCTTTAACAAAAATAATATCTACTAATTTAGTAACGTTAAAATTGAAGAACATTGCAATTATGATTACGCAGCACGAGGTTACTAACCCGATATTTAAGATTGTGTATGTATAGTCGTTTAAAGAATTAACCGCGCTAGTCAATTTTTTGAACATACCTAGCCCTACTTTCTAAACCGTTTTAATTATATTACATTGTTTCAAACGAATTAATCCTGTAAAATAATTGTAACACAAAAAAGTTAGAATTTCAATGGTAATTTTTGCCTTTTTGTCGCCTAATGTCGAATATTGCGACGAAAAATGTTGGACTTTTAACTTGCTATGTGCTATAATGTTCCTTGGGGAAATTTGTTTATGAAGAAGGAATGTAAATTGCAAAAAGAATTTTTCAAAATGCGTGTTGTGAACAAAACTCCTGAAAATCCTAAATCGTTCCGCCTAGAATACTTTATTTTAAAGACAAATGTTGAAGTCGACGGCATGAATGTGACGGTTTATGGTTTAGAAGTTGTGAAGAAACAAATGGACAGAGAAGTTTTGCATACCGAGACAAAAACGATTAAAAACATCACTGTTTCGTATAAACAAATCGAGCAAATTGCAGAGCTTATGGCTATGCACTTGGTTACTCCTATCACTCTGCAAGATGTTGTTGAAGACATTATTGTAGAACAAAATATTTCTCTACCCGATAATTTAACCTATCTAAAAGATATAGCGGTGTAAAGTTTGAGCAACCACTAGGTTGTTTTATCCCTTTCCTCGCTAATTTGGAGGAAGGCAATGTCTGATAAAACTTTTAAAATGCTAGATTTTGACAAGATAGTTTCTTTATTATCTACTTTTGCGGAAAGCGACGATGCCAAGGCTAAAATTTTTGATATAAAGCCCTGCTTCGATATCCATAAAGTAGAGATTATGCAAAACGAAACTGCTGAAGCTGTCGAAATCATCTCTCTTCGCGAGGCTCCCTCTTGTGTGGAAGTCAAGAATATTCTTAATATTATCAAGCGAGTTCAAAAGAACGGAGTTTTAAGTATTGCCGATTGTATCAAATGTGGCATAGTGCTTAAAACTTCGTCTGAATTGCGCAAAAGTCTAGAAAATTCCACTGTTCTTAATACTTATCGTGATTCGCTAATTTCTAATAAACAGTTGCAAAATAAAATTTTTAGTACCTTTAAAGATGATGAAACCGTTGACGATTATGCTAGTAAGGAATTACTTAGGATTCGCCGAAATATTTCTAGCATCAAAAGTAATATCGATACTAATTTAGCAAAATTTATTTCTAAAAATTCTAGCAAATTACAAGATGTTACGCCTACTATTCGTAATAATCGTTCTTGCGTAGCTGTTAAAGCTGAGCATAAGTCGACAATTAATGGGGTTGTCCACGGTACTTCGGCATCGGGTTCAACTATTTTTATTGAGCCGAGTTTTATTTTAGAAAGTAATAATAAGATTGCCGAGTTACATCAAGAGGAAGCTAAGGAAATCCATAGGATTCTAGCTGAGTTTTCATCGGAAATTTTAGATGTTTCGCATGAACTTTTTGTTGCTTATAATACAATTATTAAACTAGATATTATTTTTGCTAAAGCCAGGCTATCGCTTGCATGGCGCGCGACCAAACCTACTCTTAATGATAATGGTTATATCAATTTAGTTAAGGCTAGGCATCCGTTAATTCCTGATGAAACCGTTGTTCCGCTGGATTTTTATATCGGAAAAAATTTTAATTCTTTAGTGATTACAGGACCTAACACCGGCGGCAAGACGGCAACGATTAAAACTGTCGGTCTACTTACGCTTATGGCGTGTTGCGGTATGCAAATTCCTGCAAAAATTGGTAGTTCTATCGCAATTTTCGATAGTGTTTTTGTTGATATTGGCGATGAACAGAGTTTGGAACAATCGCTTAGTACTTTTTCGTCGCATATTACTAATATCATTGATATATTAAAGAATTTTACAAACGATTCGCTTGTTTTAATAGATGAACTTGGTGCTGGGACCGACCCAGATGAGGGTTCGGCGTTGGCTATATCTATTTTGAAATACATTCAAAACGTTGGTGCTACCTGTGTTTCTACTACCCATTATAGCCAACTTAAACTATTTGCAACTACTCAAGATGGTATGGAAAATGCTTCGTGCGAATTTGATATCAACACCCTTTCGCCTACATATAAGCTAATAATTGGTATTCCTGGCAAGAGTAATGCGTTAGATATTAGCAAACGCCTAGGTGTGCCCAATAAAATTCTGGACGATGCTGTTGATTTTATGTCAACCACTAACGTAAATTTTGAAGCAGTTTTAGATGACATTAGAACTAAAACTTTTAATGTTAGCAAACTAGAACAAGAATTGCAAAGTAAAGTTAATGAGCTTTACAAGGAAAAGAATAAATATATCAAAAAAACGGCTGAATTACGAGAGAGTAAAGCTAAGCAACTTGACAAAGTTAGAGAGAAAGCATCAAAAATTATTGCTGACGCAAAGAACGAAGCTGCTAAAATAATTTCTGAATTAAAAACTGAAAATGACGTTATTAAAGCAAGAACTAAGTTAAATCAATTTGAAAAAGAAACAATGCGTAAAAAAGAAGAAAAAACTATCGAAAATACTCCGCCGCCTAAATGTGTTAAAAAAGGGCAGATAGTTCGTCTTTTAGATATTAATCAGAAGGGCGAAGCTTTAAGCGATAGCAAAAAAGATGGTACGTTAACGGTTCAAATTGGTGTATTAAAAATGTCTACTACGCTTGATAATGTAAGGATAATTCAAGAAAAAGTTAAAAATGTTATTACAACAAAAATTGGTAATAAGGTGGCTGGAAAGTCTCAGAGTTTAAGTGTCGACCTGCGCGGGATGTATGCCGAAGATGCTGTTTTAGAAGCCGAAAGGTTTATTGATAATTCTGTGAGAAATAACATGAATCAAATTACAATTATCCATGGAAAAGGCACGGGTGTATTACGCTCTAACATTCATAAAATGTTAAATAACCATCCTTTAGTTAAAAATTTTAGGCTTGGTACTTTTGGCGAGGGCGAAAGCGGAGTTACTGTTGTAGAATTAAAGTAAATGCAAATGCAAATGCAAATGCTTCATATTATCTATATTTATAATACATCTGCAAATGTTACAAAAATATTACAAATTGGTAAAAAGCCTTGATTTATCAAAAATTCTATGTTATACTCCTTAAAATAGAAAGGATGTTAATATGAAAACCGAATCGAAAAAAGTTGAAAAAACCACGAAGAATGCTGCGAAAAACAGTAAACCTAAAACCGTATATCTAACGAATATAGCAATTTTAATAGCTATAGAGATTGCATTTTGCTTTACCGCGCTTGGAAGCTTGCCAATTACGCCAGGAATCGTCGCAACTCTAGCGCACTTACCCGCAATTGTCGCCGTGCTTTTACTAGACAA
>JAISIR010000020.1 GCA_031261985.1 Clostridiales bacterium | reverse complement strand
AAGGCAAGGCTGACGCCTGCCAGGGCTCCCGCAAAACGCGATTTACGTTTTGTGGGAAAAGCGGAACAACGCGGAACATGGGCGACGTTTTTGCGGTTTTAGCAAAAACAAGCCAAGTGCAGCAGTTGCGACGCGTTTATGAGCAAAAAGGGAAATTTAACTGAAAATAGCAAATGATAGTTATTCAGTGGTTATATTAAATTAAAAAAGGGCAATTAGCCCGCAAAAACACACATAATAACCCAATAATTGGCAAATACACCTATAAAAACAGATATTTCGCCATTATACGCAACAAAACGCCCCATTATGCCGTGCCCAAGGCGTATTTAAATTACCTAGTCTCGCTAGGTGGGTACCCGCCCATGTGCTTTTGTAATCCTCGAAAAATTATGGTTAGCAACATATGCACCAACCGCGAGGCACGCCAGCCACACACGGAGCAAAATTCCCATTTAAATACTGTTGGTAATAAATAGTGCCCATATAGGCACGCACAAAACAGGGAACCTTTAAATACTACCCAATATTGCGAATAGTATTATTTGTTTTGTTAATACTATTATACACCTTTTTAATAAATTTGTCAATGGTATTTTAGCAAAAATTTTAAATATTTTAAGTAAATTTTTGGCAGATAAAAATGATTATTCTAACTTCCGCGAATGTCGAATGTAAACAAATACCCATCATTAATACTAACATAGTAATAGCCAGAAACATCTGAACAGTTTTTCAAATAATCAAAGGTTAGTTTATCATACTCTAAAAAACGTGATTCGACTTCGCCACCCAGGCCCGCAGGTAAAATCTCAATTTCGCTAAACATTTTTTTGCCATTAATCCGCCTAAATACAAGACTTTCTACCGAATCTTCTAATTCTTCTAAAGTTAAATCAGTTTTAACTAATGCAACTGCAAAAAAATCTATACCTTTGCCCGCCCCATTAAGCTTGCCCAAAGTTTTTTCTATTTTAACAACTTTAGTTTTAGGCAAAAAACCTACTATTTTTAATTGACATGAAAAAACTTCAAGTCTAACATTATTAAAAATCATTGGCATTAAAAATAAAAATATTATAAATACAAACAAAATCCCAAAACCTAATAAAACCTTCTCGTCATTTTCCAATGTCATCACCTGCCACAATTTTCATAAGCCGAAAAAACATTTGAAATACCATAAAGCTTTTCGCCATAAGCTAAAGCATCATCTCCTAAACCATTATACCTAGCTAATATAGCTTTCATCTTTTCATCGCGACTTTTGATATCCTTTATAAATTCATAGTTTGGTATCTTGCCGTCTTGTATCGCAGATAGATTCCTAGCAATTACCTCAATATTAAATTCATCATCTTGTAGCAAGAAATACATATCAGCTAAATCGTCAACATTTTTATCATCAAAGATTCGCTCTGCAGAGTTTTTATTAGTTAAATTTAGAGCGATAATTGCCGTTTTAGGTTGAATTTGCCCAATACCTGTAGAAACATTCCCTAGTTTTTTGCCTAAAAAATCTTTAAAATTAAGTCTTGATTCTGCCCTTCCTACAAAATCAGCAGCGAAATCCATAAAATATACACATCTTATTTCTTGATACAAAATTGCTTGTATTAAACTTTTTTCGACACCATATTTAATAGAATTTTTAGTTATTACATCATCATATTTTAAAATTGTATTTGTGGTATAACTAGGAGAATTAACAAAATGTGCGATTTTTTCAATAAGCCCTTGGTCTTTACTAAAACTTTCTTCTAAATTCTCTTCTAAGTACATCGGAGAACATTTGATTTCATCCGAAAGCTCAAGCCCACATCTACAATTAGGGTGTGTAACAGGAAGATCTTCCAACCTAAAAATTCTGGAATTATTGCTTTTACAAAAATCGCAGGCTTCGTCGTCGTAACATATCCACTTAACTAATAAATCCTTCGACTCATTAGAAGCATTAAAACCATCAATTTTTAATAATTCAGTAACATCTTTTTTAAGCAAAGTGCTCAAAACAAATAAAGCATATCCTTCTTCAGCATTTTCATAATTCTCTACTCTTTTCCCATATTTATCATAAATATTTAATTTGTTATTGAAAGCATTGCCCAAATATGAATTATCAGCTTTATAAGACATGCGTTCATAAAAAGTAGAAAGAAATCCCTGTGCATAAAACATAGCATCACGTGCTAACTTCTTTTTATTCTGGTTCAATTTTGAATTATTCATTATTATCTCTCCTTTAATCTACCATATTAATTATAATTTGTCAATAAGTATTTACCCGCATCACTAAGCATAACCGGCATACACAAGGCTAGCAAAAACGCTAATCTCGCCAGCCATGCACACCGTTTTAAAAGTTATCTTAATCTAAAACCCAGCGGCTACTCTTCAATCAACCTACTCTTAACCAGCCTACTCCTAACCTACTCCTCAATCAAAAGATGCGAATGCACCCCGTCTTCGTAAAATGTCGCTGTAGCCGATTGCCCCGATGGCAACTTTATACTTATCTTCGACCCATCAGGAATCCCATGGTCGTGCGTACCCAAGTTAGACGTGCGCAGGTTAACAGACCCAGTTACACTCAAATTATTCACAAATATTCCATCGGGCGAAATTTCTATCGCAACATCGCCATTGCCATTCCTAATTACAAGCGTATCGCCCAATATCTCAAGCTGTTCGCTGCTGCTGGTAATCGAAGTTTCATCAGTATTTATGTTAACCACATTTTCGCTATCTAAATTCCGCAGCGCCCATATTAAATCCTGAAAATTCGCCTGAATCGTTTCTGCAATCTCATCTATCGAACGATGATATTCAACATCTCTTAACTCTACTGATGCCATTTTAAATCACCTCACTTTTTTAAATTGTTTTTCTATAGCATACACCTTAGCCCTGCCTACGCCTTTAATATGCAGCCTAAAGCTAGGGGTCCCCATACCAAACCCAATCGGCACCTCAAGTTTGCGAATCCGCTCTTCGTTATCACTATATTTAATGGTCGAAAGTGGAATCACATCGCCATTTTCTAATATAACCTCGCTCATCACCCGCGCATCATCTTCCTGCAGCTCGACCGATATATTAACCCGCTCTAGCATAGTTTTTTCGGATATCGAGAAGGGTTTAAACACGCTACTCTCCCACTCCCACGTAATATCCTCATCACTGTTAGGCGAATATAATTTGTAAAGCTCGCCGCCCTTGCTATACGCATATAACACGTTGTTAATAACACTTATAGCAACCATTGGAGGTATATCCTCTTTAGACCATATGCCCCGCTCGATATCATACACCATTAAATATGTCGCACCATTTGTTGGATAAATGTTTAGGTAATACTTACCGTTATAATACGCAGCGCATGGCGGGCTAAAAAAGTCAATATTCGTCACTAAATCCTTAACCTTATCGCTAATACACTCTACTTTATTGCTGGTAGATATCATATTAACCCCATTGCTACCTAAAAATATCACCTTGTTAGAGCATTGCGCTATAGTCGCTTTTTCTATGCACCCACCTATCTGGCTAACTTCCTGAATCTTTCGATTCCCTCGCTTGCCGATTATATTATACACACCTGTTTTGGTAAAAAAGTAACACTTATCCATATAAGTTACCAACCCAGTCACTCCACGCAGCTCACCCGCTCCTTGCTTCCAAGTGTGCATAATATCGTAAGTATTCAAATTATCTTGCGATAACGTCATGTTCTTTATCGGGCTGTAAACATATATGGTATCACCATCTTTTGCTGCATAATAATAATCATCGCCTAATATAGCAACAAACGATATCCCAAAAAATGTGTCCTCCGATTGCAACTCTCCATATCGGTCAATGTACATAATAGAGTGCGATGTTTGAACAAACGTCCCCCAAGCATCACATACCTGACCACCATCTAATATCCTAAAATGTGGCATAGGGCGTTTAGTGTTCGAGGGGACAGCGAATAACAACGTCTGGGTCGTTAAGTTCCATATGTTATTATCGCATAACAGATATATATCACCATTAACTAATTCGCCAATCTCACATATCTGCCCATCATACACAGGAATCAATCCTATATCGGTCTTCTCCCTCCCCTGTCTAGGTGCTAAAGCTGGGAAGGCATCCATATCGATATTATTACATTTGCACGATTCATTCTCAGCTAGCGTGTATGGCGAATCGGTTATATTAAGCCCGCCGCCAAAATCCATTATCTCGGTAGATATACTTTTAGCTATCGGCTTCCATTGCTCTTTCATATGTATTCTTACCTCCCTCTAGTAGTTACATCTTTAACCAATGGGTAAGCACCACTATAACGTTTGTACTTACCCTTCGCCTCATTTAATGCCGAGTTATAATCCGACGAGTAATTATTAGCTAAATCCGTCTCGCCATTTGCCTTAGCAATAATGCAAAATACCGAACTTTTAATCAGCTCTAAAAACTCATCACGCACCTCTAGCATATCATCGTTATCATTTACCTTTTTAGGGCGTTTTTTATAGTAGATATACATCTCTCCATCTTTATTAGGCACAGGATATATTGTTATTACCCCCTCGGCATGCTTAGCATAGGTAAATGGCACTAATACATCAGATATATCACGCCCACTATATTGCTTGTTATCCACTACAACCCCATAAATAGATAGATACTCCATATCATCTGGCATAGTATACGTTGCAACACCTTCAGATGTATCAATCTTGCAGACTCCGTCTAAAGCTATATACTCCCACACTTCATCAACGCTAGTGTTAATCCACCTTAAAATAGCACTATCGTCATAACTGTTAGGGCACCTTAAACGAATATCATCTAAAACATCTTTAATTAAAATCATAATTATTCTCGCCTCCTATATTTCTGTAATTAATCCTACTACACTATCTCCAACCTCTATAGGCATGTCAAATATAGCATTATAAGCCACCACGCTATCTTCGCTATCCTGCACCTCTATGCTTTTGCGCCGCGTATTCTTGATTATATTGCCTATTACCTTGGCATTTTTACCATGCGCCACAATACCTATATCACAATCAGCAATAGTGTTCTCGGCAATAGTCTCTAATCGTGATAGCGAGGAAGTCCCAATTTCTATGCCAACATTAGCCCGCGTGATATAATTACCCATAATAGTATTACTTTCAAAATTACTTATTATCGCCTTGGTAAAATTGGTAAACTCACACCCCTCTACTATGCACCCGCTTCCGTTTAAGTTAATGGCACATGTTTCAGTGTCAACGTTATACGAGGTCGAAGTATCCATAACAAACTCGATATTACAAATAACAATATTAGAGCCATAAACATTAATCATTTTAACTATTTGCTCTTGCGCACGCGTGTGGTGCATTTTAAATATTACACTATCTTGCCCATACAAAACTATATTATTATGGAATATTTGCAACGTGTTGTCTAGATTCGTATCCTCATTGCTAAACCTATATGTCCCCTTGCTAAACTCAATCAGCACACGCTCGCCATTGTGGTTACCATTAATATAGCTAGCAGCATTACTCATCGCCTCAGCTACATTGCTTCCATCAATCCCCGCCGCAAATACACCTTCTTCGGTAGATTCATCTATACACTTAATATACAAAGTAGCATCTATCTCGTTATGTATAAGCTTTTTATCTAGCGCGGTTAAGTGCCTGTTACCCAAAAACTGATGCACATTATAAGCCAACCCTAATTGTGCATTCTCGGCGGCAACCTTAAGCGAATCTTTCTCCTCATGCGTTAGATGAACTTGAGAATCGTTGCTGTGGGCGGCATAAGGCGTTAATTGCTCTATAACTTCCGAAACATTTTCTATAACTTTCATGTTAAATACCTCCTTGTTAAATTTAGCTCTTCTATGATTATCGCAAAAGAGCGAGGGGCAATTACTCTTACCCTCGCCCTCTGCGAAATCATATTTCTAATTTTTCTAGTTTGTACTATCCTGTAACCTAAACGGCAACATTACCGCCTACAAGCCCGCGCCAATCGGCATATCCTGCACAAAAACGCGCATAACCATAGTAGAAGTAATCCATCGTTTGAGGCAATTGCTGGCTGCCAAAAATTGGCTTTTCACGCCAGAAGAACATCAAATTATCAACATTCTTAGCCTTAACAAACCATGCGTCTTCATCGGTTAGATAATCCATAACAACAACATCAAGGTTCGGCAAGCTGTTAATATCGTTTAACGCACCACCAGATGTGTTTTTAGAATACACAATAGTACGCGCTACAAACTCATTATCTGGGTGAACTATTAATTGCGAAGGTATAGCTGCAATAACAGTCGAACCAGCAACATCTTTTTGAGTACGCAACATTTTGCACGCCTCCTTAAGATTCTCATCGGTTAACGCACCTGCAATTACATTACCATCTTCTTCGGTTCCACTAATACGCGGATGCTCATCACTAAACAGCGGAACACCGTCATACCCATTAGTAGTAAACGCATTGTTAAGTACATTTGCCGCCTCTGTCTCAACCGTTGCATGAAGGCTTCTGCCCATGTTCTTAGCATTACCATTCTTACCTGTTATTCCGTGCAAAACGCCATACATATCGTCTTGAATAAGCTCCCACGAAACCGAATACCCCTTGTCAAAACGCTTGTTAGTAAAAGTGGCTGTCTGCCCTTGAGTAGCAGAATCAGTGTTGATGTCCGCACCCTCGGCGTTCTCTTCCCATAATCCAAACCCGCCAATATGCGTAATTTGCTCTTGCTTTTTATCCGATTGCTCTACCGTGAACACCTTGTCATATTGCAACGCGTTCTCGTCATAGTTATCGAAAAAAATCTTTTGCTGCCCCGGCTCTAAAAGTGTGCCGAAGTTACTTCTTGTTAGTTTAAGTGTGCTTGTGTCTGGCATAATTACATTCCTCCTAAAAATTTTTAGCGATACATTGCATGCCATATATCGCGATATGAGTAATGCACGTCCATTTTTCGTTGCCTTGACGACGGCAAAATTTGTTAACGCAGTTGTTTCTGCGATTATAATTAAATATTTTGGGAAGCAAAATATTACCGCAACTGTTCATTCTGCATTGCTTTTTACATATACTTCGCATACTCCTCTGGCGTCATACCATACGCCGCCGCTATAGCCAATTGCTGACGTGTTAGTTTATATTTCTTCTTACCACCGCCAGACGAATTGCCTATATCAAACGCATTAACTTTAAGCGGCTTAATTGGTTTGGTGCCTTCTTCAGCACTTACCATTTCCACCCCACGCGCCTCTTCATCTGCTTCCGCACCATCGTTTAAAACATGATCATTTAAAACATCAGCTGGCCCTTGGTCGTCAATAATCTCGATATTATCAGGGATAGCATAATCGCTTGCATCATCTTGCCCCTCAAACGTAACATTCTTCCAATCGATATCATTAACAGTCGTTACATTTTTATCCTCGCTTAACATAGGTTTTTCCTCCTCTACAACGTCACTTGCTATCATCGCATCAGAAGCCTCATCAGCAGCCACTTCACTTTCTTCCACTTCTGCCGCCTCTTCTTGACCATCTGCCTCAAGCGGCAAATTATTACTCGCCACTTCTTTCGTTGCCGCTAAATCCGCCTTCTCCTCGCTCTCGTAATAAGTGTCCAACGCCGCAATTACTTGCTCATCTGTCGCACCAAATAAACTTTTAATCTTTTCCAATACCTTCTGCCCATTCACAACCTCTGGGCTGTTCATGCGCGCCAAATACTTCTCACGTTCTAGCTCTAACGCCTTTAGTGGAACCATCGTTTTACCTTTAAAGCTGTCTACTACGTTAAATTCATCCTTTTTAGCAACATTTACATTTTTGTTGCCGCTAATTGCATTTAAAACTTTCGATTTCTTATACTTCTTCATTTTTTTACCTCTCCTTTTTTATTATTTCACAAATTACTTATATAGTTTGGAAGTCAAGTACTCATCTATCGTTATAGTCCTCCCATGCCACCCACAGTGAGGGCATCGTGCAATCCTACCTTTCGCCCAACCTTTATCGCGCAACGCCCATCGCTCACACCTAGGGCACACCGCGCGGTCTTTATACTTTTGTATCATTTGCAACGATGTCATTCCCCGACGGTCACTCGCCCATATATCGTTCGACACCCCATGCGCGACAAATTTATTGCGCATAGCTTGCTCTCTATCGTTAAAATTATCCATAGCGCGCTACTCCCTTTCCATGTCCGAACCTATCTC
The DNA here is from genome assembly GCA_031261985.1 of Clostridiales bacterium. Lineage (GTDB taxonomy): Bacteria > Bacillota > Clostridia > Monoglobales > WRBX01 > JAISIR01. The sequence goes on along the minus strand of JAISIR010000020.1, from coordinate 188,850 downwards.
TACCCTAATATCAAACATGCTATCCTTGCTTCCTTTGGCAATATAACGCGATTCATTCCCCTCTAAAAGCGCGATTTCATCGTCTAGGTTATCAAGCGTTACAAGGTTGGGGATACTCTTTAGCTCGCGCCCACAAATCATCTCAAACGCATCGCTCTCGCCATTATTAACCCTAAATATCTTGCCGTCGGTGTAATACTCTTTAATCAATAGCAAAATATAGTCAAACATTTCGGACAACGTCTCTTGCAGCAACGCCTTTTTATGTCTAATTACAACTCCACCCTGGCTTATAAGCGCACTTGCCTCACTAGCTGTCGATACCCCTAACGCATGCTTGCCTAACATTTGGTCCGAGAACCGCGATACCATCTCTCGCTCATACTTAAGCGCATCATTCCTGCGCTCTAAAGGATAACTTGGCATATCTGGCGGTGTTAAATACTTAACCCCATCAATGTTACTTGTGGGAATTATCAACCCGCTCTCGTTTGTCCACTTATCAAGGTCTATATTAGCCGATATGTCTACCAACCTCTGAGGATTCCCGCTAAGCCGCGCGTTAATCCTTATTTGGTCGTCTAAATCATCGACTAAATCTTGCAACGATAGCAATAACTCAGCATCACCTTTTGCCCAAACAGTCCCCTCGCGAATATAAAGCGGAGTAAAAAAGTAAGGGTACCTATTGCTCGGATAAAAACTCTCGCCATCGGTCAACTCAAAGCTATCCTGCAAAATAACTCCGCACCCGCTCATCTGAACCAGCCTAAGCTTTCCATTCGTCCTAATCCACGCCATAATGTGTAAATATGCTCCATCATTATCTTCATTCTCAGCAAATATGTAATTATCTAAAGGGTCATAGCCCGATACAATTAAACCCGCCTTTTCATCACCAAATTGCTCACGCGCAAACGATATAGGCTTTTGCAATGTTTCTATTATAAATTCACCCTGTTGAATTTTATAAATATCACTTACTCCAGGGTCGCAAAAAACGTATGCAGGGTTACAGGTATCAATAATGGGCAGCCCAAACCCCTCTATCGCATCGGGGTCGTATAACACTCTAAATATCCCCGTCCCAAACTTCTCGCGCCTGCGCTCGTGCATATCAATCTTCCTGCGCATTTTATTCTTATCCTTAATCCAGTCTAGCATAATCTTAACCTGCCCGGCATAACTAACCTCAGACGGTGTTACCGGCTTAACATTAATTTTTATAGGCTGCTCTACTAATAACGCCACCTGCCCCTCTACCCCGGCATGAATAAAATTGACATTGCTGTTAGGGTCATTCTCGCTGCGTGCAGGCCTAGGGTTCCCCTCCCAATAGCTCTCCACTTTCTCCCATAAATCAAACAGCCCGCGCCGCTCTTTATCTTCCCACGACGATTTATAATACCCCAAAATTCTCTCTGCCAACTCACGCTCAGCTGTCGACATCACTTGCTCTCTTCGCCTGTTATCAATATCCCTCATTTTACTTTTTCCTCCTTTTGTAGTTTTATATGTTTAAATTTTTTACTTAGACAACTCTTCCAACTCATCATCAAATTCCGATTTTATTATTACTTTATCAACCTTGGCAGATTTATCCTCGCCATACTCGCTAAACCTACTTTTTAGCATAAACATCGCCATTGTATTATTAGGCGGGATATATTTTTTAACCTTAACCTTTTTTACCTTCTCCACCGCCATGGCTTTACCTGCTACTTCCTCATAACTTTTAACTTTAATTGCATCTTCCTCTTCAACATAATACCCCGTCGCACAATCAAACGCTGTCGCTAATAACTCGCCATCTGCAACCTCGCTATTATTCCTTAACGCCATCGCAAAATCATCATGACTCTTCTCCCACATCGTAACTTGCCTCACGCTAACCCCTAGCTTCTGTGCAATATCCGCCTTAGACGCACCATTTTTCGCCCACCCAGCTATCGCCTTTAACTTGTTCGCTATATTTAACTCCTCATACTTAGCCATTTGCTACTCCGCCTTTGGCATAACAGGTGCATACCTGCCGCTTATACTCTTATACTCGTCATAGCTAGGGTTGTATCCTGCATAATCTTCTGCACTTTGGTAATTACGATAATTCTTTAAAGGAGTCTTAAAACTAGCCCGCCCCTTGTAAGGATTGTTCTGCTCAAACTCAAGCTCGTCGTCTAGCTGGGTCTGCTGACGGTTTTTATCCACCGCCCAGCCGAATATGTACCCAATAATTATACCGCCCCAAAATATAGCGATAAATACAACAATCATTAACCCATTTACATTCATTTTTAATACACTCTCCTTATCCCATAATTTTTCATACCTAAATCCTCACGCTCCGTCTTGGTGTAAAACTTACCACTGTCATCACTTTTACTTAAAACTGGTCGCGACATTATCCCATACCTAATACTCTCTGGCGCATGCGTTATCTCGTGCGGAGTGTTAGCCACATCTTCCGTCTTAAACTTATCAAACTGAAGCTGCGGCAAGCACCTTATCAAGTTATTACAATTCTCAAATATCTTCAATCGCGGAGTGTCGCCCGCCAAATATTCCCTCATCGCCCTCCAGCCAGCTATCCTGTTATCGTTAGCTTTAATCAAGCCCTTAAGCCCCGCGTTACACATAATCTCTTGCCCCGCAAAACCCGATTCCTGCCGCCTGTTCCACAAATCTGGCGACGCAACGGTGTACCGAATCTCCTCATTGCTAAGCGTAGCATTAACCACCATGCGTGCCGCCTCGCTTAGGTTTAGCCCGCTTTGATAAATCTCACGATACACATAACATACTCCATCGCTATCCACCGCCCAAAAATAACAGGCTAGCATATCCATTCCGTAATCCATACTCCTAAACTTGTACCAATATCGCGGAATCTCGAATGGCTTAACAACATGCCTATCTCGCTTAAACTCGGCAAAATATTGCCCCGCAAATATATCCCAATCACCATCTAAATGCGCACGCCGCAAGCTCTCAGGCAACGACTTTAAGTTCTCCACATACTCAGGATTATTCTGCATCAATACAGGGTTGTCATACACTTTAGCGGGGATAAACAGATAATCATCCCCCCGTTCTCCCGTCCTATAATCCTTATCGATAAACAGCCTCTTAAACCAGGCATGCCCTACACCTCCAGGGTTACCGGTGTAATACATCCGCGGGCTAAAATCACTCCTCACCGACCTATTACATGTCATCAAAAAATTACGCTGATACTCGGTAAAATGGGTCGCTTCCTCCAGCCCAATCACATCATACTCTTGCCCCTGATATTGCAATACATCACTCTCATTATCACAATACCCTAGCTTTAGCCTGCTTCCGTTGGGGAAGATAAAGACCTTCTCGCTATCCTTATACTTAACCACACCATTTAACTCCTGTTGCAATTGCAAGGTATGGTTCTCGCGCAATTCAGGAAGCGTCCGCCTCATTAGCAATAACTTTAGCCCCGCATACCTAAACGCTAGCAAAACAAACTTCCGCCTCATCGCCCACGATTTCCCGCCCCCTCTCGCTCCTCCATAGGCTGTGTGCCGCGCTAGCGATAAAAAGAACTCCCTCTGCCGCGCGTTTGGCTTGCCATCTAGCTTTAGAACAATACTACTCTCGTTTTTAATTTGCTTTTTAAGTTTTAAAATATCATTTTTATTCATATCGTAAAATACTCATCTCCTAATCAATATTCAAGGTAAACACCCTCTCTTTCGGTAAAAATACATCAGCATAACTAGCCTGGAATATTTTAAGAATAATGTCAATCTCTCGCTGCGTAAATTCGTTATACCCACCTTCTTTTCGCGAATAAGTAGGAACCGAAACGCCTAACGCCTTAGCAAGCATACTTTGGGTAATCCTATGCTCTGCCCTAAGCCCGCGCAACTTATCCAATGGCGAAATCTTGCGTTTACTCCTAGTAATATAAGCCAAATTTACCACTCCTTAAGTAGACGAGAACGTCCTCGTTAAAGGAACTATACCAAAGCGCGACAACATAAGTCAAGCATAATTTATAAATCTTTATAAAACTAAAAATTATGCTAAAATCATTTTTGATATATCAAAAGTGGTATAAAAAAATTGTAAAAAATATATCATAGTTTTAAACCGCGTTTAGAAAAAATATAAAAATAAATAGATTTTTGACGAAAAGTTTTTGTAGAAAATTGATAAATTGTGTCGTTTTATATCAAAAAATTTTTTTCACCATGTTTTAAATTAAATTTTCAATCACACAAATAGACTTATTTAACAATTTAATGACAAATCCCACCAAATTATTGACATTTACATCAAAAAATGTTAAAATAAACTAGGTGATTCTTATGGCTCAAGATATTTCTAGTAAATTTAATAAAATAGAGGAATTTATTACCCAAACCATAGGCTTAGAGCAGGTTAAAGCCACTCTTATAAGCTTTTTGGCGGTTCTAAAATTCCAAGAGAAGTTAAAGGGTAAAATTGCAACCCAAACCCCCAACCTTCACATGGTTTTTAGAGGCAATGCAGGGACAGGTAAAACCACCGTCGCTGTTAAACTTGCCGAACTATATGGCGAGCTGGGTTTTTTAGGTGTAACCGATGGCAAGCCCGCTAAACTTACCGTTTTAAACTCGGCAAATCTGCTAACTTACGATGCCACTACAAAGGCAAAAAAATTGGTTGAAGAAGCAATGGGCGGCATACTTTTACTCGACGAGGCGTATGCAATTACCGAGTCGTCTAGCGGAGTTGGCGAGGATGTTATTGCCGTTTTACTAACCGAGATGGAGCAACATCAAAACGAGCTAGCCGTAATTTTTGCAGGATATACCGAAAAAATGTATAAGTTCATGACATTCAACCCTGGTCTTCATAGCCGAATTGGCGCTAACCTTACTTTTGAAGATTACACGCCCGACGAGCTGCTTTATATTCTGCTTCAAAAGGTACAAAAAGAAGGCTTCAACGTTACCGAAGAAGCCAAAGCTAATATGCTAGATGTATTCCGCGACGCTACTCGCTACAACGATTTTGGTAATGGACGTTTTGCCATGAGGTTTTTCCAAGAAATCATTACCGAGCATTCCATCCGCACCGCAAATTCGTTCGACGATGCAGAGCTATTAACCATAACAGGTGCAGATGTAACACGCAAAATCATCGAAAAAGTACTTAAAAGCGCAAACTTTAAGTTTTAGAAGGGCTCATGTGTTCTTTCATTTTTCATTATACTTTTATTTTAAATCCATCATTTCGCGTTCCGACGCGGAATCTATACACTGTGTTGTAACCAATTTTTATTTTCCAATATTAATATAATTAAATCAATAAATTCGAGCTTTTGCTCGAATTTATTGATTTCATTCTGCATTCTACATTCTACATTCTCAATTATCTCTTTCCGCCTCTGCTATCTTCCTTACCGCTGTCAAAAACTTATCTATCTCATAACTCTTCGTCCACCAACCAACACTCGCACGCGCCATGCCAACTTTAATCGTCCCCATACTCTTATGCCCTAGCGCACTACAATGTAATCCCCCGCGCGTCGCAATATCATGCTGAACACTAAGCCTATTACACAGCTTGTTACAATCGTATCCATCTATGTTAAACCCTACTACCCCCACGCGCCCTTTTTCATTAGGCAAGCCATACACCGTCACACCACTGATGTTTTTTAATCCCTCTATTATACTTTTAGTATGTTCCGCCTCGTGTTCACGAATCTGCTCTACACCTATCTTGCTAACAAATCTAACACCCTCGCCAAAGGCAGATATCCCTGCCACATTCAGCGTTCCGCTCTCTAGAGTATCAGGCATAAAAGTAGGCTGAAGCAAATCCTCACTAGCCGAACCCGTTCCACCTTCTTTAAGCGGCTTAATATCCAAACCCTCTCTAACATAAAGCGCACCCGTCCCTTGCGGCCCATATAGCATCTTATGCCCAGGGAAGGCTAGCATGTCAATGTGCATATCAACTACATCAATATCCACCACGCCAGCACTCTGGGCAGCATCAACCAAGAATATCACACCATTACTACTTGCTATATCGCCAATCGCCTTAATATCGTTAACACTACCACAAATATTAGAAGCATGCGTCATAACTATCAGCCTAGTGTTATCCCTAATCGCCTTGCGCACCTCATCTGGCTCTACCACACCAAACTTATTAGGCGGAACCACGGTTACATCACAATCCATCGAATACGCAGGCCGCGCAACCGAGTTATGCTCCATTCCGCTTATAATTATATGGTCGAACGCACGCACCACACCCTTTATCGCGGTATTAAGCGCATCTGTCGTGTTATTCATAAACGCAATTTGCGAAGGGTTATCTATATTAAACAACTGAGCAATACTCGCCCTCGTTTCGTACACAATGTTAGACGCCTCTAGCGCCATTTTATGCCCACCACGCCCTGCACTAGCATAGCTTTTACCTAGCTCCTTTAGCACACTCGCCGGCTTTTTGTAACTGGTCGCTGCATAATCAAGATATATCATCTTCGTAAACCCCCCTAATTTTAATATGATATTTATCAGAAATCTCTTTACATTTATTAACGCTCTCCATATTCCTAGCCAGCAAAGCATAGGCGCAACCATTAATCGGCAAGTTCTTAGGCGCATTAACTAAACCAACATTACACCCTGCCACTCTATCGCAAAAATTTTTCGCCCTTGTTGCATGAGTAATCGAGCTATACACTATAAAATACCTTTTCATTTGATATCAAACTCCTAATTAATTATCTAATACTTCATAATATGAAAAAATATCTATTGTGTGAAATTTTTTGTTTGACATTTTTAAGTTTTTATTGTAAAATATTGTAGAAATAACTTCCAACTTTTAACTAATAAATTTATTATATGAAGGTGTTGTAAACATGACTAAAACTCGTCGTTCAATATGGTGCGCATTATTAATTTGCCTAGGTTTATTACTCCCCTACCTAACCTCTCACATGTTCGGAATCCCTGGCACCGTCTTACTCCCCATGCACATTCCCGTCCTGCTTATCGGCTTAATCTGCGGCCCACTATATGGCGCAATCGGCGGCGCAATTATCCCCTGCCTGTCTAGCCTTTTAACAGGAATGCCCGCCACCTACCCCATGCTGCCCATTATGTCGGGCGAGCTTATCACCTATGGCATAATTAGCGGCTACTTGCGCAAAAAAACTAAACTAAATGTGTATCCCTCTATGCTAATCGCCATGATATCTGGCAGAATCATCTACGGAATAATCTTCAACGCACTCGCATTCGCATCTGGCGGCACACTAAAAGCCCTTAGCGTATGGGGGGCTATTTTAAGCGGAATCCCTGGGATAATCATCCAGTTAGCCCTTATCCCTTTAATCATTATAGCGTTAGATAAAACCTATACCAAGCAAGCCGAAACCAAGGCAAAATCTCTGCTTAAAAACAACGATGCAACGTGTGTTGTAATCTCCGACGATGCCATTATCCACTCGCTTAAAGGCAACGGTGTAAAACCACTAATTCAACTATACGATGCCGATAAAAAGTGCTTTAAAAACGCCTATGTGCTAGATAAAATCATAGGTAAAGCCGCCGCTATGTTGATTATTTTAGGCGGTGCAAAAAAAGTGTACGCAGGTGTTATAAGCAAAAGCGCCTACGAATATTTAACTAATAACCATTGCAAAATAGAGTTCGGTAAAAAAGTGGATATAATCAAAAATCGCAAGGGCGACGGCATGTGTCCGCTAGAAGCAAGCGTTGTGGATATTAATGACCCATACGAAGGATATTTAAAGCTAAAAGAAACGATAAAAACATTGATGCAGGGTAAGTAAGATTAAGTTTTTGGCAGCTTGTCGCCAAAAATTTAACATTGATTTAACATAACTAACCATTTCGCCCTTGAAAAACCTTAAAAATTGTGGTATAATGTAGATAATAGGAATTATTTGTGTTTGTCAAGAGGTGTTATGAATCATGCTAAGAATATCCACAATTGCAGAAGAGTTCGGTTTCAAAGGCAGAGCCTTCCCTTATACAAAAAAATATTCAGCAGCAGCCGATAGAAGCGATTGGCTTACTCATCAAGGCGCCACTATTAACCCTAGATACGATGATACAAAAGATTACGCTGGCAATATTATCCGCGGCGGTGGGCTTCAAACATCAACTTATGCGCCTGCTGAGGGTAACAATAAGTATTATAGCGTTTCGTGGAACAGCGCATCATATACTTTCACTAATTATGGGGCCGCCCGCGCTGTTATGCCGCTTTACGCCTCAATTAAATCACCTCAGCCTAGCACTACTTGGCACGAAAAATATATCTCAGAAGCCGACGGTAAAGAGTACGAGATGTTTAATTCGTTCCTTGGCACCGAGGTTAAAGATACCCCAGCCAGAGATATCGACAATATTATAAACCAGGTTTTCGAGAACAATGGTACATATAAGCACAAACGCGGCTTCTTACGCAAGCCCGATACCTACGCAATCGAGTACACAGGTCGCACACTTCCAACATACCAATCACGACCAAATGGCGATTTCACCCTTGATTATCTACAAGAATTTAAATTAGTCAAAAATGGTGTTGCACTAGAAGATACAACTTACGTTCATGATATTGAAAAAGGTTATAGTAACAACGAATATAGAGGCAACAGGCATCGGAGCGCCACAAATAAATACACAAACTTTAAAGTAGGCTCAACCGAGTGGATTCATTACACCGAACCCAATATCCCTTCGCATACTAAAGATGCCTATGTGCATTCAAGTATGCAAAGCCTCGATACGCAAAATATCGATAGCGGCGCTATTCCTTTTGGAAAATCCAGCTTTCATAAAGCCTTGCAAATCCACGAACAATCCCTTTTGCCTCAAGAATTTTTGAACCAGCCACGCCCGAAAGTTGGCAATATAACCATCCCCGAAGGCACTACTCTCCCCGAGTTTGCTTTTTTGGGCTTAGATGCAGATAAAATCGAAATATCGACTGAATTTAACACGATGAACACCTCTACAAACAACTTAGCGTCTACTCTTACAAATACTACTTTTAACCAACTTAAACTTAATACGCAAAAAGGTGTTATCTCGATTGAACCTAATGGTACACTAGAAATCCCTGCCGATATTACCCGATTCAGCCCAACCGATTATTCCCCAAACGCTACATTTAAAAAATTATTGATAAACAATGCAAATAGTTTAGGTAATAAAGTAGATAAAATTGAATATAATCTACGCGAGAACGAGCAAATTATAGACATTTTTTCCTCCGAACATGTTAGAGGTAAAAAAGATTTCACAATCATCTCAAAATTAGGTAATAAACACTATTTTACAAATTTAACTGCCGATAAATCTGTAACATGCGAAATTAACAATAGCCAAGGTATCAACTACGATAAATTCACGAAATTAAGTACTTGGACATACGCCACCTCTGAATTATCTAAGGCTAAACAAACCGCTAAAATACCTGAGTTTTATGAGATAGATGCTGTCGGTTTCGATGCTAAAGATATCGAAGCATTTTTAAACATTCAAAACAAAAACAGCGCATATTCACGTTTTAAAAAGCATAAATGGTTTACCCAAGCGCCCGAGCCTTCTAAAACCGATGCAATTAAACTATTCGCTCATTTAGGCTTGCTTAAACAAGGCACGCCCCAGCAAAACGCTAAATATTTATCAGCTATGAACAAAATTGCCAAACGCTTCACGCACGAGCAAATCCATGGTAACTTTGGCGGGTTGCCCGAAGGTGTCGCTCTTGAAAACTTGCTTAAATTTCAAGATAAAACGCAAGATATCGACCCCATCAATGTGCGCAAACGCTTCGACCCAAAAGGTCAAAAAGCTATCGATTTCTTCTTAAATAACTTGGATAAGCCTGGCTTCCCTGTCATCGCCAACTTTGCCTTAACACATTTTGCGCAAGAAAGTTACAACCTTAACATCTCTAAAAAAGACTCGCTTAACGCATATATCCAAGCCGCACTTGAAAGCGATAATCCAGATATCAAGGCAGCGGCGCAAAAGTGGGATTACGCCCGCCAACGCAACGCCGAGGTTATCGGGCGCAAAAATAGTGGCAAGGTTAACCCTAAAGGTTTAGAAAAAGCTCTCGACAATAACATCCAAGATGCTAAAGCCACGCTTAAAACATTGGTATATAATAATGGTGATTTTACCTTGCAATCGCTCTTGCAAAAGTACGAAATATCTCAAAACCCTATTAGTGTTGAATATTTCGACCGCGCATTTAGCAATGTCGAGTTCCCCAATGCAAAATATCAAACCATTGCAAACGCTGCAATTAGCGCAGGTTATGGTAAGGGTAGCGATAGTGACGTTAATACCCTGTGCGAAATTTACGATGCCGCGCAGGCAGCCCCGCCCAAAGTTTTTGCCGATAAAGTATTCGATACTCAACGTTCGGGCATCACTTATATGTGGGCAGAAGTAGACAACCCTCAAATGTATACAATCGCCATGAAGGTAGGCGGCACCTGCATGCGCCCTGGTCATGCAAACGAGGCTGGGCTGTGGGAAAGTGCAACCTCTAAAGATGTTAAACTCTGCTTTATCCTAAACGAGTATAACGAGCCTATCGCCTACACCCGCGTTAATTACGATAAGCAGGCCCATGGTATTTATATCGATATTGTCGATACTAAAAAGTCGGTAGCTCAGAATAACGAAGAAGTTTTCAAGGCAACCGTCCGCGCTGTTACCGATATGGCGAAGGAAATGAACAAGCGCGGCGAGCATGTGGTTAACATCGTAAACTTCCGTGAAGATGCTTATAATAAGCTTACAACTCAGTGGAATAGGCTTCCTTCTACTCGCAAAATTCTACAAGCTCGCGAGTATAAACATCCAGGCGCGCCAAAAACATATGGCGATAATAAAAGTCGCATTCAAAAGGAAGTTTGGACTAAAAAAGATGGCTTTGCAAAAGGAGTGTTCCCCAAATGATGAATTATCTATTGTTCAATGAGATATTTTTAAAATCGCTTGCCGATTCAAAGGACGCCTACAACAAAGCCAACGCGCTCGATGCCCAAAACGGTGGCGTTTCGGTTGACTTCGATTCCGCCTATAATATAGCCTTTAATTATGTCATCACAAACCGTCGCGTCGATTATTTCAGCATGAAGGATTGCCCACTTAGCGAGTTCATCGAAAACACTCTAGAGCTAGCAGCCGCCAATACTTTGCCCGCCGATATGGATTGCTTGTATGACACCGCCCGCACCGATATCTCTAAAGATTTCGCCAAAAAATCGTTCTTGCTCGCCCTTGCAGATAGTGTAAAAACTCAGATTAACAGTTGACAAACATCGCCATAAATGATATAATGACAGAATAATTAATACAAATATCTCAAGGAGCATGATGTGCGTGAGTAATAAAGATAAAAAAATGGTCGAGGCAATTACAAGCCGCGAGGACGATTTTGCAAAATGGTACACAGATATCGTTAAAAAAGCCGATTTAATCGAGTATTCTAGCGTTCAAGGCTGCGTAATTTTAAAGCCTGCAGGCTATGCCCTGTGGGAGAATATCCAAGCCGAGATGGATAAACGCTTTAAGGAAACTGGTCACGAGAATATCTATATGCCACTTTTTATCCCCGAAAGCTTGCTTCAAAAAGAAAAAGACCACGTAGAAGGATTTGCTCCCGAAGTTGCTTGGGTTACGCATGGCGGCAGCAATAAATTAGAGGAACGCCTTTGCGTCCGCCCTACATCCGAGACCTTATTTTGCGAGCTTTACGCTAAAATTGTAAACTCGTATCGCGATTTACCAAAGCTATATAACCAATGGTGTAGCGTCGTTCGGTGGGAGAAAACTACCCGCCCATTTTTGCGCAGTCGTGAGTTTTTGTGGCAAGAGGGTCATACCGTCCACGAGAACGAAGAAGACGCACGCACCGAAACTATAAAAATGTTGAACGTCTATTCCGATTTCTGCAAGGAATTCTTAGCTATCCCTGTTATTAAAGGTAAAAAAACCGAAAAAGAAAAATTTGCCGGTGCGGTTGACACGTACACAATCGAAGCCCTAATGTACGACGGCAAGGCTCTTCAGGCTGGCACTTCGCACTATTTCGGCGACGGTTTCGCCCGCGCGTTCGACATGAAATTTACCGATAGAAATAATAATCTGCAATACATGCACCAAACATCTTGGGGCGTTTCTACCCGAATCATCGGCGCGGTTATAATGGTTCATAGCGACGATAACGGGCTGGTTCTTCCGCCAAAACTTGCACCTACTCAATGCGTTATAATCCCTGTTGCCGCCAATAAAAGCGACGCCGTTCTTGTAAAATGTACCGAGGTAGCCGCCATGCTAAAAAATATCGCCCGCGTTAAGTTAGACGATAGCAACAACTCCGCTGGCTGGAAGTTTGCCGAGCACGAAATGCGTGGTGTTCCTATTCGCATCGAGATTGGTCCTAAAGATATCGAGGCAGGCGAGGCACTTGTAACCATTAGATTCAGCGGCGAGAAGCGTAAGATTAAGTTTGAAGATTTAGCTACGACGATTCCAACTTTGTTAGACGAGATTCACGATGCAATGTACGATGCCGCTAATAAGCGAATGACGGTGACCGCTGCTAAAACCTTTGACGAGCTTAAGGAAAACGCCAATAATAAAGGCTTTATTAAAGCCATGTGGTGCGGAAATTTAGAGTGCGAGGACGAAATTAAAGCGGTCGGCGGAATCACTTCTCGTTGCATCCCATTTGAGCAAGAAGAAATTAGCAACACTTGCGTATGTTGCAGCAAGCCTGCAAAACACATGGTTTATTGGGGCAAGGCATATTAATTTTATAAAATAAAAAAACATAATTTTTTAAACGATAAATATAAACGATAAATATAAAAAAACCTTGCCTTCGGCAAGGTTTTTGACGAAACAAACTGTTTTTTTATAAGTAACTAGAATTATATAAAAGTTACTGATAAGTGCTAAATCAAATGGCGTTTACGACGCCAAAATAGATATTTTTTAAATGATTCCCTTAGTATCTCATCAGCATATAATAGTATTGCAAACCGAATCCACCAATTATCATATTCATTTTCAACTGCTCTTAACCCTAGCGGCGTCTTTTCTACTAAATAAACAGAGTTCTCGTTATGTGCAAATTTATTCCTAAATCGAAAAGCCATGTCAAATAAGTATTTTAATGGACATTCTCTATATTTTGTTTTAACCAAACTATCTCCTATTCTGTTAGCCGATTTTTCAATCATTGTATCGACTTCACTAATTTCGCAATTGTGTTTACATTTGTTGCTATTATTTTTAAAATAGCAACTAAATAAAGGTGAGTCAATCCAATCAAATAAACGATTAATCACCGAATCCCAAACTTCAATATCTTTCCAAAGTGCATTTCTAAAAACTGTACCATTTATGTTTTCAAGGTCAAGAATATATTTGTTCGCCCCGCCTAACCCATTCACATTTTCCAATAGTTCTTTTATTATTGTTTCGTATTCGCTACTACCTTCTGGAATTTTTGAACTTTTACGTAATTTATTTTGTTTGTAGTTCTCATGATCGATACATAATTGGATAGAAACCATGTCAAGCTTGTGTTCCAAACATCCTGTCATTTTCATGAATATATTGGGGAAAATAAAACCGAGTGTCTGTTGGAATGTAAAATCAAGTGTTCGGGGAACAATTCTCTCTATTTCCTTTAGATATTCAAAAATATCGAAGGAAATATATTCGTGCATATCTTTAACCATAGTTCTACTCTCCTTCCAACATATATCTTTCATATATTTCTACAGATTTTTTAAGACGATTTCTAATCCCTCCTACTTTTTCATAAGGAGACGTTTCTGGCATATTACTGTTTAATTCACCAATGAGTTCGTTGCACCTAGATGCATCAAACTTTTTGCCATCCAAAAGACACCAGAATATCAAACCAAATGAATACATTTCCATTTTAGCGATACTTTCAATATTTTCTTGAGGACAAATTTGCAAGAATGCATCTTCAAACTCATCTAAATTATTGAAATAATCTGGTGGATTTTGAGGATTAAATTCATTGATGACCTCATGGACATAATCAATAATATATTCTTCTTGCTTATTACTATACCCTTTTGCAATACTGCTTGCAGGAACAATACTTTCACGACATATTTCCTTATATCTATATGCATAAGAAAGATAACGTGGAAAATCCACGGCTTTATCTTTACCGATTTTATATGACTTTAAAAACTTAGGTTCTAACAAATTAATTAGTTCTGGTTCTAAATAATATAAAGCCTTTCTTGATTCAGCAGGAGTCAACTTTTGACCGCTACTATTAATCTCCCGAAATAGATTTGCAAATAATTTTTTCTCAGCACTTGAATCCCCTATGCTTTTCACAAAAGAGTATCCCAAATTTTTATTGAATAAGAGGTCTTTATCTTGCCAGATTTCTTCATACAGTTGAGTTGCCTTTCTTCTATCAGCATCCTTCAATAATTTGTTCTTTTTTATATCATATTTCTCGAGTTCGATATATTCGCCGCTATTTAAGCAAGCCTCTCGGAGTTCTTCTAAAGTTACACACCTTTTATTCAATAGTTGCAAATGTGAGAAGTTCCACTCTATGTATTCCAAATTATCTTCATCATCTTCCAAAGTTAAAGAAATAGGTTTTCCATTGGGGAATACACCTAATATCAATAATATTATAGAGCTAATTCGTTGTTGTCCGTCAAGAAGATAAATACCAGGATCCATTCCAGCTAACTCATTCTGTGTAGAGGCTATTGTAAGCGGTTGCACAAATCGTCCACTCTTTATAGAGTCTACTAATTGTGTCGACTGTTTAATATTCCACACAAAACTACGTTGATAGTCTGGCAGCTTGATTTCACCGTTTAACACAAAGTCAATCCAACTTTTAATTGAATATTCCCCATAATAAGCGTAGTGGTTAAAATTGCTAGCAATATTGTTTTCTGGCATGTTTTTCATTCCCCTTGTAAGGTAGTTTTTAAAGTTCAATTTATAAAATTATTTGAAGCTGGAATTTTTAATTCCGCTTAAAGCGTTTTTTCTACATATCCATTTTGACACATTATTTCGTATTTGTCAAGTCTTCTCATAATAAGAATACTCTTTTCACACGGCTTAGGTAAGCATATAAATTGTTTTGAGTATTATAAAAACACGGCAACTTGAAACATTTTGGCGGCGCATTCAACTCTTACAACAGCTATAAGACTAAAAATAATCATAAAAATAGGTCTTATAAGTTTTCTATCAACTTATAAGACCTTCATTGGTCGGGGTGACAGGGCTTGAACCTGCGGCCTCATGGTCCCAAACCACGCGCGCTCCCAGCTGCGCCACACCCCGAAATATACATAGCAAACATTAAGTAGGCAAACAACCGTTTTTAACCTACCCAAATATTCTATCATATATTACTAATTTTGTCAAGCCTTTCGAGCCAATATTTAATAAAATTTTCCCGCGTTCAATTTCTGAAGATAATTCCATCAATTTCACCTTTGCAATGTAACAAATGGAGTAACAGGTGGCGCGGCAAATCCCTAATTTGCCTCGTTGATATTCGCGCCTATGCCAGTTCCAGAGCGAATAATTTACTTGGATATTACTCCCTCTTTATGTTCCTTGATTAAAAATTTTTGCAATTTAAAAATACGAGCGGCAAACGAAAGCGATTTATCTATTAAAATGTTATATTTGACACGAACATAACCTCTTTAATGAAAAATGATGAGTGATGAATGATAAATGATGAATACAAAAAGTGCCCTGCGAGCGCGCCTTTCATTTATAATTCACAATTTATCATTCATCATTTTTTCATTGCCAAGCTTACTTGGCACTTTTTGGCGTCCTCGGGGCGATTTGAACGCCCGGCCTACCGCTTAGGAGGCGGTCGCTCTATCCAGCTGAGCTACGAAGACACGAAAATTTTGCCGATTATTCGATTAGAGTCCACACTTACCAAGCGTGCATCACCACAATCATTCGGCAAAAATTATGCTAACTCAAAATTTATCTCACTAACTTATTTTCTCAATTCGGCTACAGAATTTTTAAGCATTCTAGGTGTAATTTCCTTCTTTATCCCTGCAATTTCCTGATAGTTCTTAATTATCTTCCATAACCCCTGACGCGTCATTTTAGTTCCGTTATAGTTAACAAACAACGCCTTAACACCATCACGCATCACTAGGCGCGGGCGCGAATTTTCCAAATAATCATCTACCAGTCGGCGCACCTGTTGCACCAAGCCATAAACTTTATCGCCCCTTGGCTGACGAACAACAATGCTCTCGCCGTTGTAATCCTTAACATCTAAAGACGTAATTGCAGAAGCGTTCAGCCCTGTCTGCACCAACATTTCTACCATAGCTTTATCACGAATTTCTTTTGTTCCGTTGCCTTGAACACACGCTAAAAACCTCTTAATCTCGTCCGAGGTTAGCAACTCACGGTTTACATTACGCTCTACCATTTGCCCATTTAATTGACGCGCATAATTGGTAACAATATATCCATTCTCTAACAAAAACTTATAGAAAGTTTTAAGCGACGCAATTTGACGCGCAACTGTAGATTTAGACTTATCAGAATTACGCAATTTCTCGCAATATTCTTGAAGATTCTCTAAAGTAGCCGCGTTAAAATCCTTAACATTTTTAGTATTTAAAAACGCTACAAAGGCAGATAAATCCAACTTGTAAGAATACAAAGTATTATCCGCGCGCCTTTTTTCAGTTTTTAAATACTCCAAAAATTTTTCTATAATATTTTGCATAATAAAACACTCCATTTTTATCAGTGGTTTTTACTTGTTAAAGCCGCTAAAACACATGAATAATTCAACATTCACAATTTAGACGATACCTTTCAACTTATATAGTATATCACATCATGTCAAATTTGTCAAGTTATGTTCCACAAATTATGTAACCTTTTTTGATTTTTTTTATATCGCCTTACGCCCCCAGCCCAACTCAACCCGCCTTTAGCCCTAAATTTTCCTAATAAACGAACCCTTTTCAACCGCTCCGTCATACTTAACCTTAAACGTCATCATGGGGTGCGGAGTAGCATCAATTTCAGCGCCATCTTCATCATAAATCTCGCAATTATTAATCACTACATTCTCGCCACGCGGCTGCAAAATTTCTAAGGTATCGCCGCGCAAGAACTTCCCACGTTGGGTCGCCTTTATAAACCCGCCATCGCACCCCTCTACTACTCCAACAAAATCACAGCTGCGAATATAGCTCGAAGTCCCATAAATCTGCATATCATTCTGCCGCCCATTAATAAATCCCTCGCTATACACTCGGTGGCTAACTTTCTCTAACTCGGCGCGCGCACCGCTGCTAGGATTATACTTCGCCCCTTCCTGTAAATACCTATCAATCTCGCCTCTATAAGCTTTCACGACAGTGGCCAAATAATACTCGCTCTTCATCCTGCCCTCTATCTTAAAACTGCTCACGCCTGCCTCTGCCAACTCTTTGATATAATTTATCAAGCACAAATCTTTACTATTAAATATAAACGTCCCGCGCTCGTTCTCGGTCAAATCTAAATCAAACTCATCGCTATCAGTCGAATTTGCAGCCGATACATTATACTCCCACCTACAAGGCTGCGCGCACTTGCCACGATTACTATCGCGCGATGTAACATAATTACTTATTAAGCACCTGCCCGAGTATCCAATGCACATTGCCCCATGCACAAACACTTCAAGCTCTAAGGTGTCTGGCACACGCTCGCGAATCTCACGAATCTCATCAAGCGACAGCTCACGCCCAAGTATAACGCGCTTTACGCCCATTCCATGCCAAAAATTACAACTTGCGTAGTTAATATTATTCGCTTGCGTGCTAAGATGAATCTGCGTACCACTCGCTCCGCCACCCACACCACACTTTAAACACAAATCCACCACGCCAGGGTCGGCAACAATTATCGCATCTGCCCCCGCCTCTTTTACAAAAGTAATATACTCCTCCAGCTCGGGTATATCGTTATTATGCGGGATAATATTGGCGGTTACATACACTTTTTTACCTATAGAATGAGCATAATCAATTGCACGCTCAAGCCTATCGCCCTCAAACTCGCCACTTAACGCCCTAAGCGAGAACATATCGCCGCCTAAATAAACCGCATCCGCCCCATATTCAAACGCAGTTTGTAGTTTTATTAAATTGCCTGCCGGCGCGAGTAGTTCTATCATATTCATCAATCCTTTATCTTTTTAGTAACTAATAACTAACCTCAAAACAAACGAGGCAGGCAATAGGGCTCCCGCAAAAGCCGACTTTGCTTTTGTGGGATAAGAGGAGCAACGCGAAACATAGGCAACATTTTTGCGTTTTGAGCAAAAACAAGCCGAGTGAAGCTGTTGCGACGAAGCTGGTGCCAATAGCTCTATCATTTCCCTCATCAATCCTTTATCCTCTTATACAAATCTTGCTTTTTAATGCCATATATAGCCGAAACCTCTTTAACAGCCTCAGATTTTTTCATTCCACTATTAATTAATCTCTCAACTTCAGCAGAATAATCGATATCTCCCTCCACAAGCCCGCTGCCAAGCATCGCACCTGCACCAGCCCCCGCGCCCTCTAGTACAATCACAAACTCGCCTCTAGGCTCGTGCTGATTAAAATGTTCCAATACCTCGCTAATCTTGCCGCGAACATCCTCTTCAAATTTCTTCGTCAGCTCTCGCGATACACAACATTGCCTATCGCCCAACGTCTGCTCAAGCAAGCCTAACGTACGCAAAATCCTATGCGGTGCCTCGTAAAAAACAAGCGTCTGAGGGTTCCCTTTAACCGAGTTTATCACGCCAACCGCCTCACCTTTTTTAACAGGCAAAAAACCAATGAATATGAATCCATTGGTTGATATACCACTACGCACTAAGGCAGTTGTAACCGCCGATGCCCCTGGCAAAATAGTAAACTCGATATTGTTTTGTATGCACAACTTAACTAAATGCTCGCCAGGGTCGCTAATTCCAGGCATTCCAGCGTCAGATACAAGCGCAACCTCTGCCCCATTTTTAAGCATCTCTATCAGTTTATCGCCTTTAGCAACATAATTGTGTTGATGATAACTCGTCGTCTTCGCCTTAATATCATAGCTATCTAACAATTTTTTAGTATGTCGCGTGTCTTCGCAAGCAATTATGTCAACCGTTTTCAAGCACTCAATCGCCCTAAAAGTTATGTCGCCTAAATTGCCAATCGGCGTCGCACAAATGTAAAGCATAGTTCTTTCCTCTTTTATAGAATTTTTTCGTTAAGTATAAATCGCGAGCGAGCAAACTCAAGTAAGTATCAGCTTTTGCCCTGGCACTATATTATCACCATTCGCCGCCAATAAATCATCAACTTTCATTCGATACTTCTTAGCTATGCTCCAAGGCGTGTCGCCATTGCGAACAAAATATATCCTCAACCTATACGCCTTAGCGCCTCCGTCATCCTCATCGGCTATTTCTTCAACGTCAGATATATAGCTATACTCACGCTTTTCTATCACACCAATGCTGATATTCAGCATGCACCTTAGGTCAATCTCTCCCGCTCCGGTAATGATATAATTGATATTCTCTACATCTAAATTAACATCAGCCGCCGAATCTTGCGATAGTTTCATGGTATCAGATAACTCAAACGTGTTAGCAAACTTAAACTCTTTATTAATAGTAGATATCTGATTATCTGTGCTATTAGATATATACAAAACCATTGCATTTAGCACGCCTTCGACGGTTACATGCTTGCCGTTTAAAGTAGTCTTCCCAACTTTAGGCGTTACAAAACAGTTGTACACTTGCTCAATCGGCGCATCATCTGGCGATAAACTTAGCATCTCATTAACATTTAAAACAGCGTTTTGCCTATGCGCCACTTCGTTTATTGCTACGTTCTTAAGCTTTAAATCGATATTCTCTTTGGTGCTATATAAATCGCCAAGCAAATCCATATTAATCTGCGTGCAGGCATTAACCTTAGCTAATAACCCAACTTCTAAATTAACCGCCCTGTTCTCACCGTCTAAATCCTGCTGCAACGTCCACTTAACATCGGCTAACGAATAATCTAAACTACAATTATCAATCTCTCTGCCCGCTGCTAATGTTAATATCTCGCTAAACGGAATCTGCGTGTCCATCGTCTGCAATCCATCACACGCATCAGAGCAATAAAGCATGGATATGTTTAGGTTGCCTTTTGCTAAAATTTTATTACCCGCTATTTTACTTTCTTTGTTACACACCTTTACATCCAACCGCAAAATATCGTCAATCGGCGGCTTACCAGACGAAAGCTCAAACGTGTTACGCACTAAAATACTCTGCTCTGTTACTACATTCTCGCACATTGCCGCCAAAGGCTTCAACTTCTGCTGACAATGACACAAACTATCTTCGTCCACCCCAGTTGTAACGCTAACCGAGTTATCAACACTAACCGAAATGTTTATGCCAATTAACGCCTTAATGTTTAGCTTCCTACTATTTAAAATTAAGCTCTCTACATTTTGCACGTCCGATTGCACATCTAGCTTAGCATTGTCGACCAAATTAGCTACATCTACATTATGCTTAAACCCTTGCTTGGTATGGATAGACTTAACCAACCCTTTTTCGGTTAAATACAGAATAGTAATATTAAGCACACCATCAAGCAAAATTTTGTTGCCAGATATTGTTTTATCAGTTACATAGCACATTGCCGTCGCCTGAATAACCTTGGCAACATCGGGCTTTGTATCCGGCACAATAACATCTGCCTCGGCATACGCTTGGCTAAAGTTCTGCGCTATGTTTTGGCTTATAGATAAATCTTGCTTCTTTAATTCTATAGACATTTAAAAATCTCCTTCACTATTGTGATAAAACAATATATTACTTAAAAGGAGATTTTATGAACACTTTTAAAAACTTTTATCATAGCAATCATAAATTAACATTCAATGATTCTTACCAAAAGCTTTATATTTATGTACTTTTTAATTGACTCAAGTTTTATAAGGTCGCCCTTAATTACCCAACTTTATCCGATTTAGCTTCTTCGTCCTGCTTATCTAACTCTATCTGAATAGAATTGGTTAATATATCGGTATAGCTATACGATACTCGTCTTGTAGCATTAGGAGTCTCAACAGGGGTAGGGTTGTCTAACTTAATAATAAAAATACTATTGTGCGCATTTTCTATTACACCTGTGCGTGTGATAATTTTGTTTCTGCCCATTTTTGCGGATAGGCTAATTGGCTTACCAAGGTTGTCCTCGATATACTCTTTAATAGATTTTAAATCCTTCTTTGCTGTTGCCATAATAAACAATCGCTCCTTTTTTGGTAATAATTGCAGCGACACACTGTTATAAGCAAACGATAACTTAGGCGAAGATAACAACCAGCCATCAACGTCATCACACATCGAAATCGAGTGAGTTATCGCCCCACTAGGGTGATAAATATTCAACAGTTCTCCCCCTTACGCTTTTAAAAAACTAAAATCTTTTAAAATCCTTTGCTTTTGCTATATTTTTCCCCTATTTGATTTATTCTTCCTTATTATATCACATACTTTTAAAAATGTAAAGAGTTTTTTGCAATTTTTTTACAAAAACATTACAAAATTTTTACAAGAGTGTGTTTTTTCGCATTTTCCTTGCATTTTTTAGCGTATTATGATATAATAAAAACATATTAGTGTTACACTAAATTTGCACTCACTAGGAGTGAACTAAAAAATGACATACGCAGAGTTTATAAAATTCAAGGGCTTATTGCCCTACTTCCCTAAGAACGTGAATGACCAGGTAGATGGCATCCCCAATAGCGTTACACAAAAAGATATCGACGGTAGGCGTGACCTGCGCAATTTAAACACCGTCACCATCGATGGCGACGATAGCAAAGACTTCGATGACGCTATAAGTATATCTATGCTAAAAAATGGAAATTATTATCTCGGCGTACATATTGCCGACGTAAGTCACTATGTTACACCCAATAGCGCGCTAGACCGCGAGGCTTTTAGTCGCGCAACAAGCGTTTACTTAATCAATAACGTTATCCCCATGCTGCCTAAAGAGCTTTCCAACGGAATCTGCAGCCTTAACCCGCAAGTAGACCGCCTTACTTTGACTATTTTTTTGGAGATTGACCACACAGGCGGCGTTATAAATTACGAAATCTGCGAGAGTGTTATTAACTCGAACGAGCGCATGACATATAACAACGTAACCAAAATTTTAGATGGTGACCCCGAGCTTTACAAACGCTACGATTATTTAGTCGACGAGTTTAAACTTATGCTAAAACTGTCTAAAATTTTAGAAGCTAAACGTCTAAAACGCGGCGCACTAAATTTCGATTTCCCCGAACCTAAAATTACACTAGATAAAAACGATGTGCCTATAAAAATCGAGAAATATCCTATAACCGTTTCTAATCACATCATAGAAGAATTTATGCTAATTGCTAACGAAACTATCGCCCGCCATATCAATCACCTAAATATCCCGCTTGTATACCGAGTTCACGAGAACCCTGCCACCGATAAAATCGAAAACTTCTCGCAGATGATAAAAACATTTGGCGTTAAACTTAAAATTGGCGACAAAGGCGTTAAGCCTAAAGATTTACAAGAAATTCTAGAGCAAATTGAGGGTAAAGATTATTACCTAGCCGTTTCTACCTGCATGCTTCGTTCGCTGATGAAAGCCCGATATTCCGAGGAAAACTTAGGGCATTTTGGCTTAGCTGCAAAGTATTATTGCCACTTCACCTCGCCCATTCGCCGATATCCCGATTTAGTCGTGCATCGAATCGTCAAAGATTGGCTGCACAAGAACTTAAACGAGCGCAAGCTAGGATTTTACGAAGCTTTTTGCATTAACGCATCTACTCAAAGTTCCGAACGCGAGGTTCATGCCACCGAGTGCGAACGCGAGTGGGATTCATACAAAATCGCCCAATTTATGGAAGCTCACGTTGGTGAAGAATTTGATTCCACCATTGTTTCGGTCACCTCGTTTGGTCTGTTTGTGCAACTCGATAACCTTGCCCAAGGCTTGGTTCACATGAGCGAGCTAGATGGCGATTACTATATTTTCGACGAAGTTCGCAATATCCTAACAGGCAAGCACACAGGGGCAGTCTACCAAATTGGCGAGAAACTGCATGTCAAATTAATTCGAGTTAACCCCGAAGCTCGGCAGATAGATTTTTGCCTAGTTACCGAAAAAAAGAGTGAAGAAAAATCTAAGAAAAACAAAGAAGATACCGATGATAATCAATCCGACGATAATAAAAAAACTAAAAAAGGCAAGCATTCTGGCAAGCGTTCTAAAAAAGATAAAGTGGTAGTGCAAAAAAAATCTGCCAGCGGCAAAAATGATTCCGGCAAAAAATCTAATAAGGGCGAAACAAAGCGCGCGCATCATCATAAGCCAAAATCTGGCAAGAAGAATAAAAAAAGGAAAAACAACAATGAGTAAAATAATTGCACAAAACCGAAAAGCCCGCCACGAATATTTTATCGAAGATACTTACGAGGCTGGCATTTCCCTAAGCGGCACCGAGGTTAAATCCGTCCGCCTAGGTAAAGTTAATATGCAAGATAGTTATGCAAGCATATCAAGTGGTGAGGTATGGATTAAAAATCTTCATATTTCGCCTTACGAACAAGGTAATATATTTAATAAAGACCCCGTTCGCCCACGAAAAGCCTTGCTTCATAAACAAGAAATCAACCGAATCCTAGGCGCGGTCTCGCAAAAAGGGTTCACACTAATACCGTTAGATTTACACTTTAGCGGCAAATATGTAAAACTAAGCCTAGCCCTTGCCCGCGGTAAAAAGTTGTACGATAAACGCGCAACTTTGGCAGAAAAAGACGCTAAACGCAAAATGGAACGCGCCATTAAAAATGCAGAATGAATTATTATATGTCATTGCGGGCTGCGACCCGCAATCTATACGCTAGTTTTGAATGATATCAGTCAATTGCAAAATAGCATATAGATTCCGCGTCGGAGCGCGGAATGACAATGCCCTAATCTATAAATTTGAGCTTTAGCGAAAATTTATTACAATATTTCTGGCTTATTGCTTCTCGCTTTAAGAAGCTTCTGGCTTCTGGCTTATAATTTATCATCTTAAAAACTACATATACTTAGGAGCAAACTTTATGCGCAAATTAATTTCTCCCCTGTTAGTTTTCACAATTATTTTTAGTTGTACCTTTGCAAAAGCTGCAAGTTTCAACGATTTATCGGGCTTCGATTGGGCAGCCCAACCCATTTTAAACTACGCCAATAGAGGCATTATTCAAGGCATCGGATATAACGAGTATGGTCCAAGCCTCAACATAAAGCGCGGCGACCTTTGCTTGCTTATGTACCGCCTTTTAAAAACATTAGACGAGGGTGAGTACCAAATTAAAACTTTCCCCGATGTCGCGCCTTCTAGCTATTATTACACCGCCATCGGCAAAACCGCTACTTTGCTACATTTAGATGGTTACGAGGACGGTTCTTTCCGCCCTGAGCAACCTATAACTCGTGCCGAACTCGCTGTTATGATTTCTTATTTTGCTTCGTTCAACCCTAATTATGGTAGCGAATATGTCGGCTACCGAGTTTTTGATAAATATTTAAATGGCTTTAGTGATAGAAGCCAAATTAAAGATTGGTGCGAAGATGAAGCTGGCGAATGCGTTTATGCAGGGCTAATGAAGGGTGACGATTACGGAAACTTCAATCCAACCAGCAATGTCCGTCGTGCCGAAGCGGCAATTGTATTCGATAATATCGAAAAACTCCTAAAAAATGCAAAATTATCTCATTGGATTCGCGATGTGTACACGCTTTCCCCTGGCGAGCAAACTCCTACTCCTGCACCAGCTCCTCCAACTCCTTCGCCCAGCCCCTCGCCCAGCCCTCTGCCAGATGACATTTTTTACTCTGACCAAGACCCTTATCTGCTAACATTTCAAACGGGTAACTGGGTAGATTCTAGCAGGCGTTCAACTTTAAACCAACATCTTAAAAACGACATCGCAAACCTTTATAACGATTTACCTGTTCTAAGCGATTCTCAAATTAAAAACTATGTACACAGCAAAACTCCAATACATAATGCACTTTGGGACGGATTGCTAGACATGAAAGATATTTTAGTTGAATACAACGCAAGGGTTTCGGTTACAAATGTAGAAGTCGAATCTACCTATATTCCCAAAGATGGCAACTGGGATAATTGCATGGGCGCAGGGATTGTCAAAATTACTTATAATTTAATAGACTCACGCAACACCACTGTAGGTTCCCAAACCAAGCGAATTCTTATGGTAGGCGAAGGTAACACATTAAAAGTTTATGGCACAATAATCGAGTAATCCACTTATGCAACACTATTAATATAAAAAATCCCTTTAGCTAAAAAGGGATTTTTTTGTCTTCTTTCATTCTACAATATTCCAAGGTGTTCCACCAATATCTTCACACCTAAAAGTATCAACACCAGCCCGCCAATAATCTCTGCCTTATTCGCAAGCTTATCGCCTATTTTCCGCCCAAGAACAACGCCAATACCCGATAGCGCAAACGCAACTACACCTATCACAATAGCTGGCACAATAATGGGCGAGTTTACCACTGCCAAACTAATTCCAATCGCTAACGCATCTATGCTTGTAGCAACCGATAGCACTAGCATTTTTTTATTGCTTACAATTCCTGTCGCCGCCTCGTCGCTGCCGCCAATAGCCTCAAATATCATCTTCCCACCAATAAACGCCAATAATCCAAACGCTACCCAATGGTCATAACTGATGATGTAAGATTCAAACGCCGCGCCAAACACCCAGCCCAAAGCCGCCATTAACGCCTGCGCCACGCCAAAATACACGCCAAACCTAAGCGATTCCCTGGCTAAATTCTTCCGCACCGCCATTCCGTTTGCCACCGCAATAGCAAACGCATCCATCGCCAAAGCCACGCTTATTAAAAATATCTCGTAAAATTGCACACGCATCACTCCGTCTTATATTACCATCAAACAAATTAAACGCGCAAGCCTACTCCGAACTCAAGTTTAGTACAAAATGATTCCCGTTCGGCGTCTCGGTTATTTTAGTATCTAACTTCTGACCAAATCCATCTACAAAGAACCAAATCGGCACAAAAAACGCATCATCAATAATCATCGCCGTTTTAGGCAGTTCCACGGTTGTACCCATGCTAATTAAGGTAAGACTATCCTTAGTTATAGTCGCATTATAGTTCTTGTAATACACCGCTGTCTCTACCCCGCCATTCTCGTCTAAAGTAGAAGACACCGCCGCGCCTATCGCCTGCCCGACAATTCTAACCGGCACCATTACCCTGTCATCAACTATTCTCGGCAATAAACTAGGGTGGAAATAAATCTTCTCCCCATCAATATACACTTCTATTTGCTCAAACTCAGGCGAAATTGGCAGCGGTTTAAAAGTATCCGCCCATAATTGCCTGGTTTTTAAAATAGATATATCGTACGAGTTGTTTTGCGAAATTATTGGATAGTAAAAAGTAGGAACAGCGTTGTGGTTACTATACACACAATTGAAATTTAAGGTAAACGGAAGAATACCTAATTGCCCCGATGGTATATTCAAAATTCTGTTCATAAACTTATTTATATCTAACAATCCACTAACATTAATATCATTACTTCCAAGCATCGCACCAGTGTTATCCACCACCGAGTTGCCTGTTACAGTTGTAGTAAAATGAGTATTTGTCAACTCAAAAGTGCTATAGAATTCTTCTAACCACGCAGGGTCAACCGCTACACCTAAAATTTCGGTAATTGCCTTATACGCAGTTTTCATATCGCTATCTGTAAAATTCTTGCCATATACATTCGGCTGCTCTAAATCGTATTTAAACGACGATAAAAAGTCGAAAAACGATGGGCGCGTGCTTAATGTATTAAAGTAATTCTTTACATAAGGATTCGTCGAAAAATCTGCTGTGAAATAATACTGTGCAATTTTTTTATCAAAAATTCCAGCAATTTCTAAATCATCAGTTAAAGATGTTGGTAGATTTCTAGAGAAGACTTCTGGCAAATTATTAAACCTAACAGCAAACGAGCATAATGGCTTATTTAAATCGGTGTAATTATAAGATAAGTATGCCGTCCCAGCAAGCGGACGTTTAGGCTCCTTCCCTTCATTAGCCTTTGATTCATCTAAATCGGTTATCTTAATATTAAAATCTAACTTCATCAACAATACTTTGCGATGCTTCTCAAACACTACGCTCTCGGTAAACGTAGCAACAGAGTTATCAGCATACTCAAACCACGCCTTATTAGCTTCATCAGAGCGCGAAAACTTAGTTTCGTCTATATTCATCTTGACAGTCCAATTTGCGGTGTACGAATCTAGCCCCCTAAAGCCCATAAAAGCATCATTTAAGGGTTTAAGCATAACCGAAGATGTACACCCCGAAGCAGTTATACACAAGCTGATTATTAATAATATCGCGCTTAGCCTTTTGAATATTTTCTTCATAAATTTGTTGCCCCCTGTATGTTTTTCCCCTTAATTATAGCCATAAACTATGTTTTACATATAAATTCCTAATCTTGCAACTCACGCTTACCACTTTATATCGAAAGCATTATAGCTAAATCTATTAAATCATCACGCACTTGTTGTTGTATCTCTAACGCTTCAAAAATATCGATATCATATACCCTATCATCTTTTATCCCTACTAATCTGTTACCTATACCATCTTTTAAAAGCTCGACAGCCTTAGCCCCCATCTCACTCGCCATACATCTATCACGCACCGTCGGGCTTCCTCCACGTTGCATATACCCAAGCGTGTTTACCTTAGTCTCCATCCCCGTCGTCTGCTCTATATGCGCCGCCATCTCTGCCGCGCCACCTACACCCTCGGCTAATACAATAATAAAGTGCTTTTTATTCCGCTTTTTACCCTCTAAAATGGCATCTATAATACTTGGCATCTCAGGCATAGGGCGTTCTGGAACAAAACACGCCTCCGCACCTGTGGCAATTGCAACATTAATAGCTATCTGCCCCGAATGATGCCCCATAACCTCGATTATATTACATCTCTCATGACTCGTCGCGGTGTCCCTAATTTTATCGATAGCATCCTTAGCGGTGTTTATTGCTGTGTCAAAACCTATAGTGTACTCGGTGTAAGGTATGTCATTATCAATCGTCCCTGGTATACCAATCGTCGGCAGCCCAAGCGACGAAAGGTCGCGCGCACCACGGAAAGACCCATCACCACCAATAACAACCAACCCATCTACACCAAAATACTTAGCACTATCAATAGCCTTCTCTAGCCCTGGCTTTGTCTTAAATTCCATACACCTGGCAGTCTGCAAAACGGTACCGCCCCGCTGCATAATATCCGAAACATCTCTCGCTTTAAACTCAAACACATCGCCATGTATCAAACCAGCATACCCCTTGCGGATGCCAATCGGCTTCAAT
The DNA here is from genome assembly GCA_031261985.1 of Clostridiales bacterium. Lineage (GTDB taxonomy): Bacteria > Bacillota > Clostridia > Monoglobales > WRBX01 > JAISIR01. Next base: position 160,233 of record JAISIR010000020.1, on the reverse strand, counting down.
CCATAAAATATCGCCGTCCGCACCACTGCACGAATCGCCGCGTTCATACCTGGCGCATCGCCACCACTTGTTAGCACACCAATAGAGCTAATTTTATCCATAGTTAAAATCCTCCCGAATCTTTCGTTAACATTGCGAACCGTTGCAAACTTTTTAAAACGACCACTAATTTTCTAAAATCAACTAAAATTAGCAAATATAAGCCCTTGCGCCTCTTCTAACTCCGCCCGCGGAACTAATAAATCATAACATTCACCGTTAGTTTTAGCAGGTCTAACATAAACTAAAATATCGTTTTGCTCTAACATTTGTTTTATTCTAATTGCAATATTAAGCGATTGTGCCATATAAATAGGCGTCCACATAAATTAAACCTACCCCTTTAAAGGATTTAAATCAACTATACATCAATTACATCTTTTTTATTATCATCGCCAGAGATATTAGTATCAGTTGGCATAATCAACGCAGCTATAATGTATAAAAGTATCCCCGAGCCAAAAAATATCGCCAACGCAACAACAACTAGCCTAACAACTGTCGAATCAACATTCAAATATTCAGCAATTCCCCCGCACACACCAAATATTTTTCTATCCTTAGAACTTTGACACAGCTTCTTACCATTACCCATAAATACACCCCTCACATTTTATATAAATCATACACATATAATTCTATAACAATTATTGATATTTGTCAAGGAGATATATATGCGAAAACTAAAAATTTTAATAATAAACACCGCCATTCTAACTGGGGCGCAATTTTTCGTAAATTCTCTCACTTTTTTGTTCCATATATATCTAACGCGAATGATAGGCGCCGAGTCGACAGGCGTCTTAAGTCTAATAAACTCGGTCTTTATCCTAGGAATCACTTTTGCCACAGCTGGCTTAAATATCGGCATAACACGAACCATCTCGGAGCATATGGCCAAAAACAATTCCAATTTCATTGGCAAAACACTTAAAACATCTCTTATCTATTCAATTATTTGCAGCTTTATAAGCAGCTTTTTATTGATAACATTTTCAAACTTCATCTCTACCATCTGGCTAAAAACACCTCAAGTTTCGCTCGCGCTAAAAATCCTAGCTGCCTCGCTGCCCTTTATCGCTATAAATAATATGGTCTGCGGATACTTAACCGCCCGCCGCCATATAACCGCCATCGGTATTATACATATTTTCGAGGAAGCTGCTAGAATAATAGTATGCTTAACCCTCTTTATATTATTCAAAAACAGAAGCCTGCAAATAGTTTTTACATATGTCGCTATCGGCGCCTTCACTTCTAGCGGATTATGCGCCATCATCTCGCTTTGCATACTCTTAAAACGTAGCAAATTCCGCTCAAGCGGCGCGCCTAGCCAACTATCCCCCTTGCTAAAAATAACCATCCCCGTCGCCATAAGTTCTTGCATAAAATTCTCTCTATCTAGCTTCAAACAACTTTTAACACCCGTCGCCTTGCAAAAAAGCGGACAAACCCTCGCCATGGCACACACTAACTATGGTAATATAATGGGTATCGCCATGACGGTAATTATGTTCCCTTCCACCGTCCTTACCTCACTGGCTCAACTTTTAGTACCCGAAGTAACCGAGTTCCACGCAACCGGCAAAATTAGCAAACTAAAAACATCAATAATAAAAATCCTTGCATTAACCATAACTTTTGGCATCATAGTAGGTGCATTTTTGTACCATTTGGCTCCAATTATCGGCAACACATGGTATAAAAGCCCCGAATCAGCTGGATATATTCGCGCATTAATTTTTATTATCCCCATAATTTATTTCGATATTATCGTTGACGGGCTGTTAAAAGGCGTTAATGCGCATGTAAGCGTGGTTGTTATCAATATTTTCGACACCGCACTGACAATTTCGATGATATGGCTCATCGTGCCGATATTTGGTATTAAAGGATATTTAAGCGTTTTGTATGCAAGCGAAATTTTAAACGCCTCGCTTAGTATTTTTTATTTGAATAGAACTATAAAAAAGAGTAAAAATAATAGTAACTAACGAGATTAACAGGTGCGATTCACTCGCACCGCAACGAAAGAGAAATTAAAACGAAAGGAAAAATTATAATGAAATACACAAGTTTAGATGAATTAATAAGTACCAACTCACGCGCTAAAGATTATTGGGACAGACTGCCCGATTATGTCCGCTCGCAGATTCAAACTCGTGGCGATAACGTAAACTCATTTGCCAGCCTTTGCGATTATGCCGAAAATTTACTCCGCGGCGACTGTTAAACACTTATCGCTATATCATTTCCTCACCCTCCCTCGCATATACTTCCCCTAAGGAGTGTGTTGTAAAATGAGAACATTAAAACTTGGCATGTCTGGCACCGATGTAATGCAAATCCAAGCTCTTCTTCGTAAAATGGGGTATAGAATCACCACTATCGACGGAATTTTTGGCACACAATTAGAAGACGCAATCAAACGCTTTCAATCGTCAAATGGCTTAACGCCCGACGGAATCATCGGCACTCAAACCTGGAACACCCTAAACCGCTACCTTCTAGGCTACGATACTTACACAATAAAATCGGGCGACACATTCTACAAAATCGCGCAAAGCTACCACACAAATACCAACTTAATCATCGCTGCCAACCCAGGGCTAAACGCTACCGACCTCCAAATCGGCACGCAAATAATCGTCCCTTACGGAATCGATGTTGTAGATACCAATATTAGTTACACTTACGATGCGCTTAAAACCGATATCACAGGGCTTAAAGCGCGCTATCCTTTCCTAGAAATTGGCGCAGCAGGCAGCAGCGTTTTGGGTAAAGATATCTACTACCTCCGCCTTGGCAAGGGCGAGAATCAAGTGTTCTACAACGCCTCGCACCATGCGCTAGAATGGATTACCACCCCGCTTTTAATGAAATTTGCCGAGCAATATTTAAAATCATACGCTCTCGGTCAAACCCTTGGCGGGCGCAACATAAACGAGCTGTTCAATAACACTTCAATATATATTATTCCAATGGTTAACCCCGACGGTGTCGACCTTGTGCTAAACGGTTTAAACCCCGATAACCCCTACTATTCTCGCCTTATCGAGTGGAATAACAACAGCACAGATTTCAGCACCAATTGGCAGGCTAACATCCATGGTGTGGATTTAAATCACAACTACAATGCCGCTTGGCAGCTATCTAAAGATGCAGAAAGCGCATATGGCATCACAGGCCCTGGACCCACCCGATATTCTGGTCCCTCGCCCGAGTCCGAACCCGAGACTCAAAGCCTTGTCAACTTCACACGCAACCATAACTTTAGGCTCGTTCTAGCCTTTCATAGCCAAGGTCAGGTGATATATTGGAACTTTCAAAACATGGCGCCTGCAGGAGCCAAGATAATCGGTGAGAATCTATCGCGTCTTAGCGGCTATGCACTAGATAACGCAACGGGAATCGCCTCTTATGCAGGGTATAAAGATTGGTTTATCCAAGATTTTAACCGCCCAGGATATACAATCGAGGTCGGCTTAGGCACTAACCCGTTACCAATATCGCAATTTAACCAAATATATAGCCAAAACTTACCCATGCTCCTTTATGCCGCTACAGTTTAAAAATTTCTTGACAAAATATATCAGATGTGGTAAAATATTCATGTTGTTAATTTTGATTATTCTACCACTTTTTGCTTGCCAAGTGTCTAATTCAAATTTATAGTTAAGTGAGGTAATAACATGAAAACCAAACAACCTCCTTTCGTCTGGTTCGTAGCAATTACCGCCATGATTTTGGTTTGTGTTATTTCTTATTTTTTTACGTTTGGAACCGTCAAAATCGCTGGCAATGCAATGCTTACAACCTTTACAGAAGGCGAAAAAATCTTTTACTACAAGCGCAATCGCCTTTTTGCCGAAAATGGCGATATCATCGTCTTTAAAGCGCCAGATAAAACAATTAGAATTAGCAGAATAATCGCAAAAGCTGGTCAAACTGTTGATATAGATTACGACAACGACACTGTTTCTGTAGACGGCGTCGCACTTTCTGAGAACTATATTTACGAAAAAGACATGCAATCTGTAGGCGATATCACCTTTCCATATACCGTCCCACATGGCTATTTTGTAATGGGCGACAATCGCAACATAAGTTTCGACAGCCGCTTTGCCGAAAATGGTTGCGTAAACTATACCCAAGTTCTAGGTAGATATGGAGTATTTAACTGGTAGATATGTAACATCGCCGCTGTTTTAAATATTTCACATAACACGCAAATATAATTAATTTCTACATTCGCTAATGTGGCGCAGTCGGTAGCGCAACTGATTCGTAATCAGTAGGTCGGCGGTTCAAATCCGCCCATTAGCTCCATGCGCACGAAGTGCGCAACTAAGTTTGCCCTTTGGGCAAGTAAAGTTTCTTTCAGAAATGAAATTCGCTATCGGCGAATGAAATTGCTTCACAGTGAAAAAGGCAAACTTAACTTCACTTAGCGTTTACGCTAAACTTCATTATTTGCGCTAGCAAATTACTTCACTTCTTTGCGCTAGCAAAGATACTTCACTATAATTCCTTTCCTTGCATTCAGCAAGGTTTTTTTATTCGCCATTTATCATTCTTCATTCATCATTCTTCATTATTTCACTTCCCCCTCTCTCCCTAAAAATTTAACATTCTCTTAACATTCGTCAAAATTCCCTTGTTTAATCACGTTTTTTCGCCCTATTTACACCACTCCCAATGGCACCCGTTTCCACCTCTATTGACATTTACGTAAAAAAGGTATATAATAGTGGCTACAATTGGGTGTATTCTGCCCTTTTTACAAAATTTGAAAATATATCTATTAGCCAACGAGTTGACACGTCAACTCATAAATATAGGGGGAGATTTATTTATGGCTTCAGAAGCTACTTTTAGTGCGATTAAAAAATTGCACGAATTTTTAACGACTCATCAGTCTTATCCACAATTTCCGGATTCTAACAATCCCAACCAAACCTTTGAACCGTTAACCAACGGGTATTATGATTTAAATAATACTCTTCGTTTTGCTGTCTTTGATGATGCAAAAAATAATAAGCACATCAGAATTTTCAGCAATAAAACTAATATTGCTCTTGAATATTTTCCCGAACTTAACACCTTTGAATTTGTCAAACAAATACCTTTCACTGAAGATATTTTATTTGAAGCCTACGATTCTAATGGCACCCTCTTTAATGAAGAAAAATACTTAGCCGACGAGCCTACTATATTTCGACAAGATAGTGATGAGCTAAACAACTTCTTTGAAGAGCTTAAGCAAGTTTCAGGTGTTTTAAGCAAGGACTTCAAAATTTTGAAGTACGAATTACCAAGCGTTAACCAAGAATCTACCACACAAGATAACCTCGACCCCGAAACTTACGAACTTTTTGCCAATAGTAGATTGTACCATAAGGCTGTCACGTTAAATAAGCGCATGGAAAACATCGTCGGGCTAGAGAATTTTAAATCCGAGGTTAACGCGTTAATCGATTACGCCCTATTTACCGATAAAGTTAAGGATAACTCTAATATTAAAACGCCTAACTTAAACATGATAATCTCGGGTAACAGTGGCTCGGGTAAAAGTTTTGCAACCGATATTTTAGCCGATATCTATGGCGAGCTAAACCTAATTGGCAACTCTAGCCAAGCTTTAGAGGTAGAGCATTTAAACACCGATACCTTAGACGATATAACAGGCGCCAAAAAGCTAGAGGAAACCTTAGAAAATAGCAAGGGTAAACTAATAGTTGTCGACCCTATCGATTCGTTCTGCAACACCGATAGTAAAACCGGCATCCACCCATTGCTTGCTGCAATTATGGACCATATAGACAACAACCCCAACGACCCCCCTGTTGTGTTTAATGGTTCGCCTGCCGCGGTTAAAACCCTGCTAAAGCTTAACCCAAAACTTCGTAAATACTTTGCTTCAGTGGTTAATTGCCCCGATTATACCCCCGACCAGTTAACTACTATCTTCCAAAATAAAATTTACGATATGCAAATTGGCATCGGTCCCGACGAAGAAAGCGGCAACAAAACTTACGATTCAGCTAAAAAAATCTTTGAAGAGGCTGTCCGCTATGATAGCTTTGGTAACGGTCACTTTGTGGATAAATATGTACAGAAAACAATTGTAGAGCATTCAAAACGTACATCTAATATTATAAGCCCAACCGATTTGTTTAATGTCAACGTGCAAGATACCGCCAACGAAATCATCAACGAGTTAAAGCAAATGAACGATAAAAACCAGCTAATTACTCGCCCTGTTGACTTTGACGATTTAGTCGGCATGGAAGATGTAAAAGAGACGATTCGTGACTTTGTAGAAAACATTCAAACTCAACGCGAAGACGGGCTGCCAATTAACGATATCTGCGCGCACATGGTTCTAACAGGTAGCGCAGGTGTAGGTAAAACGGTAACCGCTACCCTTTACGCAAACGAATTGTTTAAAGCAGGATACACCAAAGAAATGAAGCTGGTTACGTGTAAACCTTCCGACCTTATTGCAGGTTATGTTGGTCAAACAATGCTTAAAACGCAAGAGATGATAGAAAAGGCTCGCGGTGGTGTGCTATTCATCGACGAAGCGTATGCTCTAACAGGTTCCAATGCCGATGGCACAGGCTTCACTGGGTATGGTGGCGACGTTTTAGCCTGCCTTCTTCAAGCCATGGAAGACCGCGAGGTTGTAGTAATTTTTGCAGGATACGAAAAAGAAATGGAACATTTTTTAAATGTTAACGAAGGTATGTTTAGCCGAATAGCTTATGACATGCACGTTCATATAAAAGACCAAACATCTAGGGAATTGCTAGAGATTGCTAAGAAAAACTGCGCTAAAAAACGTCAAATTATTCCTGATAGTTGTGACGATAAAATTATCGAAATCATGGAAGCTGCTAAAAAGATTCCTAAGTTTGGTAACGCGCGCTTTGCGGTTAACTTGGCAGATGCAATTATTAAATACAACAATAAATACCTTAAAACAATTGGTGAGTTTAAGAAGCTTAACCCTGACGACCCTTCGGAAACTAGAGAAATTAGACCAGAGGGTATTGATTACTTAATTAAAAGCCCTGGATATAGCAAATTACTTAAGGATTTAATTGAAAAAAGCAAAAAGCCTTCAATAAAGTCTCATCTTCCTAGAGGCAACGAAGATACAAAGCCGGGTGCAGGGCATGGGCCACCAATGTTTGCTATTGGCGGGCCAGGTAGCAGCCGCGACGGAAACATAGACGCTAACGTCGGCAGCGCACCAGCTAACCCGAATCCAAACCCTAACCCTAATGTACCAAACAGCTCTACTCCTAAGCCATTTTCAAAACCAGGCGCATAACGCAAAATATTTTTTAAAAACTAAAAGGAGATTTTACCATGCCATACAATGCAAATAAAAACAATGGAGCAAACGCGTTCCAGCAAGCTCCCGAGAAAACAAGCGATAAACTTAAAAAAGCAAAGCAACTTGCAGCTATGGAAGAAGAAGCTAACCAAGAAGCCGCCAAGCAGCAAGCCGCGCAACAAGGCACTCAAACTAAAGCCGCGAACCAAGGCGAAAACGGGTTTACTATGGAAGAAGGTTACAGCCCCTTTAGCCTTGCCAACGTTATGAACGATTTTAACCTAGAAACCTTTAGCGAGCTTGGCAAAGAGCAATTATCCGACTTTGCCAAAACCGTTGCCGCGCTAAAGAAGAGACAGGGGCAAAATGGCACGGCAACAGAGATTATCGACGTTATTTTTGTAATAGACGAGAGCGAGAGCATCCGCAAAAACTGGGGTGGTACCGAGGATTACAGCAAGAACCCTCAAATTATCGAGAATGCTTTTAATAACTTCATTACCGAGAACATCACAAACGATAACCTTTTAATTACCACTTGTCTTTTTGCAAAAGACCATCGCATAAGCAATTTCCGCACACCTATCGACGAGGTTGAAGAACTTGGTTACCAATGCAGATCCACCACACGTTGTTACGACGCCGCCTGCGATACTATTGATGAAGTTTATAAGGCTAAGTGTGCAGAAGAAGGCACGCCAGGTAAGGCTTTGTTTGTTCTTGTCACCGACCAAGATATTTATTTGGTAGATTCATGGGAAAAGAGCATCAAGTACAAAGCAGGCGATTTTAAAAAGCGAATCGATAAAGTACAAAAATCTCCAGGAAGCGATTGGGAATTTTTAGTCATCTCCACAAATGGTGATAACAAAGAATTATCTAGACACATAAATTCATTAGGAATCAGCAACGAGCATATAACAAAGTCTAACAATACAAACTTTGGCGATGTGCTAAACTCAATCTCTGAGTACCTAAACGAGAGGTTTATGCAAGACAATAAAGACGCTAAGGTAGAACATAGTTTTGCCCAGCTAATGGATTCTGCCTATAAATTTGTTAAGTAGTTATAAAGGAGCCTTTACAATGCCATACGATTCAAATAAAAACTATGGAGCCGCGTTCCAGCAAGCTCCGGAAAAAACAAGCGACAAGCTTAAAAAAATGAAGATAAACGCAGCTATGGAAGAGGAAGCTAACCAAGAAGCAGTCAAGCAGCAAGCCGCGCAACAAGGCACCCAAACTAAAACCGCGAACCAAGGCGAAAATGGTTTTACTATGGAAGAAGGTGCCAACACCTTTAGCCTTGCCAACGTTATGAAGGGCTTTAACATAGCAACTTTTAACGAGCTTGGGGAAGAGCAATTATCCGACTTTGCCAAAACCGTCGCCGCTCTAAAAAAGCAAAGTCAAAGTGGCGAGTCAACAGGTATTATCGACGTTATTTTTGTAGTAGACGAGAGCGGGAGCATCCGCAACGGCGGCGAGTCTTCTAGAAAAAATCCTCAAATTATCGAGAATGCTTTTAATAACTTTATTACCGAGAATATCGCCAACGATAACCTTTTAATTACCACTTGCCTTTTTGCAGAAGATTTTCGCATAAGCAACTTCCGCACACCTATCGACGAGGTTGAGGAACTTGGTTACCAACTAAGAAGCGCCACACGTTTTTACGATGCCGGCTACGAAACTATCGATAGAGTTTATAAGGCTAAGTGTGCAGAAGAAGGCACGCCAGGGCAGGCTATGGTTGTCCTTGTCTCTGACCACGACATGTTGTATAATGCTGAGGTTAGTCGCACATACCACGCAAAAGACTTTAAACAGTTAACCAGCACTATAAAAAATAACCCACAAAGCGATTGGGAATTTCTATTCGTTTCTACAGATGGTTGGGACCGAGATTTCTCTAACCATTTAAATTCCTTAGGAATTGCTAACGACCATATAACAAAAACTAACAATAAAGACTTTGCCGAAGTGCTAAACTCAATCTCAGAGTACTTAAACGAACGATTCTTGCAGAATAATAAAGATGCTCAAGTGCAAAATAACTTTGCCCAGCTGATGGATTCTGCCCATAAATTTATTAAGTAATAAAATATTTTAAAAGGCGGTGATGTTTTTGCCTATCAACAAACTATATAACCCATACACAATCTTGGGGCTAAATCCAAACGCTACCATGACAGAGATTAAGTCTGCCTATCGCACACTTTCGCAAAAGTATCACCCCGATTTACACATGAACGATACCGAAGAGAATATCAAAAAGTACGAAGAGCTTCAAAAGGAAATCAACTTAGCATACCAACATTTATCTGACCCAGATAGCAAAAAAGAGATTGACACTAATTTAGCCCAAGCGGCGGCTTTAAAAAAGGATAAAGAAAATGTAACCCCCCGCGAAGAATACAACGCCGCTAAAAAAATATTTATCACAAAAGGTAAAGAGGTCGAACAACTAGGCAACGATGCCCTAAATTACATTTATAACAATTGGGGTAAGGATACCTCCGAAATCGCCTCAAATGCTATTAAACAGGTTAAAAGTTTTAAAAATAAATACATCGAATTTTTTAATAACAACAGAGAATTCATTGGCAATTTACAAAAAGTAAAAGAGAATCGTGTGGCACCATATAGCACTCTTGTTGAAAGGTTAGAGCTTGCACAAAATTTCAACCAATCTTGGTGCAAAATGAGTAATGAAGAATGCTTAAAAGGTTTTATTCCTACATATAGGGCAGATTATTTAGATGAAAATAGCCTTCCATACCGAGATTTAGAACAACAAATTCTTAAGCAAATCGATGAAAATTCCGCGAAACTTTTGGCAGAATCTAAAAATAACATTAATCCGTCCCCCGAAAGGCTCGATAATTTTGTAAATTCGTCAAAGAATGTTATTGAAGGTTTAAATAAAGCAACTCATAAATTAATCGTCAATAAACTTTTGCACAGTCTAGATGACTTACAAGAAGCAAGCCAAGAGGCGAAACGAAGAATACAGATTAACGAGTTTTTGCGCAACGAACCATGTTTAAAAGATTTGCCCGCTACCACAAATACTTATCACATAGAAGACAAAATTCTAAAACACCTTTGTGATAAAACTTATGCCTACCTAATATCGTTTAACCAAGGCGTTGTCGAATCAACCGACGAGGATAATAATTTTGTGCTGTCAGCCGAGCGCGTGCTAAACTTTTTAAAAGAATACACATCTTCTGTGCAAAATAGTATACTCGAAAATACTATAAGTTCGCTAAAAAAATACTTAAACAACACCATTAACCACGAGTTTTTGCATAATACAAGTAGCTTTTTATCACTATTGCACGAAACAAAATTAACCGACAATATCCCCTACCAACGCCCCGATTATTACGAGTTTTTACACATAGGTTCTGGCAACGATTCTGGTCGCAATTTTACAGCCTTTTGCAACTATTTTGCGCCTAAAATTAAAAACTATTCTGGTAAAGACAAAAACGAGTTTGTGCAGATTGCTCGTCTGCTATATGGCGATGCACCTGCAAATGATATCGCACAAAATTTAGATAACGCCGCCGCGTTTAAAGCAATTGCCGAAAAACACAAAGACGCCTACCCAAATATCACCTATAACGACATCGAAACTTGCGTCACTAGGTTCGGCACCGATTTTTCTATAAACGAAAAAATTCATGTTATCGAGCTTGTTGGCATGCTATTTAGCGAGTATAAGGCTAAAGATATGGCAGACGATTTTATGTATGGTGTTTCCTACGACGAGAACCAATTTGCATACCTAAACACGTTATGGCAAAACGAGCCAGAAAATTTAAAGTACACTATAGAACATCGCATGCCATATAAAACCAGCCCTGGCAACGCTTTAAGGCTTATCAACTCTGTGCCAGAAGAGCATAAAGGAAAAATTTGCTACGCAATACTTAATAAAACCCATAATGCCGAGACCGTTATAGCCCTAGCCCAGACCGAGCTTCTTAAATACGAGCAGTTTACAAAAGTAATCGAAGATTCACACAAAGGTTTTAACTGGACGGAAGTTCAACATATGCGTAGCGCGGTAAATACTATTTACAATAGAGGTTACAAAGATTATATGGCACCAAAAGAGCCCGACGCATCTGTTATAGCCGAGTTATCAAAAATCAAGACAAACCAGGACAAATTGATAAAAGCTATACGAGATATACCTAGTTATGGTTGGGGACGCTAAAAGGAGTTTTAAGCAATGTATTTATCTCCTAAAATTGCAGATGCATTTACTACCTTAGGTCTTGAGCCAGGCGCGACCGAGGTTCAAGTCAACGCTGCCCATAAAGAAATAGCTAAAAAGTATCACCCCGATTTACACATGAACGATACCCAAGACGAAATCGCGCACCTTAACGAATTGTTAGCGCAAACCAACACCGCCCGCAAAATTCTGCTAGATTATTTAGAAATCGAGGCGGCAAAAACCCAAGTTACCCCCGATGAAGAAGAAAAAGCCCTCAAAATAACTTTACTTTATGCAATAAGAAATGAGATTACCAAGATAGATGAATTAATTCAACAGGGCCAAAGGATTAAATCCTACTTTAAGAACGAAGACTATATAAATAACATGGTTGAAATGCAAGAATACACTCAAAAAACAAAAGAGTTCATTAAAATGCAACATAGTCTTTTAGAGAAAATTGGCGACCAAAAAATTATGGGTCTTGCCGATTATAAATGGAAATTATATGAATTAAATATGATTTACCAAGAAACAAAAATTTCGCGTAAATTTGTTTCAGAATTTGAAAAATGGCTGCAAAAATCAGATGAATTTAAAAGCCTTATGGACTTGTATATAAAATCGGGATTCAAAAAACTAATATTGCCTAAGATACAAGCTTTAATCGAAAAAGACATAGTACATTTGGCTGCCGCGCCCAGTCGCTGGTGGGATCATCATCAATATCGCGAATGGGAAGAGTATATGTTGTTTTCAAAACTCGATTCGCCTTATAATAAATTATATGATGCAATTTCTTTATTCGAGAAATTAATGAGTGTCAAGCCAAAAGTTAAAAAAGCCTTCGCAACATTTTACGATAAACACTTTTTCAAAGAAATTGGGTTCACCAACGATATTGATATTTTAAATAAAGAAACCTTAAATTTAGATTTGCCTAGCATGATAGACGAAATATGCGAACGCGTGTACTACAGAATAAGGGAAAATTTTGAATCGCCTGATGAAAAAATTGAAACTGACGACTTTTTAAATTCTATCGAGGATTTTTATAATCATGTAGAAAGCTTAACTTCTAGAAACATAATTAAAACCTCAGATGATATAAAAGATTTTAAAAAAGCAATTGAAAAGTTAAAAACACATCAACCAATTAAGCCAAAACAATATGTACTTAAACCCAATAAACAAGCACTTAAAAGTAACATGATACGCTAAAAGGAGTTTTTAGCAATGTATATATCGCCTAAAATTATAGAAGCATTTACTACACTAGGTCTTGAGCCAGGCGCAACCGAGGCTCAAGTTAAAGCTGCCTATAAAACCCTTTCTAAAAAGTATCACCCCGATTTAGCTACCAATAAAAACGACGCAAAAGAACAAGAGCGTCTTAACAACCTTCAAGCCCAACTAAATTTCGCGCGCGCAATTCTGCAAGACTATTTTGAAATTGAGGCAGCCAAATCCCAAGTTACCCCCGAGGAAGAAGACAAAGCCAACACTAAACGCATAATTTATACTATAAAAAACGAGATTCCTAAAATAGAATCGTTAATCAAGCAAACTAAAGATTTGGTTGATTATTTTGTATGCAACGAGAGGCATCAAAACCCTAACCAAGTCAGCGAATTTATTGTAGAAACCAATAAATATTTAAACATGCACAATAGCATTTTTGAATCAATTGCCGATAAAAAGAATCCATTTTTCAACAAATATAGAGCTCTTATAAAAGAATTACACGATAAAATTAATTGTCTAGAAATACCTAAAGAGTTGCAACAATTCCAAAATCATTTTGAAACTTTATCAAATAAAATTGATAAATCCATAGATTATCACCTAGAACATTGGGGCGACATTATCGCCCCAGGTGACGACTTTATTAATGAAATCAAAATTTTTATATCAAATTACGACCTATTTTTACAAATGAACCCTAATTTAGCTAATACATTGCCAAACGGCACTAAGATAGATTTTAGCAAAAGAATCCGCTCTAAGCTAGACAACTTAATTGCATTATCCAATTTAAACGCAAAATTCCCTATACGTAGTGCCAGTGAAATAGCACTCTTGACCAACCTTTACAATAATAAAGATGATACATTAATTATAATAAAAGAGATTTTAGCTAGGAAGAACCAGTGGAACTCAGACAACTTATATGATAAATTTAACCTTGTAATAAAAAATTGGGATTGTGATACCGATAATCTGTATCTTGGCATGGCTGCCGATGCTATCCAAAAAGCTGAATCATATTGCGAACGCGCTCAAGATTATATTAGGTCGCTGCACAACATCAACATTGGCTTAACCCCTGCTGTAACACGCGATACGCTAGAAAAAATTGACGAATTGGAAGCTTTAATTAAAATAAAATCGAATTGGTATGTTAGGCATGCAGACGATATATTTTTTAAAAACGATGTCGGCTTATTAGAAGTAACCGCACGAATTTTTAACAATATTAGCGAGCGCTCCAAAAAACTGGCTAAATCCGACGATGTCGAGGATGCTAAACGTTTCGTCAAAAATGCAACCGGGTTTTTAGATTTTTGCAACACGCTGGCAAGTAATAAGTATTCAAACGTAGATTATAACCTAGCGCGCAACGATATTAAAAACCTTTTGCCCATGCAATACATGAACACCTTTTTAGCAAATCACCGCGCCGTTGTAAATTACTTGCCAAAAGGCAACCTGCATAATCCCGATTGGGCTTTAACTAAATTCGCACAAATTTTGATTTTACGCAGCAGCCATTATAACTCAAAGATAATTTTGAAGAATGACGATATTACAAAAATGCTGGTCGACGATTATATTTATGATGCCAATAACTTCCTCGATAAGCTAGAAAAATGTCCACTAGGCGATTATAAATTCGATTTTGAGTCGCATAGAAAGAATCTAAACCTGCTAGAAGAAGCAATGAACGCCGGGCATAAAGTAAACGAATCGCCTGGCTCGCGCGAGTTTATTAAAGATTTAATCGAAAATTTCTACGAGAAAGCAAAACAATATCCCGCCTCACTAACTTACAATAATCCCGAGGTTTTTGGGATAAACGTTGAAGAATTAGGGCTTAAGCTAATGCCCGATTATAACACTTTTTCTCATGAGTTTATCGATTCCTTGCCTAAGTTTAGCACCGAAGATAAAATTAATCTGCTAGATTTTTGCGAGAGTACGTATGGAACAGAGCGTTGTTTGAACGACTTAGCCGAGCAAATGATAAGGCTTAGTAAAGATAATCAAACGGTTAGTATCTACCTTTCCCTGCATGCAGATGCGACGGGCGGCGATAAATACAACAATTGCTTTAGGTACTTCTCTGCCAATAACGATATAACCGAAATTATCGATACCGTTACCAAATTTTATGGCGAGCAAAAGGCTAAAAGTGTTGCCGAGCTTATTTTAAAATCACATTGCGATTTATCTACCTCGTGCGATTCGCCTGACTTATTGCTAGATATCGCCAAAACAAAATTACTCCCGCGTGATACATTAGACGATACTTTAGAAAGACTTACAGAACATAAAGAGTACCCATATTATAAACATGCACTCCCTATAGCTTCTCAAAAAATCGATGAAATCTACACTCAGCAAAAGCAACCTTTGCCTGCCATGAACAAGTCAAGATAAATAATTATAGAAATCCTGTCATGCCGGACTTGATCCGGCATCTACACGCAAAAAACGAATGATAGCAGACGATTACGACATAGTGTGTAGATTGCGGGTCGAGCCCGCAATGACATAGATTCTTTTACAAATGAGGTGAATTATATGACATACTCTGAACAAATCCAAAACGCTCTTAACACTTTAGGTTTAGAGCCAACCGCAACCGAGGCTCAAGTTAAAGTTGCCTATAAAACCCTTTCTAAAAAATATCACCCCGATTTAGCTGCCAATAAAAACGACGCAAAAGAACAAGAGCGGCTTAACAACCTTCAAGCCCAACTAAATTACGCGCGCGATATACTACAAGAATATTTCGACCTTCAAAAGGATAAAGAACAAGTTTCCGAAAAAGAACAAGCCAAAGCAATAACGCTTATGTATAACGCTATATTTAAACAAGAGCTTGACAAAACAAAATCTTTTATTTGCAAAACAGAAGATTCTATAAAACACATGCTTGTAAATTTTGGTGCGCAAGCATTTAACAATGCCAAGCCGCTTTTTAACGATGCCGAAAAATTAGTTGCCGAGCAAAAAGAGATTTTAAATAAATACTCCACACTTGCCAGCCCTATCTTTGTAAGCATGCAAACAAAAAATATTCAACAGCTAGAGGAATATATAAGTTTTTTTGATTATTTTTCATATACCGCAAGCGAAACTCTGCCAAAAGCATTAAATTTGTTTAATGATGCTGCCAAAATTCCGCCAGAAACTGAACCCACTATTCAAGTTGTTCTAGACGCATTTAAGAATGAATTAGAAGCCTTAAAAAATAGTGTGAAAAGCAACGGTCCAGCCAGCATAAAAGATAAAAATGTCGGTCGCTTTCTAGATGATTATTACTCGTTTTTAAAATGTTTAGGTGCACTTAGATTGCCAAAAGAGATAGTATCTAACGTAAATGATAACTTTGATAAATACACATATGATTTTATAAGACTTATTAACTTAATAAACGAAAAACTACCCTTAAATAAAAGTTTCAACAATAACACAAAGGTCGAAAGTTTTAATGATGCCATCGATTATCTATTACAAAATATCGACGCTCATCTAAAAGACTCGCTTCTAAAAAACGATTATGTTAATCCTCAACTTTCAGAACAGTATTACCGTGTAAAATTTTTCAAAATTTTAAATAGTATTGCAGAACAGCATCCAAAGGGCAGCGACATCCTTTATCGCGCCGATAACGCCTTCACAGAATTACAAGATGAAGTTTCTCACTTTTTTAAATTTGCAAAAGCTAATAAGCAATACTATTTTTTAAAGGATTACAATTTAGAAACCCCAAAAAATTCCTTTGAACTTTTAAGCAGCATCGGAAATTATACCGAAGATTTAGTTAAGCAATATACAACATCAATATTTAGTAAACAGAATAACGATACACCAAGTGCTCTAGACGACCCGTTTAAATTCAGCGAATCCATCAACAAATTTATAGCCGATTTTGAACTGCAAGCTAATAAAAGAATATCTGAATATGTAAATGTTGGAGCTCGCTTATATTTTATTGCACTTAACTTCCCATCTTTGGCATTTATCAAAAATAACTTTAGCGGTTTTCTCCTTGAGAATGATTTTAAGGATAAATGTTATACCTACGCAGATAAATTATATGAGAACATAGCAACCTTATCTTCCCATCTAATAAGATACGCATGGGAAAACACCAATGCATCAGGGAATCCAATTACCCCTAAATATTTACGCGAATTTATTGACACTGTAAGCAATTTTACTAAAACAGTAGAAGATTGGGAGATTGCAAATGTGTATTCCAAAAACTTTTCTCATGAAGGCTACTTTAGTAGAATAAGAAAAATCCTCAAAACTGCCGAGGAAATGGAAAAAATGATGAAACTTCCGCACCATAATGACGTTTGCAAACAAATCTATAAAGATGCTTTCTATAGTATTGAAGATTGGTTTTTAATAAAAACTGTTACAGCAAACATCGATAAATCCTACCAAAAGTTATTGATTAAAGCCATGTTCGATAGCGATAAAACTTTAACAGAAAACGACGAGCATTTTTTAGAATTCAGCAAAGAGTATTTATCTAATGCAGATAAAGATTTTATTCATAGGGATTTTCAAGTGCATTATAAATCTGCAACACATATTCAAGAAACTCTAGATAGTTTAAAAAACTCTGGGCTAGATATTAACAATTCTAAAGAGATACAAAAATTTGTTGCCAATAGATTTAACAAAAATATTTTTGAACGTCCCCAAGATATTATAAAACTAACGAGTAGCACTTATGGCGACGATGCCGCTAAAAAAATTGCACTTATGCTGCTAGAGCCTTCTCTTGAGTATAACATTAAAAACGATGATGATTATTTTCATCCGCCATTTATCGAAATCATCTGGACTAACGCAATCCCCTCTGAAGAGCTCAGCCCAATAATTAATAAATATAAAGATAAAATCGCCACACGTTTCATTGAACAAATAAACAAATTTACAGGGCTAAACATTCAACCTACACCCCCTCCACCCGCGCCTACTCAAACACTCAGCCGATAATGAGGAATAACTAAATGACATACTCTGAACAAATCAAAACCGCATATGAAACTTTAGGGTTAAAGGTCGGTGCAACCGCGGCTCAAGTTAATAGTGCCTATAAACAGATAGCCAAAAAATATCATCCCGATATCAACCACGATAACTTAACTCCCGAAGAAATTGAGCACCGCAACGACCTTTTAGTCCAAGCAAATGCCGCGCGCAAAACTCTGCTCGATTATTTTGCAATCGAAGCCGAAAAAGCTCAAGTTACTCCCGAAGAAGAAGCCGAGGCAATAACTCTTATGTACGCTAGTGCACTAAAAAGTGATATGAAAAAAGTAAGTTACTTCCTTACCCAAACAAATAATGCCATGAGGAAAATAATCAATGATTTTGGTGCGCAAACAATAAACATCGCTGCGCCACTTTTTGACTATGCTAAAAAATTATTTAACGAGCAAAGCGAGAATCTTAATAAATACTCCGCACATATCCCTCGTGTCTCACCTAGTTGGTTGAAAGCTCAAACAAATAATATCAAATCGCTAGGTGAATATATAACTGTTTATGACAATTTATCAAAATTTTTAAAAGGAATTCTGCCAGACATATTCGCCGAGCCTCAAATAGATGCCATACCTACCATTGACCTTTTTTCAACTAGACTAAATGACGGTCTAACATATCTATACGATAGAGTGCAAGAGAATGGGTTAGCCGACATAAAAGATATGAAAAGCTTAGATTCCTTCCTAGATACCTGCTTCTCGTTTTTTAGGGGTCCAATATCCGATATGCTGCCAAGATGGACAAGAGAAGAATTCGATTCAGAGCTAGGCAATTTTTTAAAACTTGTCAGCATAATAAACAAAATGCCAGATGATTTAAAAATTAATGAACTTTTTGGAAAATACGATAGGGACCAGTCGTATGGAATTTATTATGAACTAAATAAATGGTGTAAGAATTTTCTAGATTATGCGTTTGATAACACCACGCCCGAAAAAACTCCGCTTACCCCAAAATATATTCGCGAATATATTGAATCGCTAGGAGGACTTGTTGATAAAGCAAAAAGTTTTGAAGAGGTCGACCACAATATAACTCTATTAGACGAAATAAATGCTTCCGTTAAAACTGCTGAAGAAATAGAAAAAATGATGAAGCTTCCACACTATAATGATATTTTTAAACAAATTTATAATGATGTTTGGTTTGGCAATGTCGATTCTTATGAATTTTTAATTACAGAGGTTATAGAGAATATCAACATATTCCGTCAAAAACTATTGATTAAAGCCTTGTTCGATAAAGAAAAAACTTTGACAAAAAGTGAACAGCAATTTTTAGAATTTGGCAAAGAATATTTAGCTTATGCAGATAAATATATCAACGACCCAAATTGGGGGGGAGTTTTCAACGAAGATTATAAAGAGGAATATAAAAAAGCTTATGAGTCTGCAAATTATATTTTAGAAACGTTAGATGGTATAAAAAGCTCTGGGGTAGATATTAACAACGCTAAAGAGGTAGAAAAATTTGTTGCCGATAAGTTTAACAAATCCGTTTACAACTTGCCAAAAGAAATTATAAATATAACAAAGCATGATTATGGCAAAGAGGCTGCTAAAAAAATGGCGCTTATGCTAATAGAAGCTTCTATTAAGTACGATATTGACCACCCCGAGCCGTTTAATCTGCTATCTGGTAAATTCAACTGGGTTGAAGTAATTCCCCTTGAAGAATTGTTTCCAATAATTTATAAATACAAAGATAACCTGCAAATCGATATTGTTATCAAAGGTATAAACGAAACTAAAGATTTAAATATCGAACCCACGCCCCCTCCGCCCACACCCCCTCCTGCTCCTGCTCAAACACTAAGCCGATAATGAGGAATAACTAAATGACACACACTGAACTAATCAAAACCGCATACGCTACCTTAAATCTAGAGTTCGGCGCAACCGAGGCTCAAGTTAAGGCTGCCTATAAAATCCTCTCTAAAAAATATCACCCCGATTTAGCTGCCAATAAAAACGACACAGAAGAACAAGAGCGTCTTGGTCACATTCAAGCAGAACTAAATTACGCGCGCGATACACTACAAGAATATTTTGACCTTCAAAAGGATAAACAAGAAGTTTCGGAAAAAGAACAAGAAAAAGCAATAAGGCTTATGTACACTAACGCATTAAAAAACGAAATCGATAAAACAAAACTTGTGATTAACCAAGCAGAAACTTCTATCAACCGCATAATTGCTGATTTTGGTCATCAATCAATAAACAACGCTGCCCCACTTTTTAACGATGCTAAAGAATTAGTTGCCGAGCAAAAAGAAATTTTAGATAAATGCTCCGCCTTCGCCACGCCCCTGTTAATAAACATGCAAACAAAAAATATTAAACAATTAAATGAACATATAACCTCTTATAGCTACTTATCAAAAATTGCAAATGAAACTCTGCCGGAAATAATAGCTTCGGTTGATTACATTGCCAAAGCTTCATCAAATGATAACCCTACAATTAATATGCTATCTAGTGTGCTTAACAACGAAATAAAAGTTATTTTCGATAATGTGCAAAAAAATGGGCCCACTAATATAAATAGTAAAGAGGTATGGGACTTCCTCAATATCTATTACTCGTTTTTTAGAGGTGCAATACGAGATATAACTCCAATAGAGATAGAGCATGACAATTTTTACGAAGATGAATACGATTACTTAAGACTTATTAGCATAACAAACTTATCGCTACCTTTTACTAAGTGTTTTCCATTTAATTCAGAGAAGCAACTTGCAACTGCAGGCATGGATTATCTACTAGAAAACATTAATGTTAATGCATTAAATTCCATTGTGAATAATCCTAATACTAATTTTGCAAATTTACAAGAAACTTATGAAGAAGAATTCAAGAAATTCATAGATTGTATTAAAACGCAAGATTTAGATTGGCTTAGCATCCGCGTTTATGTTAAAGATAAATTACCAAAATACCTAAATGACTCGTCGCGTTTCTTTAGATTAGCAAAATCACATAAAGAATACTATTTTTTAAAAGATTATAAGTTTGAAAATAACAGAAACACCTTAGAAGTTTTAAAAAGTATCAAAAAATATACTTACAATTTATTTAGAAAATATACAACATCAATATTTAGCAAGCAGAATAATGATAACCCCAGCGCTATAGATGACCCGATTAAATTCAGCGAATCAGTCAGCAAATTTTTAGCAGATTTTAAACTATCTGATGACCGCAATTATAGTAAAATTGCGTATGAATTAAGACAGATTCCAAATAACTTACCTACTTTTGCATTTATCAAAAATAACTTTAGCGGTTTTTACTTTGAAAAGCAATTTAAGAACAGAAGTTGTATCAATTCAACTGAATTATACGCCGCGATAGCCAATTTAACTTTCAATGTAATAAAACACGAGGTTAAAAACGCTGATAAAGCAGGGAATCAAAATAACCCTGAAGATTTTAGTAGATTTATTGATTCCGTACGCGATTTTAGCAATAAAGCAGAGGATTTTAATAAAAAAAATGAGCCGTCCTATTACTTTGATAATCCGAGTCTTTGTAGTAATCGTAACGAATTTTACACTATAAATAGTTACCTAAAACTTGCTGAAGAAATGGAAAAAATCATGAAACTTCCACACTATAACGAGATTCATAAAAAAATCTATGACAATTTTTCATTACATAATCCTTATCCTAATTATAAACAGATAATTGCATCAGTTACAGGAAATATCAATAAGTTCTACCAAAAGTTATTAATTAAAGCTTTGTTCGATAGCGATAAAACTTTAACAAAAACCGACGAGCATTTTTTAGAATTTACTAAAGAATTTTTAGCTAATGTATATAAAGATGTTGCATACTTTAATTCTAGAAAAGAGCATGAATCTGCAATTTATTTATTAAAAACACTTGAAAACTTAAAAGATTCAGAGATAGATATTAACAACGCTAATGAGGTAGAAAAATTTGTTGCCAATAAATTTAACAAAAGCCTTTATAAATACCCCGAGGATATTATTGAACTAGCTACAACTACTTATGGCGAAACCGCCGCTAAAAAAATTGCGCTTATGCTGTTAAAATCTTATATTAAGCGCGATATAAAACGCTCGCCTGATGTACATTGGCTGTCTCTTGCAGCCATCAAGGCAACAAAAATCCCCGCTGAAGAATTAATTCCAATAATCGAAAAATATAAAAATAACCTAGACACCAATATCATCAAAAGAATTAATGAATATACAGGGCTAAACATTCAGCCTGCGCCTCCTCCACCCGCGCCTGCTATGAATATGACGAGATAAATTAAAACAAAGGAACGTACTAATGACACACGCTGAACTAATCAAAACTGCATATACTACCCTAGAGCTAGAGTTCGGCGCAACCGAGGCTCAAGTTAATAGTGCCTATAAAGAGCTGACTAAAAAATATCACCCCGATTTAGCTGCCAATAAAAACGACGCAGAAGAACAAGAGCGTCTTAACAAACTTCAAGCTGAGCTAAATTCCGCGCGCAAATTTTTGCTAAAATATTTAGAAATCGAATCCGAAAAAGCCAAAGTTACGCCTAAAGAAGCTAAAAAAGAAGAAATTAACATTTTAATCCAAAACATCAAAGCTAATTTGCAAGAAGCAAACGCTATTATAGATAATTCGTCAACAATTCCCTTGCAGCTTGATTATAACCCTAATCAAATCGACATTATTTTCAATTATATTGTAGAGTTCATCAACAATGTGCAACCAAAAATATGTCAATATATAAGCAATGCTGAAAATAGCCGCAAAAGGCTTGAAGCTCTTTTGCCTAAAAGCCCTGCTCTTGAAGTATATTTCTACAAAATTGAAGATTCTAATAAAAACCTTGGCAGATGCGAAGTGGTAACGCTTGGGCATGTGTTTCACTGCTCAAAAAACTTTACATTGGAACAGTCACTAAAAATCGGCAAGGCTGCTATGCAAAGTAAAACTCTAGCCGAAGTAGATATCTCACGCATTAAAGATTCTTTAATTAACGGGATAAAAGACCCTCATTCACAAAATGAACTTAGAGCATTGCTAGACAAAGCAGCACCAAAATATCCCTCCATGGGCTTAAATCAACAAACGATAAACACAGCAAATTCCGATATTTCTTGGGCATTTAGCGATTGGAGCGGCGCAGGCATAATCCCTCACCTTAAAACTTGCTTAAACATCCTCGAAACCGCTGCGACCACTCAAGAATTAATCGCTATTTATAAATTGTTGCCAAGTAATCATGATGTAATTTCTATTATCATTGAAAAGAATCAGTACGAAATTTCACCCGACCAGGCTATAGAGTTTTTGAAAATCTTTGCCGATAAAGCTGATAATCGTAATATAAAAACTTGTCAACGCTACACCAAAATTGCTACTTCCCTACTTGTTAACGCATCTGGTGATGATTATAGCAAAATACTTAAAAATCTCGATTTATCACTTTATAAATATTATACCATATCTAACGCGCCCCAGCCCCAGCCCCAGCCCACTCCCGATTCTTCGCCCTCGCCCCCTCCTCCCGCTCAAGCAATATCACGTTAAAGGTAGATTAAAATTATGTTAACCGAATCAATCGTAAAAGCATTTAACACTTTAGGTCTCGAGCCAAACGCAACCGAGGCTCAAGTTAATAATGCTTATAAAGAGATAGCTAAAAAATATCACCCCGATTTACACATGAACAATACCCAAGACGAAATTGTACACCTTAACGAATTGCTAGCCCAAACCAACAACGCCCGCAAAATTTTGCTGGATTATTTTGCAATGGAATCCGAAAAAAACCAAGTTACCCCCCAACAAGAAGCCGAGGCAATAACGCTTATGTACACCAGCGCGTTAAAAAACGAAATCGAAAAAACAAGCTCCCTTGTTGCCCAAACAAATAACGCCATAATCAAAATAATTAATAATTTCGGCGAGAATGCAATAAACAACACCGCGCCACTTTTTGACGATGTTAAAAAATTAGTTAAAGAGCAAAAAAAGAATCTAAATGTATACGCCGCAATTGTCCCGCCTCTCTCACCTATTATGATAAAAAGGCAAACAAATAATATCAAAATGTTAGCTGATTATATAGTGCTTTATGACAATTTATCAAAATTTGTACAAGGAGCTCCGTCAGATATATTCGCATCTATTAGTGATATTGCACCAAGTACCGAACCAACCATTGAAAGTCTTTCAAACGCACTTTATAATGAGTTAGAATCTTTATATAAAAGTGTGCTAAGATGTGGCCCAGACAGCATAAAGGATAATAACGTAGAAAACTTCCTGCTTACCTACTCATTGTTTTCTAACAGTTTAACATCCGATACGCTAAAATTCGATTCAAGGAAATATAATTTTTTAAAGCTTATGGACATAACAAACAAAACACTACCTTTTAGTAGAAATTTATCAACCAGAATCGACGGGCATTTTTCCGAGAATGCCATCGAATATTTATTAGAAAGCATTAATGTTAATGTACTAGATTCACTTATAAAAAACCATGACGCCAAGTCAGACATCGAATATTTACATGAGCAATATCAAGCAGAATTTGAGAAATTTTTAAACTGTGTTGCAAAGCAGGATGAAAAAAATGGAAATAACATTCTAGAATATTCTAAGTCTAGAATTTGGCAATACACACATGACGCGCCTTTTATGTTTAAGCTAGGCAAAACGTATAATAAATACTATTTTTTAAAGGATTACAATTTTGATAGAAATGAAAATAATCAAGAAACTTTATGGAGCATCCGAAAACACTGTTGGGACACTATTGAACGATACATAGATTCAATATTCGACAACAACGCTGATGAAAAATCGCCTATCGAGGACGTAGACAAATTCTATAAATCTATTTACAAATTTATAGAAGATTTCAGGCTCTTTTATTATATGAGCAAAAGCACTTTTAACTCTGTTGGTGAATCTTTAGACGAAGCAGCAAAAAACATGCCCGCCATAAACTTTATTAAAAATAACTTCCCAAAATATTATATTCCTAAAACTTTTAGACAATATTGTTGTAGTAATGTATATGGAATTTGTTATTCGTTACGCGATTGGTTGCGTCGTTTAATAGAGCACGCAAGTAAACACATCGACGATATCGATACTCCGCTTACACCTGAGTATATGCGTGAAGTTATTGATTCTGTAAGAGATTTTATTTGTAAAGTAGAAAATTTTAAAATCAACGATGAAATTGGCGATTACGATATAGACCCTTTAGATGAAACCAAAAAATATCTTGGAGTTGCAGACGAAATCGAAAAAATGATGAAGCTCCCACATTACAACGAAGTTTATAAACAAATTTATGAGGGTGTTTCCATCTGCGGCATTCCCGATAATCATTTTTTAATTATGGACGTAACAAAAAATATCAATAAATTCTGCCAAAAATTATTGAGTAAAGCCTTGTTCGATAATAAAAAAACTTTAACCGAAAATGAAGCGAAATTTTTAGAATTTAGCCAAGAATATATAGCTAAAACAAATAATGATATTCGCGACTACCATTATAAAGAAAATTATGAATCTGTAAATTATATTTTAGAAACGCTCTCGAGTTTAAAAACCTCAGGGATAAATATTAACAACGCTAAAGAGGTAGAAAAATTTTTTACCAATAGATTTAACAAAGCTACTTATAAAAAACCCGAGCAACTTATAAATTCAACGTATGCAACTTATGGCAAAAATGCTTCTAAAAAAATTTCGGGCATGCTAACAAAACCTACTATTAAGTTGAGCATGGCAAGATAAAATTGTAAGAGAGGTAATTACCAATGACTTATTCTGAACAAATTAAAAACGCATATGAAACTTTAGGGCTAGAGCTCGGCGCAACCGAGGCTCAAGTTAATAGTGCTCACAAAGAGATAGCTAAAAAATATCACCCCGATTTACACATGAACGATACTCCAGACGAAATTGCGCACCTTAACGAATTGCTAGCCCAAGCCAACACCGCCCGCAAAATTTTGCTGGATTATATAGAAATCGAGGCGGCTAAAGCCCAAGTTACCCCTGAGGAAGCAGAAAAAGCCGCCACCATCAGTTTAATGTATGTAGCTAAGAAGGAAATTCCCACGTTAGAGAGTTTCATCAAGCAAAGTAGAAAAATTGACAGGTACTTTTCAAACAATAAATATGCCAATAATCAAGCCGAAATTGAAGAGTACATTAAAAATACCGAGGCGTACATTAATGTTCAAGATGCTTTTTTAGAAAAAATTTCGGATAAAAAAGGTATAGGTTTTAACACTTATAAATCTAAATTAGACGATTTAAAAACTATGTTCAACAGCATAAAAAAATCACAGGAGATTACGCGAGAAACTGCAGAAATATCAATAAAAGCAGGTAAAACTATTGCACTCATGAACTCGTACGTAAAATCTGGCTTTAACAACCAAATGGTGCCTAAGTTAAATGCTTTAATTGATGAGAACAAGAATTACATAGCCGAAAAACGCTCAAGTTGGGAAGAAATTAATAAAAAAGACCAAGCGTATAGTAAGTATTACAGGTTCAAGGGGATTCGCGACAAATTAACAGCTGCCAATGATATGCTCAATGATTTGGTCAAAGCTAAGCCAGCAATTAAAGAAGTCTTTGCAACCGTTTACAATAAAGACTTTTACGAAGAAATTGGTTTAAGTAAAAACTATCAAATATTACATGAAACATTGCCTGCCATAATTAACAAAATATGCGAACGCACTGACGAAATACTAAGAAACGAAGCCAACTCGACTACTTCAGATATTATCTTAAAAGGCCGTTTCCTAGATTCTATCAAAGATTTTTATGACTATGTAGATAACGCAACCACCGGCAAATTGCCTACAATTGAGATGTCGCCAGAGATAAAAGACTTTAAAAAGGCACTTGGCACTTATGCTATATTTACGTACCTGTACGATTCAACCGAAAGCTTTATGTTCGATAAAGTGTTGAATAATCCCGATAAAATAGATGAATTTTTATACTACGATATAGCTAAAGGCGCTGCCTATAAAAAATCCAACAGTCTAAACAACTGGTTTGAATTAGCACCCTTCGCTCGTGTTGCAAAAACCAGGCTTTTACCTAAGCCAGAGCTCGAAAAATGGATTAATATATTACCTGCCGAATACAATCATTCTCAAGTGGTTCAACAGGTTAACGAAGTCAAAGAACTTATGAAAACATATCAACCAATTAAGCGCGATAAATATGGTCTTAAAACACATAAATTTATACTTGGCAATAGAATCGACACCTACGCACTAGAGGGCGTAAGTTTTGCTACCGGCAAAATTACTAAGGACGATTATATTATCGAGAACGGAGTAGATGTCATTAAAAATAAATGTGATTTATACGCAATAAGGCTAATACTTAGCGATGATGAAGGCATTTTAGACGATATCCAAAAATTTGCAGACTCTGCCAACGATTTTTTCAAAAAAATAAAGCCATTAGTACTCGAAACTCATTTTCGCCCTAGTAGAATGCCAACAACTATTAAAGGTTATGTGAGCGATTTAATCGAATTCAAAAACTCTATCGACCAATTAACCACGCAAGAGCAAGCCGAAGTAATGCTGACTAAGCTGTTTGACGACGACCCACTTTATAGCGATTTCCATGGAATGGTCGAAACAAGCGAAGAACTTTTTGGCAGAACCGCCACCAAACAAACTTTAATTGCCATGACACGTTTAGGCTCAGAGCAAGTGAAGAAGATGGCTGAACCCTTTTTACAAGGTCGCTACAATTGCAATACAGAAAAATTGCCAGAAATTACATATAGCAAGCGTCTTACTCCAAAACCGCCACCTTCACGCTACACCATACCAAATTATTATTTAAGATAAGAGGTAAATTATTATGACATACGATGAACAAATTAAAAACGCATTTAACACTTTAGGTCTTAAAGATAGCGCAACCGAGGCTCAAGTTGATAGTGCCTACAAAAAATTTGCTAAAAAATATCACCCCGATTTACACATGAACGATACCCCAGAAAATATCGATAAGTTCAACGACCTTTTAGGCGAGGCAAACAACGCACGCGAAATTCTACAAACCTATTTTGAACTTAAAGAGGCTAAAGAGCAAGTTACCCCCGAGGAAGAAGCGGATATTGTAAAGGATTTATTATTACATAGTATTAAATCAGAAATCTCTCAAATTAAAGAAATCAACACCAAATGCGATAATATATTCAACGCTTTCTCGATTGACGGTTTTGAAGATAGCGAACAAGAGCTTAGAAAGTTTTTAGACTTTGGCGATAAATACATAGCCGAGCATACAAAAAATTTAGACACAATTGCCGATAAAAAAGGATTACTCTTCCGTAATTACGAAAAACTTTTTGCCGAATTAGAAGGTGGTTTAAATACACTTGCTTACATTTTATCGCCCGATGTCCTTCAATATAAAAAATCTCTTCACGAGGTCAATAAATTATTGTTAAAGTCAACCGATTATTGTCTAGATAATTGGAACGAAGATACCGAAAGTTCGGTAGCGCAAATTGTATCTAAGGCAGAAGGCTTGATTAAAGAAGCAAACACTTTTAATTATAACCTGGCGCAAGATATCAAAGGGAAGCTTAACATTCCTAAAGATGTCGCGTTTATTCAGCTTAAAATAAACGAGTTAGTTTTTTTGCTTAAAGTTAAATCAGACGTTCCCGACCTTACTAAACAAGAAATCGAGGCTATAAAAAACAAGCCAAACGATATTACTTATGCCACAGCAATTAGGAACGTTTTAGAAAATCGCATAAGCATTTATCCACCAAAAATGAAGCAAGCATACGATTCCATCATTAAAAATTGGGATACCGTAGATATCGACAGCATTAATAAACTAATTACCGAAGTTGATAGTGTTTTCCCTGCTTTACTTGACTTTAATAAACATCTTGAAAAACTTGCAGCCAATTTAAAAACAATAAATACAAATTACTATAACGAAAATTTAAAAGAATTAAAAGCATTGGTAAGGTTGCACGCAAAATCTTCTAAATCGTACTTTTTAAAAGGCTTTAATCCAAAAAATGCCGAAAAATTTGACGATGTAAAAGACGAAATCCTTCAAACTATCATAGATAAAAAGCTAGATTTAAAAGAACCTATGGAACATTTTGTAGAGTATAACAACTCTGCTCGCGAATTTTTAAATGCGTATGGTTTAAAGCGAGCCATGCATTATGATACAATCACAAAAGCAAGCGAGCAGTTGAACACATTCGTCTTTTTACGCTACGCCGCTGACCATATAGTAAAATCTGGCTTCATTAAAAGTTTAAAACCAAATAAATATGTAACAGTAAACCAATCGTTGCTAGATTCTAAAATAGGCGGATATTTAGTAGGACTTTTTAAATTAATTAACTTACGGTGCGAAGATTACGCGATACAATCGATTTTAAAAAAGGATATATTCACCACTAAAAAGATAGATAAATTTATAAAAGAAGCCGAAAAGTTTGTAAGCGATTCCAAAGCTTTTTACAATAAATTACTTGGTGTTACAGACTTATTAAATGATTTAATCGATGTCGAAGATTCGGTAGCATATTTAAAAGAAATCAGGGATGCAAAGTTTAATATAAACGATTCTAAAACTACGCAAGACTTCATAAAAGGCTTTTTAGAAAACCCCATAAACTTAACATATAGGCTAGATACAAAAGACGATGATTTTTTCGATAAATTTACTAATATCGACCTGCGCAAATGCGACCTTAAACCTATACCATCGTACAAAACTTTTACTAAGTATTTATTGGCACAACATTCTCTACGCCCACATACTTTTACCGAGCAAGATTTAGCCGATATAATAAGCTTTGCAGCAACACTTTATGACACCAATGTTGTATCAATATTAAAAGATGATTCTTTAACTAATAAAGAAAAAATCGATGCTTTCTTGCAAAAAGAATCACTAAGAGATGGTGATGGTAGGGAATCAATCAGACAAAAACTAAGCGAAATTAGCGAAGCCGCGCCTTACCCGCCACAACAAAATCCACGCAGACAATAGATAAAGGAGTCACTTTAGTTGACACATGCCGAACTAATCAAAACCGCATACGCTACCCTAGGGCTAGAATTCGGCGCAACCGAGGCTCAAGTTAAAGCTGCCTATAGAACACTTTCTAAAAAATATCACCCCGACTTAAGTGAAAATAAGGTCGACCAAAAAGAGTTAGAACATCTTGGGCACCTTCAAGCCGAGCTAAATGGCGCGCGCAATACGTTACAAGAATATTTCGACCTTCAAAAGGCTAAAGAACAAGTTTCACAAAAGGAACAAGATAAAGCGATAAGGCTTATGTACACTAGCGCATTAAAAACCGAAATCGACAAAACAAAACTCGTCATGAGCAAAGCTGAAACTTCTATAAAACGCATAATCGCTGATTTTGGCGAACGAAGAATAAATAATGCCACACCACTTTTTAATGACGTCAAAAAATTAGTTGCCGAGCAAAAAGAGATTTTAAATAAATGCTCCGCCTTTGCCACGCCTCTATTAGTAAGAATGCAAGCAAAAAATATTGAAGAGCTAGAAAAACATATAAATTCTTATGACTATTTCTCAGAAGTTGCAAGCATAATTATGCCCAAAATAATAAAAGAGGTTAATGACGTTGTCAAAGCTCCACCACATGATAACCCCACGCTTAACACGCTATATAATGCGCTTACCAACGAATTAAGAATTATACACGATAGTGTGCAAAAAAATGGTGGTCCGGCTAATTTAAATAGTAAAGAGGTGGGTCGCTTCCTCGACGTTTACAGCTCGTTTTTTAAAGGTAAAATACGCGAGATGATTCCTGGAGTGATAGGTAGTGACCTTTTTTACCAAGATTCTTATACACACTTAAGACTTATCACCACAACAAACGAAACGCTGCCTTTTACTAGAAATTTTAGTTCTAGTTCAAATATACAACTTGTAAATGCCGGCGTCGATTATCTGCTAGATAACATTAATATTAATGTGTTAGATTCACTTGTAGATAATCCTAGTCCTAATTTTTCATATTTACAAGACCTTTATGAAGAACAGTTTCGCGAAATTCTAAATAATCTTAGAATAGACTACGTAAATTGGCAAGAACTCCAGAGACTTATTAATGAAAAATTCCTGCAACACCTGCATGACTCGTCACTTTTCTTTAGATTAGCAAAATCATATAACCAATATTACTTTTTAAAAGATTTCAAATTAGAAAAGCATAAAACCACGTTAGAAATTTTAGAAAGCATTAAAAATCATACCGAAGAAACACTTAAACAATACACAACTTCAATATTCGATACTCCTGCCGACGAAAAATCGGCAATAGAAGACCCAAGCAAGTTTGCCGAATCTATCCATAAATTTATATCAGATTTTGCCTTTAGTGATAATATTACAAAAAACAAATATCGTAGAATCGGTATACATTTAAACAGTCACGCGCAAAATGTACCTGCTCTTGCATTTATGAAGAATAACTTTAAAAATCTCTATCCTGCCGAATTTCTTAGAAGCGATGGTTACGTTAATGCTTATGATATATATTATGACATAAGTAAATGGTGTTGTCGCCATATAAAATGGATAACTGGTATGTTTGGCAACGCCGATGCGTCGACTTTTCACAAAGAGTTACGCGAAATTATCGCTTCAATAGGTGATTTTGCTAATAAGGTAGAAAATTTTGAAAATAAAAACAATGCTGCCACTTACGAGAAATCCTCTTTGCGTAATCTAAGAAATTGCCTAGAAGTTTTTGAAGAGATAGAAAAAATGATGAATCTTCCATATTATAACGAGGTTTGCAAAAAAATCTATGAAGGTTTTTACTTTGAAGATTCTCCCTGTTATATAACTTTAACGCAAAAAGTTACACGAAACATCGATAAATTTTATAAAGATTTATTAGTCAAAATTTTGTTCGATAAAAATAAAACTTTAACCGAAAGCGAAGCTCATTTTTTAGAATTTAGCAAAGAATATTTAGCTAAAGTTAATAAACATCTGCCTGATATATATTTTAAAGAAGCTTATAAATCCGCAATCTATATTCAAGAGATGCTTCAAGGTTTAAAAAACTCAGGTGTAGACATTAACGATTCTAAAGCGTTAGAAAAATTTATTGTTGATAGATTTGACCAAGCTATTTATAAAACGCCCGAGGCAATTATAGGAAGAGCGAATGCTAATTATGACCGTACCGCCGCCGAAAAAATCGCACTCATGATGTTAGAGCCTTCTATTAAGTACGATATAAAGCACCGCCCCGATGTGTACGATGCGCTGTCGCTTCAAATCATCTGGAAAATAAAAATTCCGCGCGAAGAGTTAGTTCCTATACTTGATAAATATAAAGATAAACTAGACGAAAAGATTATCGAAAGAATGAATGTCTCTACAGGTTTAGATATTAAACCCACGCCTGCGCCACCTGCTCCACCTCCCATAAGCATGGCAAGATAAATTTAAAACAAAGGAGTCATACCTATGACTCACAACGAACTAATCAAAACCGCATACGCTACCCTAGGGCTAGATTTCGGCGCAACCGAGGCTCAAGTTAATAGTGCCTACAAAGAGATAGCTAAAAAATATCACCCCGATATTAACCACGATAACTTAACGCCCGAAGAAATTGAACATCGCAACGAGCTTTTAGCCGAGGCAAATAACGCCCGCAAGACCCTGCTCGATTACTTTGCAATCGAAGCCGAGAAAGCCCAAGTTACCCCCGAGGAAGAAGAAAAAATTATAAAGAATTTATTGATTCGTAGCGTAAGAGAAGAAATCCCACAGGTTAAAAAGCTCATTAAAATAAGTAACGACATTCTTAATCCTAATTCATCACGTCTTCCGCTTTACCCACCTACCATGCTTGAGATTGAAACTTTTATAAAAATGGGCAATAAATATCTCGAAGACCATAAAAATGTTTTAGATGCAATTGAAAATATAAAGGGAGTAATCTTTAGCAATTACAAAACATCTATGTTTGAACTAAAAAATAACGTAGCCGACCTCGAAATAATAGCTTCTCCCGAAGCTATACAATTTTTAAAGATGTTAAATAAAACCGAAAATCAGTTAGACGATTATATCCGTTATTGCATTAGTACTTGGAATAAAGAGACTGACAAATTTACTGATGACAATACACATAAAGCAAGAAATATAGTTAACGAAGCAAAAGATTCTGCTGCAAAACTACCGGCAATATTTCAAAAAACTCTTCATTCTGATATTAGGATTAAACGCATCGAAGAATTTGCAGACGAATTCTATTTTTTAGCAAACATTAAAAGCAACGTGCCCGACCTTACTGAAGAAGAACTTAAATCAATAAAGAAAAAACCAGACGATATGAGTCACATCAACGCAATTAAAATTATTTTAGAAAATCGCTTAAACGTTTATCCACCTCAAATTGAGCAAGCTTTTGATACCCTAATAAAAGGTTGGGATACCGTAGATACCGAAGCTATCAACGAAATAACTAAGCTAACTAAAAAAGCTATGAATGCTTCAATTGCTTGTGATTGGTTTGACGAGCATACGCGTTTTAAAATTGGCAAAAGAACTTTTGACACACGTCATTTTGATGAGGATATAAGACAACTTAAATGTCTTATTGAGCTACATACAAAATTCGCTAAATCATACTTTTTAAAGGATTACAAACCCAAATACGCCCACACCTTTAAACATATAAAAGAGCAAATTTTCGACTTTATAATAGAAAACAAGCCAGATTTAAACATATCAATGGAAGACTTTATCGAATACAACAACTCTGCCTGCGAATTCTTGAAACACTATAAAGAACTAGGTGAAGACTACTCTGACCCAATCTCGAAAGCAGGGCGCAAAGTAACCAGAAACGTATATTTACGCTACGCTAAAGATTATGTAGAGAAATCTAAATTAATTAAAAGTTTAAAGTCATCAACAACCTTAACTATAAGCTCCTATGTGTTAGATACCCAATCAAGCAAGTTTTCATTAGGGCTTTTCTCGTTACTCAGCCTAAAATGCGAAGATTATGCAACTAAACTAATTTTAAACAAAAACATATTTACCGATAAAAAAGCGGATAAATTTATACAAGACGCAACCAAATTTTTAAACGAATCTGCAAGCTTTTGCCAAGGGCTAAATGGTGTCGAAGAGCTATCGCACTGCATAGATAAAACTTTAAGTAAACTAAAACTTTTAAAAGATGTCAAAAACACGCAATTTAATGTAAACGATTCTAAAAACACACGCGATTTTTTTGAAGAACTAATAGAAGAACCCTTTGCGCTGCAAAGACAGCTCGGTATATACGACAATGCTTTCCATACTAAATTCGACAATATATTCTATAAAAAGTGGCACGATTTTATACCCCTGCCCGCCGAAAAAACTTTTGCAACATATGTATTAAAAAAGTACCCCGATGGTTTTGTTGGTTTTACCGAGCAAGAAGTTGATGTTATAAAAAACTTTTGCACTACAATTTATGGTTGGAATTTAGAAAAAATATTGTTCGACGAATTGGCTAAAGATAATGAATCGCAGGAAATTAACGACGAAAATCGCGCTTCTATTATGCAAAAATTAAATCAGTTCCGCGCAAATTCTAATCCACAAAACTTACCACCGCAAAATCTACCTAGATAAAGGAAGTTTATAAAAAATGACATACACTGAACAAATCCAAAACGCATACGCTACCCTAGAGCTAGATTTCGGCGCAACCGAGGCTCAAGTTAATAGTGCCTATAAAGAGCTGACTAAAAAATATCACCCCGATTTAGCTGCCAATCAAAACGACCCAGAAGAACAAGAACGCCTTAATCACCTTCAAGCCGAGCTAAATAACGCGCGCAAAACGCTACTCGACCACTTTGTAATCGAAGCCAGCAAATCCCAGGTTACGCCCGAGCAAGAAGCCAAGGCAAAAACGCTTATGTACAACGCTATATTTAAGAATGAGATTGATAAAACAACCGCTCTTATTCCCCAGGCACAAGACTCCATAGAACAGCTTATTTTAGATTTTAGCCCTAAATCAATAAAAAATACCGAGCCGCTTTTTAACGATATCAAAAAATTAGTTGCCAAGCAAAAAGAAATTATAAATAAATACTCCGCGCTTGTCACTCCCATTTTGGCAAGCATGCAAACAAAAAATATTAAAGAGCTAGATAGATGTATAAATGATTTTGACTATTTATGTAAGCTTACAAACGAAACTCTTCCAAACATATACGCTTTAATTAATGATGCTGTCGAAATCCCATCAAAAACTGAACCAACCCTTAAAATTATTTGCAACGCACTTAGTGATAAACTAAAATATTTAAATGATAGCGTTAAAAACAACGGACCATCCAGCATAAAAGATGAAAATGTAGGTCGCTTCCTCGATGTCTATATCTCATTTTTCAACGGTGAAATACACGATGCGCTGCCAGGCGAGATAAATTTTCAACTAAGTAAAAAATTTGATTTAAAAACTTATAATTTTATAAAGCTTATTTATTTAATAAACGAAAAATTGCCTTTTAATAGAAGCTTTAACGATAAAAAAGTAGAAAATTTAAATGATGCTATTGATTATCTAATAGATAATATCGACGCTCATGTAAAAGATTTACTTATTAAAAACCATGATGCCAATTTTAAACATTCAACAGACTATTATCGTGTAGAATTTCACACAATTTTACATAGTATTACCGAGCAACACGCACAAGCCCTTAAAATCCTCGATTATTCAAAAAATGGATTTTCAAAATTACTAGATGAAGTCTCTTTTTTCTTTAATTTAGCAAAAAGGCATAACGAATATTACTTTTTAAAAGATTATAAGTTTGAAAACAACAGAAACTCCTTAGAACTTTTAGAAAACATCAAAAAATATACTTACAATTTAGTTGAACAATACACAACATCAATTTTTAGTAAACAAAATAACGATACACCGAGCGCTATTGATGACCCGATTAAGTTCAGCGAATCCATCAAAAAATTTGTAGCAGATTCCGCACTCTTAGACGATAATTATACAATACATGATTATCGTAGTGTTGGTCATGGTATAAACGATATTGCGTATAACATACCTACTTTAACATTTATCAAAAATAACTTTAGCGGTCATTACCTTGAGGATGTTTTTAAGGACGAAAGTTTCCTTGGTGCAAGTCTAATATATAATTATATAGAAAATTTGTCTGCCAATGTACTAACGTACGTAGCTAAAAACGCTGATGAAGCTGGCAAGGAAATTGATCCTGAAGAGTTACGTGAATTTATCGATTCTGTAAGCGATTTTACCAATAAAGTAGAGAATTTTGAGATTACAAGTGAAGACCGGAATTACTTTATGCATAAAGACCGATTTTTCAAAATAAGACATTTTCTTGAAACCGCCGAAGAAATGGAAAGAATGATGAAGCTTCCGCATTATAACGAGGTTTATAAACAAATCTATAACCGTTTTTCTCCTCAATATCCTCCTGGACGTAAGGATTTAATTACAAAGGTTACAGAAAACATCGATAAGTTTTACCAAAAGTTGCTAATTAAAGCCTTGTTCGATAAAAATAAAACTTTAACAAAAGCCGACGAGCAATTTTTAGAATTTAGCAAAGAATATTTTGCTTATGTAGATAAAACTGTTGACTACTCGGATTTTAAAATAGCTTATAAATCTGCAAATTATATTTTAGAAACGCTTCAAAAGTTAAAAGATTCAGGGATAAATATTAAAAACACTAAAGAGGTAGAAAAATTTGTTGCAGATAGTTTTAACAAAAGCATTTATGAATTCCCCGACTCAATTATAAAATTAGCAAAAGCTACTTATGGCGAACCCGCCGCTAAAAAAATTGCAAATATGCTGCTAGAGCCTTCGCTTAAGTACGATGTTGAACACCCAAATGAGTATTATCCTCTGTCACTTAAAATCGTATGGACTCATGCAATCCCGCCTAAAGAAACCACTACTATAATTAATAAATATAAAGATAATCTCGACGCAGAAATCATCAAAAGAATTAATGAAACTTCAAAGCTAAACATTCAACCCACGCCCAAAACCACGCCCGCGCCTGCTCAAGTACTAAAGCGATAAAGGAGAATAAACCAATGACATATATTGAACAAATCCAAGTCGCATACGCATGCCTAGGGCTAGAGTTTGACGCAACCGAGGCTCAAGTTAATAAAGCTTACAAAGATATTACCAAAAGGTTTCACCCCGATTTACACATGAACGATACCCCAGAAAATATCAAAAAATACGAAGAGCTTCAAAAAGAAGCAAACTACGCACACGAAATTCTGGAAAATTACTTTAAACTTCAAGAGGCTAAAAAGGAAGTCGCCCCCGAGGAAGAAGCCAAAGCAATAAAGCTTATGTATAATGGCATATTTAAACAAGAGATTGATAAAACAAAATTTTTTATTAACCAAGCGCAAAATTCCCTAAATAACATATTTACAAATTTTAGTCAGCAAGCAATCAACAACACCGAGCCACTTTTTGACGATGTCAAAAAATTAGTCACCGAGCAAAAAGAGATTTTAAATAAATGCTCCGCGTTTGCCTCGCCCCCTTTAATAAACATACAAACAAAAAATATTCAACAGTTAGATGAATACATAACAAATTTTGATATTTTTTTAAAGTTTTCAAACGAAAATTTGCCAAAAATAATTGCTTCAATTAATGATATTGCCAAAATTCCGCTAGAAAATGAAGCAACACTTCAAGTCATTTCCAACACATTTGGGCTCGAACTAAAAGCACTAGCTGATAGCGTAAAAACTAACGGTCCAGCTAGTATAAAAGATAAAAATGTAGGACCCTTCCTTGATGCCTACATGTTGTTTTTCGACAGTAAAATACACAATATATTACCAAAAAAGATACACTATGACATAAACAAGAATTTTGATAAAGAAGCATATAGATTCATGAAACTTATTGACTTAATAAACGAAAAACTGCCTTTTAATAGGAGTTTTAGCGACAACAAAAAGGTCGGATATTTTGATGATGCCATCGATTATTTATCAGAAAACATTGACGCTTATGTAAAAGAATCACTTCTTAAAGACCATGATGCTGATTCTCAATATTTAAATGCGCATTATCGAATAGAATTCGTCAAAATTTTAAACAATGTTGCAAAGCAACATGAATTATCGCATGAAATCCTGTATTATTCAAATTTTAAATTCGCAAAATTACAAGCCGACGTGCCTTTTTTCTTTAGATTAGCAAAAACGTATAACCAATATTACTTTTTAAATGGTTTCAATTTAGAACCTAATAAAAATACCTTAGAAGCTTTAGAAAGCATAAAAAATTATACCGAAAAAACACTTGAACAGTACACAACATCCTTATTAGATAATCATGCCGACGAAAAATCGCCTATCCAAGACCCAGGCAAATTTGCCGAATCTATCCACAATTTTATAACAAATTTTGCGCTCAATGATAATGCTACAAACAAGGAATATGGTAACATTGGTATAGATTTAATGAATCTCGCTAAGCTCAACCCCGTTATTCTAGATTTTATAAACAAATCTACAGATTCAAATATTCAACCCACACCACAGCCTGCCACTACATCTACACCCGCGCCCGCTATAATACTACAACGATAAAGGAGAATAAACAAATGACATATTCAGAACAAATCCAAGTTGCATACGCTTGCCTAGGTCTAGAGTTCGGCGCAACCGAGGCTGAAGTTAATAGTGCTTATAAAGAAATTACCAAAAGATTTCACCCCGATTTACACATGAACGATACGGAAGACGAAATTGCTCACTTTAACATATTGCAAGCTCAAGCAAATGACGCACGCGATACACTGCAAAAATATTTTGACCTTCAACAAGCTAAAGCCGAGGTTAGTCCACAAGAAGAATTAAGGGAAACCATCGCACTTTATAGGAAGATGTCCTCTGGCATTAATAGACAAATTAAAAACTACAATTTAACTAACCATAACCAAAAAAGCACGCAAAAACTTATCGAACAAATAGTCGATTTTGATAATAAAGCAAAAGCTGCCCTGCCCGAGCATATCTATAACACCTCGCAATACACGCATATAATAAACATCGCTAATTTATACCACCTTGCAAATGACGACCCAAATATCGAAATCGATTGGCATAGCGCCCGCGAAACGTACAAATTATTCAACTTTGCTAACACCGATTATGGTTTTAAAGTATTGAAGCTTGCTTTACAATTTGGCAATCTAGATGATATATTAAGCGGCCCCGGGTTTCGCTCGCTCGCTCCAAAACAAATTTTTGAAGAGTTTAAAAAACTAGATTACTCTGCGCTAACCGACGACCAATTGTATGACATCGCCCGATACATAGAGCACAGATTTTTTAACCTAGCAACTAATAAAGCGTTATACGATTTTAAAGATGAAGATTTAACAACCGTCCGCGATAATTGCTTAATTAACATGAAAGATTCTAGGAATTTGATAAGGTTTTTAACCCAAATGTATTCGTTTACAAAGGTAGAAAACACCGTCGCGCTTATTAAAAAATTTGATTTTAAAACCAAAGACCTTGTAATTAACAACACTTATTTAATTGATACCTTGCTAGAACATAACAAAAACCGAAAAAACTTTCAGCTGTTAACCGATGTTTTATTGCTTAAAGTTAAAAATCCTTACGATTTTCAAAGGATTTGCAAGATATATAAACTAAACCCTAAAACCTTTTTAGATATAATTAAAAATTGCGACACAAGGTTTTACTATAGTACCATAACCGATATCGTAAGGTATTGCAAACACCTTGGCAACAGACCGCTTAACGAGAGGGATACCCTGCACAAAATTAAGATTGAGCTGGCTAAAAAAAGCAATAATTTTGGCGTTTTTAAATCGATTATCGAAAATGACCCTGAGCTTACAATTGATGAGCTTGTAGAAATTTTAGACGGTTCCGATTTTAAAATTGATGCTGATGATGTTAAATCTTTTGCATCTTCTTACCTAGATGATTACAAGCCCGACGAGAAACATCTTATATTATACTCGCTTTTTAAACGGTATAAAACTCCCGCAAGCGAGGCATTAGCTAACACCGAATCGTTCGACGAGTTCATGAACCTAAATTTAGTTGTAGATGGCAAACGCTATTTTATAACAAAAGAGGATAAATATGCTGGAATAGTCCAGAACGAAAATTTAAATTTTGTAGACATAATTAGGTTTAGCCATGAGAACAAAAATAAAAATTACAAAGGTATTTTAAAGTATTATTACCTAGAAAATGCCAAGACATTAGGCGAGTTGAACCTTGCTATTACCACACAGATTTATAAAAACGATTCACAAATATTTAAACAGGCACAAAAAGAGCTTGAGCATATCGAAATCCCCTCGGTCGAG
This sequence comes from Clostridiales bacterium, assembly GCA_031261985.1. Taxonomy (GTDB): domain Bacteria; phylum Bacillota; class Clostridia; order Monoglobales; family WRBX01; genus JAISIR01. The sequence continues at coordinate 119,832 of JAISIR010000020.1, read as the reverse complement.
GCAGCAGCAAGCATGTGCGACGACCTTATGAGAAAAACAAAGATAAGACGTCATGCAGATATAAACGATTTATTAAAAGCTATGTGTGCTCGTGCGGAGTTATGTAAACCAGCCCCCGAAACTTCAGGTTTTAAAACTCCAACCCCCGAAATCCCTGCCCCCGATGCCCTTGCGCCCGAAGTCCCTGCTCCCGATGCCCCTGCTCCCGAAGTCCCTGCCCCTGCAACCCAGCCACTCCAAACCCCTCAACAACCTCAACCCGCACAGCCCCCAAAACCTTCCTCGCAACCACAGCGCATATAAAGTAAAAAAACTCTTGCAATTTTTTAAAGTGTATTATATAATTATATCAACCAAACTATAAAGGGATGAATTCAGATGAAAAAGAAAATATGGATTATTATCGCTATTGTAATTGTTTTAATTGGCGGCGGAGTAACATGGGCAATGATGGCTACAAATAATAAAGTTGCCGATGTTCCACAAGCTAGCCCAACGGTAGAGGTGCAAACCCCCGAAGCTACTCCTGCAGCAAGCACCGAAGCACCTAAAAGCAAGCAATTTACTTGGCTTGTAGAGCCTAAGTTTGCTTATTACGACGTCTTTTACGACACTGCCTGCGATGTAATTTTAGCCACAAAAACCGAGAATGGCGACCTTTTAGACATAGACCCCAACACCGGCGAAAAAGCCCCAAGCAGAGAGCATGCGCATGGCGGCGGCGATTTATTTATTGCGTATAATAATATCATGAAAAAATTTGGCACATTTAATAGCTTCGATTACAGCGCAAAATTTCAGTATGACTCAATAGAAGCTGCCTTAACCGACTATAATAACTTATCATTATACAATTCTAGTTCATCCATGCGCCCTGTTTTAACTGTAAATTCTACTCAAAACCTTTTAGGCGTAAGCGGCGATGGCAACGATGTCGACTCTGAGTTCGGCAAAATTGCATACACGCACCGCTTTAAACTTGTTACAGACTACATTTTTGAAGATAACGACAGCAATTTAACCACCATTAATCCTGCTGTTAAACTAAATGGCAAGTGGGGATTTATCGACGAAAATGGCAAAGTTATAATTGATTACCAATTTGAAGATGCGGTTAGCTACGATAACACCCGCGCCTTTGTTAAACTTGGCGGCAAATGGGGAATTATTTACAAAGTACCAGCTAAAAATTGAGCATAGCACTATAAAGAAAACTTAAAGACGAGTCGTTTTTATAACGTTACTCGTCTTTTTTAGTTATTAAAAATCCCACGTTCGCACATCAAAAATCGAACTAGCACCACCTACAAGATAAACATAGTAATAATCGTTTAAATCTTCTACTCCTTCTAATTCTTTAAAGAAAACTCTATTGCAAAACATGTTAGAGAACATCTCGTCTTCTGCCTTTTCAACACCAACCCATACATCACCCATAGTGTTTTTATATTCGTAGCTTTCAAAAACGCTTTCAATTCCCTCAATTGGTAACGTAGACTTTGTCAAAGCAATGGCATTAAGCGATATATAATCGCCATTACCGCCCGAGCCACCTATTTCGCTTTGTACGTTTATTACTTGAATCTCGGCTGGTAGTGGCACTTTTTTAAGCTGCCGTGCTAAACCTGCACATTGAAAATCGGTATAAAGCGGTGCTATAAAAAACATAGTTACAAACATGATTGGCAGACTAGCGATTATAAACCTTGTAAGCCTTATAGTTTTGCTTCTATTATCTACTTTTTTAAACTCGTCAAACCTAAACAATTCTCTAAAAAATGTTTTGAAGCACCATATAATTATTGCGATTGCGCCAAATATCATCACAAGAGAGCATATAATTGCCTGCATTGTTTCCATTAAAAATATTGGCAACAATATAACTATCAAACCTGGAATTATAAATTTTTTATATCTTGTGATTTTAGCTTTTATATGTTTGTTTTTAAACTCGATCAACCCAAATATTTTTTTAAAAATTATTTTGAAGCACCACATAATTATCGCAATTATGGTAACTGACATTCCGTAAAAACAAATAAACCAATTCATATAAATCATCGATACAATGATGATAAGCAAGCCAGCGATCAGAAAATCATTAATCGTTATAGTTTTTCTACTTTTGTCCTTGTTTTCATCTTTATTTTTATACTCATCAAGCACTATAAAACAACCTCGCTTTCTGAAAACTTTTCAAATGTATTATAATAATCATAAGTTTCTTCACCATAATTTGTTGCACCTTTAAAAAATCTGCTATCAGAACCATTATATCGTCCTAAAATCGCTTTAGTTCTTTCTTCAGGATTCGTTATTGCGTTTATATCGCCATTTCTAGGGTCACTAGGTGTGCCCTGATTACCGTCAGAAATAGATTTAAGATTCCTCGCCACCATTTCGATATTAAATTCATCATCGCTATTAAGTTTTTTCCAAACTTCTGTTATATCATCAGGATTATTTGCATCATATAATGTTCCATCATCTTTTGTATATCCTGTGTCATTCATCGCTTTAATTGCTGTCGCAGCAAAAATTTGCCCTAATCCCGTCGAAGAATCTTCTCTAGAAAAAGGAACTGCTCTAGGTGGATTCAAAACATCATTAAGTAGGTTTTCTCCAGTTTTTTTAACTTTATCATTTAACATATACCTATCTATAACTAATCCATCAGAAAATTTATCTCCAACATTAAATGCCCTAAGTTCTTGGTATAATACCGTTTGAATTAATGCTTTTTGTATACCTAACTTATTTGCAATTCTTGTTATTGTATCATCATATTTTAAAATAATATCTAATGCCTCCTCCGAATTATAATACCATCGCCCCGCCTTTTGAAATATATTTTGATTCTCATTAAACTCTTTATCTAAAGCTTTTGCCAACTCTTCTTGCGTAAAATGGTCATCGTCACAGATTTCAAGCCCGCACCTGCAATTAGGGTGCGTAACTGGTAAATTTTCAACCTTAAAACATCTATTATGATTACCCCGACAAATAACACACGTTGTATCATCATCATGACATATCCATCGCACCGTTAATCCTCTAACTTGGTCTGAACAACTCATACCTTATCGCCTCCTCTAAAATTATTAGCAACATTCTTGATTAATTCACTTGTATCTTCTCCCGTTAAATTACCTAAGGCATAAATTGAATATATCTCTTCTGTGTTTTCGACTATGCCTTCTAATTTCCCATAATCCGAGAATACGCCAGCCTTACTTTTTAGTGCATTAGATATTATAGGGTCTGTTACCTTCTCCTTTGACCGTCTAGAGTAATATGCAGCCAGCATTTTCTGAACATACTCCATTGTTTCTGTTTGCGCTTTTTGAACTTTTGTTAAACCTTTTTTCATAATTTCAACACTCCATTTCTCCATTAATAACTTTCCAAATTAATTTCTTTTGTGCCGCTGTTAATGTATCTAAAATATTCGCAAGCGACATTATCAAGTTTTTATCGCTCTCACTTAAATTATCATACATTAGCTTTAAATTTTGGTTCGATTGTATAATAATGCCTTTCCATTGTTTAGATAAATTTTCATCGAGAGAATACAGCACAGGCACCTTTTCATACCAACTATCAGGGCATTTTTCTCGACCATTGCATACACCAGAAAAAAACGTCGGTGTAACGTCTAATTTGGTTGCCATTTCTTTAGACATCTCGCTATTCTCTGTTCTTAAATGTTGCAAAAATTTACCAATTGAATTAAGCATATATAACACCTCAAAAACTTAATATAAGTAAAACACTTATATTAATAATACCATATTGCTAATATTTTGTCAAGCATTTTTTTAAAATCTATATAAAACTCCTATAATCACTACATCACAAACGATGCAATAGTTATGTAAACTTAATTATATTAATACCTCGATTCCTATTTGCACACAAAAAAGCGCACCCATTATTTAGCGCGCGCCTTTATTCATTATCATTTATATTCCACTCGTGGCGATAGAGATTTTTAAATTTATGTCAACTTCATACTGCCAAACCTAGCCTAAACCTCCATCACATCAAGCAGACCAAGAGCCATAACGCTTTCTGCCACCACACACGCACGCGGGATAATGCAAGGGTCATGCCTGCCGCGCACTTCAATTATAGCATCTCTCATGGTAGATACATCCACGGTTTTTTGCGCCTTAGCAATAGATGGTGTCGGCTTAAAAGTAAGCGTCGCCACAATATCCTCACCACTCGTAATTCCGCCTAGCACACCGCCACAATTATTAGTAATCGCCCTTATCTCGCCATTTTCCACACACATTTGGTCATTCACTTTATCCCCACGCGCCTCTGCAAATAAAACGCCCAATCCAAACTCAACCGCTTTAACGGCTGGGATAGCAAAAAACTTATGCGCCAAAACACCTTCGACGGTATCCCAAAAAGGTCTGCCATAGCCTGCCTTAACACCACTTGCCACCACTTTAATTTTACCACCAATAGACGAGTCGTCACCCTTAGCCGCCAAAATTTCCGCCTGCATCTGCTCGGTTAAATCATCGCTCGCACATTCGCCAACCGCCGCCCCAATTTGAGCAACACACGCCTTAACCTCTACCCCAATTTGCCGCAGATATTCCTGCGCAATCGCTCCAATCGCAACTATCGGCGCCGTTACTCGCCCCGAAAAATGCCCGCCGCCACGATAATCGTTACACCCCTTGTACTTAATGTAGGCTGCATAATCCGAATGCGACGGACGCATTTTATCTTTTATATCAGAATAATCATTGCTATGCACGTTTTGATTAGCAATTACCACGCATATTGGCGCGCCTGTTGTGATACCATTAAAAACACCGCTCACAATTTTAACCTCGTCAGCCTCAGCACGTGGAGTAGTAAAATCACTGTTGCCGCCTGCCCTACGCTTCATTTGCGCCTTAACAAACTCGTTATCTACCGCCACGCCCGCAGGGAAGCCTTCCATAACCGCACCCACGCACTCGCCATGACTCTCACCAAAAACACTTATTTTTACCATGTTTGCACCCCTTTAACCGTTGATTTTCTCTATTCATTTTTCGTTTCTATTTTTCCGCCTAATCGTTTAAACTCCTGCCAAAACCTGGGATAAGACTTCCTCACACTATCCTCGCCCTCTAGCTCAATCGCGCCCTCACACATTGTGGAAGCTATCGCAATCGCCATGGCTATCCTGTGGTCATTATGCGAACTTACCCTGCCCCCGCTTAGCTTTTTAATAGGTTTGATAAGCAATCCATCATCGCGTTCCTCAATTTTAGCACCCAAGTTATTCAGCTCCGTCGCGATGGCAAAAAGCCTGTCACTCTCTTTATACCTCAGCCTTTCGGCATTAATTATGTCAACTTCGCGATTCACAAAACACCCAGCCACCGCCAAAATAGGCACTAAATCAGGAATTTCACGCGCATCTATGATATATTTCACATTATCTTCGTGAACCCCAAACATATCATCTAAAATCTGCACAATCCGCCTGTCGCCCTGCAAGCTTTTAACAGACAGTCCCTCAACCTCAATATCATTTCCCAGCTCACGCGCCACCAACCAAAACGCTGCCTGCGAAAAATCATTTTCCACCTCGTACTCACGCGCAATAAACTTTTGCCCACCTTGCACCACAAAGCGCTTATAATCAAAATTTTTCACGCTTATACCAAAGTTTTTTAACACATTAATAGTCAAATCAATGTACGCGCGCGATTCTAACCCGTCAATAATTTCTATGCAATATCCGCCCTCAATTTCAGGTAAATTAGGCAAATAACATAGCAACCCGCTGATATATTGCGAGCTTACCTTGCCGCTAATTCTAATTGTTTGACGCAACGCACCATGATTCCCAACATAAAAGTAATCATCATCCTTAGCATACCTCACGCCACACTCGTCAAAAAGCTCGGTATACGCATCTAAAGGACGCGCCATCAGCCTGCCCTTCCCTACAAATTTTGCACCGCCATTTATAATCATCGCCAAAGGAATCGTCATTCGCAAAGTCGTCCCACTCTCACGACAATTAGCTATAATCGGCTCCACCCTGTCATTAGGCACTAACTGATTTTCTCCATGCAAAAACAAATCTATCCCGTTATTTATGTAAACCTCGCGCTCGCCACACTCGATTTCTGCACCAAAAGCGCGCATAACATCAATTGTTGCCAGAATATCTTCCGAAAAATCGACGTTGCGCACAACACTTTTACCACTCGCCATCGAAGCGCAAATTATCGCCCTATGCGCAACCGATTTTGATGGTGGCGCAATCACTTTCCCCTGCAATTTACTACGCCGAATAGTTATCATAAAATTCGCCCACCTCATCAATTTTAAGTTGGCGCACAAATGCCGAACCAATTTTCTCTAACATAATTACATTTATAACTCCGCCCATTACTTTTTTATCGCCCTTCATGTAGCCGATTAATTCAGCTATCGGCACATCAGTTTTATAGGGTAACCGATACTTTTTTAACACATCAACAATCTTTTCATACGTTCCACCCTCGGTTACGCCCAGCCGCTCGCCTATCCGCGCCATAACCGCCATACCCACAGCCACCGCCTCGCCATGAGTAAACTTCTCACCGTCGTTTCCGTAATAGCTCTCGATACTATGCGCCAAAGTATGCCCAAAATTAAGTTGCATCCTAAGCCCGCGGTCATATTCATCTGCCTCAACAAAATGCTGCTTAATCTGGCAATTGCGCCTTACAATCGCGCCAAAATCGTCTATCCCGCGCGATAAATCATCAAACAATTTCGCATCGTAAATACACCCATGCTTTATCACTTCAGCCATTCCGTCCGCACGGTTTCGCTCTGGCAAAGTCTGCAACACGCTAGCATTTATGCACACATATTTAGGCGGATAAAAGGCTCCAAACCTATTCTTCCCCTCGGGAATATCCACCGCCACCTTGCCGCCGATAGACGAATCACATTGCGCAACAATCGTTGTTGGCACCTGGATAAAATCCACCCCGCGGTCATACGTCGCAGCAATAAATCCCGCTAAATCGCCAACCACACCGCCACCCAAGGCAATTACAAGGTCCGTCCTACTAAAATTATTGTTCGCCAGCCACCTAACCCCAGCGATTAAGTTTTGAGGATTCTTAGTAGCCTCACCTGCAGGAAAAACCATCTTAAAAGGCTGATACGCCTGCAAAATACTCATAATCTCGTCGGCGTAAAGCTTGTCGACATTCTCGTCGGTTATGATGGCACACTTTTTGTATCCTGCCGCGCCAACAAACTCGCCGATACTCGTGTAATTATCAACAAAATCTATGGTATATCCGCGCCCGTTTGCTTTTACTTTAAGGCTCTCCACTTTTCATTGCACTCCTCTAGTTGAAGATATATCCCCTCGACATCTTCGTTAAAAATCATATCTCTCATATCACCCAAAATTTGGATATGCTCGTCTAAAACCTTGCACAACGCTTGCTTATTCTCGCAAAACAGCTCACTCCACATAATAGGGTTAATCCCACGCGATATTCGCGTAAAGTCCTCAAAACTATTACCCTCATAGGCCTTATGCTCATCAAAAAACTTAGAATGCACCACGCACGAAGCAATCACATGCTCCAACTGGCTGGTATACCCTATCATTTTATCATGCTTAGCGCACGACGCCTTAATTATATTACCCGCGCCTAAATCATTCGCTAATTTACAAACTATGTCCACATTTTTAGCGCGCTCATCAGCCTCGGCATCATATTCGCCCTCAACTAGAATAAAATTAGCACCAACGAATAAATCAGCTAGCGAATTCTCGTACCCCTTACACTCACGCCCTGCCATAGGATGCATGCCGACATATTTTATCCCATTTTTTGCACAAAAATCATACATCTGCCGCTTTACACCAAGGCAATCGGTTACCAGCACGCCTTTTGGCAGCTTGTCCATATTATTCTTTAACCACTCAATCGACGCTGCAGGATACAAGCACATAACAATAACATCAGCATTTTGCTCAATTACATCGGTCTTTATGTAACCTTTGGTAATCGCATCGGTCATCACGCGCGCATTAATATCCGCCCCGCCGACATTGTACCCACTGACGTCTAGCAATCGCTTAACCATCGAGCCGCCTATTAGCCCCAAACCTACAAATAGAATATTTAGCATAACTTTTTACCCTCTAGCTCAGCATATTTCTGCAAATTGTTCATTAACGCGTCAAATTGTGGTAAATCCAAGCTTTGCGCGCCATCACACAACGCATGTTTAGGGTCGTTATGAACTTCAATTATAAGCCCGTCCGCACCTGCTGCAATGGCTGTTTTCGCCAAAATAGGAACCATCCATGCCTTACCACTAGCATGCGATGGGTCGACTAATATCGGCAAATGCGAAAGCCTTTTAACCACAGGAATCGCGCTTATATCCAGCACATTTCGAGTGTACCCCTCAAACGACCTAATGCCACGCTCACACAAAATTACATTATTGTTCCCGCCTGCAAGCAAGTACTCGGCAGACATTAACCACTCATCAATCGTCGCCGCCAACCCACGTTTTAGCAATATAGGCTTTTGCGTATAACTAAGCTCTTTCAACAGGTCAAAATTCTGCATATTCCTCGCGCCAACCTGAATCACATCTACATCATCGATAAATTTTTCGACTAACCGTGGCGACATTATCTCGGTCACTATCGGCAACCCCGTCTCCTCGCGCGCAATCTTAAGCAGCTCTAAACCGTCTAATTCCAAGCCCTGAAAGGCATAAGGCGACGTCCTAGGTTTAAACGCACCGCCGCGTAAAAAATTCGCCCCACTTTTAGCTACGCCCTTAGCGGTTTCTAAGGTCTGCTCACGCGTTTCAATCGAGCAAGGCCCAGCAATAATGGCAATCGAATCGCCACCTATCTTCCGCCCATTTACCTCAACAATTGTATCGTCGGGGTGAAACTTTCTGTTCGCCTTTTTATAAGGCTCCGAAACCTTGATTATATTCTCGACATAAGGATTCGCCGCAATTTTGTATCTATCTACAACCGAAGTATCGCCTACCACGCCAATCAATAATGTACCATCACCATAGGATATATCCGTCTCGACACCATACGACTTAATCTCAGCTATTATCTCGTTTACTTCATCTTTAGGACAATCTTTTTTAATTAAAACTATCATGTTTACTCCACCTCTGTAAATTGCTTAAAAATATTGTATATATTTTATCATAAAACGCTTGACAAGTCAAGTCTTTAAATGTATAATTATAATTGGCTACACAACTGGGGCGCTAGCGGTGCCTTTAACCCTTAAATCCGCTACATGAAGGAGTTATGACCTGCCTAAGGTTTTGATATGCTCTGCCCGCAATTTATTTAGCAAGCCATGATAGCATGGTTTCGTACAATAAACTGTTTGTGAACCTTGTCAGAGCGGGAACGCAGCAGCAATAAGCAAATTTTGTTTATGTGTGCGAAGGCACTATGCTTAGCAAGCTATTTTTATTGCACAAAGCATCGCGTTATCGAGGGTGGGTCGTGTGGCCGCATCTTTATGATGCACACTATTTTTAACGAGGTAATTATTTATGGAGCAAACTACTTTATATAGAAAATATCGCCCTATAACTTTTTCGCAAGTAATAGGGCAATCATTTGTTGTTAATACTCTTAAAAACCAGCTAACTTCTGGCAATATCTCGCACGCATACCTTTTTTGCGGAACACGTGGGACGGGTAAGACTACCGTCGCAAAAATCTTCTCTCGCAGTGTAAATTGCCTAGATTTGCAGCCAAATGGCGACCCTTGCAATAAATGCGAAGCCTGCACCGGTCTGCTAAATGGCACTATCTTAGATGTCAGCGAAATCGATGCCGCAAGCAACCGACGCGTCGATGATATCCGCCTTATTCGCAACGAAGTTCAATACGCTCCCACCGCCCTTAAATACAGAGTTTACATCATCGACGAAGTGCACATGCTAACAGGCGAGGCGTTTAACGCGCTACTTAAAACGTTGGAGGAACCTCCTAAAAACACTATCTTTATTCTAGCTACAACCGAGGCGCATAAAGTCCCTCTTACCATTCAATCACGCTGCCAACGCTTCGATTTCCGCCGAATTTCTAATAAAGATATAACCTCGCACCTGTTACAAACCGCTAAAGACGACAACTTTGAGCTAGCCCCCGATGCCGCCTCGGTTATTGCCACTTTAGCCGACGGTGCCATGCGCGACGCACTCTCTATTTTAGACCAATGCAAGGGTGTTTCGGGCGGTAAAGTAACGCTCGATGTAGTGCAAAATACCCTGGGCGTTGTTGGGCGCAATATGTATTTTAATTTAGCCGATGCAATAGCTGATAAATCCATGGGCGATGCGCTTAGCATAGCCAATAAAATTTTAACTGGCGGCAGCGATGCCTCTGTTTTGGCAAATACTCTTCTGGCACATTATCGCGACTTAGCTGTCTGCAAAAATGTAGATTCCCCCGAAGAAATCTTAGATGAGCCTAGCGAAACAATCGAAAAATTAAAAGAACAATGCAAAAAATATTCAACCGATAAAATTATCGCCTGCATGCAAGGCTTAAGCGAGATTATCGCCAATTTAAAGTTCGCTTCATCGCCTCGCGTGTTGGTCGAAAGTACAATTTTACAACTATCTGCTTAAATTTTATAAAGGACTGAATTAATATGGGTAAAAAAGGTGGATTCCCGGGCGGCATGGGCGGCTCGATGAATTTTAATAACATGCTAAAAGAAGCACAAAAAATGCAAAAAAAGTTAATGGAAACTCAAGAAGAATTAGCCGATAAACAAACCATCGTTACCTCTGGCGGTGGCGCGGTTAGTGTTGCAATGAACGGCAAGCGCAAAATTACCTCGCTAACTATTAAGCCCGAAGTTGTCGACCCCGACGATATCGAGATGCTGCAAGACCTTGTAATAACCGCTGTCAACGAGGCGATACAAAAAATAGATGACGAAAGCGCAGCTGCCATGAGTCAATTCGGCGGCGCACTAGGGGGCTTAATCTAGTGGATTACTATGCTCCCCCGCTTGCAACTTTAATCGAACACTTCGAGTCGCTGCCTAGCATCGGGCATAAAACCGCATGCCGCCTAGCTTTTCACATGCTCTCTCAGCCGCTCGATAAATCTGTCTCGTTTGCAGATGCACTCATTCAAGCTAAGCAAAATGTTCATTATTGTAACGAATGCCAAAACTTAACCGATAAAGAAATTTGCAACATCTGCGCATCCGCTAAGCGCGATTTATCTACAATTTGTGTAGTCGAAAGCCCGCGCGACGTTATTTCTATGGAGAAAACTAACGAATACGATGGCTTGTATCATGTGCTTCATGGTGCAATCTCGCCGATGGAAGGCATTACCCCCGAGATGATTAAGGTCAAAGAGCTTCTACCCCGCATTACGCCTAAGGTTTCCGAAGTTATCTTGGCAACCAATCCAAATATCGAGGGCGAGGCAACCGCAATGTATATTGCCAAACTAATTAAGCCGCTTGGTGTAAAGGTAACGCGCATTTCATCAGGCATTCCCGTGGGTAGCGATATCGAGTATGCCGACCAAATTACCCTAACTCGCGCATTAGAGGGCCGACGCGAGATGATATAGATTATTACAAAAAGGAGCGAGTGCTTTGCTTCAACAAAAACAACGCGCCGTGCTAGTTGGTGCGCATCTAGGCTTAAAAGATACTTTAGCCGACACGACCGAAAGTTCCATTCAAGAGCTAAAGCTCCTTGCTAAAACTGCTGGTGTAGATGTAAACGAAATTTTTATACAAAACCGCCAGAAGTTAGAAACAGGCACCTATATCGGCGAGGGTAAAATTACAGAAATTGCAGATTTTATAGCCGAAAACAACATAGAACTCGCCATTTTCGACGACGAGCTAAGCGGCATTCAAACTCGTAACTTGTCAGATTTACTTAAAGTGCCAATTGTCGATAGAAGCACCCTTATTCTAGATATTTTCGCCCAACGCGCGCAAAGTAACGAAGGTCAGCTTCAAGTCGAGCTTGCTCAACTCCGCTACCTTCTACCACGTTTAGCAGGAAGTTCTGCCGAAGCAGGCTTATCTCGTGCAGGTGTTGGTGTTGGCGCACGTGGCCCAGGCGAAACCAAACTCGAGACCGACCGTCGCCATATCAAAGAAAAAATCTCCGCCTTAAACGAACAACTTCAAAAGGTAGAGAATATCCGCGAAACTCAACGCCGCGCTCGCGTAAAAGACGGAATCCAGCAAATAGCTTTAATTGGCTACACAAACGCAGGTAAATCCACACTTTTAAACACACTAACCAATAGCGATATCTTCGCGCAAGACCTCCTTTTTGCCACCCTTGACCCCACCACTCGCAAAATGGAACTGCCCGATGGCGCCACCGTCCTTTTAACCGATACCGTCGGCTTTATTCGCAAGCTGCCTCATCATCTCATTCGCGCCTTCCGCTCTACACTAGAAGAAAGCTTGCTTTGCGACCTTTTGATTCATGTTATAGATGCCACTAGCCCCGAATTTTTGGTGCAAAAACAAGTGGTCGAAAACTTGCTCCACGATTTAAAAGCCGACGATAAGCCTATAATAAATGTGTACAATAAAACCGAAGATATCGAGGATTTATCTAACTTAGATGGCATCTGCATATCCGCCAAAAATAAAACAGGAATCGATACCCTCCTAACCGCCATTGCCGAAAATTTGCCCGAAAAACGCATCACTATCGACGAGATTATCCCCTATTACCGCGGCGATATTGTTATGAAAATCCATAACTTGGGCAAAGTTTTACTAGAAGAGCATTTGCCTGACGGCACACATATAAAAGCAATTATCGCCGAACCCGATTGGAAGCAGATAAATAATTAGTGAGGTGCATAAATTTTGCCCAATTTTTCTATAATTTTTAATAACGAAAAGCCCGATAGCTCTAATATTTCCAAGCAAATTTCGGACATAATAACAAAAAATGGTAGCAATTGCACCATAGGCACCGTCACGCCCGATTGCGATTTTATCATATCGGTTGGTGGCGACGGCACGCTTCTTTCTACCGCCCGCGCATACGCCCCACGCAACATTCCTATCCTCGGCGTTAACACTGGACGCTTAGGCTTTATGACAGGTCTAGAAAACGACGAGCTGCCTCACTTAATCGATATTATCCATGGCGATTACGAAACTTCTAATCGAATTATGCTTGTAACCGATTTTTTAGAAGGCTCCGATAGCCGCGCTCTTAACGATATTGTTATATCGCGCACTCTGCCTAGAATTATGCACATTAAAGTGTTTTTAGACGACGAGCTTTTAAAGGAATATTCAGCCGACGGCGTCATCATCTCTACGCCTACAGGCTCCACCGCCTACTCACTCTCTGCTGGCGGCCCATTAATCGACCCTACCTTAGACGTCATCGCCATTACCCCCATTTGCGCACACTCACTTAACTCGCGCTCTATCATCGTCCCATCTCATCGTGGAATCAAAATTTCTATCGACCAGCCCGAACAACACAAAGCATATGTCGCCGTCGACGGTCAAGTTTTTGCACCAATTAACAACGATAAGCCAATTTCTATCCATAAATCATCATACTCAGCTAAAATTATATCGACTAAAAAAAGCTGGTTCTATTCTACTTTACGAGAGAAGATTACTTAATAATGCACAATAAATCAACCAAAACGCCCAATAATTCTATCACAACACCCCCCTCCCGCTCAACAACTCGTCAAATCGCCACCGCTGCGCTACTCTTCGCCATTTGCTACATCTCCACTACATACCTGCAAATTCGGCTCCCGCTCGCATCTGGCGGTAACATTAACTTGGGTCAAGTTGTAATCCTTATCCTCCCCCTTTTCCTCCCGCTCCATTCCGCCATAATCGTTGCCGCCCTTAGTTGCGGGCTAGCAGATATCACATTAGGCGCGGCACAATGGCTAGGCGCAACCATTATAATTAAAACACTTATGGTACTCTGCGCATATAAGGTACGCCCTAGGTTCGCAGGCTACTCGCTTGCCATGGTTACCATGATGCTCGGCTACACCATATACGATATCCTCTTCATCACTCGCTCTATCGTCGGCGCAGGTGTCTCGCTAGTTAGCTATTTAATCGAAAGCATCGTCGCCATTACTTTAGCCTTGATACTTGCAAAGTTTATAGATAATTCACTCGCTAAATTCAAACATTAATCATCGGAGTTGATTCCCTTGCCAAACCCCACTAAAGCGCACAAATTTAACTATACAAACGCAATAATCATAACTATCCTCGCCCTTTTTGCCGCGATATCTATCTACAACATTTGGCAAGGCGGCTGGCACTATACCTTGGGCGATTTTTCTACCTATAACAACGACGACGTAAAATATCTGCGTTCTGCCGAAACCTTGCTTAAATCAGGTATTCTTTCGTATCGCTACCCGCTTACCCCCACCGTTTTTATCATGCCAGGGATAATCTTTGCCCTGCTCCCCTTCGTCGCCACTTTTGGTCAGCAAGGCGCGGTTTTACCGTTTAAGATATTCCAAATTATCCTGCAAACTCTTAACTTATTTTTAATCTATAAAATTGCCAAACACATTTTCAATAAAAAAATCGCAATCATCTCGATGCTAATCTCGCTTGTGTATGTAGCCGATTATTACGCCTCTACCTTAATCCTAACCGAGGTCATCTTCCGCACACTATTTTTATTGCTAATGTATTTCTCTACCCTCGCACTAGAGCGTGGCACAGCTAAAATGTACATAATTAGCGGCATCATCTGGAGCATCGCAATCCTCTTCCGCCCTACCATCGCCGCCTTTCCCGCTGTCATCTTTATTATGTGGCTCATTCGCAAAGTCCCCTTTACAACCATGCTCAAAAATGGCGCAATAGTTTTAGGCATTATGCTCGTCTTTTTAACGCCTTGGTGGGTGCGCAACGCCATCGTTTTCCACGAGTTTATCCCACTAACCGTCGCTAGCGGAAACCCCATGTTGCAAGGCACATATATTATGTATGACCAATCAACCGACGACGGTCTAGATTACTCTCAGTTTGAATACACTCAAAACGAACTAGTCGACGATAGACTAGAATCTGCCATCGCCAAGTTCCGCTTAAAAAACCTCTTCCCTGCCAACCCGCTTGGCTATATCAATTGGTACACTATCGGCAAAACCGTGTATCAGTGGGTGCTCCCCTTTGTTTGGACGCCTACCCTCGGGCTTACCATTAGGCAAATTGCTATCGAACATATCATAATCGTCATCGCCTTCTTGCTCGGCTTGGCTTTATGCCTTTGCACGCGCGATAAGTCTAAATGGCAAAAATGGTATTTATTCATCACTATCCTGTATTTCAATTGCATCCACCTGCCTTTCTACGCCTTCTCACGATACATCTACCCCGTTATGTCGCTATGTATTATGTTCGCCGCCTACCTACTATATTGGATATACAAAAAACTTACTTTAATTGTAAAAGCAAGATAATTCGCTAAAATTCACACAAATTTTACAAAAATCGCGCTTTTACCCCTTGACTATTTATTTAGTTTGATGTATAATATAAGTGTATAAGTAAATTTTAGGTAGGTGGATAATTATGGGCGATAAAACCGAAATGACCTATGGCGATATTAAAAAAGCTAAACCAAAACTTCCTGTACTTTTAAGCCCAGGACACTGGTTACATAGATATGTCGATTTCCAATTGTGGGATAAAGCCAAAGCCCGCTACCTTGTTGGTAAAATAACCAAGGCGCAATTAGAGAACCCCGATTTGCAAATGCAGAACATGCGCAAAATGATGGTATCCTTGTATCAACAATGCGCTGTCGACCCCGAGAAGTTCGATAAAATTTTCCAACAATATTTTCGTGAAGAAGAACGCCAATTAACTCATGGCATGGGCGAAAATGTCGAACTTGCCGACCGTATGCGAAGCGAGTTTAAAACAGGAATCGAAAGCACTATTAAAAGTAAATTCATATTGCCAGATATCCTTAGAATCCACCCCGATAAAGACTTAAGCGTTGCAGAAGCGGCTCAACTTAAACGCGATGAATGGAAAAGACTTTCTTCAAACATTCTTGCTCAAAGGCTTAATAAAGACGACGGCGAATTAAAAGAATACTTCCTTAATTTGGGCGGTAAAGATTATGGCATCGATGAAGACAAAAATGTTGCTGGTGGTGTTTGGGCTCATTCAATGATATCTTCATATAAAGATTTATCATTGGGTTCAGAAGCCGACTGTGTAAAAGTCCTAAGGAATCAATTCTTAGAGTTTAACCCTCACTTCCTTGCTAATAATAACCCACTAGGCGCTGCAGACCCAGAGAAGAACTATTTCACTCACTTTAGCTATGCCGATTATGTTGCCAATGGTAAAAAAGATTTATCTATAGACCAAATGTTCGAGTGTTTAACAGTTGGTGTAACCGATGCCGATGTTGCACATAAAGTATTGTTCGACGATTCTTTATCAACTGCGCAAAAAGAGAGTATGATAGCTGGTTGCAGAATGTCTTCTTCTCACACTCGATATGGTGGTTTAGAGTGGCATAACGAACTTGTTAAAAACATGAACATTATGAATACAACATCCGATTCTAAAGCTTACGATAAAGCAACCGTTACATTATCTAAAAAAAGTCAAGATGTATTTGCTTATATTTGGAACTTCGACCAAAAAACTGATAAACGTTTCGGTCACGATACCCACTTTACCGAAGTTATGCAAGCGTACGCTAAATTCCATGGCGATACCGAAACAGCTCGCGGTCGCACTTTTGAAATTCCTACTGTTCAACACACATTTAGTTACTTCCAGCAAAATCATGGATACAACGAGATTAGCGTCAACTTCACCACATCTCCGCACGATAAAGAAACACCTGTTAATCAAATTAGCGATAAAGCCGCAAAAGATTTAGGCGTTAAAACAGAAACTTCTGGTTTTAGAGGACAAGATACCATAAAGACAAAAGTTACACTTTCATTCGTCGATATGACAGAGCAACAAGCCGTTGCAAAATCTGTCGACGACGCTGTTCCCGAACTTTTTGGTTATTTTGGTCTTGGCACCGCAGAATACGATAGAGAAAATCGCGCATTTAAGCTTAAAGACCCTAAAATAATAGCAAAATTTGGCGGGCAAGATACTATTACTTATGGTCAATTTATAGACGAAAAAATAGCTGCTGGTGATATAACAAAAGACACTTCGCGCCGTGAAATTAGGAACTATTTCTACGATGTAATCGCAAATAGTGGCATTAGTCGCAAGGAGTTAGCATCGTCTATAATAGCGTCCGAGAAAGCCGATGCCAAGATAGAAAGAGCAGCTATATCTAGATTACCTAATCTTCCAATTAAACAAAGATTCTAATTAAACACAGATTTTAACAAAGGAGGAATCTCATCATGGGTTTATTTTCCAAAAAAGCAGACGATGCGCAAACTAAAACTAAAAAAATAGATAACCATGTTGTTGGCATTCTTAGCGAAGCCCAAGGGTTCGAGAAGTTTATTACCGAGTTCGCAAATAAAATCGACCAAAACGAGGCAGAGAATTCATTAGACTTCCGCTCTGAAACTTCGGAAGATAGGTTCAACTTAAACGGTAATAACGAGTTTAATCTAACCATACTCTTCCAACGCTTCCCTACTAAAACAGGTGGCGAAGAAGCTATCCCCTATCAAATTAACTACGATGATAAAGAAGTTAGCTTACACTATGACTATAATATCGAAAAACAAAATTTAGGTTTCTACTTTTATGGTAAAGAAACAGGTAATATGTTCGATTTCAACGTCGATAACCAGCTTAATTATGACGGGAAAGTAGATAAATCCTTAACAGGGGTTGACAAAGAACTGAAAATTTTTGAAGGTATTCATAATCAGTTAACACGCGAGATTAAACGAGTAAAAGACTTCTTACCAAAGCGTTGCAAAAATATTATGAAGGTTAAGCGCAAAACTGATGCTCCGTTGCCTAAACTAAAAAGCGACGAGGCAATACCTAAGTTTAAAAACGATAGGATTAAGCTATAAAAATAAGCAAACTTTCAACACGTTTTGGCATAAAAAACCAAACAAATTATTAAGGGGAGCATTTTTATGCCATTTGGCCTTACAACAAAATTTAAAAAAAGTCTTTTGCATTCATCCATTAAAAATCAAATGAAAAGACAAAATTGCGATATTGATTTAGATACTTTATCTTGCACATCTAATTTTAATTTTAGCAATAGAGTTACAATAAAATCTAACAACAAGTTTGGCGATTGTTACCTAGGCAATAACGTTTACTCTGGCGAAAACAATTCTTTTGGTAATGCAACTCAACTGCACGATTATGTTCGCGTAGAAGAGAATTGCAACATAGGTGTTAACGTTAATATCCAGCGTGGTGCAAAAATAGGCAGCGGCTGTAAAATAGGCGACGATGTTTCTATTGAAGAAAATACTAAAATTGGAGCCCACACTACAATAGGCAATAAAAGCGTTTTGCAAGATAACGTAACCATTGGCGACGATGTGCAAATAGGTAATGATGTGACTATTGGCGGCGGCGCTACAATTGGCGGTTCCTCGGTTTTAGAAAATAACGCGCACCTTTACCCTAACACAAAATTAAGTACAAAATGCGTTATCGAAGAATCTGTAAAAATTGGTGAAAACACAACTATAGGCAATAAAGTAACCATTGGTAAGGGCACACAAATAGGTGAAGACACAGCTATAGAGAACTATATCTTCATCGGAAAAGACGTTAAAGTAGGTAAAAATTGCGCAATTGCCGAGAATATCCCCGATGGGTTCGATATCCCTGATAATACTTTAGTCAATTTAAAATGGATATCTAATATTGATTTTTTGCCACTTGATTCATCTAAACCAAGTAAAATTGCCGAGATAATAAATAATTTAAATATCGACAAACCTCAAGAAACCCCTGCTCAAAACTCCGATAAAAAGGTTATAATCCCCACTAATTATCGACCATAAATGTAATTAGCTTATATTAAAGCCTCGGGAAGCAACCCTCCCAAGGCTTATTTTTTTTGCAATGTAATAAATAACATATCGTTAAATTTTACAAAGTAAAATTTATTTTTCTCATTTCTGGCTTCTGGCTTCCGGCTTATTATTTGCCTTTATTCATTCTCAATTATCTTTCTTATCCTGCTCAACATCGCGGCAGTCTCACACCGCTTACCATTGCGCAAAGGGTTACAATTGCCTAAATCGTCACCGTTTATAATCCCCACACTAACCATACTCTGCATCGCCCCTTTCGCCCACGATGCAATATCGTCAATATCTCCAAAATCCATGCTGACATCAAGGCTGACACCGTTTAACTTAATACCTTTATACTCCATAAACCTAACCAGCATAATCGCCATTTCTTGACGTGTTATAAGGTTGTTAGGTCTAAACTCGCCATCTTCATATCCGCCTGTAATCCCACGCGCACTCGCCCAATCGATATACATCGCGTACCATTGGTCACTCCGCACATCGCTAAACCGCGCACCCGCGCCATAAGTCAGCTCATCACCACTTAACATAGCCAACATTTTGACAAACTCGCTACGTTTAGTAGGGTTTTCGGGCAAAAACTCGCGCTGCTCATTACCTATATCATACCCATTTATCACGCCTAAGGTTATCATTTCATCTATATACCCTTTCGCCCAATGACTATTTATGTCAACATAAGCAGAAGGGTCAACATCCGCCCCTGGCTCTGGGCTAGGTGTGATAGGGCTTGCTCCAGGTGAAGGTAAAGGAGAAGCTGATGGTGAATTAGACGGTTTAGGTGAAGCTTTTGTTCCGCCGCCTCCACCACCACCGCCGCCGCTGCCACTTCCAGTTGTTGGTTTAGGCGATGCAGATGGCTGCGCGCTAGGTGCCACTGAAGGAGCTGCCGACGGTGCTACTGAAGGAACTGCCGATGGAACAGGTGAAGGCATTGCCGATGGCGAAGGCAAAATCGATGGTGACGGCGACGGTGATGGTGACGGACTAGAAACAATTATCGGCGCAGAAACGTTTAACTTCCCCACTTTAGTTTTGTTGCTTTCGTGATATAAACTATATCCTCGCGCACTACCACCGCTTGTGTAAATATAATAAGTACCAACAGGCATTGTTTTGCTAGGCACAACCACGTTTTTGTTTGCATCTTCAACTGTGTAGATTAAATCAGCCACGCTTACATTTGGCATTGTAGTATAATCAAAGGTAGGCAAATCTGCACCTTGAACATAATTAACACTTTTTGCCACAACGCTAGCCATAGACTGGAAAACATCTATCTTAAACGAGTAGGTATTAGTAATTGTACTTCCATAATCAAACGATTTCGTTACACTATCTTTAGTTAACGTGGACATTTGTATATTAAACTCATGCGTACCCACCGATATATCGTCTTTAGGTAATATATATATATATACCGTCCCACTATCGGCTTCTGAAATAAAAGGCGTGGCAGAAATAGGTCCATCATCACCTTTTAACCCATAACCAATTTTCCATTCGCTATCATTATCAGTTATAGCGGCAGATATTATTGTATCCTCCGAACCCGCGCCAGCACCTAACACTTGCAACGGAGTAGTAAGTATGTCAATTGTAGATGTATCCGCTAGAATAGTCTGCGCTTGCGTTACAGGTGTTACACCAAAATAAACCTGCGAGTACATGCTCGCCTCTATCAATGATGTTTCTTTATACCTAACATAAAAAACGCCATATGAGTTATAACCGGTAAAGCCCGTCCCGTTTTTGGGGATATTTACCCACAAGCCTGTAGAGAAATTATAATATTGCATATTATCTGTCGCACTTACTATCACACTTCCGCCCGCACTACCAGGGGAAGGAATGCTAATATCAACCTTAGGCGTCGCCACTTGTATAGCCTTTCCTGTAATAAACTTAATCGGCGTACCCCATTCACTCTCGCTCGATTTTCGGCAAAAGATAAAATAAGTTGTATCAACACTTAAATCGTTTATTGTATCACCGTTTATTGGGGTGGCACCGCTTGTAGTAGGCAATGTGTTGTAACAATACTCATTAGCCGAGTTATAGTTTTCTATTATAGCCTTTGCACTATATTTTAATGTTTTATTTTCATATCCCGCTTGAATAGCCACCACTTGCGGACTTAAAGGAACATTGCATTCGACTAAACTCCCATTAGTTAACGCTTCATCCAGTTTTGGCTCGCCAAAACCATAATACGCATTCCATTCTTTGCTTGCATCTAGCTCATCAGTAGGGATAAACCCTTTGCAATACTTGCTTAGCACCGCTTGCAATTCATAAGCATTAGTATCTCCAGGCGTCCATAATTCTACTAATGCTAAAGCAGCCGAAATATGAGGCGCAGCCATAGAAGTTCCGTCTTTATGAGCATATTCACCGCCAGGAACAGAACTATTTACATAAGACCCCGGCGCACAAAAATCTACAGCATTACCAAAGTTAGAGTACGAATACGCAAACGGGTCTTCTTCTACTCTAGTAATATTATGCAAAGCACTTACAGTTATAGAGTAATCGTACCCTGATGGTGCGAAATTATTAGTGTCAGCCGAACTATTACCCGCCGATACAACTGCTGCCATCTCGTATTCTTTTGCAAATTCTAAATACTCGTTCATATATAAGCTCTTCGATTCGTTGATTCCACTTAAGCTCAAATTAGCAATATCTGCCCCGTTCACCGCTGCATGCTTTACACCAGCCGATATTTGCGAAATTGTCCCCGAACCCTTATTATCCAATACTTTTATAGGCATAATCTTTACATTAGTTAAATTTTGTGTCGCATCAGCTATTATGCCAGCCACATGCGTTCCATGATTATATTTATCTACATAAGGCTCATCATCAACTGTGCTTATACCAGGTACAACCCTATTTTTTAAAAATGGATGAGTAATATCCACACCGGTATCTAAAACCGCTACTGTTAATATCTCAGAGGTTTTATTTGCCGCTACAAGTGCATTAGAAAACACATCCATGCCCATATCGGTAACTCCCCACGATTTATAACTAACAGCCGCGGCTTGATGCCCAGCTCCATTATTATTTCCCGCACTAACGCCCTCTACATTCGCAGGCGTTTGCTGATCTCCGACATAATCCGCCGCTGTAACTATAGCATCCTCTTCTACATACTCAATTGCAGGGTCGTCACCCAATGCAAAGTAAGCTTTTGCTGTTTCTTCAATTGAATAAAACTGAACAACCGCAAAATTGTTATATCCAGAAACAATCTGTTTTACATTATCAATCTCTGGCAACGATGCTCCATTTTTAAGTTTAATTAATAACCGTTTTGCCGCAAATTCAGGGTATTCAATAGTAGAAACTGCCCCAGCGCCACCATCTATACCCGCCCGCATTCTAGGAGTTTGCGGCGCTTCGATAGGGTTTTGTTGCAGCATTAAAACAAGTTCAGAATCATATACATCTTCAGCATTGACAAGTTGAAAATTTAATGGTAGAATAGACATAAACATCGAAAAAACTACAAATATGGATACTATTTTTTTCATAATTTAACCACCATATATATAATATCACATATTTCAACAAAATGCAAGAGAACACAACGATTTGTAATATTACATTTTCATTGCAGATTGTAACAAAAATGTAATATTTTCAAATTTTCCTGCATTTTGCTTGGCAAATTTAATTTAACCATTATACCAAAGCTTTAACGCATTTTAAAACGATATAACCCATTATTTCTCGTTTTTGGATTTTTTTGCGTATTTTCCGAATTTGTACAATATCATGTACCTTGGTATAATATCAACATACAAGATGTTGTACTTTTAAATTATTCGCACTACTACATAAATGCAAAAGCACTTCCATCTACAATCGAAAAGAGGTCATATAAAATGTCAAATTTAATTCAACAAGTTAAAAAGCGCGACGGTTCGCTTGAGAAGTTTCAAATCGAAAAAATTACTTGGGCTATTTTTAAGGCTGCAACCGCTGTTGGCGGTCAAGATTTTGACTTAGCTGTTAGCTTAGCAAACCAAGTAGCCGAGAACGCAAGCTTTACCTATAAAAACGATACCCCTTCAATCGAGTCTCTTCAAGATATTGTCGAAAAAGTGTTAATCGAAAACGGTCACGCACAAACCGCTAAAGCGTATATTTTGTATCGTGAAAAACGCAAGGGCGCACGCGAGATGAACGCTTTAATCGGCGCTACAATCGAGATGTTCACTGGATATCTAGGCGATAAAGACTGGCAGATTAACGAGAACGCAAACACTCAAAAATCTATCAATGGCTTAAACAACTACGTCCGCGAGATGTTCACTAAAAAGTATTGGTTGCACGAGGTGTACCCCGACGAAATCCGTCAAGCACACGAAGATGGCGATGTTCATATCCACGATTTAGGCTTCTTCGGTCCATATTGCGCTGGGTGGGATTTAAAGCAACTTCTAACCGACGGTTTTGGTGGTGCATATGGCAAGGTAGAATCCGCTCCGGCTAGGCATTTGCGTGCATTCTTAGGTCAAGTGGTAAACTCTACTTTTACTACTCAAGGTGAAACCGCTGGCGCCCAAGCCTGGAGCTCGTTCGATACCTATTGCGCTCCTTTCATCCGCAACGACGGCTTAAACTATACCCAAGTTAAACAATGTATCCAAGAATTTGTATTTAATATAAATGTTCCTACGCGCGTTGGCTTCCAATGCCCATTTAGTAACATAACCTTAGATATCAAAGTCCCTAGCACCCTAGCAAACGAGCCTGTCGTTATCGGCGGTGAGATGCAAAAAGAAACTTATGGCGACTTCCAGCCCGAAATGGACATGTTCAACAAAGCATTTTGCGAGGTTATGTTAGAGGGCGATTCTAAAGGCCGCGTGTTCACATTCCCTATCCCTACCATTAATATAACTAAGGATTTCGATTGGGACAACCCTGTTGTAGATAGCATTATGGAAATGACCGCTAAATATGGCATTCCTTACTTTGCAAATTATGTAAACTCTGATTTATCTCCCGAAGATGCGGTTTCTATGTGCTGCCGCCTTCGCCTAGATACAACCGAGCTTAAAAAACGTGGCGGTGGATTATTTGGCAGCAACCCTCTAACTGGCTCTATCGGCGTGTTTACCATTAACCTACCTCGCGTGGGCTATCAATCAAAATCTCTTGACGAGTTTAAAGCTCGCCTATGGCGTTTGGTACACATTGGTAAAACTTCACTAGAAATCAAGCGTAAAATTATCGAATCTCAAACCGAGCAAGGTTTGTATCCATATTGCGCTCACTTCCTTCGCGGAGTTAAAGCGCGCACAGGCAGCTATTGGTCTAACCACTTTAACACTATCGGCATTTTAGGAATGAACGAGGCTCTGCTTAACTTTATGGGTAAAGATATCACTACACCAGAAGGTCAGGCAACTTCTATCGAAATTATGAACTACTTGCGCGGCTTAATGATAGAGATTCAAAACGAAACTGGCAATATGTACAACCTAGAGGCTACTCCTGCCGAAGGCACCGCTTACCGCATGGCTTTGGCTGATAAAAAGAAATACCCCGATATCATTACCGCTGGCACCGAAGATGTACCTTACTACACCAACTCTACTCAGCTTCCTGTCGAGTTCACCAACGATATTTTCGAGTGCATGAACCTTCAAGACGAGCTTCAAAGCCTTTACACCGGCGGCACTGTTCAACATTTATATCTTGGCGAGCGCATAGAAGATATCGGCGCACTAAAATCACTTATCCGTAACTCATTTAATAAGTTTAAAATGCCTTATATCTCTATTACTCCTACATTTAGCGTGTGCAATAGCCACGGTTACATCGCAGGCGAGCATTGGACATGCCCCGATTGTGGTGCCGAGACCGAAGTGTGGACGCGTGTTGTTGGATACTTACGCCCTGTTAAAAACTTTAACGATGGTAAAAAACGTGAGTATCAGGATAGAAAATTATTCGTTATGCCAGGCTCTAACATTGGCGCAACCGCTTGCCCTACTCCAACTTCTCCCGAGCCCGAGCAAAACGATGACATCGAAGCTACAGCTTAAGGCTCACTTTAGTAAACTAAAAGTACGTTATAAAATGGCAATGATGCATAGGTGTCATTGCCTCTTTTATCAAATCAACATTTTGCGAAACAAAATGTTTACATTATTTGTTCATTGTTAGAAGAGGAGTTTTTCCCATGCAAATTGTCGGCGTGCAAAACAATTCATTCATAGATTTTCCAGGCAAAGTATCCATGGTTATCTTCACTGGCGGCTGCAATTTTAATTGTTACTATTGCCACAACCGCCATATACTAACCCCTGCTAAAAGCAACATTGTGTACAGCCCATCTTTCTTAATCAAAAGCCTTCAGCGCAAAAAAGGCTTCATCGATGGCGTGGTTATAAGCGGCGGCGAACCTACCTTGCAGCCCGATTTAAAAGACTTTATGGCAGAGGTTAAGCACGAAACCGAACTACCCATTAAGCTAGATACAAACGGAACTAAGCCCGATTTATTAATCGGTTTAATCAAAAATGGTTTGGTCGATTACATTGCCATGGATATTAAAGCTCCTAAAAACCGATACGCCGAGCTTGTTGATAAGAATATCAATTTAGACGATATCGAGCAAAGTATTGAGGTTATTAAAGCAAGCGGTCTAGACTACGAGTTTAGAACCACTTTTGCTCCAGTTTTAACTATCGACGATATAATCGAGCTGTGCGAATGGATAAAAGGTGCCAAACGATATGCCCTGCAGCAATATAATCTTCCACAAAACCTAGGCTTTTACAAAGACGATAGGCTAGAGGTTCCGCCTCATTCTAAGGAAACCTTAAAACAAGCCTTCGAGCATATTCAGCATAAATTCGGCGTCGCAATCCTCCGCGGCGTGGGGTAAAATTCATTAAAAACTTTTAGCATAAGCTAAAAGTTTTTTACGTCAACTTATCATTTTTCTTTGTCATTCATCGTTAAATTTATGTCACCCAATCCTTGACATTCTTTTACAAAAAGGTTATAATATGGAAATAGGCAAGGTTTTTTGGGTGAAAATTCCTGCCTAATTATGCGGTAACCTTGAATGTTTTTAACATTTATGTCGCTTATTGAATGAAAAGGTTACCAAGTTTGTTGTTTGGGTAACATTGCTTTACCCTAATAATGGTATGTTGGCAATTTAAATTATTTTAAGGAGGTCGAATTGCAAAAAATTTATCCAAAAATTAAAATACAATTAAATTGCTAAAATGTTTTTATATGCCAAGACAAACTCCCCAGCATAAAATGCAAGCGTACAATTTTTAAGTCATCACATTAATTTAACTCATCAATAAAAATTGTATTAACTCGATTTTTCACTTGTAAGCTTGCAAAAATAAAATAAGGAGATGTTTTTGCAAAATGAAGTTTTTACAAAAGATTGCTATCGGCTCGGCTCTTATTATAGGTTTAGTGGTTGCTCCAATAACCGCTGACGCATCTAGTTTCGCCGAAGTTATAGCAAATGGGGGACTTAACGTACGAACCGGTGGCGGAATGGATTACAACATTATCACTGCCATTCCACAAGGTAGCATCGTCGATATTGTAACACCTGGCGATGAATGGTCTATGGTTCGCGATGTCATAACAGGAACAGAAGGCTATGTTGCATCTAGGTACATAAAAATCCGCGAGGATATTAAAGACCAAACTGGCAACCAAGTTATATCTTACGCTAAACAATTTGTTGGCGTACCCTACGTTTATGGCGGAATGAGTCCTAATGGGTTCGATTGTTCCGGTTTCACTAAATATGTTTACGCTGGTCTTAATGTTTCCATAAACAGAACGGCGCAAGCCCAATATTCTAATGGTATAAGCGTTAATCGTGAAGATTTACAACCGGGCGACCTAGTATTCTTTGGCAGTTCTACATCTAATATATCTCATGTAGGTATATATGTGGGCGATAATACATTTATCCACGCTAAAAGCCCTGGCAAGCCCTTAGGATATAGCCAATTAAGCGAGAATTATTACGCTAAACGTTATGTTGGCGCAAAACGCTTAATTTACTAAATTTCAAAACAAAAAAGATTATAAAAAATAGCGTCTTCACCCAACGCTATTTTTTTAATGTTTATGAAAGATTTTATACATTTATAAATTTGAGTGCAACGAAAATTTATCACCATAACTGTTCATTGTTCATCTTTCATTGTTCAATGTTCATTGCTTTTATTCATCATTTGCTTTTTCTACTCACTATAATTATATAAATTAAATTGCGCCGATACCCTACTCTCCCCCTGCATAAAGCTCAGCCGATACCTACCCTCACCAAGCTCGCCCCAATAACTCGTCGGCACCTCGCCGCTCCATTTTTCCGCCAACCTATCGGGGGTGCCACAAAACCCAACTTCATCACTCATCTTAACCTCGGCAAACGCACCACCATCAAACTTCTCCAGCCTCGGAATCAGCGTAATGTCGCCATCGCCACCTGTGTGATTAATTATAGTATATCCCAACGTTTGCACACCCACAGGGTACTCGGTTTCAGACATCTTCATCGTCACTTTATCTTTAGCATATTGCCACATTTCTTTCGGAACACGTTCGACATCTAAAGTGGTAAAAATTGAAGCCGAATCAAAATGCCCTTTATCCATTACCACCCACTCAGCTGTCGACATTCCCTCTACCGCGTACAATTTATCACCGTCGACATCACCAATTACCTCGCCCTTTAACTTATCGGCTTTCTCGCCATAAAAGTAATAGTTCGCACCATTCCACTCGATATGCACATAATCATCAAATTGCCCCGCCGATTTTGCGCCGCTTATACCAGAAACCTCTCCCAATTGTTTAACACTCTCGCCTTTATCTTTTATATAACTATCGCCGCTCCAAAACGCAAGCACACACAACACACTAGCTACAATCAAAATAGCTAAAACAAGCCACTTCCAAAAGTTCAAATTGCTTTTAGTAGAAGTGTTTTTAATAGAATTCTCTTCAATCAAATTGCTTTCAGTAGAATTCTTTTCAGCATCTCTTTTTTCAAACTCACTCATAACTTTATCCTCCTCGCGCCTAAAACGCAAATTATGTAAACTAAATTACTACTTCTCGCCGCCTACCATCAAGCTATTCATCTCTTTTTTGTACTTTTCTACTCCTGGTTGGTCAAACGGATTCACGCCTAGTAAATATCCCGATATCGCGCACGCCTTCATAAAGAAATAAAATAACTCACCAAGCGAATTCTCGTCTAATTTATCGATAGTTATTAAGTTATTAGGCACCCCGCCCGCTACATGCGCGTTTTTCGTGCCTATCCTCGCCATTTCGTTAACCCAATGCATCGTCTTTCCCTCTAAAAAATTAAGCCCGTCGTTGCAATCACTAGGACGAATTACAACATCGCTATCGACCTGCTCGATATTTATCACCGTTTCAAACATCTCACGCTGACCGTCTTGAATATATTGCCCTAACGAATGCAAATCCGTTGTAAAATCCACCGATGCAGGGTAAATCCCCTTGTGTTGCTTACCCTCGCTCTCGCCAAACAATTGCTTCCACCACTCGGCTAAATAATGCAGCCTCGGCTCGTAATTAGCCAAAATTTCGGTGTTCTTACCAGCCCGCAGCAATAAATTACGCACAATTGCATATTGATAACACGGATTCTCTATCCCGCAGCTGCTATATTCACGCCTAGCACTCGCCGCGCCATTCATCAACGCCTTTATGTCTAAGCCTGCCACCGCCAACGGCAATAACCCCACCGCGGTTAAAACACTAAACCTGCCACCAATATCATCTGGCACAACAAAGGTTTTGTACCCATTCTCTCGCGCCGTTTGCAATAGCGCACCTTTATTTCGGTCAGTCGTGGCATATATACGTTTAGAAGCCTCATCGCCATACTTATGTTGCATTAAATCCTTTATAACCCTAAACGCAAGCGCAGGCTCTAGCGTCGTCCCACTCTTAGAAATTATATTAACACATATATCTTTATGCTTAATTATGTCAATCAATTGCCTCAAACTCATCGGCGAAATCGAGTTACCAATAAAAAACACATTAGGCTTATTATCAAAGTTATGTAATCCACCCTTGATAAACTCAAGCGCCGCCCTCGCCCCTAGGTAACTCCCGCCAATGCCTACAACTAAAAAACAGTCACACTTATTACGAATATCCTTAGCCGTCGTTATAATCTCGTCAAACTCAGATTTATCGTAATTCTCAGGCAAATCAAGCCAGCCCGTGTACTCATGCCCAGCGCCTGTCTTGTTATGTAACGCATTGTGCGCCGCCTCTATCTCACTTTGTAATATAGATAAATCCTTAATCCCCGATTCCTCATAGCTAAACTTAATCATTTCACAAATTTCTCCCTTTTTCTATATTTTATTGCGTTTTAGTTAACTTAAACTTAGCACCTATAAAATTTAGCTAAATTGCTTCAATGGAGGCGCAGATAGTATTTTTATACAGCAAGCCGACATTGGAGCAAAGCAAATTTTTCATTAGTAAAAAAGATTTTACAAATTAAACATATAATTTTAAATTTGCGTTTTAGCAAATTTTAGAGGTGCTTTACCCTATTAGTAGTTAACTTTGTATATATCTACTTGAACAGACCCACCGTCTTCAAACGCTGCAATTTTTATAGGCTTATCCAGAGTATTCTTGAACTTAAAATCTTGCTTGCCATACGCAACAGTCGCATCCTTCCCTAACTCGATATAAGTAACCTCATCAGGGTGTTGATGCCGCTCAGTCACCTCTAAATTAGCACTCAACGCCGATTGATACATAGTAGTCGAAACTTGGCAAATCCCGCCGCCTAAGCCCTGTTCTTTCTCTTTACCAACAAATATATAAGCCTCTTTATACCCACGCGCTGTCGTGCGCTCGCCAACTGTGTCGTTAAACGAGAACTCCTCACCCGCCTGCAAAATCTTACCGTTTATACTCTCTATACATAATTTTACATTACTAACACGATTCGCTTGTTTATCGACCAATTGCGTGTTACATGTCCCAATTTTCTCGAACTGTTCACCTTTGTTAGCCTCACCACTCGCACCCGAATCGTCAACCTTGCCGCTATCGCCTATGTTACCATCTAAAGGGCTAGGGTTTTGCACATTATTTTGCTCGCCAACAGCCGCGCCACAACCCGATACTCCCAAATATATACCCAAAATTAAGCATGCACTAATAACTCTGTTTATTTTCGCATTCATTTTAAAATCACCTACTAGGTAGTTTTAACTTTAAAATGTTTTTAATGCCTAGTAAATTTTTGAAATTCAACAGAATCATCGCCAAGACACATATCGCCTCATATATCATCCAATTTTTCAACTCAAGTATCATTATAACAGTTTGCAAAACTAAAATACAAGTATTAACTAAAATTTTGGTCAGGCTCCACTTAAATTTAAGCAAACGTTTTGTGTCAAACGCGCGCATTGCAAAAATTATAAAATAGCTGATAAACGTTGCCAAAGCCGCGCCATTTGCCCCCCACTTTGGTATCAAAATTAGGTTTAAAATTACATTCGCCGCCGCACCTATTACCATGGTAACCATCGATGCAACGCTCCGCTTTTTAAGCATATATATCGTCCCAAAAAAGGTGAGCATGCACGAGAATACCGTGGCGCATATCAACAATGGCATAAATTGCCACGCTGGGTAAAACGCATCCGATACCAAAATTTTAGTCGCCAATTTTGCAAAAGCTATTAATAACGCCGCACCAATGAATATTACCGTTTGATATACTCCAAACACTTTGGTAAAAAAGTCTGGTGTTTCCTCTTCTTCCGTCACTGCCGATACCTGCCACGCGTCCATAAATATGCCTGAGATTAAAATTATCACCGTTGGCACTTTATACGATACCTCGTATAACCCATTCATTGCATCGCCGCAAAACCCTGCCACCATAAAATGGTCCGAAGCCGTCGTTATCCACCAACAAACGGTTGTAGAAATTAACGGGATAGCATATAAAATCATTTGTTTCGAGGCTTTAATATCTAAATTTAACGTTAGGTTTTTATGCAGTTTTGCCGCAATAAATAGGAATATAACCGAGCAAGCATCCGAGCAAATTATCGCCAACACATACCCCACTATCCCCATTTTAAGTCCAACTAAAAACCAAACTGTAAACGCAATGGTTGTAATAGTAGATATTATTCCATCTATTGCGTATAGCTTAATATGTTGCTTAGAACGCACAAATTGCGCACAAATAGAGCGCATAGCGGAAGTAAACACAAATATGTAAACGTACACAATATAAGGCGATATGTACCCAAACGGTGGCGCGCTAATGTGTCGCCACACAGGCAGAGTCAAGCAAAAAATAGCAAAACATATCGTTGTTGTGTATATCGCGGTCGAAAAAACATTGTCTTTATCCTCGCGAGCATCCAACCCAAACCTTATAATTGCATTGATAACACCAAGAGTTACAAACGGTATAATTAAGTTGCCTGCCTGCACCATCAACCCAATTACACCATATTCACCTTGCGATAAAACGCTGGTGTATAACGGCATCAGTAAAAAAACCAACACTTTAGAGCTAAATGTGGATATCCCAAATATCGCGGTGTTTGCTACTAATTTTTTGTATTTGTTCATGTATTTACAACACTCACTTATTAATTGGTAACTATAACATAAAGTAGATTAAAAATTCTATATTCTGTATTGCCTTTCTATATCTCCCCATTATAGCTCTCCAGCGTACGCACATCCTCATCCAACACCTTCATCGCCTTACCGCTATTCTCCCAATCACCGCTCTGCAAATATCCCTTGTACTCACCGAACGATTTTATCGTCTTCTCTATCACACTTTTAATATCCTCAACCGATGTATCCGTCGTCCCTTGGTCAGGCTGAGTGTTTATGTTAAACAGCTTATTTATAGCACCCACCAACGTCGTTTCCATTACAACTTTATCTCCATAGCATACCACCACACCTTTTATCGACGGCATAGCAATATCGCCCGACGCTATCATATAAATTGGCTCCACATACAACAGACTATTTTTTATAGGTATCACTAGCAAATTCCCGCGCACCACGCTAGAGCCACTTTGATTCCACAATGTAATACTTTGCGAAATCGTCGGGTCAGTGTCTATCTTACTCTCTATCTGATACGTCCCATATACATTCTCATCTTGCGGAAACTCATAACACACCATCTCGCCATATCCATTAGCCTCGCTTCGTATCGCCAACCACGACACTAAATTCTCTTTATTAGCCAGAGTAAATGGCACCATCGCAACTAATTCCTCACCACGAGTCGCATCTAACTGAACCATAGCATAGTAAGGGTCGATATCCTTCGCTTTATCATTGTCATACTTCTCACGCGCAAACGCCCAAACGTTATTACGTTGATAAAACTCCGTCGGGTTAGTCTCGTGATACTTTGCCAGCATAGCCGCTTGCGTCTTAAACAAACTCTCTGGATACTTCATATGCTCGGCTAAATCAGCAGGGAAATCACCTTGCTCAAACGCCTTAGGATACATTTTTTGGTACGCCTTAATAATCGGGTCGGTCTTGTCCACAACATACACCTTAGTCGACCCATCATAAGCATCTACCACAATTTTAGCACTATTTCGTATATAGTTAACCCCGTCAGAATATTCCGCATAAGGGAAGTTAGTCGAGGTGGTGTAGGCATTAATAACCCATTGCAAATTCCCATTATCGTCTATAACAATCTGCGGGTTAGTGTCTATCTGCAAAAACGGAATCGCCTTTTTAGCACGCTTTATAACATTAGTATTAATAAGCATTTTACTTTGTTGTTGCAATTGACTAGATATTAAAATATTAATATCCGCATTCCTCGCCGCAAACAAAATTTTATTACTAAAAGTCAACGGTATCCCTGCATCACCATTATACTCATAGTTACCGCCTTGGTTTTCTTCGTCATATTCGCCATCTTTTGTATTAACAAACACGTAATCGTCCATACTCTCGCCATAATAAATCCTCGGCTCGTTAACAAAAGGGGCACCGTCAATACTACGCGAGGTTAAATCCTTAATAACCGTCATAGGCTGCCCCTCGGAAGTAATGCTATTAACAGGGTTCATTACCACGCCCATACCATGAGTATACTTCATGTGGATATTAATATAATTCTTCGCCGAATCCGCTAGCTTAGACGTGTCAAGCTCGCGCGCAGCAACACTTACAGCCGTTTTTACACCGTTTAGTTTGTAGGTAGAAATATCGCTATTTACAAAAGTATAATAGTTTTTAAGCCCCTGAATTTGGTTAAGCGCGTTTAAATTTTGCTGATAATCGGTAATACGTATATTATTAATAAGGCTAGAATTCTCCGAAATATCTTTGGCCGAAAGACTATAATTTATATCAAATTGTTCCGTTTTTACATTATTAAGCCCATACGCAAGCCTTGTCATCTGAATATTATTGCTAATATAAGGCTCTTCTAGCACCGCTTCGTTAGGCAACACATAAAAAGCTTGTATAACAAAGCTAGCCATAAACATTATAATTAGCGAAAGCGGATACAACATAATTACGCCTATCGCTGGCAGAATTTTATTTTTAAACAGCATAAATATAACAACAATTGCAATAATGCCCAATAAATAAGGCGCAAATTTATAGAACCCAAGCCAAACATGCGCATCGGTAAAGCTAGGTCCTACCCAATTGTTCCCTTGCTGAAAAAGAGTATTCTCCATGGTAAATCTATACGATGTAGCCTTAGCAATTAAGTATAACGCAATGTTAATTAATACATGAATCGTAACCGATTTCTCGCGCAATAAATTCTTAATCGTCATATTCTCACGTCTGGTATATAAAATGCTATATATAATAACATTAAACGCAGCTAACACAAGCATTAAAGTAATAACCGCGTTGGTAACTTCTATCATAAATGGGCGTTGAAACACATAATACCCAACATCTTGATGAAAAATCGGGTCGCCAACACCAAACCACTCACTGTTAGCAAACATCAAAAACTTCTCGGCTATAGTATGGCTAAAAGCTAAACTGATAAAAAAGCTCATTACAAGGCTAACAAAAACTACTATCCATTTTTTGATATATAAAAACTCGGTGTCTAAATCTATTAAATTATTACGTAAAATAGAGCTATTTATCAACACAAATACAAAGGTAATTACAAACGCAATTATCTGAACTAAAATATTAATGTTAAAATTAGTCCAAAAAATTTGAGTAAAATTCTCACCAATCTCTTTAATCTCTAAAAAATTAGTGTAGATGCCTATGGCGTAAACAATTAAGCTTAAAACTACCAAACACGTAAAATAAGTTAAAAACATCTTTACGCCACGGTTCATTTTTTTCTTCGACTTTGGCTTAATCCTCTCGACCTTTTCTGCCTTGCCCTCATTTTTTAACATGCGTTTTCTCTCCTTTGCAAATGTAATTACTCATGAATGTAAATCCGTCTACATAATCAACCCTTCGGCAAACGCCCTCGGGTCAAATATCATTATATCGTCAATTTTCTCGCCTATTCCTACGTATTTCACAGGGATATCCTGCTCCGCCTTAATGGCAATCACAATTCCACCCTTGGCGGTGCCATCTAGCTTGGTTAGTACAATGCTATCCACACGCGTAACTTCTGCAAACGCCTTAGCCTGAATCAACGCGTTCTGCCCTACGGTGGCATCTAAAACTAGCAAAACCTCTAACGTAGCCTCCGAGTATTCACGATTTATCACCCGCGCAATCTTCTCCAGCTCGTCCATCAAGTTTTTCTTGTTATGTAACCTCCCGGCAGTGTCACAAATAAGAACATCCGTCCCCTTAGCCTTGGTAGACCCAATCGCATCAAATATAACTGCCGAGCTATCCGCGCCTTCGCCCTGCTTAACAATCGGCACATCAACCTTGTTCGCCCAAATAGTAAGCTGCTCAGTCGCTGCCGCCCTAAAAGTATCGCCCGCCGCTAGCATAACGCTCTTGCCCTGGTTCTTGTACATCTGCGCAAGCTTACCGATAGTCGTCGTCTTGCCCACGCCATTTACGCCCACAACTAGGATTATTTTTTTATCAAACTCATCACTCGGTGGCTCACCTAACACTTCGGTTATAACATCCACCAACTCATTTTTGACATCATTAGTCTCGCTTATACCTTTAGCTTTAACACGCATCTTTAGCTGGCTTACAATTCTATCCGTCGCCATCATTCCAACGTCCGATACCACTAACATCTCTTCTAAATCGTCATATAGCTCCTCATCTACGCGCACAAATATATTACCAAATACACCCTTAGTCTTTTGCAACGCCTTAGCAAATATCGATTTCTTTTCCGTCACATTACTAGGCTTCTCCACAGTCGCTGCAGCTCCCGCAACCTCAATATCCCTCGCATCCTCCACGGCTTCCACGACTTGCACGGCTTCCACGGTCTCTGCAACAGGCTCAACCTTTATGTCACCTGCCTCCACGCCCGCTACCTCTTCGTTATGCTTCTTTCCGAATATCTTCTTCCACATATTTTTCACCTATATCATTCAAATTTAACTCGACTAACTTAGATACACCTTTTTCTTGCATCGTAACACCATATAACGTGTCGCTCCCCTCCATCGTCCCACGCTTGTGCGTTATCAAAATAAACTGCGTATCCTTAGTGTACCCTTGTAAATACTTAATGTATCGGTCAACATTTATATCATCTAACGCGGCATCAATCTCGTCCAATATACAAAACGGAGCGGGTCGCACTTTCATCATCGATAACAATAAACATATCGCAACCAACGATTTTTCGCCACCGCTTAGTAGCTGAATATTCTGCAACGCTTTGCCTGGCGGTTGCACGATTATTTCTACCCCAGATGTCAATATATCCTCCGCCGATGTAAGCTCTAGCCTAGCCACGCCACCGTCGAATAATATATTAAACACTTTAGAAAATTCAGCCGAAATTATCGCAAATTGCTTAGAAAATTGCACCGTCATCTCTTTTGTCAATGTCGAAATCACTTTCTCTAAATCTGCCTTCGAGCTTGTTAAATCATCACGTTGACTCGTCAAAAACTCATACCTCGCCGATACCTCTGCAAATTGCTCGATACTTCCTACATTTACATTGCCTAAATCACGAATCTGCTTCCTCAATCGATTAATCATCTCTTGCCCTAACCGCTCGCTTATCTTACCGCCAAGTGTACTATCCGATGCACCGTCAGACGTGCTTTCTTCAGAGATTTCTTCAGAGCTTTCCAGCTCTCCACCTTGCTCAAAATCAGCTACAATCTCCTCCGCCTGTTTAAGCGACACTTCATAATCTAGCCACAACCTCTGGCTAACCCTCTCAAGTTCGCCATCTGCCTCGCTTAATTTACCCTCAAGCCTAATGTTATCCTTCTCAATTAACACTAAATCCTCAGAATATCCAGCCCTCTGCTCATTACACAGCTTTACTTTTTCTTCAATAACGCGCCGCGCCTCATAAAATTGCGCTATCGTATCATCAAACTCGCTTTTTTGGTTCTCTAGCTCGGCGTTTTCTCTAAGCTTTTGCTCGATATTTTCTGCATATTCTGCTTTTAACTTTTCATACTCACCGCGCTCGCGATTATACCTATCGATACTCTTATCATGCTCAGAAATCTTATGCTCCTCAAACGCAAGCTTCTGTTTAATCAATAGCGATTCTTTTTCCATCTCACGAACTTGCTCGCCTAAACGCTCTACCTCTAAGGCATAAAAATCACGCTTAGTGGTTACGTTTTTCAACTCACCCTCAAACTCGTTACACTTGAGTTCAACGCCACTAAGCTCATTAGATAGCTCTGTAATCTGGCTGCTTCTACTAATTAAATTGGCAAAATTACCTCGATACCCGCCCGTTATCGCACCACCCGGGTTAAGCAAATCACCCTTTAGTGTAACCAAGCGATATTTATTCCCGCTAGACCGTGCAAAACTTATGGCATTATCGATATTATCTACTATTATAGTATGCCCTAAAAGCTGGTTTATAACGCCCTCATAGGCAGAATCATACTCGACAAAATCACACGCAACGCCCATAATTCCATTGCCGTTTGGCGCAACCATAACCTTACCCTTAACCGACGATATCGGCAAAAACGTAGCCCGCCCCGCCTTGCGCTGACGCAAAAATTCAATGGCACGCTTTGCATCACCCTCGTTTGCAACAATTACATTCTGGCTCGCCGCCCCTAACGCAACCTCTATCGCCTGTTCTAAACCGTTCTTAGCCGATATCGCCTGCGCCACCGTGCATTTTATATCTATATCTAAAATCTCGCCGTTTTTACGCGCATTCATTAAATCCTTAACCGCTTTAGAGTACCCATCGTAACTACTCTCTAAACTTTTAAGCATATTAATTTTAAGCGATAGTTCTTGCTTGCGCATGCTGGCATTACGCGCCGAAGCCTCTAGCCCTCTCGCTTCTTCCTCAACCGCGCGCTTTTGCCGCAAACTTTTCTCTAGCTCATCATTTGCCGCTTTAATCTTGCTTAAAACCTCTGCTTCTTCTGCTTTAATAGCATCTTTAACACTATAATCTATCGCATCACTAGCATGCGCAATCTCACTATCCACTCGCTTTATATTCGCATTCGTGTTCTCTATTTTAGTTTCTAAAACCTTAACATTCGTGGTATTCTCGTCTATCTTGGCAATGGTAGATTTTAAAATAGCAAACGTTTCCTCCGCCTTCGTCTGCTGCTCGGCAAGCTCACCCTGTAGCCTGTTTTCTTCAGCTAATACCTCATTAATCTTCTGCTTAATCTCGGTTATCTGGGTGTTATTTATCTGCTGCTTTTCATTTAACTCGATCAAAATATCCTTGTTTTTGCTGATGTTTTTCATAGATAACGCAACATCTGCACGCTTTAATTGCTCACGCAAACGCAAATATTCCTGCGCCTTTTTAGCTTGACGCGATAATGGCTCAACCTGCAACTCAAGCTCGGATATTATATCCCCCACGCGCACCAAGTTCTCATCAACGCTTGCAAGCTTGCGCACACTCTCACTTTTGCGATATCTATACTTGGTTATCCCTGCTGCTTCCTCAAACATGACGCGCCTATCTTCTGGCTTGCTGTTTAAAATCTCGGCAATCTTCCCCTGACCAATAATCGAGTATCCCTCGCGCCCTAGCCCTGTATCCATCAGCATTTCGTGGATATCCTTAAGCCTGCACGCGCGCCCATTGAGCAAATACTCATTCTCGCCCGAACGATACACTCGCCTAGTTATTGCCACCTCATCAAAGGGGATATCTATCCCATGGCTCGCATTATCTATACACAAAGTAACCTCGGCAAACCCAACTGGTTTCCGCGTCGAGGTGCCTGCAAAAATAATATCTTGCATCTTACTCCCGCGCAAACTTTTAACACTCTGTTCGCCTAGCACCCAGCTAATAGCGTCAGAGATATTGCTCTTCCCACTACCATTAGGACCGACAATAGAGGTAATTTCGCCATCAAACTTTAGCGTTACCTTATTTACAAACGATTTAAATCCATGTAATTCTAGCGATTTTATTTTCATCTTAGTATATCTCACTTTTTAAAGTTAATTTAATTTCAGCTATTGCCCTTCTTCATCCCCTGCAACGCTACCCTTGCCGCCTCTTGCTGAGCACCCTTTTTAGTACGCCCCTTGCCAACCGCCCGCTTAGCACCATTCACACGCACTTCTACCTCAAAATTCATCTTATGCGGAACGCCGCTCTCGTGCAAAGTTATATACTCTACCTTGCCGCCACGCGCTTGAACCGCCTCTTGCAACGTAGTTTTATAATCCCGACGAATCTCCCCTCTACTCGCCAAATCAATCACATTGCCCAGTTTTTTCAGCACAAACTTCGTCGCCGCTTTCATGCCACCATCTAGATATATCGCACCTAAAATACTCTCGAATACATCGCCAATAATCGATGGTCTATCACACAAACCAATCCCATCATTGTTATGGTAAATAATAAATTTATCTAAACCCAAACCTGTAACCGTCTCGGCTAGCGACGTCTCGCACACCACCGCCGCCCTAAATTTAGTCAGCTCGCCTTCAGATATCTCAAAATTCCTAAATATATAATCCGATATAATCAACGAAAGCACGCTATCGCCTAAAAATTCTAACCGCTCATACGATTTTACACCCATAACATTTGCAACAGATGTGTGTGTAAACGCCTCTTGCAAATATTGCGAGTTCTTCATTTTATACCCCAAAATCTTTTGAATTTGCGATATTTTATCTTTCGATAATTCTATTCCCATTTTATCATCATCCATTTAAAACACCATTAGCCGATTACCACAGAACTTTTTTAAAAAACGTTAAAGCCCTGGAATAATCGGCATTTTCGGTATATATTTTTTTTGCTGCCTTTGCAAATCTTGCATAGCAACTTTTTTTAAAAAGCCTTTTACGCGTGATTCTTTATGTAATCAAAAGCCGCGCCAACACTCTTAATATTCTCGGCTTCTTCATCAGGAATCTGCACGCCACTCTCTTCTTCAAGTGCCATAATTAGCTCTACAATGTCAAGCGAATCCGCACCTAAATCCTCACTAAAAGAGGCTTCCATAGTAACTTGCTCTTCGTCGACGCCTAATTGTTCTACAATAATTTCTTTTAATTTTTCAAACTCCATGTTTGACCCTCCTGTTTAAAATAAAATCTTCTATAGTAAAATGTTTACAAATGTTTACAAAAGCAAAATATTCACAAATTAAATAATTATGTCAACTCCACAGCCTGAATCAACTTATCCTACTTAGCCAAATGGCTCACTATCTCATCATTAACGCCACTCTCGGCAAACTTAATTGCCTCACCAATAGCATTAAATATTGCCACACTATCGCTAGAGCCATGAGCTTTTATAACATTACCTGCCACGCCAAGCATAGGCGCACCACCGTGCGATTTATAATCCATCTGCTTCTTCATACCTTTAAGCGAGCCTTTCAGCCCCATCGCCATAAGCTTGGCGAACGCATTCTTTAGCATAGCACGTTTTAAGTGCCAATTCATAAACTGTGCTGTTCCCTCAATAGATTTAAGCATTATGTTCCCTGCAAATCCATCGGCAACCAAGCAATCACATACTCCGCTATAAAACTCCCTTGCCTCTACATTACCAATAAAATCAACGCCCGATTCTGCTAACATCTCATGCGCCTGACGATACGTGTCCGTCCCTTTAGAAGCCTCTGCGCCAACATTTAACAGCCCAACTTTAGGATTTTCAACATCGAATACTTTTTTAATGTATATAGCCCCCATCACTCCAAATTGAGTGATATATTCAGGCTTACACACCAAATTAGCTCCTGCATCCATCAGCATCATTTTGCCTTTTTGAGTAGGAATCAACGCCGCCAACGCCACGCGTTTAACGCCCTTTAACCTATGCACAAACAATGTCGCCGCACTAATTAACGCGCCCGTGTTTCCTGCCGATACAAAAGCATTCCCCTCTCCCTCGCGCAACATAATCAAGCCTTTAACCATTGAAGAATCGCGCTTCGCCTTAATACTATCTATCGCTACATCACTGTTTTCGATTACTTCAGAAGCATGTACCACCTTGCATTTATCGCTAGTTACCAAGGGTTCAATCATATCCGCCTTACCAACTAGAGTAATCTCTACATTAAACTTCTCTGCCGCGGCACACGCGCCTGCCACTATCATATCTGGTGCATTATCTCCACCCATTGCATCTACTATTATATTAATCCTTCTCGCCTCCATGTTTTATATAGGAATAGCAATATTCATAGCCAGAGAAAACCGTCATCACTAATGCCAAAGCAACTAGAATATTAACAACTAAATCGACTTTCGGTATTCTAAAATATATTATCCCAATAAAAACCGCTATTATCGCCACCATATGACTAACCGTCTTTAGCTTTCCCCACATGTTCGCTGGAACAACTATCCCCTCAGACACCGCTACTATTCGCAATGACGTAACTAAAAACTCCCTCGCCAATACTATTACCACCAGCCACCAAGGTATAACTTGCATAGCTGCGAACCCAACAAATGCTGTCATTACCAATATTTTATCGGCAAGCGGGTCCATTATCTTGCCAAAATTAGTTATCGCATCCCACCTGCGCGCCAAAAACCCATCTACCCAATCGGTCAGCGATGCAACTACAAATATACCAAGCGAAATTTTCAGCATCATGTCAAGCAAGTCGAACCTTTTCATAGCTATCTGCATAGTTATCATTAACGCCACGCACATTATTAACCTAGTAATTGTTAAAATGTTAGGGATTTTCTTTTTCATCGTCATTCTCCTCCTAATTTAAGCAATAATCACGCTATACACTTATATCAACACATTAGCTAATAAATCATAATCACCAATCGAATCGGTTATCTGAACAACAATTAAATCTCCAATGTTCAAATACTCTGGCCCTTCAAATATCACTTGACCGTCTATCCCATAACACTCAGTACGCGAATGTGAAGCATATACTCGCCTACCTTTTTTAGGCTTAATCTTTGCCCCTAATTCCGCAAGCTCGCTCAACGCATCGTCATCTAACACCTTATGAATCATCACTTGCTCAACACCACTTATCCGCCCAACATTAACATGAGCCGAAACTTCCGCCTGCAACTCCATCAACCCGTCATATCGCTCTTGCTTCTCACTCTCGCTTACACGTTGCTCCATGGCATACGCCGGCGTCCCCTCTTGTGGCGAAAACTTAAAACACCCTAGCCGCTCAAACGTCTGCTCTTTAACAAACTCGCATAACTCGGCATAATCTTCTTTCCCCTCATTCGGGAATCCAACCATCATCGTCGTCCTTATCGATAAGCCTTGAACGTTATCCCGCAACGCAACTAGCTTTTGGGCAATCTGCCCCTTATTAGTTTTCCGACCCATTGCTTGCAATACCTTATCACTACAATGTTGAATCGGAATATCAATATACTCGCATACTTTAGGCTGGCTCGCCATCACGTTTATTAATTCATCCGTTATATGCTCAGGATAGCAATACATTAGCCTAATCCACTCTATGCCGTCAATCTCGCAAAGTTTGTTAACTAACTCTGCCAACGCAAATTTATTGTACAAATCCATTCCATAATACGCAACATCTTGAGCAACTAGAACCAACTCGCGGATATTTCTATCGGCTAAGCTCTTCGCCTCAGCTATAATATCTTCCATCGTTCGGCTTATATATTTACCTTTAATAGAAGGAATCACACAGAACGTGCAATGATTATTACACCCCTCGGCAACCTTTAAATACGCCATACCAAACGGAGTAGACGTAACCCGCCCAATCCCGCTTGCATCAGCTTTTTTAGCCTTAACTCCCTTGCTTTTATCGACCTTTTTACCGCCCGCATCACTTCTATCTTGCAAAAATTTATCCATGTTTTCGTCGATATAATCAATGCCGCGCATTTCTGCCAAGTCAGCTTTATGCTTTACCACCGCGCACCCAATAACGCATAAGGTTTTAGAAGAATCACTTGTTTTACCAGATACGCCCGCGCCTTTAACTTCAATCATCTCGTTAATAACATCTAAAGTTTCTTGCCACGCATCATCAATAAACGCACAAGTATTT
Organism: Clostridiales bacterium; assembly: GCA_031261985.1. Lineage (GTDB taxonomy): Bacteria > Bacillota > Clostridia > Monoglobales > WRBX01 > JAISIR01. The sequence continues at coordinate 77,028 of JAISIR010000020.1, read as the reverse complement.
ATAACGATAATATCCGCCAAGTCAAGTTCTTCCACATGCAAATATCCGCTATTCATCATCTGCCCGACTATTTTTTCAGAATCAACTAAATTTTTAGGGCACCCAAGCGATACCATATAAAACTTATTCATCTAACCAACCTTATCTTAATTAAGCAGATTATTCAGTGCTTACTTAGCACACTAAAAGCTAGACAGCTTCATCGCGCACTCTTATTCCGCTACCTCGAGAAATTGCTCAATCCCACGCTTAATCTCATCATAGCTAAACCCGCGACGCACCAAAAACGCAACTACCTTCTGCCGCGCCTTATAATCGCGCATGTCTACGCCTTTAGCCTTTTTAGCAATTAGCTCTGGAATATTATCACTAAAATTAATCTCGCAACTATTCATTGCCGCCTCAACCGTCGCGTTATCGACACCTTTTTCGCGCAATGCCCTAACTATTCGCATCTTGCCATGCCGCTTAATCTCGTGCGCATCGCGTATAAACCTAACGCTATAGTCAAAATCATCAAGATACCCACATTCGGCTACATACGCCAAAGCCTCATTTGCAACCGCCTCTGGCACGCCCTTGTTAATCAGCTTCTCTTTTAGCATAGCAACCGTCAACATTCGATGCGAAAGATAATACAAAGCCAGCCAGCGCGCATACTCAATTTTAGTTCTGTCTACCACGCTTTACGCCTCGTCAGCCAACTCAATATCTACCTCGGCAACTTTGTCCGCGCCTCCGTTAGATAGTTGCGCATGCACCTTAGCTTCAATCTCTTTCATTACGTCTGGGTGGTCTTTAAGGTACTTCTTAGCTAAATCGCGACCTTGACCAATCCTAGTCTCGCCATACGAATACCAGCTACCACTTTTAACGATAATATCAAGTTTGGCAGCAATATCCACAATATTACCTTCTTTAGATATTCCTTCGCCATAGATAATATCAAACTCAGCCATCTTAAACGGCGGTGCAACCTTATTTTTAACTACCTTTACTTTGGTATGAACGCCCGAAATCCCATCGCTATCCTTTATAACTTCACCCTTACGAACGTCTAACCTAACAGATGAATAGAATTTAAGCGCACGCCCACCAGTTGTAACTTCTGGATTACCATATACCACACCAATCTTCTCGCGCAACTGGTTGATAAATATGCACGCAACGCCACTTTTGTTGATTACACCTGTAATTTTACGCAACGCCTGTGACATAAGCCTAGCGTGTAATCCCATGTGACTATCGCCCATCTCGCCATCAATCTCTGCTTTTGGTACAAGTGCGGCAACACTATCGATAACTATAACGTCCAAAGCATAACTATTAGCCAACATCTCGCAAATAGCCAAACCTTGCTCGCCTGTGTCTGGCTGAGACACTAACAACCTAGAAGTATCCACACCTAACGCACGCGCATACTCAGGGTCAAGCGCATTCTCGGCATCAATAAACGCTGCCTCGCCGCCTGCCTTTTGCGCCTCGGCTATAATATGTAGCGCAACCGTTGTTTTACCCGAGCTTTCTGGCCCATAAATCTCGGTTATCCTACCTTTTGGAATCCCACCTATGCCTAACGCTAAATCTAACGCAAGCGAGCCTGTGGGTATAGCCTCCAGCTTCATCGCAACGTTCTCGCCTAAGCGCATAATCGAACCGGCTCCATATTGCTTCTTTATCGCATCAATTGCAGAAGATAGTGCTTTCTCTCTATCTCCAGAAGAAATTCCTGCCATAATTTTAACCCCTTATCTTTCTATGTTTAAAACATTATACTTATATCATACTATAAAAATTTAAAATGTCAATACCCTTGACAAAATTTTTATTGTATTATATAATAAAAATGCGCTTAGGCAAAGTGAATCCGCCTTCGCTTCTAAAGGTATTATGCTATTTTCGTCGACAAGCTGCCGAAAATTAATTATATAATATTTTTATAAATTTTGGGAGCTGAATTTTATTCGGCTGAGAGGGAGCGTACTCGTTCCGACCATACCTGATTTGGATAATGCCAACGTAGGGAATTATTTTTTATGTTCCTTTGCCATTTTCGTCGGTAAAGGATTTTTTATAATCAATGCAAAATGCAGAAATAACGAAAGGAATAAATAATTATGTCAACCATGCCAAATAAATCCTACACTACCCAAATGGACGCTGCTAAAAAAGGTATCGTAACACCTCAAATGCAAGCGGTCGCTCAAAAAGAGAATATCGACGTTCAAACCATACTACAAGGCGTTGCGCAAGGCACCATCGCTATCCCCGCCAACATTAACCATACTTCACTTTCACCCGAGGGTGTAGGCAAGGGTTTGCGCACTAAAATTAATGTAAACTTAGGTGTTTCTGGCGATTGCCCTAATTACGACGAAGAATTTAAGAAAATAGATTTATCCATTAAACTAGGTGCCGAGGCAATTATGGATTTAAGCAATTATGGTAAAACCTCCACCTTCCGTCAACAACTCATCACTCGCTCTCCTGCCATGATAGGCACCGTCCCTATCTACGATTCTCTTGGATATTTCGAGCGCGAGCTTGCCTCACTAACCGCTGACGATTTTATAAAAGTGGTTGAGGAACACGCTAAACAAGGTGTCGATTTTATGACTATTCATGCAGGTTTAACCCGCCACACCGCCGAGAAGTTCGAGCAAACAGGTAGGCTTACCAACATAGTCTCTCGCGGCGGCTCACTTATTTTTGCTTGGATGGAACTAACTGGCAACGAAAACCCTTTTTACGAGCATTATGACAAAGTTCTAGATATCTTCGAGCGTTACGACGTTACCATTAGCCTTGGCGACGCCTTACGCCCTGGCTCTATTAACGATAGCACAGACAGCGGTCAAATTACCGAACTTATCGAGCTTGGCATACTTACTAAACGTGCTTGGGCGCATAATGTGCAAGTAATGGTCGAAGGCCCTGGGCATATGGCAATTAACGAGATAGCCGCTAACATGGCGATTCAAAAACGTCTTTGCCATAACGCACCGTTTTACGTCCTAGGCCCATTAGTTACCGATATCGCCCCAGGATACGACCATATCACCTCTGCCATTGGCGGCGCAATTGCTGCAAGTAGCGGTGCCGACTTCCTTTGTTATGTCACCCCCGCCGAACATTTGCGCCTGCCCGATAGCGATGATGTAAAAGAAGGCATCATCGCCTCTAAAATTGCTGCCCACGCCGCCGATATAGCCAAAGGTATCCCTGGCGCGCGCGACATTGATAATAAAATGAGTAAAGCCCGCCAAGAAGTTAATTGGGATAACATGTACAAATATGCCATCGACCCAGATAAAGCCAAGGCTTACCGTGAAAGTGTGGCAACGCACGATAAAGACACTTGCTCGATGTGTGGCAAAATGTGTGCCATGCGCACCATGAATAAAATGCTAAATAAAGAGGCTGTCGATTTCTAAATTTTTTTGGATTAGTTAAATTGCAACATAATCTCGCCGTAATTCCGCGAATCGTGTGCGGTGAACTTGTTTTACGTCATTGCGGACAGGGCTCCCGCAAAACGTGTCCTTCGTTTTGTGGGATAAGAGGAGCAACGCGAAACATAGGTGACGTTTTTGCGCTTTTGGCAAAAACTAGCCAAGTGAAGCTGTTGCGACGAACCCGCAATCTACACGCTACCTACCAATTATTGCAGGCTAACTCAATTCCACAGAGGTGCAAACTCATGAAAAACAAACATAAACTCCTGCTCCGTCTGATCGCTCTTTCCTTCTTCATTGCAATAGGCGTCGTTATCTCACCCATATTACGAATCGAAGGAATGTGCCCCACCGCCCACTTAGTCAACATAACCTGCGCTGTTATACTTGGACCGTTCTACGCTTTAGCCTGCAGCCTTGCAACGGGAATCCTGCGCATGTCACTTATGGGAATCCCCCCGCTTGCCCTAACTGGCTCAATTTTTGGCGCGCTATTATCTGGCATACTCTACAAATTAAGCAAAAGCCGAATCATTTGGGCGGTCATCGGCGAAATCTTAGGCACAGGCATCATCGGCTCCATAATCTCTTACCCCATCATGGCTTTTGTATGGGGGACAAGTGGAATATCTCTATTTTACTATACTCCTATGTTCCTCGGCGCAACAATAATGGGCGGAACCGTTGCCTATATCCTGCTAAAATCGCTTGCCAAAAGTGGAGCGTTACAAAAAATCATCAATAATTTCAATTAAATAGTAATAACTATCCCTCTCCGTCATTCCGCGCTACGACGCGGAATCTACACGCTACGTTATAATTCAAAAATAACTATCATCTTTTTTGCATTTTAATAACTAAAGGAAGGTTTACACAATGACTAAAACTTTCGACCCTACCCTCTACCTAATTACCGACCACGCCAACCTAACCCTCGACCAAATGCTATCCAAGGTAGATAGCGCGCTAAAAGGCGGCGTAACCTTGGTTCAATCGCGCGAGAAAGATTGTACTACCTTAGAATATATCACCATCGCCAATCGCCTGCATCAGATAACGCAAAAATATAATGTCCCGCTAATTATAGACGATAGAATAGATGTCGCCCAAATAATAGGTGCCGAGGGCGTGCATTTAGGTACCGACGACGCACCTATTGCCGACGCTCGTCGAGTTTTAGGCGAGCATGCAATTATAGGTGCCACCGCCAAAAGCATAGAGCGCGCCAAGCAAGCCCAGGCAGAAGGTGCCGATTATCTAGGCACTGGCGCAATTTTCGCCCCCACGGTAAAGGTTAAAACGCACCATACAAGTATCGAAATGCTAGGCAAAATCGCCTCTAGCGTTGATATTCCCACCGTTGCAATAAGCGGGATAAATCGGTCTAATCTAAGCCAGCTATCTGGCAGCCCTATTGCAGGCATTGCCTTGATTGCCGCCATTATGGATAGCCAAGAGCCAGAGAACGAAGCGCGCCTTTTACTTAGCGATATCAAATCGAAAATTATAGCCAACAGCCCATACTTCAACCAACACTAAAATTTTTAATCGAGGTGAACCTTACATGCTAAAATTCCTTTCAATTGCAGGGCTAGACCCATCTGGCGGCGCAGGAATTATCGCCGATACTCGCACCGCAACTATTTTAGGCGCATACCCCATGGCAGTCGTCACCACCCAAACCGTCCAAAATACCCTTGGTGTTACCAAGGTTCAGCCCGTCACCTCTTCGTTGCTAAATCACCAATTACGTTCCCTTTTAGGCGATATCACTCCCGATTGCATTAAAATTGGAGTTGTCGGCTCGGTCGAAAATGTCAAGGTAATCGCTCGCGTTATCAAAGATTTCAAACTTAAAAATATAGTCCTCGACCCAATCCTATCATCATCTAGCGGCGCAAGCTTCACATCCACACCACTTTTTAAAGCGCTAAAAACTCATCTCCTGTCTCTTGTTAATGTCATCACCCCAAATTTGCCCGAGTTCCAAGCTTTATGTGGCTTTGATATAAAAAACTCGCACGATATCTCACAAGGTTATAAATCAATTTCTTCCTATTATAATGGCGACATAATCCTAACTGGCGGCCATTTTTCAGCTGATACAAAATCAACTCAAGATTCCGCTAATGATTATGTTTACCACCACGGCAACATTACCACTATAAAAGGTAAAAAAATTGATTCGCGCAACACTCATGGCACAGGCTGCACTTATTCTTCTGCCCTAGCTTGCTTCTTGGCTGAGTCTACTTTAAACAACACATCTAACTCGCCCGTACCAATTATAACCGCCGCCACCCGCGCCAAGGACTACATGACGCAGGCGCTTTCTAACGATATCCCTATCGGCAATGGCACTCCGCCTGTAATTTACAATCCCCCACCCCTGCCAATTTAAGCTGCCTTAAATGCAGATGCCCCAAAACGCAAGTCCCCCAAGAAAATTGTCCATATAAAAATCGCCCCAACCATAACGCTCGGGCGATTCCTTTATTCATTCATTTATCATTTTACTTAATCAACTAACCTACGCTATATCCACACCTTCTACAATTTTATCCTCTTCACTCTGTAATTCTTCCGAAACTATATTGTTCAAGCATTCGTCAATTTCATCTATAGTAGAATTTTTAGCAATAACCATCTCGCTAATCAAAATTTGCCTTGCACTATTAAGCATTTTACGCTCGCCCATAGATAGACCTTTTGTCTTCTCTTTAAGCATCAAAGTCTTTACCACATACGCAATATCTAAAATATCGCCATGCTTCATTTTCTCCATATTATCACGGTAACGCTTGTTCCAATTGGTAGATAAATCAGCCGAATAATCAGAGAACGCTTTCATTACATTTTCTGCCTCAACGCTATCGATTACGTTCCTAACCCCAACGCTCTCGGTAGAATCGACAGGAATCATTACTTTTACATCGCCGACTGGCATACGCATAACGTAATAAAACTTCTTTTCATCAAGTATGTTTTTCTCTTCAACAGCCTCTACAACCCCTGCGCCATGCATAGGATGTACTAATTTATCGCCCACATTATACATTATTTAGCCAGCCTTCCATTATTTGATTTTAAAGTTACACCAAAAATTCATTGCACACATGTAACACAAATGCAACATAAAACCGCCACAATACTCAAGCAGTTTTTTAACAGTCAAAAGTAATCGATAACTTTATCAACCGTTATATGTATTATACCACAAATCGATAACTTTGTAAAGTGTTTTTTTAAAATTTCTTTAAATTTTTATTACATTTAACATACAAATTTTACCACCTAACGCTGTAATCAACCCATAAGCGCGATTTTAACAAAATATTAACATAAAAAATTTTTTTTGTAAATTTTTCTTTATGTTAATCGAATTTCCTAGTTTCATCCAAAAACTTAACAAACATTTAACATAAAGCGCAATTTTACCTATTGATTTTTGCTTTTTTATGTGATATAATTAGGTAAATATATGTTACGAACTTGGTACGAAAGCGTGATTCTTATGCCGAAACTTTATAATAATCCAGACCAAATAATCGAATACGCTAAAATCCCCACGGGCGACCAATCCAATGATGGCGTATCTACCAAACAATATAGTGTAGCCACTAACGACCTATTAACCGATTTATTGTCCGAAGGAAGCTCAAAGAAATCTTTTGTTCAAAAAACAGAAGATTTACTAGCGCGAAATGATATCTCAACTTATGGGCTTTTAGCTATTACTCAAAAATTGTGCAATCCAGATATACTTAACATCTTTAAAGCTCATAGCTATTTATCTTCAACAAATATCCCCGCCCCTTCTGACCCTACAGAAACAAAATATTACGATAAATTACTAGACTTTAAGGCTGATAATAAATTTTGCGAAGTTATGTCCAACCTACTTTCACACGAAGAAGCTAGCGAAGAAGTATTGGCAACAGTCCGCTCTTCCGACTTCATACAAAAAAAGTTCCCTCATATACATAAATTAGCAAAAACACTATGGTTTAAAGAGCACGACAGAATAATGCTAAATAAACGCATAGGTGCATTGAGCATAATCGAATCGTCTAATAAAAACTGTGATTCTGCCCAACGTGAATCTATCAAGGACAAAATTACAATCCCTGGGGTTGTGTATCCGCATATACCAAAACCGCGCGCAACTGTCATCAAAACAAACGGACGCCCACCATATTAAGCAATCAAACAAATAAATATATAAAAATTTCTTAGGAGGATTTTAAATTAAAATGTCTAACGCACTTAATTTTATCGAAAACGAAATAATTACTCATTCTAACGCCTCTGGCGTAAAGTTAAATTGCCTAAAAATAAACAGCAGCGTGTATAATGCCGAGTATCAAGGCAATTCTAATTTAAATAGTGTCAGCGTTTCTTCAACCGCAACTTCTATTGGCGATAGCGCATTCCACGGTTGCAATAATCTTGATTATGTAGGTTTTGACAGCCCATCTAAAATTAATAAAATAGGTGGCAAAGCTTTTGCTAATACTTTATTAGAACGTTTTGAAATGCCAAGTTCTGTTACCGAGGTCGGTGCCGGCGCGTTTGCAAATTGCAATTATTTGTACAAGGTAAAATGGTCTAAAAACTGCAAAACTATACCTCATAACGCATTTTTAAATTGCCGCGGCTTAACAAATTTCCACGTGCCCGAAGGCGTCGAATATATTAGCAATGGCGCATTCGAGGGCTGCGAGAATCTAGCGTTCGTCTTCTTGCCCGATAGCATTATTTCCATCTCACCAACCGCCTTCCCACCTGGTATAAAAATTCACACATCAAGTAATATACATTGGAAGGATGCCGTTAATTGGGACGGAAGCCCTTCTAAAAAGCTTAACGATTTACGCAAAATAAACGATGCAAAACGCGAGGCTAATCGTCAAAAAACCGAGCCTCAACCAGAAGACTTTCAGCCCAAGAAAGCAATTTAATTGTACAATTAGTATTCATTTTAAAAGCGAGGGTGCAAAATGTTCTCCAAGTTGAACAAGGCTCAAAAAATATTGGCTAAATATAAAAAAGCAAATGACGCTCTTCAACATGATATTTCAATGCTTGAAGAGTTTCGCAATGCCCAGCCGCGCTATGACGAAAAACGACGTAATTCGAAGTTTCGTGCCGATGTTCGATATATAATATATTCAGGTTGCCCTCCATGGCTAGATTTAGAGAACCATGCTAAATTGATATGTAAAAAATCTGGCATTAAGCTAAATAAAGACTTGTATGTCTACCATAAATGTCGGAATGCCACCAACGCCGAAATCAGATTGCATAATTCTGACTTCATAAACACCTTGCTATTAAATGCTAAAATTCAAAAGAAAATTTTGCTTCAAGAACAAAGAACGCTTAATACCAAATTACATTCTAGCTATTCTAAACTTTGCAAAGACGCAAAGGGTTTTGAAAAAGAATTATTAGCCGATTTATTTCGCCCTGTGTTCGCTAATGAACCCCATGAAACACCTGCTACTAAAAGTCAATCTAATAAATTGCCAACTGATAAAAACACCGAAGAAAAAGCCAAAAAGCGTAGCGTCGTATGGCATTTTAAAAATCCTGTCGATTCTCAACAATCCAATAATGCTATGCCAAATAATTCGGTAAATATATCTAAGGACGATGGGTTAAAAAGAACGTAAAACGCTGTTCGTATTGTGTAAATCAGTTCTTATTTACTTAATTTTAACTAAATTTAACACAAATTTAACATTTATAGCACTTTTGCTATTGAAAATCCCTCTAGGTTATGGTATACTATAATTAGAGGGATTGTTTTATTTCTAAATTCAATCAAAGGAGGCGAGCGTGCCATGCCAGAGATTATCAAAATTGGTGACGAAAAATATGCAATCATGGGCAATTTAAAACTAGGCATTAAACGCTACGATTTTGCGCCTTCTTTAAATTTGGATTCTTCCTTTGATATAAAGTATTTTTATAAAGATGAATTAGTAGAAGATACCTCGCTTATTGAAAAGCTAAATGCTAAATATCTGCGCAAATTTGGCGTGATATCTAAAGATGGCAAGATTGGTATTTATTTACAAGGCAGTAGATTTTACGAGAGCTCTGAGAACATCCCCGACGCAGCCACTTTAGATAAAATTCTAGAGCAAGATTTAGAAGATGTTCTTAAAATGTATACAAAAGAGCGCGGCTGTGATTTTACCGACCCGTTAATAAACGAGTTGCGCGAAAATTTTAAGGCTAAAGACATTCATTATTCAATTGAACCCGGTTTATATTTTAATGCGGTTGCTCGAACCGAAGAAATCGACGGCAAGTTGAAATATAGCATCGTGTTCGATAGCGTGGAATCGTTGGAAGGACATACTGAAATTAAGCAACACGAAATTCTTCACGCCCTTGTATCTGATGGCACGCCAGATTTAAGACGAACAGGATTTGATATAGTTTCGTTACAGGCTGAAAATTCTTATAATTATCACGGGATTAGCCAAGAAGAAGGATTTGTTGTGCAATTTTTTGCTGATAGTAACAATAAAGTCCAAGCTAGTACTTATAACGCTGATGCGTTTATTATGGAGTTTTGTAAAGATATCGTTGGATACAAGAGCATTATGCAAACCAGGGAAGCTCATTCTGTAGAGGATTTAGCCTTAAATGTCGCTTCAAAAATTAAGTGTGACGATATCTCTTTAAAGCTTATGTTCAAACAATCTGACCTTGGTCATGTCTATAAAAATATAGAGCCGAAAAGAGGATTTTTAGGAATAAATGTTTATAAAACACAATATAAAGAAGCGGTTAAAAATTTTGATACTATGCTTAAGGAATCGCTTGCCAAAAATGGTGCAGATTCACCTGAATTTAAGTTATTACTTGATACCTGCAAAAAGTTAGGCAACAAGTATAAAAAGTCGTATGATTATGATACAGAAACTCCTACATATTTAGCGAAATTTTTAAACCGCTCGGTTAAAGCGATAGAGCATTGTCAGCGCGCACAACTAGGCTTACAGGTAGATAAAGTTGCCGCTAGGCGAGATTTTACTCGAAAGCTAGTAAGTGACGTGACTTTTGAAGCTGCAAAAGTTTTACACGGTAGAGCGAAAATAAAAAGCGCGATAGAAAACATTCGTGGTGCGCGCGAGGAATATAACGCATCGCAGGCGATTGTTAATGGCAAAGAAAAAATTCAAGCTCCAAAAGTTACAGAGCGCATATATAGACCTAAATTTAATCCTTTAAAAAGAATTCCTAGCATCATTTCGAAAATAGCTAGAAACTCGGCGAAAAAATCTTTGGATGAAATTAAAACACGTGCGCAAAGCTTGAGTGTCAAGCCTATCACTAATAGCAAAGACCACGCTGTCAATGCAGCTGCTAAGTTAGCTGCAACTGCAAATGCTTTTAAAAGGTAGCGTATAATTATCAAGGTTTATATCTGGAGTCTTCTGGCTTCTGGCTTCTGGCTTGCACCTCCCACCCTCAACCAAAAGTTTTTTACACAACAAAAAGCATAAACGCACACTAATGCACATTTATGCTTTTTTATATTCGCACAATTTCTAAACTAATCTATTCAAACTCATGCACACAATCTACATCAAACACAATCTACATCATCGCGCCAAGGTCAATCAACGCACTAAAACCAAGTAGCACACTAATACTAACTACTGTGTGCCTGCTCTGCGGCATTGTAATTTCCTTCGTTTTAAGCTTATTCGGCACACTAAAGCCAACCTCGGCATAACAACGTCAGCTAAATTTATGTCAACTCAATCCCCACTTAAATCCAAGGGAAAGCCTTACTTCTTAGCTCATCCTTAAAGTCACCTGTTATGCTTACATTATAAGGAGCCACCATAAATATTCCATGTGATACGCGTTGAATATTGCCATCTATAGCATACACCGCGCCGCTTAAAAAGTCGACAATTCGGCGAGCAACCTCTTTTTCTACCTTCTCTAAGTTAACAATACAAGGCTTTTTTGACTTGATATGGTCTGCCACATCACGCGCTTCTTCAAAAGTTTCTGGGTTAATTATAACCACATTCAAGCGCGCGGTAGTGTTTATGTTAACCACTTTAGAACCGCCACGTTTACGCGAACCAAAATACTCGATATCATTTTGATACCTAGGCTCGTGCATTTCTGGGTTACCACGCGGATACGCAGGCTCGTCTTGCGCTGAATTATTTATGAAGTCTTGCTCATAGTCGTCCTCATAATCTTCAAACCCTACCCAATTCTTTAAAGTGTTAAGCAAACCCGCCATCGTTATATCCTCCTAAAAGTATTAGTAAGCATTTTGCAATAAAATCGGTAACCCTACCGCGCGTTATCATAAAAAACACTTCGGCCTAAACGCACAATAGTTGAACCATATTTAATTGCCAAGGCAAAATCGCCCGATGTACCGAACGACAAGATACCTTTGTACTTATTATTATACATTTTCTCACAAAAGTCAAGGTAAAAATCTTTACATTTATGTAACATTTGTGTTACAATTTGTTGCGGAGGCATGTACATCAAGCCACAAATCCTTATATTCTCAAGTTTTTTGGCATTTTTTATCAATTCATCAAATTCAGCTAACCCTACGCCGCCCTTGCTTTCTTCATCAAATAGATTAACTTGAATCAATATATCCTGAACTTTCCCAATCTTTTTCGCGCACGCATCTATCTCGGTCGCCAGCTTTATACTATCTACCGAATGGATTAAATCTACCTTATCGATTATATATTTCACCTTGTTCGTTTGCAGCCTACCAATAAAATGCCACGATACCTCGCAGGCAACCCCCTCGTAATGCTCTAATAATTGTTGCACACGATTCTCGCCAATAACCTTTACGCCGCTAGCTATCGCCTGGTTTATTTGCTCCACATTTGCATACTTAGTCGCAATCAACAGCGTAACGTCCAAAGGCTCTCTACCCGCCGCCACACACGCACTTTCTACATCGTCGAACGCACGCTTTACATTTAAAGATATATCACGAGCAGGAATCAACCCACCTGCCAAACTATCGAAATCGCCTAATTTATCCGACAAATTTTCCTTCATACAAATTCTTCCCCTCATATATAATCTCGTCGTACAAAATTAAACCCTCGCCGTCTTTTATAATCGCACTGTTCTCATCACTATATAGCACCGTCGTCGGCTTAAAATGACACTTATTGTCGCTAATTACATACACGCCCGTCACTCCGTTTTCGACATGTATGCTACTAATCGGCACCTTTAAGCCAGAATATGTCTTCTGCCCCACTTCCGCGCTTAAATTCCTGACGACAAACATACTATCCCATTCTTCATCGCACGCAAACACCACTACAGTTTTATCAGTCTCATTATAGTTAATCGAGTCAACACTCGCCTTCAATTTTTTACTCGAAACGCTAGGGAACTCCAACGTTATAGCCTGCCCCACCGTTAAAAGCGATGCCGTTTTAGTATCCATTATCGTGGCATAATACCACATGTAATTATCGACAATTTTGCACACCGCCTGCTCTTGCGTAACTTCTTTGGCAAACTTGGCCGTCTTGCTTTTATCAATTGCCTCTAAGCTTTCTGGCTTTAGTTTATTCCTATTCACAACATCAAAAGTATTCTCGTATCCATCTAGCTTAGAAGCAAACACCCCCGCACGCGGCGCATAAATATCCTTCCGCGCGTTACCAAGCGAAGCCTCTAGCTGATTCTTTTGCGCTTGCAAGCTTTCAAGCGTGGTCTGCTTATCTTCCACCACCGTCCTGCTTATCATATTGTTTAGTTGATATTTATATTCCGAAATCCCGCTCAAATTCGTATCCTTCGCCGCAATAACGATAGAACTAATAATAGACGCTATCTGGCTCTCGGTCTTTTCAGAATTATCGTCCGAGTACACAAGCCCCGCCAAGCTTTGCAGCTCGCTAATTTGTTGGTTAACCTTGTTAAGCTTAGCCTGAACCGTCTCGTCCACCTTACCATTATAAACCGATGCAATTAAGCTGCCAGCAGGCACGCGCTCTCCATCGTTCGCCATGCACACAAGCGTACCACTAGATGGCGCGGCAATAACGCTCTCCTCACGCAACATAAACCCATCGGTCGAAACCGTCTGTTCCGCACTCCCGTTTAACACTAGGGATGTCTTAACATTATTGAAGAACCCAATTATAAAACCCTTGCTAAAATATAAGCACACTAAAGCAATAATAGCGATTACAAAAATCCTATTATAATTAACTTTAACGCTATTCTTCACTCGCGCATGTGTAGCTCTAAGCGCTTTAGGCTTCCCCTTACCACTTTTAATTACCTTTCTAGGCAAATTACATCGGCTCGCTTTCTCCACCACGTCATCTGACGCTTCGCATAATTTCGCGTTGCTTGCTTCACTTTATCAATTGCATCATTTAAAGTCGTTTCACCTTTTAAATACTCATAAATCTGCCTATATCCTATGGCGTTATATGCCGAATATTTCTCATCTATCCCCCTAGCCAACAACGCCCTGCACTCGTCTACTAGCCCCAGATTAATCAACACATCCACCCTGTCATTTATCCTTTTGTAAAGTTCCTCACGCTCGGGCTTTAAAACATAATAAGTGATATCATATATAGGCTCTTGCAAGCTTTCACGGTCGATTTGTGTCTTTGTCTTACCTGTGGCATTATAAATCTCTAACGCACGCACCACTCGACGATTATCACTTTCGCTAAGCTTGTCAGCGCTCTCTGGGTCAACATCTTTAAGGCGCTGGTATAGTTCGCTGTTCGTCATCTGCCCAAGCCCCGCCCTAAACTCATCATCTTTAGGGATATCAATATATCTTCTGTTATCTGCAATTGTATCTAAATAAAGCCCCGTCCCGCCTACAATTATCGGCACCTTACCCCTGCCTTGCACATCGATAATTTTGTTATGCGCCAGCTCTGCCCATTTAGCAACCGAAAACTCTTCAAAAGGCGATATTTCATTAAACAAATGATGTGGCGCAGCTGCCTTTTCCTCATCCGTCGGGCTGGCTGTTCCTATAACCATATCGGCATATACTTGCATGCTATCCCCACAAATTATCTCGCCATTATACTGTCGCACTAAATCAAGCGAAATTTTAGTCTTCCCGCTTGCTGTGGGTCCGCCCAATAATATAACTTTTTTTAAACTTTCGCTCAAACTTCGCTCACACCTTAAATTTTAAAAGTTAGTTGATTATCTTACTAAACCACACGCTTGAACATTTTTTCTAGCTCGTACTTAGTAAACGCCTTAACTAACGGACGCCCATGCGGACACGTCTCAACATCGTTTTGGTTCATAATCCAAGCGACAATCGCATCAAGCTCGCTCATCTGCAGCGCATCATTTGCCTTAATAGCCGCCTTACACGCTATAGTGTGCATTCTGTTCCGCATGCTATCCACATTTTCCAGCCGAGTAATTCCATCACCAATCACACTCAAAATATCCTCTTTTAAATGCTCTAGCGGGAAGTCCTGCGGCACCGTCCTAACTATAATGCAATTATCACCAAACTCGTCAACTTCAAACGAAAGCTTGTCTAACTCGTCACGCAGCGACATTATTTTTTCAAACTCAACGGGCGATACATTTATCCTCTGCGAAATCAGCAATTGTTGCTTAGCTGGCGCGCCATTTTTTAATAACTCCTCATATATCTTGCGCTCATGCGCCGCGTGCTGGTCAATAAAATATATCTTCTCGCCCACCTCAATTATTATGTAGGTATCAAACGCTTGACCAATTATCCTGTACCCACGCGCGTTATCTGCAACTTCACCGCTCGCCTCATCCGCCTTGTTTGAATCAAGATGATTGTTAGTTTCATCCGCGCTTCCCACGGTATGCACCACTTGCACATTACTTGTCATCGTTGCTTCGCTAGTTATAAGTTCCGACATATCCGTCTGCGAAAAAACAGCGACAGGATTTAGCTTCGTAGCATCAATCGGTTTAACATTTATAGTCGTAACGGTAGGTTTATGTAAGGTTTCTATTGCATTGCCATTAAATTGGGGCTTATCATCGAACCCCTCAAACTCAGACTCAGACTCAGCCTCATCAACGCCCGCCTTATCTATCATCGGCTTGGCAATCGCGCTTTTAACCGCCGCCAAAACGCTATCGTATATCCGCCCCTCATCGCTAAACTTAACTTCTAGCTTCTCAGGGTGCACATTTATGTCAATTTCATCATAAGGTATGGTTAAATTAAGAACACAAAACGGATATTTCCCCACCATAATCCTATCTTTATGCGCCTCCTGAACCGCGTCCGATACCAGTGCGCTCCTAATATATCTTCCATTTATAAAAAAAGTTTGAAAATTTTTGTTCGATCTAAAAGTTTCAATCTTCCCAACCACCCCATCAACACTAATCCGTCCGCTAGAATAATCTACATTCAAACAATTTTCTGCATAATCCTTACCATAAATAGAATATATAACTTGAGTTAAATCTCCGCTACCATTTGTCGAAAATTTAACTCGACCATCTACAACTACCTTAAACGCAATATCCGCATGCCCAAGCACAATCTGCTGAATGCAATTTAGGTTATTCCCATTTTCCGTCGCAGTCGATTTCAAAAACTTCCGCCGCGCAGGTGTGTTATAGAACAAATCAGTCACTTCAACTTTAGTGCCAATCGGGCAGCCACATTCTTGAGCAGGCAAAGGGTTCCCGCCATGCACCGTCACACAAACGCCAATATCGCTACCTTGTTGCCTAGTGGTAATAGAAGTTTTACTAACCGCCGAAATTGCGCATAACGCCTCGCCTCTAAACCCCATGGTAGAAATCGCATCTAAATCATCAGCCGTCGAAATCTTACTCGTCGCATGCCTCAAAAACGCCAAGGAAGCATCATCCGCACTCATTCCAACGCCATCATCTATAACGCAAATTTGCGATACTCCACCATTTTTAGTCTCTATCACTATACGTTTAGCCCCTGCATCTATCGCATTTTCCACCAATTCTTTTATAACCGAACCAGGGCGCGACACTACCTCGCCTGCGGCAATTTTCTCAGAAACTTCTAGCGGAAGAACTTTTATAATCGACATGTTTTCAACCCCCTCCTTTCGCTCTTGCAATTCCCCTGTAATACTCAGGCTTTTTTCTCTAATTTATCTAATATTTCATACGCGCGATTAATCACATCAGTACTTATCCCCGCCAGCTTAGCAACCTCTATACCATAGCTGTCTGGCGCAGGCGCCTTAACTATTTTGTGCAAAAACACTAGCCCGTCCAAGCGTTTCTCTGCCACTACAGAATAATTAGTCACGCCCTCAATTTTATTTTCTAGCTCGGTTAGTTCGTGATAATGTGTCGCAAACATAGTCTTCGCCTTGATATCTTTTGCAATACACTCAGCCACCGCACCCGCAATCGCCATTCCGTCATACGTGCTTGTCCCACGCCCTATTTCGTCCAAAATTATTAAGCTACTCTGGGTTGCATTGCTTAAAATATGCGATACCTCTAACATTTCTAGCATAAAAGTACTCTGCCCCTGGGCTAAATCATCGCTTGCACCTATCCGCGTGAAAATCTTATCCACCACACCAATTTTTGCCTTGCGCGCCGGCACAAAACTTCCCATCTGCGCCAATAGCACAATCAAAGCTACCTGACGCATATATGTCGATTTCCCCGCCATATTCGGCCCTGTAATTATCGACATTCGCGCATTTTTATCTAACATTGTATCATTAGGGACAAAATTGCCAAACCCCATAACACTTTCGACCACCGCATGCCGCCCATCTGTAATCTCTATTTTATCGCCATTATTCACACTAGGGCAAACGTAATTACACGCTTCTGCCACCTCGGCTAAACTACAAAACACATCAACTTTTGCAATATCTCGCGCCGATGTCATAAGCCGCGCATTATGCGCCAACACTCTATCGCGAACCTCACAGAATATCTTGTATTCCAGGGCAGAATTCCTCTCTCTCGCACCCAAAATCGTGTTCTCAATCTCTTTAAGCTCGCCCGTTATATACCTCTCGGCGTTCACTAACGTCCCTTTTCGGATATAATCATCTGGCACTAAATCGCTGTTTTGCTTGCTAATCTCAATATAATACCCCATAACTCGGTTAAACTTAATCTTTAAGTTTTTAATCCCCGTCCGTTCTTTCTCCTTAGCCTCAATTTCAGCAAGCCACTCGGTTCCATTATCCAACGCGTTCCTGTTCTTATCCACTTCTTCGTTAAATCCAGGCTTTATTATTCCGCCCTCTCTAACCGTTATCGGCGGGTTTTCAATAATCGAATCTTTAATTAACTCGCACACATCACGCAACTCGTCGAACTGCTTGAAAATCTCTGCCAATGGCGCAGAAATAGCCTCTTTAAGATGCTTCTTTATGTATGGCAACCCCTCAAGCGATTTACCTAAAGCATACAAATCACGCGGTGACGCAATTTTAGTAGAAAGCCTTCCTGCAAGCCTCTCAATATCCTGCAGCTTGCGCATCTCTTCGCGCAGGTTCCCTCTTAAAATAGAATTGTTAAATAACTCTAAAACCGCTTCCTGCCTATGTTTTATATCCACCACATTAATTAACGGCTTGTTAAGCCACGCCTTTATCATGCGCCCACCCATCGCCGTCGTCGTCCTATCGATAACTCCAAGCAGGCTACCTTGCTTCTTATTCTCGCGCATGGTAGATGTTATCTCTAAATTGCGCCTGCTTGCAAAATCAATCTCTAAAAAATCGCCAAACTCGTAGATATAAACGCTTTTTATATGAGGTAACGCCTGCAATTGTGTCTGATTCAAATACGCCAAAAGGCTAGCTAACACTACTTTTTTATCATCGTCAATCTTACAATATTTATCACCAAATTGCTCAGAAATAATCCTGTTTGCATTGCCAATATCGTAAAATTCGTCTAAAATTTTAGATATCGCACAATTAAACCTAATTTTAAGGCTGTCGATAAACGCTAAATCTTCAGCAAACTTGGAATCTACAATAATCTCGCTTGGGTTATACCTAGCAATTTCAGACATTATTTTAGAATTATTACTATCATCTTCAATCTCTACTAACGATACCTCACCCGTTGTTATATCCACCGCACTAATCGCGCAGCTAACCGAAAATTTAGCAATCGAGCATAGGTAATTGTTTGATTTCGCCTCCAAAGTCTCGTCGTTTATAATTGTCCCGGCTGTAATAACCCTAACAACCCCACGTTTAACCAAGCCTTTAGTGGTCGCAGGGTCCTCCATCTGCTCACATATCGCAACCTTGAACCCGCCCTGAATCAACTTATCTATATAACTCTCGGCAGAATGGAAAGGCACGCCACACATAGGCGCACGCTCGTCTAACCCACAGTCACGTCCCGTTAGTGTCAGCCCTAAAAATTGCGAAGCCGTTAGCGCATCATCAAAAAACATCTCGTAAAAATCGCCTAATCGGTAGAATAATAAACAATCCTGATAGTCTGCTTTTATTTCGTTGTATTGTTTCATCATAGGTGAAAGCGACATTATCTCGCCCCTTTATTCAAATCTTTCAGTTGCCACAGCCTAAAAACCTTCTGCAGAATAACGCTACATAAAATACTCCACGCCACTTTTGAATA
The DNA here is from genome assembly GCA_031261985.1 of Clostridiales bacterium. Taxonomy (GTDB): domain Bacteria; phylum Bacillota; class Clostridia; order Monoglobales; family WRBX01; genus JAISIR01. The sequence continues at coordinate 57,919 of JAISIR010000020.1, read as the reverse complement.
TAAATTGCTCTTTATCTCCAGGGATATTCTTAATCACATTATCCCCCACGCGCTCCGAATGCCCCATTTTGCCAAGCACTCTGCCATCGGGGCTGGTAATCCCCTCGATACCATAGCACGAATTATTCAAGTTCTCGCCAACATATTGCGTGGCTACCTGCCCGTTTTTAACTAACTTTGCAATCCACTCATCATTAGCTACAAACCTGCCCTCACCATGCGAAATCGGAATCATAAACTCATCACCCACATTAACCCCGCTAAGCCAGGGCGAAAGATTACTCGCCACTCGCGTTTTTGCAATATGCGATATATGCCGCCCAATAGTGTTATAAGTTAGGGTAGGGCTATCCTCGTTAATCTCACAAATCTTGCCGCCTAGCACCAACCCAAGCTTTATCAACGCCTGGAAGCCATTGCAAATACCAAGCATAAGCCCATCTCGGCTCTCTAATAATTTAGTTATACTCTCAGCAATCTTCGCATTCCTTAGCATGTTAGCAATAAACTTAGCCGAGCCATCTGGCTCATCTCCCGCGCTAAACCCACCCGAAAGCATAATAATCTGCGAGTTGTCAATCCGCCGCGCTATCTCATTAACCGAAGTTTCGATATCAGATTTAGTCTGGTTTTTAATAACAAAACAATCTATATTAGCCCCCGCTGCACTAAACGCACGCGATGTATCATATTCACAATTTGTCCCAGGGAAAACAGGCACAAACACGGTCGGCTTACCAAACTTTTGCCCAGCTTTTGCAATCGCCACCCCGCCTTTGCAGCTCACCTCATCGCTTAAGATTCCACCAACAGTCGGGAATATCGGCTCTAAAGTAGATTCCCAAGCACTAATCGCCTCGTCAATCGAAATCTCTTCGCCGCCCATAACAATCTTGCCCGAATCGATAGTCTGCCCAATCACCTGCGCGCCATTTAAACCACCTAGCATTTCACTAGCATCTTGACCCGACACCTCTAACACAATACTACCCATCATCGGCTTGTTTATGTCAACCACATCGTTTAATTGCATGCCAATTTTATTGCCAAAAGTAGACGTCGCCAAGCCCGCAATCCCGTTATAGCCTACACTATAAGCCGATAATACCTTACCTTTTGCAATATACTTATAAACCTCTGAATATATATTCTTGGCACTTTCATAATCTGCCATTAGATTATCGTCCATTGGCACACTCGCTAAAATTAAAGTGCTGTTTGCCTGCTTAAACTCAGGGCTAATCGCCAGACTCGCCTTACCAACACCCACCGCAAACGAAACAAAAGTCGGCGGAACGTTAATATCCTCAAAGCTCCCGCTCATGCTGTCCTTCCCGCCTATTGCCGCCAGGTGGAGCCTCATCTGCGCATCGTACGCACCTAATAAAGCCGATGCAACCTTGCCCCAGCTCTTCGCGCTTAGCATCTTCTCAAAATATTCCTGAAAAGTTAGGTAAATTGTAGAATAATCACAGCCCGCCGCCACTAATTTAGCCACGCTCTCTAGCACAGCATAGCACGCACCATGGTAAGGGCTTACCTTAAAAAATTGGGGATTATACGCATAACTCATAAAAGTAGCAACATCCGTCTCACCATCTATCATCGGCAGCTTACCAACCATCGCTTGAGTAGGTGTCAGCTGATACTTTCCACCTAATGGCGCAAATACCGAGTTGCCTCCTATAGTGCTGTCAAACCTCTCGATTAATCCCTTTTGGCTACACATCTCAAGGCTCGAAAGTTTAGCTTTTATAAGGCTCTTATCACTATCAAACTCGCCGCTCTCGCCTAAATTCTTAAGGCTACCCAAAGCATTTAAATCAACGCCAGATATAGCCACTCTCGCACTCCTATCCGCGCCATTGGTATCTAAAAATTCTCTTGCAATATCCACAATTTTTTGACCGTTCCACATCATAGTCAAACGGTTATCATCGGTTATCTCAGCAACAATCGTCGCCTCTAAATTCTCATCGTTCGCCATAGCAATAAACTTCTCGGCATCACACGCGCGCACCACTACCGCCATACGCTCCTGACTCTCCGAAATCGCCAATTCCGTCCCATCTAACCCCTCATACTTCTTAGTCACCTTGTCAAGGTTAATGTTCAGCCCGTCCGATAGCTCACCAATAGCCACGCACACGCCGCCTGCACCAAAATCGTTGCAACGTTTAATTAAAGTGGTTAGCTCATGCTTACGGAACAACCTTAATATCTTGCGTTCTTCTGGCGCATTACCCTTTTGAACTTCACTCCCACATGTCTCAAGCGAATCCTGCGTATGAGTTTTAGACGACCCCGTCGCGCCACCACAACCATCGCGCCCCGTGCGCCCGCCTAACAAAATTACAACATCGCCCTTTTCTGGACGTTCACGCACCACGTTTTTCTTAGGTGTCGCCGCAATTACAGCCCCAAGTTCCATTCGCTTAGCAACATATCCCTCGTCATACACTTCGCTTACCATGCCCGTCGCTAAACCAATCTGATTCCCATAAGAACTATACCCCGCCGCCGCTGTCGTAGTAATTTTCCGCTGCGGAAGCTTACCTTTTATAGTATCCTCTATCTTCGTCCTAGGGTCGCCACAGCCAGTCACTCTCATGGCTTGGTAGACATACGCCCTACCCGATAATGGGTCGCGAATAGCTCCACCTAAACACGTCGCCGCACCGCCAAAAGGCTCAATCTCCGTCGGGTGATTATGCGTCTCGTTCTTAAACATTACAAGCCAAGCCTCGCCATTGTTATCTACTTCTATGCTACACGCATTTATCTCTTCGCTCTCGTCAAGCTCGGGCAGCTCGCCATTACTTTTAAGCCGCTTCATCGCAGCCGTCGCCATATCCATCAGCGTTATCGGCTTTTTTGGGTTGCGGTTTGCCATATATTCATCAAATGTTTTCTTAATATAATCATCTTCAATTTTGATGTCGTCTAAATGTGTCGCAAAAGTCGTGTGCCTGCAATGGTCGCTCCAATAAGTATCTAGCACACGCAACTCGGTAATCGTCGGTTGCCTTCCCTCGCTCCTAAAATATTCCTGGCAGCATTTAAGGTCCGCCTCATCCATCGCCAGCCCAAATTTAGATATTATTTCAGCCGCTTCCCCTTCGTTAAATCCATCTAAAATCGCCACACGCTCTGGCACTTCAAACTTTTGCTCTAACGTGTCTAGCTTATCGTCGGAAAGTTCATAACTTTCAACCTTATTTATATAATAATCCTTAATTTTTTGAATATCTATCTTAGTTTTATCGCCAATTAAAACGATTACCCTGCTACTTAAAACTTTAACGCGCGCACCAGGCTCGCCTAACTTTATACATTGCTCGGCAAAATCCGCTCGTTGGTCATATTGCCCAGGCAAATACGCCACAACAAATACTTCCGAATCATCAATTTGCGGCAACTCATCATAAACTTTATCCACTGGCGCTTCCGAGAATACATTTTTAACCGCCGCCTTAAATTGTGTAGAGTCTAACCCCTCACAATCGTACCTGTTAAATAGCCTAACCTTGGTTAAACCTGCAATTTTAAGATTATCTTTTAAATCACAAAATAACTCACGCGCCGCACTATCGTCTTTTTTTTCTACATAAACTCTATTTATCATTAGTACTAAACCTCATTTTTTATACAGAATTTTTCAGTCGTCGTCGACAATATTCTCACAAATATATTATATATGTTTATGATTAAAATGTCAATAAAAAGGTAAAAATATTTTTAGGTGATTTTTAATGTTCCTTACCAAACGTCTTAACACGCTTTTTATCAGCATTTGCATAGTCCTAACGCTTCTTGTCGGCAAGCTGGCTTACATATCCATTTTAAACCATGCCAAATACACTATCGCCACACTCGACCAACGCTATCAAAGTATCTCAATCTCTAGCCCTATCCGCGGATTAATCTACGATTCCGCCATGTTCCCTCTTACCTCTAGCTCGTCCACCCTTTGCGCCATAGTTAACCCGCAATTATGCAACGATATCCCTAAAGCAAGCGCTATTTTAAACGCCGATATCTCGCCCACCGGCATTCAAGTCTTCCCTGTTAATATCCCGTTAGAGAGCCAAACTCAATTATTCTCAATCCCTGGTGTTACCCCGCTTTCTGTCACTTCGTCTACTAATAATTCTACCCCTCTAGCCCCAAATTTAATCGGATATATCAATAGCGAGGGCGATGGTTTTGGCATCGAAAAAGCCTTTAACTCTTACCTTAAGCCAAGCGGCGTCACCGGATTAAACGTCGAGCTTGATGCGCATAATAAACAATTAATCGGCAGCGGCGTGCAGGTTTTAGGCGCAACAAAAAAAGGTGTGCAATTAACAATTGACCACACCATTCAAAAAATTTGCGAGAAGCATTTAAGTGAAAATATCGCCAAAGGTAGCGCAATAGTCATAGATGCTAAAACCAATAACATCCTTGCCATGGCAAGCACTCCCACCTTTGACATAACTAACATAGAAGGCTACCTAAACAGCCAAAATGGCGAGTTTATCAACCGCGCAATAACTGCCTACGACCTTGGCAGCATCTTCAAAATTATAACCACTAGCTGCGCACTCGAGCAAAATTTCGCCCGCACTACCGATACCTTTACCTGCCACGGTGGCATGGATATCTCAAGCAGATTCTTCGCCTGCGCCAACGAAAACGGGCATGGCACTCAAACCCTCAGCCAAGCCTTTGCTAGCTCATGCAATATCCCCTTTTTTAACCTAGGGATGAAAATTGGCACCGATAAAATTAATTCGTATGCCACAAGTTTCGGGCTTGGCACGCAAACTTTACCTGGCATCGATATCGGCGAAAACCCTGGCGGGCTAAGCCTTGGCAACACTCTTCAAGAACGCGCTAGTATGGCTATTGGTCAGGGCGCGCTTCAGGCGACACCGTTGCAGGTTGCAAATATTGTATCTACCATTGTAAATGATGGCATAAAAAAACCTCTCAACCTAGTGCAAAATTACATTGCCGATGACGGAATTACAACTACCCCTTTTACAACCGAGCAGAATAGCGGCGAGCGCATTATTTCTGCCAAAACTGCTCAAGCCATTTTTGACATGATGCTTAAAACTGTAGAAAATGGCACGGGAACTAACGCTAAAATAAAGGATTATGGCGCAGGCGGCAAAACGTCTAGTGCCGAGACAGGCTGGGTAGACAATAGCAGCGAAAGCGGCGAAACCATGGTGCATGGCTGGTTCGCAGGTTTCTTCCCCGCCGATAATCCTAAATATATTTGCGTGATAATGGCAGAAAACGGACGCTCTGGCGGTGCATCTTGCGCCCCTGTTTTTAAAATGATAGGGGAAAGTATAATGCAGAATGAATAATTATTTTTTACAACACCTTATCCATAGGAACCTGCGGCGCATTTTCCCTTTGCCCTTGCATCGTTTGCCTGATGGGTTCAGGCGCAGGCGCAGGTTCAGGCGTAGGCACAGGCACCGGTTGCGGCTCGTCAATATTCTGCGTAGGCATCTTGATTTTAACAACATTATTAGCCGCCTGTTTCAGCTTTTTAATTTCTTTATTAAACCTCAAAAAATTCCGCGCCGCCTTAAAGACTCTTCCTACATGAGACACACTTACACAAGTAATTAAAGCGCCTGCAATGGCAAAAAGTGGTTCGTCATATGCAGTCGCCATATTGAATGCAGAACCCGCCAACCAAGCAAATGTAGGTGCTAATCCAGAGTACGCGATAATTTCTGGTATTTCCCCATTCCTTAACCCCTTAAGCGCAGGGATATCCGCCGGTGTAAGAGTACTTGCATTTTGCCCCGCCGCCACATTCTGCCCAGCAGCCCCTTTCTTCCAAAATGGCATTTTCGCCTGTGCCGCCCTAGCCGCCTCTGCCGCCCGCTCTAGCTCCTTCATCTCATTTTGAGCTACGATATCACTTACCTCGTCCTGTTTCTCACGCAATTTGTAAACATCTTTCCATAATTCATTTCCTATGTCCACAAAATAGTTATAATCAGTCATTTCCTTCTGTTCTGTCAAAGCGTCAATCTCTGCCTTGATTTTTACCGCCTGTCGCTGATATTCAAGCGCTCTATTATGCCCAGCAAGCGCATCAATCCTAGCATAATTACTATTCGTACCATTACTCAACACTCTACCTTTAGCAAACGTTTCCATCGCTTCCCTATTAGTCGCTTCCGCCTTTTGCATAAGCTCGCTCAAATGCCGCTCCTTAAACTCATCATCGCCTGGCACTTGTATAACTTGGGCATACACCCGCCCCGCCTTGCTCCTTAGCTCTTTAATTTCCTCAACATCAGCAGATTTTGCGTCAGAAAAATCCCTCTCTAATATCTCTTTAATCTCAACTCTAATCTCTCTTACCGCGCGCTCCGCCTGTTTCCTGCTATATATCACTTCAGCATCTGCCTTATTTTTAGGCAACGTAAGATGATTATCCTCTAACCTCTCTGCCGCTTTAACCGCCTTTTCATATTCATCTAATACATCAAAATCCTTTGCAATTTGCGATAGTTTCTTCAACCGCTCCAACGTTTCGGCATACTTAACATTATGCTTAGCAAACGCACGCGTAAAATCTACGCCCGATTCATAATCGTCCCTGTGTTGCATAATATAATCCCAATCATCTTGCAACTCTTTACACTTAATAACCTGTTTTTCTATCTCCGCCTTGGTTTCTTCAACAAGAATAATCTTCTCTACCTTCTTATAAGCCTCTTCAAAAGTAAGCGGAATCCCCTCAATCTCTTTGCGAATACTCTGTAACACACCCTCGGCAGCCGCTACTTCATCATCAGAATATTCAACCTGCTTAGCCTTAATAACTAAATTCAACAAATTATCCGAATAATCCATGGCACCGTCTATAATCTCGCGGATACTAACAGGATAACTCTCGGGCGTTTGCTCCCCGGTATAGGTGCCAAAAACAATCTCGTTTATTGCGTTGCTAACTATAAACTCACCATTTTCATCATAAGCCGATTGCGTTTCATGCTTCAAAAGCTCAATCGTTGCAACACGCTCGGCCTCCCTTTTTATATCGGCAGATACATTAGGGTCGCCCCCTGCCTCTGCATTATTTTGCGCATTTTCTTGCGCTTTTGCCACCCCGCCGCTTATGTCAACCGATTCAAACGATGTGTTAAGCGTCTTCCCCATTAACTCACGATTTCTTAAATACTCATCATAAGAAGCCTTAGCCTCTTCATCGCCCAGCGTTTTAAAACTTTGGTGCAGAATATTAAAAAATCGCTCTTGCTGTTGCGGAATAATCTCGCCATTATCATCTAAAACATAGGTATGTACATTAGCCGCTAAATTATTAAGGACTTCCGCCTGCGCCTGCCAGCCCATATCTTCACTTAAGCCCAAACTTTGCATAATTTGCTCTTTAGAAAGCTCGCTGCTAACGCCCAACGCCTGATAGTAATTTATAAATGTATAATTTTCATCTAACCAAGGATAATTCAATATTCTCCCCACCTTTTTTCTGTATCATAATGTACTACATAAGCAATTTCATGGTCGAGGCAGTTGCCAACCTCGCTACATCTCGCACCGTTAAGGCAGGGTTTTGCTTGTGTTTCTTAATCGCATCCGCCCAATCATGGTCAATCGTACCTTTTTTCCTTAAGTCCCCTATAATTTTGTTAATCGTATCGAATATAATCTTAAACCCGTCGCCTTCTTTGTCAAAATCCGCCGCCATCTCAGGGTCTATCCCCAAACTTTTAGCCAACTCAGCAGCGTTCGGTCCGTTAGAAAGCAACAAATAATAATCGCCTCTCCTACGTTGCGCGGTTATAAGGCTACGTGCCTCGTCTATCGTCAGGCTACTCGTGCAATCCTCACCATCAGTAACTATCACGTGGATATTATGCTTTTGCCTAGCGTGTTTGTCGGCTTGCTTGGCAGCATAGCAAATCGCATCATAAAGCGAGGTCGTACCATCAGGACGATATGTATCAAGCATAGGCCTGTTCTTTGCAGGCACGCCATCAATTTTAACCCTAGGCGAATCATTAAACAAAGTAACCGATATTTTAGTATCGTATGCCAACTCTGCCTGCTCGCTAATAAAATTGTTTGTATTGCTAACAACTTCATCCTCGCTACCATACATAGACGAACTTCTATCAATAACAAACGAAATATGCGCCGAGTTCGCAATCATCTCTGCCTCAACCTGCTTCTCTATAGAACTAGCCAAGTTTTTAATGGCTTCCTCGGTAGGAACAGTCGCAACTTTTGTAGCGTTACTCAAGCGTCTTATAGCCCCGTTCGTCTGCCTGCTCGCCAAAATTGTCGAAGTCGAGTTCGGGATAGAACTTTTAGCCGCCTCTGTCTTTTTATTAGTCAGCTCATCAATCTTCTTGTTCAACGCCGCCCCTGCCGATAATTTCCCACCATTAGAGCCTGTTGTCGATAGCCTGTTGCCTTCTGCATTACTCGCGTTCTTCTGTTTATTAATAAAATTTTCTAGTGACATTAAAATTCTCCCCCAATTATTTTTTATTACCCTGCCAAAGTTTAGCTTTAGCATTTATCTCAGGATTCGCCTGCGCATTTTGCTTAGTATTTTGCTGCACATCTCGCTGAACATCATTAATATATCTTCTTAAATACACCGCTTCTTTTTCACGCTTAATCTCGCCTATCTTAACCGCAATAGGGTTTGTTTTTTTAACTTGAAAATTATTCCCCACCATGCTAGCATCATCGATAAGCTCTGCCGCCTCATCAAAAAATTCTTCAGACAGCAAGTAATCTTTCCCTTTTACTTTCGGATCCGCAAGAAAACTATCATAAAGCAATAGTTTATAACCTGAGCGTTTAATAATTTGAGATAGTATTTCTTGCGCTCGCTCCTTGGCTTTATTTAAATCATTAGGCAAGTGTTCTTTAAAGTTTTTCACTACCCCTTGAACATATTCATCTAATTCTTTAGCAGCAGAAGTTGGAGAGTCTTGAAGAAGCAAAAAGGTAGATGAAACAGGGCATACCCCTACACCCAATAATGGAAAAAGATAATGGATTGGTTGACCTAAAAGTGGAGTGAACATGAGTATAAACGTTGCAGGTATCCCCGAAAATGTCAAAGCCGATACACCTGCCAAAACGCCTTTCTTTATTTTCGCGTTTTTATTAATCTTATGTACTTTATCCGCTATGGCATCTAATGCCTGAACAACAGAATACGAATCACCATCTGCTCCATTTATTTTTAACTGCATAAAAAATCTCCCCCATTATTGCGTTTTAAATAACAACTTTTTCGGCTTCACCTTAAAATCCTGTTTCGGCTTTGTCTTAACATTCTTAAAAAATTTTCTCAAAGGTTTAAGTTCTTTCCCGCTCTTAACCCCATTTAGCTCAGCCTCAATAGAATTTATTTTAGGGACAACATAATTTGTTACATCTATTTTTTCATCACTAACAGTTCTAGCATTATCAATTTTCCTTAACGATTGCTCCATAAATCCAGCGGGTAATACATTACGCTTATACTTTTCCGATACTTTTTCAGGGTCATTCGATGCCTTAAACAATTCTTCTATTATTTCGCTTGCCCTAAATTTAGCTAATTCTAAATCTTCTGGCAAATCCTTTTTGAACGCCCTTATACAACGTTTCAAATTAAGAGCTAAATCAAGCGCTCTAATAGGTCTGCTCCCCGTGCCTGCCAACGTAATCATTGCTGCCGAAAATCCGCCAATACATGTGTATAGCGCAGGAGTAATCACTTGTGACATTGGGTAACTATCTAGTATAATGTTTACAACCATACCAACAGCGGCAAGCGCACCCATACCCTGTCCCGAAACTATGGCAGTTCCTAGCGCCCTCCAACCAAGCGTTTTCTTCCACGTTTTAGCAGCTATCGAATCCAACGCCGAGACTACAGAATCCTGATGCTTAATTACACTCTTAACTCTAAATGCCACAAAAATCTCCCCCATATTAACTCAACTTCATACAATGATATTCATCACACTATAACTATTATACCATATAAAGCAGCGGATTTCAATATGCAAATCCGCTTTTATGTTAAGTTTGTGTTAAATTTTATTTCCTTAACTGTTCATTATTCATTGTTTAACCGCTTCTCTTCCCCAAACGCCACCGCGCCACGCCCCAACTTCTTGTTCAGCTCATCAACTACCTCCTGCAACCGCTCATCACGCAACCGCGCCTTATCCTCGCCAAAAAAACTCATCTGCTCCACCACTTTATCCGCCTTAACTAGGTTGTTGCCTGTGATGGTAATCGACCTTATCGCCCGCCCCTCGCGCCAATTACTCTCTATAATCTCCATCGCCAAGCGCGTTATCTCTAACGTCAAATTAGTAGGCACATCCAGCTTTATCTGCCGCCTGATAGTCTTAAATTCGCTATCTTTTATAGCAACCGCCAAGGTCAATGCCTTAAACCCTTTGTTCCGCATGCGCAAGCCAACCCTGTCAGCAATCCTCTGAACTTTAGGGCGCAGCTCTTTAAAACTAGATACATCTCGCACAAAAGTCTCGCCTTTTCCAATCGATTTCTCATCCGCGCGATACCCATAAGGCATCACAGGCGAGTCATCGCGACCGTTAGCATAATCGTGAATCATGCCGCCTAAAGCACCTAATCGGTCGACTAAAATATCGCGATTAAACTTAGCCAACTGCCCAATAGTGTGAATATTAAGTTTTTTAAGCGCACTGCTAGCTTTTTTGCCAACAAATAGCAAACTTTCTACCGGCAATGGGAAGACTATTTTTTTGCCATGCTCACGCGTGATAACCGTGGTCGCATCAGGTTTTTTATAATCGCTCCCTAATTTAGCGAATATTTTATTAAACGATACCCCAACCGAAATCGTTATCCCAAGCTCCGTCTTTATCATCCTGCGCAAGGTGTTTGCAATCTGCTCGCCATCGCCAAATAACTCGCGCGAAGCGGTCACGTCCAGCCAGCTTTCATCTATACCAAACGGCTCGATTAAATCGGTAAATCGGTTATAAATTTCGTTGCATTTGTTAGAAAACTCGACATACTTATCATAATGCGGTGCCACGCAAACAAGGGCAGGACACTTCTTCTTTGCCTGCCATATAGCCTCTGGCGTTACAACGCCATATTTTTTTGCCAACTCGTTTTTAGCTAGAATTATCCCCTGACGCTTAGTAGGGTCGCCCGCCACCGCCATTGGCACATGCGCCAATTTAGGGTTAAGCACTTGCTCGACACTTGCAAAAAACGAGTTGCAATCGCAATGTAATATAACTCGGTCACTCATACAGAATCAAAAAACCGTTAATTCTTTACTCCCCAAAACTCCACTTATTTATTCCATAATACACATTTGCCTCAATCGGAGTAAACCCGCCGTCTGCCACTAAATCAGGCGAGAACGCCATAACTTTATCCTCAAAATATAAACTTATAAAAGGCATATCAGCTAAATATTGCTTCTGAATATAATAATACCCGCTCTCTTGCCCCTCGCTCGTCGTCTGGTTCGCCCAACTCACTAGCCGCTCCTGCATTTTAGCGTTGTCATACTTCAAAAATTGCGACATCTCACCCGCCAATAAAAATTGCGCATTCCCATCTTTCGCAATCATAGTGTTCCCAAGGAAGGCATCATACTCTCCCTTTTGAATCCGCGAGTTATACGCCTCAATCGGCACGCGTTCCACCTTCGCATCAATGCCAATATCGTACAAATTATTAGCTATAAATTGCGCCGCGCTAACGTTTATATCGTTAGAATCATTAACCAAAATTTTAAAGGCACCAGTTACATTATGCTCCAACGTCGCACGCGTTATATTAGTGTCGAACCCATACTCTAAATTCGGCGCATAAACGCTCCACAGCGGGTTAATAAAAGTAGACGTAACCTCTGCCCGCTCCAAGAAAATATCACTAACTAGCTTATGCTTATTTATAGCAAACGCCAAAGCACGCCTCATCTCTGCCGATTTAAAAATAGACCTAGAATTATTCAGCCCTAAAATTGCCAGCTTAGCAGTCGTAACCTCCACCACCGTCGCGTTGTCTAAAGTGGTAATCTTGCTTATGTTAGCTAAATCCACACTAATCGCATCCACCTCATCGGCATCAAATGCAAAAAGCGGCGCATCAATATCGTCCATTATAATAAAATTAACTTTGCTAATCATAGGCTTATCCGCGTTCCACCACGAGTCAAAGGCAACAAACGATATCTGCTTCTTAGTCGCCTGATTATCATATCGATAGCAACCCGTGCCTATAGGGTTAAGCGGCTGCTCCTTTAAGTTTGCTTTAACAATAGGAATCTCCAACAAATTTACAAACATCGGCTGAGGTGTTTTTAAGGTAATTTTAATTTCGTAACTCCCAATTGAAGATATATTCTCGACATTATCTAATCGCGCATGATACACGCTTTTTTCGTTATTCCGCACAAGGTTTAAGGAATATATTACATCCGCCTGCGTCATTATATTGCCATCGTGCATAGCGACATTTTCGCGCAGCTTTATGCTAATCGTCTTGTTATCGTCCGAAACTACCCATCGCTCCGCCAAAATAGGCAGCGGATTACCCGAATTATCGCACCACACTAACGGCTCAAAAGCTAAATTAAGCATCTGCGCCGTCGAATTATTCTGTGTTAAAAGAGGGTTCAAAGTATCTGGCGCATACGTCGCAAGCTTTAGCGCACGCGTAGCATCTTCTTCGGAACTTAACATATTAAAAATGGGTATACTCCCTTTTTTACACGCCGACAAAACCATGGCAAGCACAATTACCATAATCACTAAAAACATTCGACGTTTGCTTAAAAAAATGCTCATTCCAAAGTTACTTCCAATCTTTTTTTACCGCTCGCTAATCCGCTCTATACTATTTGCTCGCCCAGAATACTCGTCGATATCTATCACCACACCGTTTAAAACAACCTCGCCCTCGCCAGGAAGCTTAGGCGCCGATACATGCTCGATAAACCTGCGCAACACTACATCCTTGTTGACACCCAAAATGCTATTCGTCGGGCCTGTCATGCCTAAATCGGTAATATACGCCATACCATTTTCGGTAACATGCTCGTCGGCTGTCACTACATGCGTATGTGTCCCAACCAAAGCCGATACCCTGCCATCTAAGTGATATTTCATAGCTATCTTCTCGCTCGTCGCCTCGGCATGAAAGTCCACCAACACCACTTGCGCACGATTCTCCAACTGTTTCAACACTCTATCCATAGCTTTAAAAGGGCAATCGACAGGGTCCAAAAACACACGCCCAACTATGTTTACCACCGCAATCGTTATATCTTGCCACTCGATTAAAAGGTAGCCCTTGCCAACAGAATCCGAAGGATAATTGGCAGGACGAACAATAGGCAACCCCATTCCTACACAATCGCAAAAATCTTCATAGCGATTAAAAGTATGATTCCCCATAGTAATGCAATCGGCTCCTGCGTCTACTAAAGCCTTGCCAATTGCAGGCGTAATGCCATTACTAGCCGAATTTTCTGCATTAACAATACAAAAATCGATATCATACTTCCGTTTTATTTTATTAAGTTTTTTTTGCATAAACTCAACACCATAATTCCCAATGGTGTCGCCAGTCAATAAAATTTTCATAAAACTCCTAGCCTTCTAAGCCTTTATCAAGCCATTGCCAAGCCTTTGCCCTGCACAGCAGCGCACTTTAGCCCTCTACAGGAACAAATGCTTCCTTGCTAGCACCACAAATAGGGCAAACCCAATCAGCAGGCAACTCTTCCCACGATGGTGATTTTTCATCATAGATATACCCACATAATGTACATTCCATAGCCATAAAACAACACTTCCTTTTATATAAATAAATTATAGTTAAATTATCTTTTTAGTGCCCGCAGCAAGCACAATCGCCCGAGCAGCCAACAATCGGCTCAGGGTCAATCCCTTTTTTCTTGTAATAATCCGCTACCGCCGCGCGAATAGCCTCTTGCGCCAAAACACTACAGTGCATTTTAACAGGCGGCAATCCGTCCAAAGCCTCGGCAACCGCACTATTGGTAACCGTTAACGCCTCTTTTATAGTCTTACCTTTAATCATCTCGGTCGCCATACTACTCGTCGCCACAGCGGCTCCGCAACCAAAAGTCTCAAACTTAACATCACGAATAACCTCGTTGTCATCCACATCTAGGTAAATCTTCATGATATCGCCACACTTAGCATTGCCCACTTCGCCTATCCCGTCAGCATTTTCAATCTCTCCAACATTACGCGGATTAGTAAAATGGTCCATAACTTTTTCACTATATTGCATGTATATTCCCTTCTTATCGTTTGTATTTTTTTATATTATAGCATAAGCCACTATATTTGTCAAATTAGAATTTTTATTAGTTTATGGTTTTATACAATTATAAATTCGAGATTTATCGAGAATTTATTTCAACCATTCTACATTCTGCATTCTCAATTCTCAATTATCCTTAAAACGGTACATCCTGCCCGCCAAACGAGCTTCCACCACTATCTCCACTCTTATGTTCAAATCCACTCGGAACATTAGAATGCACAAAATCTATCGTCTTAAACTTAGTCAACTTAGCACTCCACCCAAGCTCAATCGTCCCCGTCGCACCGTTCCTGTGCTTAGCAATTATACACTCCGCCACTCCAGGACGCTCCGATTCTGGATTATAATAATCATCGCGATACAATAACATTACCACATCGGCATCCTGCTCAATCGCACCCGATTCACGCAAGTCCGATAGCACTGGTCGCTTATCCATACGCTCTTCTGCCTTACGATTCAACTGCGACAGCACCATAACTGGCACGCCTAAATCCTTAGCCAATAGCTTTAATTGCCGCGATATCTCCGACACCTCTGCCTGGCGATTATCCCCCCTACGCCCTGCGTTTTGCATCAATTGCATATGGTCGATAATTATCAACCCCAGACCCTTGTCACGCTTTAATCTCCTGCATTTCGCACGCATTTCCACCACCGTTGGGCTACCGCTATCGTCTATATAAATCGGCACTTTCGCCACTCGTTCCATACCCTCGGTTAACGCCTGCCAGTCCCTATCAACTAAATTATTACCCGATTGAATCTTCTCTAGCTCAACATAAGTTTCAGAACTCCAAAGCCTGTTAACCAATTCCGTCCGCGTCATCTCTAGACTAAAAACAGCAATCGATTTACCCGAAGCCTGCGCCGCCTGCAACGCAATATTAAGCGCAAAACTGGTTTTACCCATTGCTGGACGCGCCGCCACAAGAATCAAGTTCCCCTCGTGCAGCCCCAATAACACATCGTCTAAATGCTTAAACCCAGTAGGAATCCCATGCACTGGCTCCTGTGTTTTGCTAAGCTCAAGCAATCTTTCGTAGTTTTCAGATATAACATCGCTAACATGTATAAACTCACCAGCCGAAGTTGTATTTTCGCGCAACGAAAACACTTTTTGCTCGGCATAATCAAGGATATCAAAGGCATCGCCCTGCTCTTTGTAGCCTGTGTTCAAAATCTCTTCAGTAGTAGAAATTAACTTACGCAAAATAGATTTTTGCCTAACAATATTAGCATAATACACTAAATTAGTAGATATCGCCGTCGTGTTTGCCACCATAACAAGGTAATCGATGCCACCAATTTTCTCAAGCTCTCCGCGCTTTTTTAAATCTTCCGTCATGGTAATTATATCAACTGGCATCTCAGAATTATACAAACTAAGCAACGTCAAAAATATCTCTTCGTTAGCATTAGAGTAAAAATCATTGTGCGAAACTAGCTGAATCCCTTGCCCCAACGCCTCTTTATTAAGCATCATGCTCGCCAACACGTTTTGCTCTGCTTCGATATTAAACGGAAGCTGCCTTACATTAGGGTGCGCCATAGCACTCGGCGCGCCAGCAAAGCCCTCGTCAATTGGTATATCATAATCAATATGTTGTGCGTCCATAACTAAAAATCCCCTATCTAACTTACTTTTTTTGGCGTTTTGCAGATAATTATAACCAGAATAACTTAACTAATCCAACTATTCCCCATTAGTACATTTTAGTATATATCATTACTTCCTAATTGTCAACAAGAAATTTGAAATTTATGTAAACCCACGCCCGCCTTAGGCTCCGCCTTGTCACGCATCATAATTATCTAAAAAATCCGTCACTTTCCCGCCAATTTTATATCCGATTATCGTCTCTAAATTAACCTTTTCTACACTTTTAAATATATTTTGCTCGACATGTTTATTATCCGCCATCAATTCTTTTATCAACCGCTTCACCATGGCACGCTTGCCATCTCCCGATTCTTCTTCGCTAGAACACATCTCGGTAAACCTGCACGCACACCTTATAAACTCAAGATTATTATACTTAACCCACGCCAAAATATCGTCCTCATGTACTAAATACATCGGACGAATCAGCTCCATACCCTCAAAATTAGTACTATGCAGCTTAGGCATCATCGTCTGAACCTGCCCGCCATATAGCAGCCCCATTAAAATAGTCTCTATGCAATCGCTAAAATGATGCCCCAACGCTATTTTATTGCAGCCTAAATCCTTGGCATTTGCGTATAAATGCCCCCGACGCATGCGCGCACACATATAACAGGGGGAGCCACCCATATCTGCTACTACATCAAAAATATCTGTTTTAAACACTTTAATAGGAATGCCTAAAACTTCAGCATTATGCAGAATTTTTTTATAGTTGTATTCATTGTATCCAGGGTTCATGCTCAAAAATTCTAACTCAAACGGAACGTCGGAATGCCTCTGCAACATCTGCAAAAGCTTCGCTGTTAAAAAACTATCCTTGCCCCCGCTTATGCAAACCGCAATTTTATCGCCGCTGTTTATCAACTTATAACGCTTAACCCCTTTGATAAACTTGCTCCATATCCCACTTTTAAATTTTTTATTTATACTACGCTCTATCTGCTCAATAACCGAAAAATCACGCATTTTTATTACGCTCCCCAAGCCTATTATTCCATAAGTTATAATTTTGCAAACTTATCATTCTTCAAAATTATAAAGCGAGCCACATATAACTGTCGGCCTTTCCTCATCAATCGGCGCGCCTACTACATCGCAATATTTCCTAGCAATATCCTCAATTTCAGACGCCTTTATCGCTCTGCCATTTCGCGGCTCTATCCCATTAAAACTGCACGCATACTTAGCAATTTGGCTAACGCACGCCTCAACATCTTTATCCGCCAACATTCCCATTTTTATGTTAACTTTGTCTTGAGTTTTAAAGCTGTTCCCTACTCCGTCACCAAAATACAACTCAATGTTTTCCGCCAATGTTTTAACCCCTGCAGGGTTGTGCGCCCCATCAATAATCACAATGGGCTTCAACGATTTTACCTCAAACCTGCAAGGGATATAAGCGCTCATCAGCCCACGCTCTATCGCCTCACGCGTTACCTTTATCTCATCTAACATCTTCACCACTTTTATAGCCAACGTGCTGTTTTGCATCTGCATTAGACCTAAAAGTTTTATAGTAAATTCCTCACCATCTAGCTCAAATACCGTTCGCTCTAAATTAGCAGAAACTAGCCTCGCCTCGCCCGCGCGCGCTATATCGCTCACACCACAATCCGCCGCGCGCTGCAAAATAACCTCTTCCGCCTCATGCTCCTGCCCAGCAATCGCCAACTTGCACCCGCGCTTAATTATCCCACTTTTCTCGGCTGCAATTTTTGCAACAGAACCACCCAAAACCCTAGTATGGTCCAGGCTAATCGGCGTTATAACCGCAACTTGTGGCGGCGGGATAATATTAGTAGCATCTAGCCTCCCGCCCAAACCAACCTCTAGCACAACATAATCGCACTCGCTACTTACAAAATGAATAAACGCCATAACGGTAGAAAATTCAAACTCGGTCACATGCACATTTGTTTCGATAATTTTGCTTGTAATTTCCTCAACTTTATCTATCAAAATCGGCTGATTATTAACCTTAATCCTCTCGTTAAAACTATATATCCCAGGCGATGTGTATAGCCCAACCTTAAACCCGCTTTCCTGCAAAATACTCGCGATAAAGGTCGCCGTCGAACCCTTGCCATTAGTCCCCGCCACGTGGATAAACTTTAGCCTCTGCTGTGGATTCCCCAATTTATCCAGCAAATTTCTGATGTTTTCAAGCCCAGGCACGCTGCCAAATACTTCTAACGATTTTATATACTCAATCGCATCCATCATAGCCCTTTTAGCTGCTCCTCTACCGTCTGCAACAACGTTTTCGCCTGCTCCAGCTTAGATTTTTGCTCTTCCACTACCTTTTGTGGCGCTTTATCAACAAACGCCTTGTTAGCAAGCTTGCCCTCGAACACTTTAATCTCGCCTAATAAATGCTCGCGCTCTTTATCCAGCCTAGCTTTTTCCTTGGCTTTATCTACCAGCTCATCTTGCAGCATAAACGCTTCCACACGCCTCGATATCGCCCTAATCACATTCCCCTCATCTGTAGGCTCGGCAAAAATAACTTCCGAAGCATAGCTTAACGTGGCAAAATAATCCGTCTTAAAAATCTCTTCAATATCGGTTACCACAAATAGCTTAGCCCGCTTATTGCCTTGAACTCCCGCCTCTGCACGCGAGTTTCTAATAGCCTTAATTGCACCTTTTATAATATCAACTTTTTCTACTTCTTCATTAAACACTAAATCAGCATTAAACGTAGGGAACTCCTTCAGACTAATCGACTGCCCTGGCTTAAAGCTCTGATAAATCTCTTCAGTTATAAATGGCATAAACGGATGCAATAGCTTTAATACAATATCTAAAACATGCACTAACACGCTAAAAACGCTTGTATCTCCAGTGGTTATATAGCCTTTAGACATCTCGATGTACCAATCACAAAACTCGTCCCAAATAAAGGTTTGAATTTTATCATAAGCTATGCCTAACTCAAACTTCTCTAGGTTTTCCGTCACTTCTTTAACTAAATTATTAGCTAAACTTATAATCCATTTATCCTCGATAGTTTTTAGCTCTAACTTAGCCCCCGCCACATCAAAATCAGCAGGTTTATTCATCATAACAAAACGTGCAGCGTTCCATAATTTATTGGCAAAATTCCTCTGCGCCTCTACTTTTTCATCACCAAAACGCAAATCATTCCCAGGGCTGTTGCCGGCAACTAACGCGCCACGCATAGCATCTGCACCATATTTTTCAATTACATCCAAAGGATTCACGCCATTGCCTAACGATTTCGACATCTTCCGCCCTAAACTATCGCGCACTAATCCATGAATAAACACGTTTTTAAAGGGTTTCTGCTTCATATGATGCAAGCCAGAAAAAATCATCCTAGCCACCCAAAAGAAGATTATATCATACCCCGTCACTAACGTGTCCGTCGGGTAAAAATAGTCTAAATCTTCGCTTTTTTCAGGGTATCCAAGCGTCGCAAATGGCCATAAAGCAGACGAAAACCAAGTGTCCAGCACGTCAGAATCTTGAACCATCTCGCCACCACATTTAGGGCAAGTATAAACATCGTCCATCGAAACCTCTACATGCCCACACTTTTGGCAATAAAACGCAGGAATCCTATGCCCCCACCACAATTGCCGCGAGATACACCAATCACGCACATTTTCCATCCAATTAAGGTACGTCTTACTAAACCTAGACGGAACAAATTTTACTTCCTCAGTTTTAACAACCTCCACCGCCTCTTTAGCCAGCGGCTGCATATCTACAAACCATTGCTTACTTATAATAGGCTCAACCGTCGTCCCACATCTGTAGCATTGCCCTACATTATGCTCATGCCCCTCAATTTTAATTAAATACCCCTCACGCTCTAAATCCTCAACTATTTTCTTACGCGCTTCGTATCTGTCTAACCCCTTGTATTTACCGCCATTCTCGTTAATCCGCGCATTTCCGTCCATAATCAATATCTGCTCTAAATTATGCCTCTGCCCTACTTCAAAATCGTTAGGGTCATGCGCAGGAGTAATCTTAACCGCACCCGTCCCAAACTCGCTATCTACATAATCATCAGCAATAATCGGAATCTCACGGTCTACCAGCGGAAGCTTCAGCATCTTCCCGACTAACTTTTTATACCTCTCATCGCTAGGATTAACCGCCACCGCGCTATCCCCAAGCAACGTCTCTGGGCGCGTCGTCGCAATAGATAAATACCCATCTTCACCAACAATCGGGTACTTTATATGCCAAAAATGCCCTGCCTGCTCCTTGTAATCTACTTCAGCATCCGATAGCGCTGTGGTACAACTAGGGCACCAATTTATAATCCTGCTACCTTGGTAAATCAAGCCTTGATTATATAGCTTAACAAACACTTCGCGCACCGCTTTAGCATATTTAGGGTTCATGGTAAAATCAAGCCTGTCCCAATCGCACGACGAACCCAACCGTTTAACTTGGTCAACAATTATATCCCCATATTTATCCTTCCACTCCCACACACGCTCTAAAAACTTATCACGCCCAAGGTCGTGCCGCGTTATCCCCTCTTCATTACGCAACATCTCTTCCACCTTAATTTGCGTGGCAATTCCTGCATGGTCCGTCCCCGGAAGCCACAACGCACTATACCCCTGCATCCGCTTAAACCGAATCAAAATATCCTGCAAAGTTTGGTCTAACGCATGCCCCATGTGTAAGTGCGAGGTAACATTAGGCGGCGGCATAACAATAGTATAAGGCGTCTTTTTATGGTCAACCTCCGCTTTAAAACACTTGTTTTTAAGCCAAAATTCGTAAATTCTATCTTCCATTTCCGCAGGATTATATCTGCTTTCCATACTAATTTCTCCTTCAATATATGTTGCACAAATTTTCCTTGACATTTATAATCGCTATGATATAATTACAATAACATTTACAATATATCACATAATTAAAAAAAATGCAATAGTTTTTTGCAAAGATATTTAAAAAAGGTGTAGTTAAGTTATGAAAAAAATTAAAAATCTTACATTTTTGCTAACATTTATCCTAGTTTGTTTGCCCACCGTTGCCCATGCAGACGTTAATATCCTATACTCAGGCATGTCCGAGCATACAATCGCAGGCGGTCTTTCGCAGCGCGAGTACAACTTCTTAACACCAAACGGTTGGATGAACGTCGACGCAATCGTTGCAGATATGGGGCAGACTCATCTTTCTATGCGCCCAATATATTCCGACAACGGCGTGCAAAACTTGGTTACCACTAAAACATTGGTCACTCAAAATAAAGCACTAGCAGGCGTTAATGCCGATTTCTTCACATGGGCAAATAGCGTAGGCGCGGGCAAGGGTTCACCAATTAACGCAGTCGTTCGCGACGGTCGCGTTATATCAAGCGGTGGCGGCATCGTAGGCATGGAAGGGTTTATGCAATACGCCGACGGAACCTTAGGCGCGGGCTACTATTCTGCCCAAGTTTACCTTAAAAATTTAGATAGTGCCGAAGAAGCTCTAATGGGCGGCATGAATAAATTTAGCGATTTAAATCAACCCTTTATCTACACTCCCGATTGGGGCGCGCAATTTAAAAGCGTGTACCCTGGCATGTACAAAATCATCGTCGAAGATGGTGTCGTTATAGGCACCACCTGGGATGTCGGCACCGTTGATATCCCTAAAAACGGTTTTGTAATTGCAAGTTTAGAGAATAAGTTCGACTTCGCCAAAAATATCCAAGTAGGCACGCGCCTTCAATATAATGTAACTTGCTCGCCAAATGTCGACACCATAAAAAGTGCTATCGGTGCAGGCACCTTCTTGCTTTCTGGCGGCATCGAAACCCCTATAACCCACGGCCCCTCTGGTCGCAACCCGCGCTCTGGCATCGGCACCGATTCAACTGGCCGCTACCTTTACTTAGTAACCGTCGACGGTCGTCAAGATTCCTCTATCGGCGCCACTCTCTCAGAATTTGCAGGAATCATGAAGCAAATCGGCTGTTCCACAGCTGTTAATTTTGACGGTGGCGGCTCTACCGCCCTAGCATCTCAACAACTAGATGGCACCTTTGGCTACGTCAACTCACCTACCGAGAATCGTGCCGTCGCCAACATCGCAGCCATTGTAAGCAATCAAACAACTGCCGGCGCACTTGCTAAAATCGAAATTAAATCCGAAGATAAAGTTTTCTCTAATACTTCATGTGAAATCCGCGTCGATGGCTTCGATTCTGCATATAACGTTGTAAATGTAGATAATTCCTACGTTACATATAGCATCAGCGGGGTATCTGGCGCAGTCGTCGACGGTTTCTTCCGCCCCACCAGCCCTGGCACTGCCACCATTACAGCCACATTCGGTAATGCTACCGCCACTAAAACAATTAAAGTTCTAGGTGCGCCTTCTGCTTTGGTTGTTTCTAATAAAAAGGTAGATTTAACTAAAAACGCCAAGGTGTATCAAACGGTAACAGGTAAGGATTTATCTGGCACCACCGCCCTAATTAACCTTATGGATTTAAACCTTACGCTGCCAAATTGTGCCGTCCGTGGCGGAAATTACATCGAAAAATCCGGGAGTGGCTCGGGTGTCGCCTCAATCTCTCTCGGCGATGTTACTACATATTTTGCCATAAACGCAGGCAACGGCTACCCTTCTACACCAAGCGACGTGTTCATAGCCGATACACAAAATACCGATAACTCACAAAATAGCAAGCTAAAAGTCGCCGTTTTTGGCACCTCTAACTTTACCACCGTCGCCACAAAAATGATGCTGGGTAAGGTTTCAACCGCCATGAATAGTTTTTCCGATTTTAAGCTTTTTGCCGCCACCATGAATCTGCCAAATATCAACGGTGAGGCAGCAAACGCAAGCAAATTTAATACTATAGGCAAGGGAAACAACGCCTTTGTAACGATAAATAATGTCAAGGGTGGAATCGCAAAAACCGATTACTCTCAATGGTCATCGTTCACAACTTTTTGCAAAAACGCTAGCGAGAAAAACATCTTCATCGTTACCGCAAAAGATGTCGCTGCCGACGGTTTTTCCGACGAGCGCGAGCGCAAAGCGTTCTACGAGGTAATCGATAAAAACTTGGTTGCCCGTGGTAAAAACGTGTACGTAATCTCTAACAACGCTATCCCGTCGGCCTACCGAAGCGAGGGCGTGCGCTACATAAATATATCTAACTTGCCAAATTATATTAGCAAAACAACAGTGGTCGAAACCGCTAAAGCCTTAAAATACCTAGAAATTTCTATCGATAGCAACGACAATGTTACCTATCAGCAAAAATCTGTCTTTTAATTGAATATGAATATTTTTAAAAACAATGCCGCTAAAAATCCCGCTCCAATCGTGGGAATCATCGCCGAATATAACCCCCTGCACAATGGGCATATCTACCATATCCAGCAGACTAAAGCCGCCCTGCCGGGTTGCAAAATCATCGTCACCATGAGCGGAAATTTCGTCCAACGTGGCGATGTAGCTATCATAAACAAATTTATCCGCGCAAATCATGCTATTTTAGCAGGCGCGGATATTGTCGTGGAATTACCGACTTATATCGCCCTTCAACCTGCCCAAAATTTCGCCCATGGTGCGTTATCCCTACTTAATGCTTGCAATATTACCCACCTATCGTTCGGCGCCGAAAATGCCGACCTTGCCACCCTTTCATCTCTTGCCGTGCAACCCGCTCCGCCTAAAAATTCCGCCCGCGCCAATAACTTCCCCGCCTTCCTGGCCAAATCCTCCGCCGCGCCCGCCCTGTTTTCACCTAACAATATCCTAGCTATCGAATATTTACGCGCCATTTCGGATATCAATCCAAACATTACTCCGCTTGCCATCGCGCGCACCTCATCTACCCACGATTCCGATTATTCCGCCAAAGCCATTCGCGCTAACTTACCTGATGCCGCCACGCTTTCCCCTAATTATGTCGCCGCCGACCTACTTGCCCCCGCAGCTAAAATTAACCGCCTGGATAACTTTGCCGATATAATTTTTTACGCACTTAACCGCCTCACCCTATCTCAACTCCGCGATATATCCGAAGTAACCGAAGGTTTAGAAAACCGCATTAAATCGGCATTATCGCACTCTACCACCCTGCCCGATTTAATCTCTAACATAAAATCTAAACGCTATACCGAGGCTAAAATCCGTCGCATACTTTTAAAAGCAACGTTAGGCATAACCAAAGCTTACGACCATCTCGCCCCCACTTACGCACGCATTTTAGCTGCCAATAAAAAAAGCATGAGCCTGTTAAAACCCATGCAAATCTCTACTATTATTAAGCCTGCAGAATATTTAAAGTCTATTTCGGCAGCCGCAAGCCCCAACACAACTCTTACCTCTTTTACCATCGACACCCTTGCAACCGATATCTATAACATCCCGTTAGGAAGCCCCGCAGGCGAGGATTTTACTCGCAAATTTACAGCTCAATGAGCAACCCGCGCGCGCATCTTACCCAATATGCTCCTGCAACATCCGCTCAATCTCTTTTGCTATCCACAACGGGTCCTTGTTCCCTTCAATTACATTATGCGCCCACGCAGCATACTTCCCCTTGCGCGATTCGTATAACTCCTCTAACGTAAACTTCTTCAATAGCGGACGCTCATCATCATTAGCTAAATCCAGGCGAATCGCATCTATCGGACGGTCGATAAATATAACCAAACCATTCTCGCACAACGCTTCCATCACCTTATCATTTAGCACAATCCCGCCACCTGTCGATATAACCCTAGGCGTCCCGCAGCCGCAACCACAATCATCGCCAAGCTTGCACTCGCAATTCTCGCCACACTTGCAATCACAATCCCCATCGCACACATGCTCTAGCAAGTTAAGCGTCACTTCCGCCTCTATCTTACGGAAAGCTTCTTCTCCATCAGTCTCGAATATCTCGCTAACGCTCCTGCCCTCACGCTCGGCAATTTTCGCATCAATATCAATAAACTTAAGCAATAACCTCTCGGCTAATATCCTACCTGCAGAAGTCTTGCCACTGCCTGGCATACCTATTAGCACAATGTTCTTATCCAGCAACATTTTAGTCTGCAATTGCCTGCTCGATTCTAATATCCTCTCGTACACTTTAGCGACATAAGGCTGCTCGTCATACCTCTTCAAAATCTCGCGCTCACGCTCGGGCTGGAATATCGGCAGCTTGTACTTTTTCTTATAATCCGCCACTACCTCGACAACCTTTAACCTCTCGCCCAATAGCTTGGTCAATTTTTCGTCAATCTCGTTTATCTCTTGCCTAAAAAACTCTAATCCCATTGTGTGTTCTCCTCACTTTTTTGATATGTTCTTGTTGTTCTTATTATTTTTGTCCTTATTTTTGGCTTCTGGCTTATCATTTCTCGCTTCTTTTTACACCTCATACTCCATTACTTCGCAATTATCCAGCTTCTTCACAACTTCGTTTTCACGGTCTGGCAACCCCTCAAAATACCACCACATCGACCGCATCGCCATCCCATGACAAGATATCAAAACAGTGTCATACTTACCCTTATACTCAAGCGTAATCCTATCTAAAAACTTAAATATCCGCGCGGTAAACTCCTTAGTCGTCTCACCATTGGGTATCGCCATATCCTTATGATAATACCTCCACGCCTGGTCGCCACCACAATACGTCCCCTCTAAATCACCAAAATCCCGCTCCTTGCAGCCTTCGTCAATCACTATCGGCGCATTATGATGCTTGTTAATCTCGTCAGCTGTCTGCCTCGCACGCAACAATGGCGACGATATTATCAAATCTATCTGCTTATCACGCAACTTCTCCGCCAGCTCACGCGCCTGCGCCATTCCTGTTTCGTTTAAAGGATTATCCGTCCGCCCTTGCGTCTTCTCGTTCAAATTCCAATCCGTCTGCCCATGCCTGACTATTATCAGCTTCATAAATAATGCCACCGCCTCACATTAATTATACATTCTTTCGCCCACGTTGTCAATACCATTTTTTACTCACGCAAAATAGCTCGACAAAGGAATCTCCCCCTGCCGAGCCATTTACATCATTCACATATTATGTCACAACTTAATCCGGAAGCACTATAGCATTAGATTTTTCCGTCCAATACTCGCCTGTCTCTGGGTCGCGAATTTTTACCGATGTAATAATTTGGACACCAAAATCACCAACCAAGCTCCCGTAAACTTGATATCCATCTTTTACATATTTATACATCATTGTAGAATGCTCACCTAAAATATTGGTTCCTGCATCCATTTCTATAAACCCTAAATCCTTCAACGCTTCTGTATATTCATCCCAATAATCAAGGGAACCTTTGTAACTATATTTATAATTATTTTTATCGAATATATTATAATCCGCATCCACACATTCCACATCAAACATCGCACCATAATCTGGCACACCAGGGAACTTTTTATACATAGGGTAGTCTGTTTTAACATTTAGACTTACATCCTCGCCTGGTGCATACCTTATAACTTCACTTAGGAAGTACAAATTATTAACACCCTCGGCACCTTGCGGGAAGTATAAATCAGCGCGACCAAAAACTCGACCACTCGCATCGCCTAACTCTGGCGCATTTCCAAGGAAAATCACCCGACGCAAAGGCGAACGATACGATTCTGCAACTGAAGATTTATCCACAAACGCGTACTCACCAATAAATCTAACACTAGCAGGGATGGTAACTTGGTCACACGCAAAGTCAGTGAACGCACGACTACCAATATATGTTAAAGTAGACGGCAATTTAATCCCTGTAGAATCAGTTTCTATGTATGCTTCGTCGCCAATTTTAACCAACCCTTCAGGCAACGAAACAGAACCTCCAAATATATCAACTCCATCAGCAATTTCCGTTATCCCTTTTTCTATAACAACTTTAGAATATTGCGAATTAAAATCATCCCAAGGCGTAGCGGTTATCGCCCCCGTCCCAGAAATCGTCAACGTATCATTCGCAATAGTATATGTTATATTCTCGCCGCCTTTTTCAACTGCTATATCGTTAATACCTATCATCGTAGCAAGGTTTATATCGGTTCTACCCTTAGGGTAAAGCTCAAGTGCCTCGTACGAAAAATACGATATATCCATGCGTGTCATCGGCTCGTCATAGTATTTATAAACTGCAACATAAGGTGCGACATCTCTATTAGTTGTAAAACCTATACCCCATTTAAAAGAGAATAAATCACCGCTAAACTCACTATCTGCATACCCAAGCGCGCGAAGAATAAATGTAACATATTGCCTCTCGGTCACACTCTCATCGCTTCCAAAAGTAGTCTCCGATGTCCCAAACGTCAGCTTATTTGTGTAGGCATAGCCAACATAAGGCACCGCCCACTCTGGCACGTCGTTAAATGGCAAAGTATACGAAGAAGCTAACGCCTCGCCCTCTTTACCTAACAAACGCACAAACATCGCCAACGCCTCAGCTCGGTTAGACATCGCATCTAACGCAAAGTTAGGGTTGCCGTTCGCATCTGTCCCGACGCCTTTAAATATCCCATAATCATATAACTTTTTTGCATATTCGTCGGTGTAAGTTGGCTCGCCATCTGCCAATACTTTTGTATTAATTGCAGAAACGCCAAAAAAGATAGTAAACGCCAATAAAAATGCTGTTAGTTTCTTAAACATACAATCTCTCCCTACTCAATTTTTTTAACATCCTCATTATATCATAGTGTTAAATTTTGTCAATGTTTTTTTAGCAAATCTGAATAAAATTTGCAAAAATAGTAAAAATTACCTTATAAGGTTCGTTATAGTAAGCACTGATTAACTAGCGTTTAGCTATTTTTAGAATAAATTTTTCTTTTTGAAGTAAGCGATTAAGGCAAGGCTGACGCCTGCCGAAATGAGCTTATGCACAAAAAGGGAAATTTAACTGAAAAAAGCAAATGATAGTTATTCAGTGGTTACTATATATCACAAATCTATAATAAGGTGGACATTTTCATGAACAAAAACTATATAACTCGATTAATCGCCATACTTTTACTTATATCGCTCGCGTTTGTCTATATCTCACGCACCGAGAACGATTCTGCCATGGCACTCTCGCGTTATGGCTCACGTGGCGACGAGGTCATCAAAATCCAGCGCGCACTATATAAATGGGGCTATAAAGTTGGCGCAGTCGATGGTATCTATGGCAGCAAAACCGTCGCCGCTGTCAAGCAATTCCAGCGTAATAACGGTTTAAGCGTCGATGGCATCGCCGGGCCTCAAACCTTGGCGGCAATTGGAATTTCTAGCAGCAGCGGGCAGACAGCTAACTCTAACGATATCAACCTTTTAGCGCGTTTAATCTCGGCAGAAGCCCGCGGCGAAAGCTATAAAGGTCAGGTGGCAGTCGGCGCGGTGGTGGCAAATCGCGTTAAGCACCCCTCCTTCCCCAACTCAATCTCTGGCGTTATCTACCAATCTGGCGCGTTTACATGTATAACCGACGGTCAGTGGAATCAGCCTATCGCAAACAGCGCATACCAGGCGGCGCGCGAAGTAATGGGCGGCAGCGACCCAACTGGCGGCGCAATTTATTACTATAACCCAGCCAAAACTACCAACCGTTGGATGCTCTCGCGCCCTATCCTAATCACCATTGGCGACCATCGTTTTTGTTCATAATCCAGCCCTGTTGATATTTATGTAAACCCCTACGATTCGCAGAATTCTAGGGGTTTGTTGCATCGTTGCACATTTAATAAAAAATTTTACCCATTTTTTAGCAAAAAGGTATTGACAAATCATCCAAATTGTATTATAATAATAGGGTAGTCAAAATTCCATACCATTTTACCAATTTAACGCACATTCCTCAATAGCTCAGTTGGTAGAGCATGCGGCTGTTAACCGCAGGGTCGTTGGTTCGAGTCCAACTTGAGGAGCCAAAAAGGTCTTACAGATTTCACTAAAATCTATAAGACCTTTTTTTATGTGCTTTACTAACTTTTTAAGCTAAGTCGCCTGCCTACATCGGAGGTCGCCCGGCGCTTATTTTGACATCCTGCTTTATCGTTAGTGTCCCTTGCCCATATACTTTCTTTGCCTGCTCATACATTGCTCTTACTCTTTCAACAGAAAATATGTTCTTAGCATCTCGCTTTTGCCATTCTCGCGGAAGGTTTTTTATCATTACTTTTGTCATTTCGTCAGGAAGTTGTCCTAAAAAATCTTCCGTTAATTGCATTGCATTCGTGATACTAAACTCAATACTTTGCGCCCTCTCTGCAAGAGCTTCTGGCAGTTCAGATTCCTCTGGAATACGTTCTAAATATGAATTTACATTTTCGGCATATCGTGCTTGAGCATCAGCAAATGCGGTTCCTTCACAAGCTTTATTAGACATTTGTAAAATACCACTGCATACAGATTCACCATATATTACTTTTTCTGACGCACGCGCGATTTTCTTAGAAAGGAATCCACCTTCTACATTTATAATACTTCTATGAATCCTCGCTAAAACAGAATCTTTTGGAACAAAAGTTTGTATTTTTTCCCCATTTTCTACACTAGCCTGCCCCTTTATAAGGTCTTGCGTAGCCCTATTAACTACATCTGTAACAACTCTTCCGTTAATAATTATTTTGTCGTTTACAAAATTACATTTAAAACCTTCGCGATAATCAAACATTTCTGAAGTTACAACTGCTTCGCTTTCTGGTTCATCAAGAGCAAACAGGTTAGATATAATCTCTCCATCTAATAAAAGATTCCCATTTATTACAGAAATAAAAACCGTTTTAGCATTTGTTAACTTTCGCATAATCCTCACCCTTCATACACGAATATACTTTATATGTCCAAAATAAATTTAGAACTAAAGCTCTCTTGTATGATTATAACATTTCCTAGTAAAAAAGTCAATCAAAATACAAATATTTAACATAAAATTAACATAACTCATCGTTCACCTCTTGAATCCACCTCGTAAATATGGTATAATTAAAGTATACTTAATCGTTTCGAGGTGAAGAGCCATGCCAAAAAACAACGAATTTAACGAAAAAGATTTTATAAAAGAACCCATTGAGTATAAGCCCTATATAAATTCGCGTGGCGAAAAAGTTACGCCACCTAAGTATATGGTCAAATTCGCCGCGCTTTTCGATTCATATCACCTTAAAAATCCGCCTACTATTACCACAGAGCAAGCGCACGATATGCTAAGGTTAGATAAGCCCAAATACGACGCCTTACCGCTAGTTAAAAAAGTAGAAATCAACCAAGTCCTCGCTAATCACGAAGCCGACCGAATAGGTGTTAAACATCCTACAGTTAGGGTGGTAAATATGCCAAAGTGGTTCCAATTTATAGCACTTGGCAAGGCTAATGGCGATTCTATTTATTTAGATAGGTATGGTGTAATAGAAAATAGGAAAATTTCAGCTAACATTCCTGTTCACGAAACTCGTCATCACAAGCATATAGCTATTCGAAGTGGCGATGCAACCCCAGATGAGCAATACACTAAAGTAAATGAGAAACATCGAAATAATAAATCTTATGTTCTTAGGACAGAAGAAGTGGACGCACGTCTAGAGGCTATTAACTATACTAAAGAATTTAATTTACCGGGAACAAAAGAGTTTGAAACAATAGAAGATGGGATTACCGCTTTCCATGCAAAAAAAGCTTCTCAATTAAGCAACACGCAGGGTAGTAAAAATAAGATTTCGTCTGTTTTGACAAATATGCGCAAGCAAAAAAGCAACAAACAACCTTTTACAGCGCAAAATTTAGCAAAAAATGTTGGTAATAAACTAGATTATGCCGCAAAAATGTATCAAACATATCAAAGCTTATTTCGAGGATAATAAATTGTTACATAAGTATAAATTGAACGCAACAAAAAATCCTTGATATATATACCAATTAGCAAGCAGTTTCGTCATTGCGGACCCCGATCCGCAATCTATACACTAATGAAGAATGATAATAAACGTTACCAAGTGTGTAGATGCCGGATCACGCCCGGCATGACGAGAATTATATACAATCCACAAGAACCCGAGGTGAGAAATCTATGGTGAATTCAAATAAATCTGAGCATTCTAATAAAACTGGTCACTCAAATAAATCGGAGCAGAAAAAGTTGGATACCATCCGCAAAAGGCTAGATATTTTTGGTGATAACCCCAACTATAACAATTTAAGGCGGCTTTACATAGCAGAGCTAGATTTAATGTTCGACGAGTTTAACATAGATAAAAGGAAGGTTAAATTAAACTTCCGCCGCGCAGATAGCAAGCATGAGGAAGACGCAGGAGTAGACGGCCTCTACAAAACATTGAGAAAAGGCAAAGTTACTTTTAACTTTACATTGGATTTTGATAAAGCATCCCAAGTGGCTAAACGTATCTACCATGGTTTTCGTGACGACTTATTATTCCATACATTAAACACAGTCGCACACGAAACCAAGCACGCACAAAAGCTTTTAGAGTATACAGATGTATTATCTCAAAAACAAAATCGAACACTAGATTACTCGCTTTTAGCCGAATTTTTTGATGTTGGGTTTAGATCTATGCCTACAAAAACCGGTGTTGACGGTAATGATGAATATATGCGTTACCATGAGAGCGATTTAACCGAAATAATAGCCAATAGGGCTGCCTTAAAAGTTGTCGAAAAATACCGACCAATACTGTATCCATTTTACAAAACTCTTGATTTAGGTGTGGAAATTAAATTTCCCGACGGTTCGCGGTTTGGCTCTGATATAAGGAATTCTTACTCTAGCAAACCTTTTAAAAACGCCCATATCGCACCGAACTATCAGATGTATGCTATAATCAACTCTACAAAGAACTACGTAGAAATCGCCAATATTAAACTTCTAGAAAATAGCCCGCTTGCCATGATATTCGATAAAGACGGTAGGCATAAGCCATATCAGCAACTAATTAGTGAGCGCGACGCGTGGTTGAAAGAGACGTTTGACGAGGGCAACCCTATTGTTAAGGTGGACGATGTTGAGCTACCGAAATCCGAGGCTATCTTAAATGTGTATGAGGCGATTGTGCGGCAAGACCCGATTTTACAATTCCAGCGGTTTGCGCATGAGTATTTACGTGATGTATCGGCCGAAACTGTACCTAACCGCGCCGAGCGCCTTAAAATTTTCGATGAGTTCATGCGGCAAAACAAGAAGCTAGCTACCTTTAGCAATTTGATGCGCGATTATTGTATAGAGAATATCTCGCCAAACATCTACCCTGCAAAAAAGCCAATTTATGAGCTGCTAAATAAGTTAAAGTCGGATATTACGCCTGTTGCTGCAAAGGGTGAGAATGCGCGTTCGGATATAAAATTTAAGCTCGCCGGCATGCGATCTGCAATAAACGCCCAAAAAGCAGATAGTCCAAAGCCCGCGTCTGACAGGCTATTTAGGTAGTAATCGGCGCTGTTTTCTACTTTGCAAATTTATCTATAACAGCAAGCAAAATTTCAGCATCATTATCGTCTATGGCAATAAACTTTTGAATTATTCGAAGCATTAAATGGCACTCTTATCCCTGAAATCATTCAAAAAACTGTTCAACCAGGCGATGACCCTATCCCAACAAATAAACGCCAGGCTTTATCGGCAGCATTAAAAGAAATGCGCAAAAATATCCCAGGAAATCTTAAAGCCATTAAGCAAGATATATCCGCAACTTTTGCACTAAAGAGGTAAAGTTTAACATAAAATTAACATAAATCACCCTTTTTCTATTGCAAATGATAGATTTTTATGGTATAATAAATATATAGCAAGTGAAAAAAGGTGTTATTCTGCACTCAAATGCTATAGTATAAAATCCGTCATTCCGCGCTCCGACGCAGAATCTACACGCAAAGTAATAATCTACAAATACAATTAAGGATGTGCTATTTATGTCTATACAAAAGTGGTTAGATAAACTAGCGAGCAAGCAAGCACGTAAACAAGAGAGAAAGGAATACCTTGCTAGTAACAGAATAAAGGATTATCAGGTTCTTTCTGAAATTTTAGATATGGTCAAAACCATTTACGATTCACAGAAAATAGAACCGAAATGTATTTATTCTACTGGTAACCAAAGTCTTCATAGCATTACATTGCATAATTTAAAAGGTGGTTTAAGCCTTAATGAGTCTTCTTATGGCTATGGCACGCCAGATTATTCACTTTATTGCTTCCAAAAAGAATCAGATGGGCATCACATAACTTTTTCTATATCAAACTATATAGGTTGCGGTGCAGAAATAATCTATAACCCTGATGAAATGTTGCGTACGAAAAAACCTAAGAATCAACCTCGCACGTTAGCGCATATTCATAGAACACTTTCGCTTTATGCCAAGTTACATAAAATTGAAGTATGCAATTTAATTAACATTAATAAATATTTAAAAGATGCCAAAGCAGATCAAAAAGCCCTTGCAGCCAAACCAAATTTAGCAACTAGATAGATTATAATTTAGGATTAAATATAAAACCGTCGTTGAAATAATTTCAACGACGGTTTATTTTGTGGTTACTTATTTATTCGTTCTGCCACATCATCATAAACTTTAAAATCATCACGCATGCCAATTGCAATAACCCTCATAATACCTTTTTCTTTATATAATTTATAGACTATTCTTACTCCTAAATTTTTAATCTTAATTTTATATAAACCAGTCAAATTTTTACCTCTCATGTTGCCAAGTGGTGTCCCATATCCGCCTTCAAACCTAGATATAGGGTTCGCCGCTACTTTCTCTATTGCCTTAACAACAATCTTTTTAGCAGAATTATCCAGCTTTTTAAGTTCTACCAACGACTCTTTTATAAATTCTACATCGTAACTCAATCAATCTCGACCTCCACATTAGTAAGGTCGTCATCGGTGATACCTAGCTCATTCTTAACAAATTCCAACGAGTAGGCTTTGTCAGAGTCATTACGCATTCTCCTAGCAGCCAACTCCAACAAGCGATTATCTTCTATCTCATCCATTATATCTTTATAAACTTCTGGCGAAATTATTATCCCCTCTGGCACATTATTTTTAACGACAATTTTGTATCCGCTCGCCTTTACTTCATCAAAAACTTTATTGGCCTCGCCACGATTAAATCGAGAAATCGGCACCAACGAATCGAGAATATTTAAATTAGGTATTTGTCTAATCATTTTAATCAGCTCCTACTACCATTATATCACAAACTAATAAATTTGTCAATATATTTATAGATATATTTGATGACTTCATTTGCCTTTACGCCTCATACTCTCTGCCACCGCCAACTTATCGCACCGTTCATTCTCAGGGTGTTCGTTATGCCCCTTAACCCACCTAAATCTTACATCATGTTTCTCTAATAAATCCAGCAACCGCTCCCATAAATCACTGTTCAATGCAGGCTTTTTGTCCTTCTTTATCCAGCCATTGCTGCGCCAACTTTTAGCCCAACCCTTTTGAATCCCATCCACCAAATACTTAGAATCGGTGCATAAATCTACCTCGCAAGGCTCGTTCAACGCCTCTAAAGCAGATATCGCGCCCAATAACTCCATGCGATTATTCGTTGTGTTATCCTCGCCACCGCTTAACTCTTTTTCTATCGTCCCATATCTCAAAATCGCGCCATATCCGCCTGGCCCAGGGTTTCCGCTGCACGCTCCATCAGTGTATATCTCTACTTTTTTCAAAACTATATCCAACCTTTTGTATGTATTTTTATCAGATGCTTACCTCTACCCGCGCAAACCTTTTAGCACTTTAGCAAAATCCTCTGGCACATCCGCCTTAAACTCCATATACTCAGAAGTTATCGGGTGGATAAACCCTAGCAAATACGCATGCAACAACTGTCCTGCTAAATTCCATTTTTCCTTGCGTACGCCATATGTTTTATCTCCTACTATCGGGTGCGATATATAGCTTAAATGCACCCTAATCTGATGCGTCCGCCCTGTTTCCAGCCGACACTCCACCAAAGTATAATTGCCAAGCTTCTCTATAGGGTTATAATGCGTTATCGCCTCGCGCGAATTAACCTGCGTCACGCACATTTTCTGACGGTCCGTCCTGCTCCGCCCTATCGGCTCATTCACTACTCCAGGCTCCGAAATCCCGCCATGCACCAACGCCTTATACCCACGCGTTAGGCTGTGCGCCTTAATCTGTCGCGATAGCCCCACATGCGCCTCATCAGTCTTCGCCACTAATAATAACCCAGTCGTATCCTTGTCTATCCTATGTACTATCCCAGGCCGCACCACGCCATTTATGGTAGAAAGCCCACCGTTATCTCCACAATCACGCCTCCCCAACAGGGCATTCACAAGCGTCCCGCTCTCGTTACCAAACGACGGATGCACCACCATCCCCCTCGGCTTATTAACAACTAATAAATCATTATCCTCATACACAATATCAAGCGGAATATCCTGCGGAACAATATCCGCCAGCCTAGCCGGTGGCAAGGTAATTTTAATGCTGTCGCCTACCTCTATTGCCTTAGATGGCTTAATCCCCTTACCGTTAACCAAAACATTCCCAAGCTTTATCAAGCGCGCCGCCGCCGACCGCGTCATATTAAAACTCTCGCTAATAAAATCATCTGCCCGCCGCGCCGCTATCGAAGCCTTAATCTCGCGCACATCACTGCCTTCACGCGCCTCGCCAGCTAGATAAGCGTCATCAGGCACACTCACCTCGCCCAACTCACACGCTTCGGCATACTCGCACGCTTTGCCCAATTCGCGCACTCCGCCAAGCTTTTCGATACCCTCGCCAATATTGTTATTTATCATTCTGAACCCGCCACCGCATCAAGCTCTTTTAAGTCATCTGTTATATCGTCCGTCTTAAGCACAGCCTCACTTTTATCGACCATCGCCGATTCGTTAGCAGCACTTTTAAGCACATAAATAATAAGCAACGCCGCCCCGCTTGTTATGCACATATCGGCAAAATTAAATGTAGGGAAGTTCAAAAACTTCAGCGTTACATAATCGACAACAGCACCATGAATCACTCTATCTAAAATATTACCCAAAGCCCCGCCTATAATTAGCGACAACGCCACCACCAACAGCCTAGACGCATTTTTGCTTTGCATTACTAGATAGATTATAAACCCGCAGACGATAACAAAAGTAATTATCGCCAAAATATCGTTATTATTTGCAAAAATACCAAAAAACGCTCCTGTATTAGGCAAGTGAGTTATGTTAACCACATTAGGGATAACCTCTTTAGTTTGCATCAAAGGAACGTTATTTAATATTAAATATTTTATAAATTGGTCAACTAAAAGTATAATCGCAACTATAATACACCACAAAAATATCAGCCACCTTTTTTTAAGTAACCACTGATTACTCTACTTAAGCAGATTATCCCCATTGCGCCCGCTCTTCATACATAAAGTGGTCATAATCCTAGTTGCACCCGCTACAACCGCCACATTGACCGCCACAACCACCATTAGTCGGTGCCGGACCGTCTTCTTGGTCTATCTCAAAATCAATAATCGCCTTACAAAACGGGCACATAATTTTCTCGTCCTCTGCCATGTCTTGGTCGATATAAATCATGCTATTGCATTTAGGGCAGGTCATCTCGAATATATCGCTATCAGGGTCCATCGCCATCTCGGTCGTTTCGCCATAAACTTCGTTCTCAACCTCGGCTAAATCACCATCAATCTCATCTAGACGACATTTATTCTCGGTCACGTCAATCTCTAGCTTAACAAACGCCTCGATTAACGCAAGCAACATTTGCCCCTCTTTGCTCTTTTTATCAATAGCTAAATCTTCAAACTTTTTAAGTAATTGCTCAGATATTTTCATGTTAAACCCTCTCCATATACTCCCCTGTGCGTGTGTCTATCCTAATTACATCGCCTTCGTTAACAAATAACGGAACCATAATCTCAGCACCTGTCTCAAGCGTTGCAGGTTTTTGAACATTTGTGGCAGTGTCGCCTTTTACGCCAGGCTCGGTAGCCGTTACCGCAAGTTCAACAAACGTAGGCGGCTCCACACCA
Source organism: Clostridiales bacterium (assembly GCA_031261985.1). GTDB lineage: Bacteria > Bacillota > Clostridia > Monoglobales > WRBX01 > JAISIR01. Next base: position 20,873 of record JAISIR010000020.1, on the reverse strand, counting down.
AACACATTACCTTTGTAAGATAGAATAAGCACAAGCTCGTTCTCTTTAACAAACTTTAACGCATCACCTAATTGGTCACTAGTAAGCGGAGTCTGCTCAAAAGTCTCTTGGTCCATAAAATAGAATAACTCGCCATCGTTGTACAAATATTGCATATTCTTACGGTCAACATGGGCTTTTGGCATTTTCTCGTTAGGACGGAATGTTTTTTCCACCACCGCGCCACTCATTACATTACGCAGCTTAGTGCGCACAAATGCAGCGCCCTTGCCTGGTTTAACATGCTGAAACTCTATTACTTGAAAAACGCTCCCGTCCATCTCGAACGAAGCTCCATTTCTAAATTCACCAGCTGAAATCATTGATTTATACCCCTTTTATAGTATCTTGTATTAACAATGTATTTATTATACCAAATAGAACTAATGTTGTCAAGTAGTAGTAAAAATAATTAATAATGCAGAATTAATAATGCATTAGAATAAAGTCTTCCATTTTCAATTTTCAATTTTCAATTTTCAATTCTCAATGTATCTATTCGCCCTTTATCCCATACACTCGCCTAGCATTTTCAACCGTCATCGCTTCAATCTCGGCTACCGATACCCTTTTTACTTCCGCCATTTTCTCTAGCACTTTGTGCATAAATTTGGGCTCGTTTCGCTGCCCTCTATACCCATCTGGCGCCAAATAAGGACAATCCGTCTCGGTCAACAGCCTATCATTCGGTACCACCGCCAACGCCTCGCGCAAATACGGAGCATTTTTATAGGTAAGCACCCCGCCAAACGCAACATAAAACCCGCGCGCCACTACTTTGCGTGCCAAGTCCGCATCGCCCGAGAAGCAATGCATTATCCCGTTATAATATCCACATTCATCAACTATCTCAAGCACGTCTTCATGCGCCTCACGGTCATGAATAATCATAGGTAATCCCAAGCGTTTTGCTAACATAATCTGCCGCTTAAACCACTCTTTTTGCAACTCTCGCGCCTTAGCATCATCCGCTTCAATATAATGATAATCCAGCCCAATCTCGCCTATCGCCACTACTTTATCGCACTCACGCGCCAATCTCTCTAACTCGGCTAAATCATCATCGCCCAAGCCTTCTACATCACACGGATGCACGCCAACCGAAGCATAAATCCTCCCGTTTTCGCGCGCCAACTCCACCGCCATTCGCGACGTCTCAAGGTTGGCACCAACATCAACGATACAATCAACTCCGCCTGCCTTAAACCCTGCTATTACCTCGGCTCTATCGTCATTAAACTTTTCATCATCTATATGCGCATGCGTATCAAACATTAAACTCCTCAAGCTCCTTTTGAACATCTAACCGCGGGAACATTACCTCGCCCTTCTTCACTTTATACTCAGCACTATCCGCCCAAATCTTCTGGATATCCCACGTGTTTTCGCTATTATCGCTAGCTGCCACCCCAACATCAAACGCATCAATCCCCAGTTGCTCATTAATCAAGGCAGAAGTCGTCGGCATCGTCGGTGCTATCATCAAACTAATCAGGCGAATCGCCTCAATTAAGCAATATATCACAGTCCTTAGCCTCTCGCGCGCTGATTCATCTTTCGCCAATATCCAAGGCGTAGATATATCGATATATTTATTACAATGCGATATCAGCTTCCAAATTTCCGCCAAACCACTCGCCCACTTAAACTCGTCAAATAACCCTTCAACTTCAGCAATAGTCTTATTAGCTAGCTCAATTAAATCGTTATCATCAGCATTATACTCATCGCCCATGCGCACCTCGCCATCAAAATACTTCTCTGCCATAGCAACCGAGCGCGAAACTAAATTACCTAAATCATTGGCTAAATCTACATTAATTCGGTTTAAAAGCGATTCAACCGAAAAGTTTCCGTCCGATGTATAAGGCATCTCACTCAATTCAAAATACCTAACACTATCCACGCCATACTTTTTTACAAACACGCGCGGGTCGGCAGCATCCGCCTTACTTTTCGACATCTTGCCGCCACCAATTGTAAGCCAGTTATGCGCAAAAATGGTGTGTGGCACCTCTATCCCAAGCGCAAATAACACGCATGGCCAAATAATGGCATGGAACCGCAAAATATCCTTACCTACTAAATGATAAGTCGCACCGCCCCAATAATCAGCAAATTGCTGTTCATCTAGCGCATTAATATAGTTAGTAAGCGCATCTAGCCACACATAAACCACGTGCCGCTCATCAAACGGAACCTTTATCCCCCAGTCAAAAGTAGTTCGCGAAACGCATAAATCCTCCACACCACTGTCAATAAACGCCAACACCTCATTGCGTCGGCTTATAGGCAAAATAAAGTCAGGATGTGCCAATATATATTCCTTTAATTGGTCGACATACTTGGTCATTTTAAAAAAGTAGCTTTCTTCCTTCATCTGCTGAATCGGCCTGCCGCAATCAGGACAAATCTTCTCGCCACTTACTTGAGTCTCCGTCCAAAACGTCTCGCAAGGAGTGCAATACCACCCCTCATACTCACTTTTGTAGATATCGCCTTGGTCATGCAGCTTCACAAACATATCTTGCACTTTTTTTATATGATAATCATCTGTCGTTCGGATAAATTTATCATACTTTATTCCTAGCGTTTCCCACAGTTTTTTAATGCCTGCGATTATTTCATCTACATACTCTTTAGGCGGCAACCCAGCCTCAATCGCCTTAGATTGCACCTTCTGCCCATGCTCATCCGTCCCCGTCAAAAAAAAGACGTCATAGCCACGCAGCTTTTTGTATCGCGCAATACTATCCGCCAAAATTGTGGTGTACGCATTACCCATGTGCAAATTCCCACTCGGATAATATATCGGCGTCGTTATATAAAATTTCTTTCGTTCACTCACTTAAAATCATTCCCTTTCATAAAAAATTGGAATTAAATAAATTATATCTTTTTAATCAAATTATAAACTTGCCAACCATTTCTTTTAACTCATCTAACGTCGTCAATCGGTTTAAAACATCAATCAGCGCGTTGGTTGATAACCTAAGCGGCAAGCCCATTTGTTGCATAACCTCACGACGCATCGCATGACTATTATCCTTGCCAATCAGCCCTATATCGTAGAAATCTTGCTTCGTAATCGCACCCTTAACGTCCGCGTCAACCCCTGGCACACGCTCTCCTGTACCGCTCGCACCTGCCAGCCCACTAACCACCGACGCATTTTCTAACGCACTAATTATCGTCGCATCATCCATGCCCTCGACGCCTAATAATTCCTCTTTACCAGGAACTCTTTTACGCCGCTCTTTGCCGCTAATCGTCGGGATGTAAGCCTGTTTAATAACAATCCCACCATCGCCGCCACCCGCATTATCGCAGGAATTATCATGGCTCATAAGTATATTTTTGATGAAATTTCTAATTTTAAACCCCGCGCCGTCACTATCCGTCAGAATTATCACTCCACATTTGCGCGCCAACCTGCAAATCAAGCTACGTGCCGCTTCATCTTTAAATACCCTAAATCCACCTGTAGCAATAATCGTAGCATCTACCAAGCTTTCTAATCGCTGTTTGTCATATTTCCCCTCTACAATTATTACCTCTTTAAACACTTTTTTAGTGCTAGATGCCCCTAAAGTTTTACGCTCCATATTTCTTTAAATAATCCTCTATGTTCTGCTTTATCTCGTCATTTATGTAAACCACACCGTCGATTTCGTTATTATGTAAATATTCAATCGCCTCAAAAATAGTTATAACAGGGAATATTTGAACCCCTTGAACCCTTGCAATTTCCTGCAACGCTGTTTCGCTCGACCCTTCCGTCTTAACCTCGCACCTATCCATTGCAATTACAACGGCCGATAGTTTAGCCCCACCATTCGCCGCCAAAACTTCCTTGGTTTCACCTATGGCCGTCCCCGCTGTCACAACATCCTCTATTGCAACAATAGTCTGGTCAGCCGTCAAGCTAGCACCAATCGTTGCGCCACCCTCGCCATGGTCTTTAGCCTCCTTGCGATTATAGCAAATAGGGTAGTCTATCCCATGCTCGTCCGATAGTTTAAGCGCGGTTATAGCAACCAAAGGAATGCCTTTATACGCTGGTCCAAATAGCACAATATCGTTGTATAATGCAGGGTTAGTGCTAATATTGTCTGCAACGGTAGACGCGTAAAACGATGCTAATTTAGACAACGCCGCCCCTGTTTTAAACTCCCCTGAATTAAAGAAATAAGGCGATATTCGCCCACTTTTAAGTTTAAACTCGCCAAATCTTAACGCTCCACATTTAACAACAAACTCGATAAAATTTTGTTTATATTCTTGCATTTGTTTTTACCTCCAAAATTTAGAATAACAATTCATAGATTATACATTCAAAGTGACTATAAAATTTAGCTAAATTGTTTCAATGGAGGCGCAGATTATACTTAATGTATATCAATCCGACATTGGAACAAAGCCATTTCTAATGGCGGTTTAGCAAATTTTAGAGTTACGATAATCGTTAATATCATCGCGCATCTTAATAGCCTCAGCCCTCGCCACTTCAGCAAAATCCTCGCCATTACCGCCCGTTTTCTTCCAGGCATATAATATCCCTCGGCTGCTATTTACAAGCGCGCCCAACCCGTCAGAATCAAACGCCGCCGCAATATCCTCCGCCTTACCGCCTTGCGCACCATACCCCGGGATAAGGAAAAATACCTTAGGCACAAGCGCACGCAACCGTGCAATTTGCTCAGGATACGTCGCACCTACAACTATGCCTACGTTATGATACACAGCCGCCTCACTAAAACCGTCAGCCTCGCTAGCCCCATCTGCCTCGCTCGCGCCAGCCACTCCCCATTTATCGCACAATTTCGCCATCGCTTCATACACCGTCTCGCCACTATCTAGCAGCCTATCTTGCAATTCCCCACTAGACGGATTAGACGTTTTAGCCAACACAAAAATATCGCGCCCTGTATCGGTAAAAGGCTTAATCCCGTCCGTTCCCAGATATCCATTAACCGTCAAGCAATCGGCATCCATGCCATAATCACTTAAAAAAGCCTTGGCATATCCAGCCGCTGTCGAAGATATATCGTTTCGCTTTCCGTCTAAAATTACATATAACCCCTTTTGCTTGGCATAGCGCACCGTCTCTTCTAACGCACGCACGCCCTGCCAGCCAAATTGCTCATAAAACGCTGCTTGCGGCTTAACAGCAGGGATAATATCATACACACTATCTATAATTTGCTTGTTAAATTCTAGAATACTTTCAGCAATTTCAGCCTTATCGTCACCCTTTATTATATGCTTTGGGAAGCTATCGATAAATGGGTCTAACCCAACTAAAACCACAGAATTCTTTTGCTTAATTTTTTCTATAAGTTCTTTCATTTAAAATCACCCATGTAATTATACACCTATTTAATTAAATTGTCAAGTTGCAAAAACGTGGTCGGCACATCACCTACAATTATATTGTCTAGTATAGGAACAACCGATACTATCTCGACAGTTTTTGTCCGTCCACCTAGCACAACAATCGCATCTGTCACACAGTTTATGTCAACTGTATGTTTGGTCTGATTAATCCCCGCCGATGTGAAATCGCTCTTAAAATCCATCATCACGCCGCCATGATAACTAATTGTAATAGGTATGTTCGGCCCTAAATTCGCAAATATATCCAACGGAATAAGCGATGTAATAGGAAACTCAATAACCCTATCACCAATATGGCTAATTTTAGCATTAAAGTCAGACAATATCTGAAACTTTACCTTGTTTAAAGCGACGCTATTGCTGTTCATGTTAGTAATTTTGCCATTATTATCTCGCTGGATATCAAAAAAATCAGAATAATCCAAGCCTTGCATATTTGCTAGCACAACTTCGCTTAGTTGCTCATTAAGGTATTGCTCGGCATCCGAGACGACCAACTCATCTACCATAGGGCTCATATTAAGCAACATGTAAAATGCCACGCCAAACACTAACATTAACACAATGATAAACCAGCAAAAAATCCATTTAAAGCTTGTATTGCCACGACTACGCTTCATAAGAACGACCATAAAAACACCCTCTTATTACCATTGTATTCAATAACAAGAGGGGAAAATTAACATTAATTAATCATTTTTCATTAATCATTCTGCATTATCTTTTCCTACCATACAAACTTCCTAAAATAATTAAGCTGTTTATAATACTCACGGTCTACCTTAGAAGCATAATTATCCGATAGACGGAACACCCAACCTCCAACTTCTCCAGGCGTGTTCATTCTGGCATCACTACCATACATCAATATATCTTGCATCGGCAAAATTGCAATTTTAGCGCGGCTTCTAAACAATTCACGATACATAGCATGCAGCGCCAACCGCCTAAAATCATCGTCCTCGCGGTTTAAATCGCCTTCCATACCACAATATCTCAAAAATTGCACGCGTGCCGAACCCTCAAGCCCGCTTAAAAATCCCCAAGAAGTATCATTATCATGCGTCCCTGTGTACGCCAAGCAATTCTTAGGATAATTATGTGGCAAATGCTGGCTTGTATAGTCTATCTTATCCAGCCCAAATTGCATAACTCTCATACCAGGAATCCCTGTCACATCCAAGAACATCTGCACTTTATCATCTATCACACCAAGGTCTTCGGCAATTAAGTTCGATACATCTACCTTTTCCTTCATCGAGTCGAACCACTTTATCGGCTCACCCTCACGCCACTCGCCCTTCACTCCATCTTTAGCATCGCTTGGCAAGCACCAATATTCAACTAATCCCCTAAAATGGTCAATCCTAACTTTATCAAACGCACGCAAAGCAATCTCCAACCTCTTAGCCCACCAAGTAAAAATCCCCGTCGCCTTCCAATTATATGTAGGGCTTCCCCACGCTTGACCATCCGGACAAAAATAATCTGGCGGCGCACCACCTTGCGTTGTTAAATCAAAAAACTCAGGATACATCTTAACTTGGTCACTATCTGCCGATACATAAAACGGCAAATCACCTATCAATCGAATCCCTTTATCATTTGCATATACCTTTAATTTAAACCATTGCCGCCAAAACTCGTTCTGCACCGCCTGAGTCACTATCGCCTCATCATCAGTGCCAATATACCTGGCAAAAGCCTTATTTATCATGTCCACACGCAATTCTTTAAACGAATAATCGACGTAATTTTTATTCTCTATCCTCTGGCTCTCTAGCTCTGCCTTAGTAATAACCTCGCTATTATAAAGCTCAACTAAATCCAAGAACAACAAATTCCCGCCAAAAGGCATAGGGCTGTCGTAAGGCGAGTTAGCAAAATCCACAGGATTAATCGGCAACATCTGCCAATAATCAAACCCCAGCGAGGCAATTAAATCCACAAACTCATACGCCTCTAGCCCCAAACTCCCTATGCTAAAATCGTTGGGTAAGCTAGATATATTAAGCAAAACTCCACTTTGTTTTAAGTTTTTCATGGTATTTGTGCCCCTTTAAATGGATATAATCTAGATAAATCCAAAAGTTGCTCCCCATTAAAAACTTATTTTAAACATTATATCACATATCAAAAAATTTTTCAAGTGTATTGACAAAAAAATTTTAAAAATATATAATGTAGATAATAATGTATGGTCAAGGTGATTACTTATGAATAAAAAACCTATTAAATTTTTACCACAATCTTCATCCGCCCTGCTAAATTCAAAATATATCGCCCTAAAAATCACCTTGTGTCTAATAATTTTTGCCATGTCCATCACATTCTTCCCACACGTTAAGGTTAAAGCATATACCCCGCCAGATGCGTTAAGGGTAGGAATCATCTACAATTCCGTCTCATCTAACCCAATCACATTCTCTGCCCCTGGTGGAGTAACAATTTACGATTCCACCGGCGCGCAAACCTACCAAACTAATAACAGCGTAAATATTACAATGCAAAAATCTGCCCTTGGCGGCGTCGATGCTGTAATAGATGGTTCAATTGTAGCCAGCGGAGTCACCGATTTAACCTTCACTCCAAATAGCAATTTCCTTGCATTATCTGGGATATCATACCGTGGCAGCTTTATTGTGAACCGCCTTAGCACCGATGGTTTCAACGTAATCAACAAAGTCAACATAAACGATTATGTCCAAGGCGTTGTCGCTAAAGAAATCGGCGCGTCATCTCCTACCGAAGCCCTTAAAGCCCAAGCAGTCTGCGCGCGAAACTATGGCGCGGCGCATTTAAACAAGCACTCTAAATATGGTTTCGATGTCTGCAATACTACCGATTGCCAAGTGTATGGCGGAATAAATACCGAAACTCCAGCCATTATCGACGCCGTCCAAGCAACATCTAACGTGTACGCGCTTTATAATGGCGCATTGGCAGACCTCGTCTTTTCGTCGTCGACTGGCGGATACACCGAAGACGCGCAATACGTTTGGGGCGGCGATGTCCCTTATTTAAAACCCGTCGATAGCCTTTACGAAGATAAAAATAAATCATACTATAATTGGACGTACGAAATCACTCCCGCCGAAGCTACTACTAAACTAAGCAAGTATGGCTTGGGCAATATAACCGATATCCAAATAATAGCCGCCACCCCGCGTAACGTAACCACTCAGCTTAAAGTAATTGGCGACGCAGGCGAAAAAGTTTTTAAGCTAGAAGCATGTCGCACACTCTTTGGCACTGGGCTTAAAAGCCAGGCGTACACCCTAACTAAAGAAGGTGGCACCACTACTACTCCATCTCAAATTATGGCGATAGATAAAGATTACGAAACTCAAGCTGTTCCCTCTAACCCAAGCATTATCACTTCAAATGGCACGCAACCTTTAACCGAAAGCGTTATCGCTGTTATAACCAAAGATGGCACTCAGTCTATCCCTGGCGTTTCTACCCCTACAACCTCAGGCGTTACCAAGTTTGTTTTCAACGGTCGCGGCTTCGGTCACCTTGTCGGACTTAGTCAAGAAGGCGCAATAGGCATGGCAAAAGCAGGCTTTTCGTACCAAGACATTCTTAAACACTTCTACACAGGGATAACTTTATAAAACACAAAGGAGTTTATTGTTAATGAAAACTAAAAAACTATCTACCTTTGCATGGCAATTCAATTTAATTACATACATTCTTTCGTCACTTATCGCATTGATATTCGTCCTAATATTTTCTCCCATCATATATTATAATGACGCTGCCAACACAAACTTAAATAACGACAGACTTTTAACCGCCTTAGTTTTCTCCACATTATCACTGTCGGTTATTATCGCAACAAACCTGTCACTCTACAAGGTAGATAAATTATTGCCACCACCACGCGCTAAACGCGCACCCACAATGCTTTCCACCATACTCGTCGCATACATAGTTCAGCTTTCAGTAAATTCGCGCACCGCCCTTTTATCTCAAGACTTCTATACAATACTATTGGCAATTTTGACGTGGCTGCCTGGCTTTGTGTACGCTTACTATAAAGCTAAACCTCTGTATAACCCTACCGACGTTCAAGACGTTGCAACTCCCGAGTCAGAAGAGAATCCCGAACCCGCTCCACCCCAAATTAACGATTCGTCTATTATAGTTCAAACAAATAGCACGCACAATATATCCTCTACAAATAGCTTTAATTTAAAATGGGCCCAGCAACATATTTTATTATCCACCTTAATCGCAATTTTTGCTATGTCTGCGATATTTGCTTTTACCGCCCCCGAATCTTCCTTTGAACCTATCTTCGGCTCTACAAATATGCAGCCCACCCAAAACGTAGTTCTAACTTTTGATAGCGATAAATGGCCCGATAAAATTACCGATAACGCCGAATTGCAAACGGTTAAAATGCTAAAAGCCTACCTGCTTACTTACGTCGGCGAGGTTAATTCTAATAGCTTCGACGATATTATAAAACTAGGCAATTCATACACCTTTAATTATAATTCTAAAGAAATGTTTAGTTTTAAACAATCCGATGAATTCGTGATAGCAAATAAAGAATTGTGGAAAGAGGTTGAACCTCAACTTACTTTTAACAATAAAGAAATTTTGTACTTAAGCGGCAACAAATATTATCAAGAAGTAATGAAAAAAATGTTAAATAGTTTTAATACTTATGTCGACCCCGATAATACCTACAATTTTGATATTAATGGCAAAGATTTAAGCGCATATATTATTTTAGATAACGGTTTTGTATCAATAATTAATCAGTCAGATAAAGGTGCCGCCATGGTCGTTTTAAAAGACGATTCTGTGATAGGCTGGCATGTTTCAAACAAAACAATGTTACGAGAAGTGGCGATTTAAAATATCAGCCATCAATTTACTAACTATGCAATCACGCTCCACAAACTTAAATTAAAAGGATTTTTTTCAATTGAAAACTTCAGATTTTAACTATACCCTGCCGCCCGAGCTTATCGCGCAAACACCTCTTAAAAATCGTTCCGATTCTCGCCTTTTAGTGGTAGATAAAGCCACAGGCGCCATCGAACACACGCATTTCTCTAATATTATCGACTATATCGCCCCCGACGATTGCCTAGTCATCAACAATACCAAGGTGCGCCCCTCGCGTTTAATCGGGCATAAAAAAGCTACTGGTGGCGCGGTCGAGGTGTTACTTCTAAACCGCAAAACAAACGATAAATGGGAGGCTCTAACCAAAACTTCAAGCAAGGTCCACATTGGCGATTCCTATGCTTTTGGCGATAAGTTAGAATGCATCGTCGTCGACATTTTACCTAACGCCAACAGGATTGTCGAGTTTACATATAGCGGAATTTGGGAAGAAATTTTAGACGAACTTGGCGAGATGCCACTGCCACCTTATATTAAAGCAAAATTAACCGATAAAGATAGATATCAAACGGTATATGCAAAAAACGAAGGCTCTGCCGCCGCACCCACCGCTGGCTTGCATTGGACGCCCGAACTACTAGATAGCGTTCGCGCAAACGGTACACAAATTGCCGAAGTCACGCTAAATGTAGGCTTAGGCACCTTCCGCCCGGTTAAGGTAGACGATGTCGCACATCATACCATGCACTCAGAATATTTCGAGGTTTCAAGCAATGCTGCCGATACTATCAATAATTGCAAGGGTCGAGTTATCGCTGTCGGCACCACGTCTGCCCGAGTGCTCGAGAGCTTGGCAAACAACGGCGGCATTCGCAAACATTCAGGCTGGACGGACATTTTCATCTACCCGCCATATAACTTTAAATGTGTCGACGCTCTAATCACTAACTTCCACCTGCCTCAATCTACCCTTCTAATGCTTGTTTCCGCCTTTTGTAACAAAGAACTCATCCTAAACGCCTACCATGCCGCCATTGCCGATAAATATCGCTTCTTTAGCTTTGGCGATGCGATGTTGATAAAATAACCTCCCTTTTTAACGCTTTTATTGCATTTTTATTACACTATATTTACGTTTTCGTTACATTTCTACTACTTTTTAAACACATCTATTTTTTATCATCAAAGATATGTTAAACTACAAGTATATTTATGCACATCAACGCCCATACTACCATGGAGGGGTTATCATATATGCGCAGGAAAAAAAGCACTCCAACACTTTGGCTTCTCCTAATTTCGGCTATTACGCTTTGCTCAATAACGTATGCCGCTGTTAACGGTGTCATCACCATCGGCGGTGTTGCAAATGTTAGCTCTAATACTAATATTCAAATAACAGATGCCTATTCCTCAAACGCACTAGGAGAGTATGACATAACACCCGATGGTCAGACCCTGAATTTTTCAGTACCCTTTGATTATCCAGGGGAATATAATAGTCTCACATATGATATTACAAACTTAGGTTCCGCCACGGTTAAAGTTTATCCGCCTTCTGTAGTTTACGACCCTGATCAATTCCATTTTGCAGCTTCTTTAGATGATTATTCAACTGTATATAATACACTTACCGATAAGCTCTTTGCATATTTTGACTTTCAAATGGGCATGGAATACGTTGTAAACACAGGCGAATGGGGCCCTAATAACGAATACGTAATCCTCGACCCTGGCGAAGTATTTAGAGATTGTCTAAATATCGAATGGCCAGGTAATGCAATCTATATGGTGGGCGGTAATTATGCGCTTACCGCTACGTTAGATTACGAGCAATATAATTATGCAGAACAAGAGCCAGAGCCAAGTACTGAACCAATAGAAAATCCATAAACATCAAAAAAAGCCCACTCGCGGGCTTTTTTTATATCAATTTTCAAACCTACTTCACTTGCACATTGCTAGGCTGCACCAGCCCAGATTGCGAACCATTAAGTGTAGTCGCATCCGCCTTCGGCATCTCTAATAAATTCTTCCTTACTTTATCCTCTACTTTTGGCTCGTCGTCAACCAATGGGTCGGTCAGCTTTTTAACTTCATCTACATATTTTTTAAACCTATAATCAATCGCCTTTAGCATGTCGATTTCCCCATGCGCATATGTAAACGCGTCCAACTTTTCCTTGTTCCCTCCATCGTCAGAAATAAATCGCCCAGGAACATAATTAACAGCAAAATCCGCGCCAAAATATATATTTAACATCGAGATACCTTTAAATTTTGGCACGCCATCTTCAATATTATTTTCATCAATCCCTAGCGTAAGTTCAATCCAGCTATTATCCTGCCACGCATAACCATTGGCAAATCCAATACTCATCGTAAATTCAACCGAATCTTTACTATCGCTATATCCTAAACTTTCTCCCATTAACGAAAAATTAAAAACATCTCCAGCCGGGCGCGAAATTATCCGATTATTATCTATATTCTTCTGTTCTATAGCATTTAGCTTGCGAGATGTAGCTATAATACTGTCTATAACGCCAGCTACTTCCTTAGCCTCGGGCGAAACATTCGTCGCTTTAGCGTAAGTTTCGGCAACAAATCTATCCACATTCTCTTTTAAAAGGTCGCAAATCACCTGCGTCTCAGAACTATCATGCGCACGATATTCGTAAAAATCATCAGCCCTATTTTGCGTTGCATTTACATGGGGAACACTCAATGAATAAGGAATCGACTCATCTTTAAAATATATTTGCAACCCATTCTCAAAAGTTAGCGGGCTGCTAAAATCAACTTCTGCGTCAGGCAATCCCTCTCTTAGCCTTAAAGTGGGGAACTTTGCCCTCTTATAATACTCTTCAACTAAATAATCCGCCATGTGCCAATTTTTATACCTTTGAGTGTATTTTGCACCAATACACATGTCTTCACGAATCTTTTTGACTCCAGAAAAATCCATAGTTGCTTCTCCCCCAAAAAATACTTCCTGCAATAACATAATATCACATAATCACGCATTTGTCAAGCAGAGAACGCCCAACTATATAAATGATGTTTTGTCATTCCGCGCCAATCGGCTTGCAGTTTTGGGGCAAACTTCATTATCCCTTATCATAACTCCCCAAATTCTTAAACCTCTTCGCCTTCATCTCTAGGCATTCCAAAGCCTTTGCAATCCCCTCATCCTTGGCATCACCTACAATATCCACAAAAAACATATACTCACCCAACACAGTCTTAGTCGGGCGCGACCGCAACTGAATCATGTTAACATCAAAAATATTGAATATCGAAAGCATCTTGTACAACTCGCCCGCCTTATCATCGCAGACAAACATAAGCGAAGTCCTGTCCCCGCCATCAGGTTTAGCATCGCGCGCAATCGTCACAAACCTCGTCACATTATCCTTGCCATCTTGTACATTCTCATCTAATACCTTAAGATTGTATTGTTCTGCCAAATCACGGCTGCCAATCGTCGCCACAGAATTATTTCCACTCTCGATAGATTTCGCCACCATCGCCGCCGCCGCCGCGGTGCTAGAGGTATGCACCACCGCCACATCTGGTAAATTTTCCGTTAAATAATCTACACATTGCCCAATCGCCTGAGGGTGACTATAAATCGTCTTAACCCCTGCACGTTCCACGCCCTCGCCTGCTATTAAGCATTGACAAATCGGCATAATAAACTCGCCCGTGATATACACATCATCAACCGCCACTAAATTATCTAGCGTCGCCAATACATCTCCCTCTTGCGAGTTCTCTATTGGGCAAAAAACATAGTCAATCTCTTCGTTATGTACATCAGCAATTAACGCCTGGATATTATTGGCATACACACACCTATAGCTCTCGCCAACATGATTCGTCCCCATATAATGCTTCAGCGCAATCTCGCTCCACGTCCCCGCCGGCCCTAAAATTGCCACCGTCGTTTCTCTGTTGATATCCTCCCCGATTGTCGATAAATCCACACTTTTTGTACCATTTTTATCTGTAATTAGCATTTCGTTCCCTCTATTCTTTTTATCATTTACTATTCCATTATTATCATTTATGTCAACCTAAACGATTTTCGATGTTCAGGAGTCGCGCCAAACTCAGCAATCGCCTCGTAATGCGCCTTAGTTGGGTACCCCTTGTGCTTCGCCAACCCATATTGCGGATATTTCGCATCCAACTCTACCATATACCTATCCCGCGCCACCTTTGCCAACACCGACGCCGCAGCTATGGATAGGCACTTCGCATCGCCCTTAACCACCGCGCGCGCAGGAATCGCCAAGTTTTTCGGCACCCTGTTCCCATCAATCAACGCAAAATCCGCCGCCGGCTCTAGCTGCTCAATCGCGCGTTTCATCGCCAACATAGACGCATTTAGAATATTCATCTCATCAATTTCACTCGCCTCAGCATAAGCAATTCCGTAGGCAACTGCTACCTTTTTAATAGACTCAAACATCGCCTCGCGCCGCTTCTCAGTCAACTTTTTGCTATCGTTCAACCTAGATATCGCCACCCACTCATCACGAGTTAACGCTTGGATATAACTAGTCTTTTCAGCAACTTTACCCAGATTGCTCGATTCGCTCGAATCACTTGCACCACTCGAATCACCCAAGCCACTTGCGCCCGCACATCCACTCGCGCACCCATGCTCCACCATGCTCAAAAACTTACTCGGAAGCACCACCGCCGCGGCATACACCCTGCCAATTAAGGGTCCGCGCCCCGCCTCGTCCGCGCCACAAACGCAAGTGTACCCAAGGCTTCCCAGCGCACGCTCTATATCCAGGCTGGGCAATCCTTCGCACCCTACCTCAAACATTTTCTCATCAATATTATTCATAATGTTATTATACTCATTTTTCGACAAAAAGTCAAGCGTAAAAATATTTAACATAAATTTAACATAACACACTTTTTCACCCTTGAAAAACAGCAAAATTTGTGATATAATAAAGATATATGTGATTTATAAAGATTATGTCACAGAAATATCAGACTATAATAGACACATTCGATTAAACGGAACGTTTATGATATAATAAAGATATGAACCACAAAAGGAGTGATTCGTCATGTGGCCTTTTAGAGAAAAAAGCCAAGTCGAAATAGCGTTAAAGATAAAAGTAGACGGGTTCAAAGACCGTTACAAAGCAAAAGAACGTTGGCATGATTTAAGTGTATTAAAAACACTTAAAAAAGCATTAAAGAATGGGACTTATGATGAAGCTTTAGATGATGAAATAAAATCATTTAACTCTGAGTTCCTTTTTAACGAGAATTTAATCACTATAGATATGTTGCTAGAAAAAGCCATAAACGCGCCCGAATCAGGGCTAAAAAACCCTTATAATAGAGAAGCATTAAGAATCTTTCGTTGGTGTAACTTTAGCTGGCGCAAAGAGGTCATAACCAATTACGTAGAATCCTATCTTTTTAATAGAAACGACCAACCGCTTTTACCACCTGCCACAACAGATAAAGAGTTATTTGATATACTTTTTGCGCACGAAAGCAGCGACCGAGAGGAATTTCAATGTCTAGCAAACCAAAACTATAACTTTAATAAAGCCATGGAATTTTTAGAGAGTCCTGAATATATGGTCAAACTCTTTTCCGACGATTCGGCAAAAGATGTTGCTGAAGGACACTCTTTTAAAACATTGTTACCTTATTTATGCCCTGCCGATACAATTGAGTTTTTAAGCAAGGCACTTGACAGTTTGCAAAATATAAGCGACGAATATTATGATAGGTATAAAAAGTCTGACCTACCCTTAAGCAAAGCCGATGCAATCGATAAAATAAAAACTGAGATAATTAATTCACCTATGAATCTACTGTCTGCCGAGGCATTAAATAGCACGCGCAAATGGAATAATATATCCGATTTTATTGGTGAAATTAAGCAGCAAAATGTTAAAGATATCCTGTTAGAACATTATGGGAAAGATTTAGAAGTTTGCGCAACTAAAAAACTGAATTCAATTAGAGAAACTCCCCTTATCGGGACACAAGCTCTACCACCAGAGCCTAAAGGGTTCATAGTTGTACCTTAAAATTTATATACTACATAAAAAAAGTCTTGCTCGCACAAGACTTTTTTAATATCTAAACAACTTATATTCCAAATACTAACGCTTACTAAACTGAGGCGCACGCCTAGCCGCTTTCAAGCCATACTTCTTACGCTCTTTCATCCTAGAATCACGAGTCAACAGCTTAGCCGGCTTTAAAAGCTTGCGGTTCTCGGCATCCTCGTTCTCGAACGCACGCGCCAAACCATGGCAAATTGCCCCCGCCTGACCTGTTACGCCGCCACCTTTTACGCTACAACGTACATCATAGCCTGCTAGCTCTTTATTCAATGCCACAAACGGACGCTTAACGATTAGCTTTAAAGTATCCAAACCAAAATATTCATCAAGCTTCTTGCCATTTACCTCAAAAACGCCTGTCCCGCTAGGGTATAAACGCACACGCGCAACAGATGTCTTACGTCTGCCTGTTCCGTAGAAAAATTTAGAATTATCCATTATGCGTCAGCCTCCTCTTTTTTAGTCGCTGCCTTTGCATCATCTTTTTTATCAGCAGGTTTTGCTTCAGCCTTAGTTGCTTTTGCTGCAGGCTTTGCATCTGCTTTTTTAGCAGATTCCGTCTTTTTCTCTGTTTTTGGCTTTGTTTCCTTCGCTGCAACAGTTTTTTCAGCCTTAGCCGCCTTTTCTGTAGGTTTCGCTTTTTCAGCAACCTCTTTCTTGGCAACATCAGCCTTCACTGCAGGCTTTTCTGCAACTTCAGCCTTTTTGCTAGGTTTCTTAGCAGCTTTTTTCTCTGCCTTAGGCTTTGGCTCACTCGCATTAACTTGAGCCGCGTGCTTATGTTCCGCACCTGCGTACACAAACAACTTCTTAAATTGCTCTCTGCCTAAAGTATTATGTGGAAGCATGCCACCAATAGCAAGCTCAAACGCCTTTTCAGGGTTCTCTGCCATTAGCTTCTCATACTTAACGCGCTTTAACCCGCCTATCCAGCCCGTGTGGCGGATATATTCCTTTTGCAACAATTTTTTACCGGTTAAAACAGCCTTTGCCGCATTGATAATTATAACATAATCGCCGGTGTCAACATGCGGAGTGTACTTAGGCGTGTGTTTCCCACGCAAAATAGTTGCCGCCTCTGCTGCCACGCGCCCTAAAACGCGCCCAGACGCATCAATAACATGCCATTTAGGCTGAATATCTGCCTTTTTAGCCATATATGTGCTCATTTTGGTCAATTCTCCTTATATATTTGTTATATCCGTCAGAATCTCGCTCGTCATTCTCGGCTCGAATCCCAACAAAAGACATTATATCACATAAGTTTAATTTTGTCAAGATGTTTTTTAACATCTCGTTTTTTCGCAACTTTACTCCTAAATACTCTCGAATGCTCACGCGCCATTCCTGGTTTTTATAAATAATCGCAATTACTTTACTTTATCTAATCGGTGTTTTTCTTACTATAACTCATTTTCAAAAAAATGGGCGTAACTAAAATCGTAACCAACACCATAATAATGGTAGATGCAAACATTTTATCGTCCATGTACCCCAGCGCAAGCCCCTTGCTAGCTACAATCAACGCCACCTCTCCACGCGGAATCATGCCGATTCCTATCTGCAATGCCTCGCTAGTTTTAAACTTACACATCACGCCAGCAATACCACAGCCAATTATTTTAGTCACAATTGCAGCTATAATAAACACAAGCGAGAACATTACAACGCCCATGTTAAATCCCGATAGTTGCGTCTGTAATCCTATCCCTGCAAAAAATATCGGCGTAAAAAACACATGCGATAACGTCGAAATCCGCTCGTCTATATACTCACGCGACATCGAGTTCGCCAAGATAACCCCTGCTAAGTACGCGCCCGTTATATCTGCCAGCCCAAACCTCTCGGCTAAGTACGATAGCCCTAAGCAAAACGCCAGCGCAAATATCGTCAGTCTACGCACTTTACCAAGCTTTTGATTCGTCGCTACAAAATACTTACGCACCACATGCCCTAAAACCAAGGCGATAGCTACAAATATGATGAATTTTGCTATAATACTCGCCATGCCGCCTAAACTAATCTCGCCCGTCTCAGCAAACCCAAGCGCCACGCTTAAAATCATTATCCCAAGCACATCATCAATTACCGCCGCGCCTAAAATTACCGTCCCCGTCGGCGTGTTTAGCTTGCCCATCTCACGCAACGTCTCCACCGTTATACTAATCGATGTCGCCGTCAATACTACCCCCAAAAATATGCTATGGATAGCCCCTAAATTGTACACTTCACCTATTGCAAAGCCTGCTATCATAGGCAACGCCACGCCAAACAAAGCAATAACTATCGCTTGTTTCCACGTTTTTTTCAAAATTGTTATGTTAGTTTCCATGCCAGCGGTGAACATTAGTACAACCACACCTAGCTCTGCAATTGCCGATAATATCGGGCCATTTTGTATAACCCCTAACCCCGATGCGCCCAGCAATACCCCTGCAATCAACATTCCTAGCACTTGTGGCATGCGAATTTTGCGCATACATAAGCCAAAAACTTTAGCTGCGAACAAAATTATTGCGATGTATAAAAGATAGCTCTTCTCCATTTTGCACCACCTTAAAAAATCTAACATTTATATTTGCATAGTCTATGTCATTGCGGGCTCCGACCCGCAATCTATACATTATTTTGAATGATATCAGTCAATTCACATATCACGTGCTTTATTTATAAATTCAAACGTTAGCGAGAATTTATCACGCGCAGTAGCTTGCAACCAAAATTTGTTCGCGTAAAACACGCTCCAAATTTGTGGACAAGCCTTGCGTTTGCTTTGCCTGCCAAAACTCCTGCGCCTATTGGCTTGCAGTTTTGGGGCAAACCTTCATAGCTGCCAACAACACAGCAATATCCGCTGGTGACACGCCCGAAATCCTCATCGCCTGCCCCACCGTCTCGGGCGCCACTTTCTGCAACTTCTGCCGCGCCTCTAGCCTTAGTCCAAGGAGCTTACTATAATCTATCCTTTTGGGCAGCTTTTTCGCCTCTAACTTTTTAAATTGCTCAACTTGTGATATTTGCTTGCTTATGTAACCTTCGTATTTAATCAATACTTCTATCTCTTTCTCTATCGCCGCTTTAAGATTGCTATATTCTTCTAAATTCCCAACATCACTTGCCGAGTCTGCCGCGTCATCATCCCGCCGCCTTAACGCCTCGCTAATGCCATGGTAGCTAACTTTAGGACGCTTTAACAACTCCGCCGCCCTAACGCCATTTTCTATCCGCATCTCGCCAACCGAGTCTAAATAATTGTTGATTTCCCTAGGCGCAATGGTTGTTCGCTTCATTTTATCAACGCCACGCTTAACCACCGCCCACTTCTCGTCAAACTTAGTCTTGCGCTCACTCGATATCAGCCCCAAATTATAGCCCTTCTCGGTAAGTCTAAAATCTGCATTATCCTGACGTAACAACAACCTAAATTCCGCCCGCGCCGTCATCATTCGGTAGGGTTCATTAGTGCCTTTTGTGATTAAATCATCAATCAACACGCCAATATATGCCTCGTCACGCCGCAAGATAAACTCATCAGCCACCGCGCCATCGATATTCTGCGCGTCACCCTTAAGCGCACCACAATACAAAGCCGCGTTAATACCAGCTATAATTCCCTGCGCTGCCGCCTCTTCATACCCGCTCGTCCCGTTTATCTGCCCGCACGAGAATAACCCCCTATGCCGCTTATACTCTAGCGTGGCTTTCAGTTGCATCGGGTTCACGCAGACATACTCAATCGCATACCCTGGGCGCATAACCTCGGCATTTTCCAAGCCTTCTATCGACCTAATCATCTGCGTTTGAACATCGCTTGGCATACTAGACGAGAAGCCCTGAATATACATCTCATCTGTGTTCATGCCCATCGGCTCTATAAACAACTGATGCCTCGGCTTATCGGCAAACCTAACAATTTTATCTTCAATCGAAGGACAATACCTAGGCCCCACCCCTTCAATCATTCCATTGTACAAAGGCGATTTATCTAGGTTCTGCCTGATTATTTCATGTGTTCTCTCGTTTGTGTAAGCTATATGACACACAACTTTATTTTGCAGCTTTCCTTTATAATTATACTCCGTCTCAAAACTCATCGGAACAATCTCATCATCACCATTTTGCACTGCTAACTTAGCAAAATCCACACTCCGCCGATGTATCCGCGCAGGTGTCCCCGTCTTAAATATAGTGGTTTCTATCCCCAAAGTTTCAAGCGCGCCCGCCAATTGCGTTGACGGTTTTAAATTATCCGGCCCCGCTCCCCATTTATTCAGCCCAACAATTATATGCGCATTCAAAAACGTCCCCGTCGCCATAACACAAGCCGCCACAAGGTATTCATCGCCATGCGCAGCCTTTATCACCCACTTGCCATCATCTGCAAGGTGAATATCCACCACTTCAGCTTGAACAATATCCAGCCCCGCCTGCTCCTATAACCGATGCTTCATA
>JAISIR010000005.1 GCA_031261985.1 Clostridiales bacterium | reverse complement strand
AAGGCAAGGCTGACGCCTGCCAGGGCTCCCGCAAAACGCGATTTACGTTTTGTGGGAAAAGCGGAACAACGCGGAACATGGGCGACGTTTTTGCGGTTTTAGCAAAAACAAGCCAAGTGAAGCAGTTGCGACGCGTTTATGAGCAAAAAGGGAAATTTAGCAAAAAAGAGCAAATGATAGTTATTCAGTGATTACTTTTGTAAAAAAATGTTGACTTTTTTAGAATTTATGATATAATGTACATAATGAAAAGAGTTTTTATGTATGAGTTTTAAAAATTACGTTATAGATGTATCGAATTTCAGCTTGCAGCACACTTTAAATTGCGGTCAGTGCTTCCGTTGGAACTTATCACAAAGCCAAAACGCGGTTAACGCGCCTGTTTATCAAGGCGTTGTCGAAGGTTTTTTTGCACAAGTTTACCAAGATGGCAACAGCCTACATATAGCATCTAATGCTGAGGCGGATTTTTGGCAAAAATATTTTGATTTATCTACCGATTACACGCTTTTAAATAAGGCTTTAGCAACTAACAAAACACTTTTACCGGCAATTAACGCTAGTAAAGGCCTACGAATTTTAAACCAACCAATTTGGGAATGTGTCATCTCATTTATAATATCGCAAAATAATAATATCCCACGAATTAAAAAAATAATCGAGTGTCTGTGCCAGCTTTATGGTAAAAAAATCGAGATTAATCCAAGCCAATCATATAGCATAGAACCAATTGCTTACTACACCTTCCCAACTGCCAATATGCTAAAGGGTAAAGATTTATCGCCCATTAAAGCAGGATTCCGCGATAAATACATACTCGACGCTTGCGATAATTGGTCGCGCTTAGGTTTAGATGATATCGAGCATTGCAATAAAATGACTACCGACGAGCTTAGGAATAGGCTAATGCAAATTAAGGGGATAGGCAACAAAATTGCCGATTGTGTTCTGCTTTTTGCATATAATCGCATGGACGTTTTCCCGCGCGATGTCTGGATAAACCGCGTGGTAGATACTCTTTATGGCAACGACGCCGATAGTGATATTGCAAGCTTAGGCGATTTTAGGGGACTTGCGCAACAATATATGTACCATTACTATAGAAACTTAGTATCTTAAACGTAAAAAGGGGGTTCCCACTAATGACAACATCTTTAACAAAAATTTTAACCTACAAATGTTTTGAATGTGGCGCGTTTGCGACGGCTGAGATATCTGCCTTTAAACTTAACCCAACTGGTGGCATGCTATTTTGCTCTAGTTGCGGAAGCAAAACTATCGAAATTCGCCAAATTAAAGATAACTACATTTTCTCGACCGTTTGTCACGATTGTGCCGAGAGCGTTGGAGTTAAAATACCTATAAAGGATTTTTGGCGTCAGGACGAGCTTGCCATTAAATGTTGCGAATGCTCATCGGTGCTAATTAAAAGTAGCAATAAAGCACCACGCACTAAAATAGATACCATGATATTCCCTAACTATCAGAACCAAGACGTTACCGACCGCACCATTACTAAATTGCAAGAATTAGTCTCTACCAAGCGTTTTAGTTGTGGCTGTGGTAATAATAACCCAAATGTCGAGATAAACTATAATAACATAAAGTTATCTTGCCCTAAATGTGGCGCATCACACTCGTTTTACACGCGCAATTTAAACGATTTGCGCTCTACCTCTCGTTTTAAAGAGATTGTTTTAGAAAAACCAACTACTACCACCACCGATGATAAAAATAGCAAAGTGATAAATTTGTTTTAATCGAGGTTTAAATTATGCTTAATATTTTAATTCTTGCAGCTGGCGATTCTACTCGAATGAAGTCTAAAACGCCTAAAGTTTTACATAAAGTATGTGGTAAAGAAATTATTAATTGGGTTATAGATGCCGCCTCTGGCGTTTGTGCCGATAAACTATCGCCCAATAATATAACTATAGTTATAGGCAATAAGGCAGATGTTGTAAAAGAGCATATAAGCGCAAGCTACTTAAATAAATCTATTGCGTATGCCCATCAAACCGAGCGAAAAGGCACCGCTCACGCTGTTATGTGCGCTAAAGACTCGCTGCTCGAGCAAGGCGACACTTTAATTTTAGCAGGCGATGCACCTTTAATTACATCTAAAACTTTAAGCAATGCGTATATGGCACACAAAAACTCTGGCGCAGCTATTACAGTTTTAACCGCTAACATTAAGCACCCTACAGGCTATGGAAGAATTATAAAACATAATAACAACGATATAAGTGTACAAAAAATCGTGGAAGAGAAAGACGCAAACGCACAAGAACGTGAAATATGCGAGGTAAACTCTGGCATGTATTTTTTTGACACTAATTTTTTGTGTCAGGCATTGCAACAAATATCTACCGATAACGCCGCAGGCGAGTATTACTTAACCGATATGATTGCCGTTGCTAACCAAAGTGATAAAAAAGTAAATAGTTATAAAATAGACGATATCGACGAGATTCGTGGCATAAACGATAGGCAACAGTTATCGCAAGCAAGCAAAATTGCGCAAAAAAAGATTATCCGCCGCCACATGCGCAACGGTGTAACTTTTATTTCGCCAGCCGATACTTTTGTATCGCCAGATGTAACCATAGGTCAAGACACTATTATCTACCCTCAATGTATATTGCAAAAAGGCACAACCATCGGCGAGGATTGTATTATAATAAAATCGCGCATTTCAAACTCGCATATTTGCAATGGTTGCGAGGTAGAAAGTTCTACCATTGTAGATAGCCAGCTTAATAATAATATAAAAGTAGGTCCGTTCGCTTATATCCGCCCTGGTTGTAATATCGAAGATAATGCAAAGATAGGCGATTTTGTCGAGGTTAAAAACTCTAATATCGGCGCAGGCACAAAGCTTCCGCATTTAACCTATGTAGGCGATGCAGATGTAGGCAGCGGCGTAAACTTTGGCTGTGGCAGCATTGTAGTTAATTACGACGGTAAAGATAAGCATCGTAGTAAAGTGGGCAATAATGTATTTGTAGGGTGTAATACTAATTTAGTATCGCCGGTAGATGTTGGCGACGGCGCGTTTATTGCCGCTGGCTCGACCATTACTAAAAATGTACCAGATAATACTTTGGCAATAGCCCGCGCTCGACAAGAGATTAAAACAGGCTGGAGAGATAAAAGGAAAATTGAGAATTAAGAACTCAATTCTGCATGGCTTTTCAAGCATTATTAATTGCTTTTAAAAATAGATACAGGGGAGTTTTACCAATGACTAACGATAACAATCTAAAAATTTTTTCGTGCGAGGCACATAAACCGCTTGCTAAAAGCATCGCTTCTATTATTGGCGTGCCTTTAGGAGATATGGAGATTGAGCATTTCTCTGACGGCGAGATAAATGTGCATATTAAAGAAACCGTCCGCGGTTGCGATGTGTTTATAATCCAGTCTACCTCGGCACCTGTTAACGAGAACATGATGCAATTGCTTGTGGCAATAGATGCCTTAAAGCGCGCATCTGCCGCTCGAATCACCGCTGTTATGCCTTATTATGGCTATGCTAGGCAAGATAGAAAAGCCCGCGCGCGCGACCCTATCACCGCCAAAATGGTCGCCGATATTTTAACCACAGTGGGTGTCGACCGCCTGTTAACGATGGACCTGCACGCCCCTCAAATTCAAGGATTCTTTAACATCCCCGTTGACCATTTATTAGGCGTGCCAATTTTATACGATTATTTTAAGAAGGATTATAAAGGCCGCGACGATGTTGTACTTGTATCGCCCGATTTAGGCAGCGTTACCCGCGTGCGTAAGTTTGCCGAGAAGCTTAACTTGCCTATCGCTATCATCGATAAACGCCGACCTAAAAATAATGTATCCGAAGTTATGAACATAATTGGAGATGTTAAAGATAAAAAGCTAATTATTATAGACGATTTAATCGACACCGCTGGCACATTATGTAACGCCGCTGCAGCCTTAAAAAAAGCAGGAGCTACCGAGATTCGCGCATGTGCAACGCATGGTGTGCTATCTGGCCCCGCGCTACAACGAATAACCGACTCGTGCCTTGATGAGGTGCTTGTGCTTAATACAATTAATATGCCCGACGAAAAAATAACAGGCAAAATAAAAACACTTTCTGTCGCCCCTGTTTTTGCCGAAGCTATCGAGCGCATCCACGAAGATTTATCTGTAAGCACATTGTTTATATAAGTAAAAATCACGCAAAATTGCGCTTTGTGCAATTTTGTTTCTGCATTATTTTTTAATCATGTCAAACACTATATTAATCCTAGGCTTGGGCAACCCTACGCCTAAATATCAAAATACTAAGCATAACGTAGGCTTTATGGTGGCAGATTCACTCTCTCGCCTGCTAAACGCTTCCTTTACCTCTAGCAAATTTAACGCAGAGGTTTCTTCTGTTACCCAAAAATTCGGCGATAAACCTGTCAAAATTATCCTTGCCAAGCCGCAAACCTACATGAACCTAAGTGGCGATGCTGCTCGCGCGTTAACCGATTATTATAAAATCCCCCCGCAAAATATATTAGTAGTTTACGATGATGTCTCGCTGCCACCCAACTCTATCCGCCTTCGCAACGATGGCTCGGCAGGCGGACATAACGGAGTCCGTGATATTATCCTAAAACTTAACACCGACCAATTCCCTCGCCTTAAAGTAGGCATCGGCGACAATGGCGTTATCCCACTGGCTGATTATGTTTTAGGCAAGTACACACCGCCCACTTTAAGCGATAAGACTAATTTTATAGACAATGTGGCAAAATATACCATGCAACTAATAAAAAACAAAGTAGAGAAGGGCTTGTTTGGCGACAACGATACACAAGTTTTTAAAACAGACTAGCAAGTATGCAGAACTCTCCGAACAAATCACGCAGCACGCCCCACTTAATACAAAAAACTCGGATAGTTCTAAAAATACAAAAGCTACACTAACGGGATACAATGCAATAGAATGTAGTGGCTTAACCCCCACCGCTTTTGCAAATCTCGTCTTTTGTCGCGCTTGCGATTCCTTTATCCCCGCTAAAAATACAAACCAGCCTGCCCTTGCCGCCCCCTTAATAATCATCACTCCTAACATTTTATTAGCCCAAAATTTAGCAAGCGATATTAAACACTTTGCCAATATGCCACAAGCTACTTCTGCCGAAAAATCGATCGCCAATATGGTGCATGTTCTTCCCTCGCGCGAGCTTGTGTTTTTTGATATAGACGCACGTAGCAACGAGACCACTATCCAGCGCATATCCACCTTTTACCAGGCAGTCATTAACCCTAACCAAATTTTTATCGCCCCAGCAAGCGCTATTATCGCCCCAGCTGCCGAGGTCGATATCTTCCGCGATAACACAATGTCATTTAAAACAAACGCCACCATAAATATAGACGACCTTGCTAAAAAGTTTGTCAATTTAGGATATGTGCGTAAGGAGATTGTCGAGGGTGGCGGGCAATTTTCTATCCGTGGCGGCATAATAGATTTTGCCAATAACGCTAAAACAGGTGTGCGAATCGAGCTATGGGGCGACGATATTGAGTCCATCCGCCAGTTCGATATAATTACTCAGCGTTCTAATAAAACTCTAGCTAAAGCCATTGCCCTGCCGATTCACGAGAACTTTATAACAAATAGCGCAAAAGATGCTATTAAAGAAAAAATTGAGCCTTATGTAAAAGAAGGCAACAGCCACGCGTTAAAGGATTACGATATGCTAGAAAGTGACGATTATTTTACTTCTATCGATAAATATCTTCCTTTAATTTATACCAAAACACCTAATTTTTTCGATTATTTCGAGCCAGAATTGAACAACAATATTAAATCGCGCCCGCAATGCTATTTGTACGAATCTACCCAAGTGCATAATACCGCCACCGCCTTAATAGAGCAGATTACCGATAACGTTCTAAACGCGCAGGATAAGCACCTTATGCCACACCTTGGCACTCAATATTTTAATGATTTTTTAATACCTAGCACATGTATTCAAATAGATGAAGAGTACTCTATCAATAGCGCAGATTCGCCCACCTCCATTGCCTTTAACACCCGCGCCACCACAAGCTTTGTTAATAATATAGAGCTATTTAAAAAAGAGGTTAATAGTTATATCGATAGGAACTATAACATTTACTTAGTATCTGCCAATAAGCAAGCCGCCGAGAATCATCTAAAAGAACTAGATATCTGGGGCGTCAAAGTAATAGAAGGCACGCTGCCCAATGGGTTAGAGGTTGCCGATAAATCTAACGCTGTCAAGCAAGTTATATTCGGTTCAAGCGATGTGTTTGCCACCGCCGCCAAGCCTAAAAAAACTCATAAGGGCAACAAAAAAGATAGGCAAAAGCTAAATAGTTATGCCGATTTAGATATAGGCGATTATGTAGTTCACGAGTATCATGGCATAGGTAAATTTATAGGTATAAAGCAAATAACCATCGACGATTCTACCATCGATTACCTTCACATACAATATAGAGGAACCGATAAGCTTTACGTGCCTACTAATCAGCTAGATTTAGTCTATAAATATATCGGTAAAGATGCAGATGCAGCCGTTAAGCTAAACCGTTTAGGTGGCGCAGAGTGGAGCAAAACTAAAAGCCGAGTTAAGCGCGCCTGCATGGATATGGCAATAGATTTAGCCAAGTTATATGCAAAGCGTGAGGCTATAGAGGGTAAGGCGTTCTCTGAAGACAACACCTATCAGCAAGAGTTTGAAGACACCTTCCCTTACACCGAAACCGATGGGCAATTGCAGGCTATTGGCGATACCAAGCGTGATATGCAAAAGCCTAAGCCAATGGATAGATTAATTTGTGGTGATGTAGGTTATGGCAAAACCGAAGTCGCCATGCGCGCCAGCTTTAAGGCGGTGCTAGATGGCTGCCAAGTAGCATATTTAGTGCCTACCACCGTCCTTGCCAGCCAGCATTTTAATACTTTTGTTAAACGAATGGATAGCTTTGGCGTAAGAATAGAATTATTATCGCGCTTTAGAACGCCAACTCAGGTTAAAAAAACTTTGGAACGCTTAAAAAATGGCGAGGTAGATATTGTAATAGGCACGCATCGTCTGCTACAAAAAGATGTTAAGTTTAAGAATTTAGGCTTGCTTATAATAGACGAAGAACAACGTTTTGGCGTTACACATAAAGAAAAAATTAAGGAAATGCGCGAGCATGTAGACGTCTTAACTCTAACCGCCACACCTATCCCTCGCACGTTGCACATGAGCCTAGTGGGCATAAGGGATATGAGCATTATCGAGCAGCCACCTAAAGACCGTCTGCCCGTTTCTACCTATGTT
This sequence comes from Clostridiales bacterium, assembly GCA_031261985.1. Lineage (GTDB taxonomy): Bacteria > Bacillota > Clostridia > Monoglobales > WRBX01 > JAISIR01. The sequence goes on along the minus strand of JAISIR010000005.1, from coordinate 23,385 downwards.
TTAGAGTATAATTTTGATGTGATATCCGAGGCTATTACTCGCGAAGTTGCGCGCGGCGGGCAGGTGTATTACTTGCATAATAGGGTAGAAACTATTTACAGAACACGCGACCGCTTGGCTAAAATTTCACCTAATTTACGAATTGCGGTCGGGCATGGTCAAATGCACGAGCGTGAGCTAGAAGGAATTATGAACCAACTAGATAATGGCGAGATAGATGTTTTAATTTGCACCACGATAATCGAAACAGGTTTGGATATCCCTAACGTTAACACCATTATAATAGAAGATTCCGATAAAATGGGTTTAGCACAATTATATCAGCTGCGCGGTCGCGTCGGCAGGTCTAACCGCATGGCTTATGCCTACTTAACTTATACAAAAAACAAGGTACTAAACGAGAACGCGTCTAAACGATTAAAAGCGATATCCGAGTTTACCGAGTTTGGTTCGGGCTTTAAAATTGCCTTGCGCGATTTAGAGATTCGCGGAGCGGGAAACATCATCGGCGCACAGCAACATGGTAATATGGAGTCTATAGGCTACGATTTATATTGCAAAATTTTAGCCGACAGCATTGCCGAAATTCGCGGCGAGTTAATGCCAAAAGACGAGATGGTTAATGTAAAGCTAGCGGTAGATGCTTTTATACCTACATCGTATGTAGAGGGCGAAAATTACAGGATAGAGCTATATAAACGCTTTGCCGAGGTGCGAAACGAGAACGATGCCGACGACCTTTTAGCCGAGCTTAAAGATAGGTTTGGCGAGCCACCTAATTGCGTGCATAATCTGCTTAAAATTGCACTAATCACTGCCGAGTGCCGAAAAATCGGGATTATAGAAATCTCACAGCGTGGCAATAATATAATAATATCTTTTGGCAACGATGCTAAGGTAAACATCACGCAATTACTTAATTGGCTTCGCACGCCCGAATCTAGTGGTGTAAAGCTGCTTCCGGGCGATAATATTAAAATATGTATGCTAAATGATTCTGCAAAGGTAAATATTGGTAAAATTACATTTTTATTACAAATTTTAAAAAATATTGCAATTTAAGATTCGTTGTGGTATAATTAGTGTGTACCTAGTATATTCCTAATCAAATATAAAACCAAGGAAGGGAATAAAAAATTATGAAAAAACTTACTATATTGCTACTTATTGTTGCTATGTGTGTTAGCATTACCGGCTGCTCGTTTGGTAAAATGGACGAGAACACCGTCGCTAAAATTGATGGCATTAAACTAACTAAAGATATGTACGCTTATTATTTATCTACCGCTAAAAACAGTCTTTCGGCGCAGAACACCGCCAATATTACCGATTTTTGGGCGCAAGGCACTATAGATGGCGAGAACGCAGGCGTTGCCGCTAAAAAAGCTGCTTTAGATATGGCTGCCAAAGAGTACGCTCAACTTAAAAAGGCAGATAAACTTGGCATTAAAATCTCTGTCGAAGAAGAAAAATCTATTCAAAGCGATAAAGAATCAATCAAAGCACAATTTGGTGGCGAAGAGCAATATCAAAGCGTTTTAACCGCTTACTCTCTAACCGACGAGAGCTATACTCAAGTGCTTCGTAATAGTAGAATTCAACAAAAATTGATGGAGAAGTTAAAAAGCGATACAACCGAGGATGATTTTAAAGACTACTATTTAAGCCAAATGTATCGCATCAAACACATTTTAATTAACACAGTCAATAACGATACTAACGAGAAGTTATCTGCCGACGAAATTGCTGCCGCTAAAACACAAATAGACGAGTTATTAGCCCGTGCGCGTGCAGGCGAAGACTTCGACGCGCTAGTTGACCAATATTCTCAAGACCCTGGCTCAAAATCTCAGCCAGATGGATATGTTATGGGGCATCACTCTAACATGGTTAAACCTTTCTTAGACACAGCAAATAGCCTAGAAGTAGGGCAAATTAGCGATGTTGTAGAAACGTCTTATGGCTACCATGTTCTTAAAAAATATGCGGTAGACCCTAACACATACTCTGCAAATGCCGAAACCGTTAAAAACGAATGGTACTATGACGAAATGGCTAAGCTTCAAGAAAATGCCAATGTAAGGATAAACCAGCAAGTTTATGATGCTATAACGCTGTAAAAAATAATAACCTTCGTTATACACAATTAATTAAAAAGGTGTGTCCAATATGTCAGAAGTTTTAGATTTAACCGAAAAGCTTCAAAAAAATATGACGGATTATAACAAACTAAGAAGGTTTTTAGCGCGTCCCGCTGTTAATCGCGGGTTAGAGCTAGAGCTAACTATTAAAATCGACGGTAATCCTTCTGGTGTTAGAGATGAAAATACTTTAAAGCTAGGTTATAACCTGGGCGAACTAGAGTATGTTCCTGTTCTAGCAGCCGAGAACGACGAGATGCTTAAAAAAGGTATGTTCTGCGAAGCTACATTGTACGCTGCCGATAAAGCAGCCGATAAGCTAGACCAATACTTTATAAACGATATTTTGCGTGTTAAAGTAAAAACCGAGTTCTTTATCTCGGACATCACACGTGTTATTAATGGCAAACGTGAACACGCCAACGCATCGTTCAGTCCTTTAATCTTAACCGATGTTATAGAGAAAAAAGCAACACCTAAAAAATAGATACTTTGCTACACAAATAATAATCCCTTTGCATATTATATATAAACAGGTTTTCGGCGGCTTCTCGCCGAAAACATCAGAACAACTTTAGAAGCGGAGGCGGATTCACTCCGCCGAAGCGTGTTTATATATAATACAAAGGGATGTTTTTATTGACTAACGATGATATAAACAACACAAACAACATACAAAATAGCGATGTTTATGGCACAGGAGCCGACCCACGCTTGGCAATTGCAAATAATAGCTTGCCACCAGACGAAGAGCCGAGTGATACTTCTTCCACTATAACCACCACGAGTCAGCCAAACACAACAATCATGCCCGACAATATCACGGCTAACTCATCTGGATTAGAGGATAAGCCCGCGCCCATTCAAACCGATTCGGTTAATCAATTGCCAGCGCAAACACAAATAATAGATGCACCTGGCTGCAACACACCCACGGTAATAAAGAACTTTAAGATGCCATGTACACGCAAAATAGTTTCGGTGCTATCTATGTGTGTGCTAGTATTCGTTGCAATATATGGCTACCTAAATGGCAATAATGTCGATACAGTTATAACCGCCTTTATCTCGTGGATAGGGTACTACTTCGGTAAATCTACAGCTTTAGAAGGTGCTGGAGGTAATGGTCACCCAGAAGATGCAACCGATACATCTTAAAAAAATCAATGTATAAAAACTTTTAATTATGTAAATAATTACCATATATCCATTTAGTGGGAGTGGTAATTATGACAAAATCAGGAATTTTTGCATTAATTTGCGCAATAATATATAGTGCGTTATTATGTGTATCGTCTTATCAAATTGGCGTTACCTATGCAAGGAAGGAATTTGCAGAGGCTAACCAAACCCAAGCAAATGCAGCGGTTGAGCTAGATACCAACGCACAGGCCCAGCCCGCGCCTACCCCAAGCCCAGATGTGCCTCACTACCTAATCAAAGAGTATAATGGCGCAATTGGTATATACGAAAATGGTGATTTAAGCCGAATTATAGACGTCAACATTAAAACGCTGCCCGCCAACGATATTAAAGAGCTGCAACAGGGTATAGAGGTTGGTTCTAAAGAGGAGCTTGCCGAAATATTAGAGAACTATACAAGTTAAAATATGCGCAAAATTATGTAAAAAAACTATCCTAAAATTTAGGATAGTTTTTTGTTTAATATTATTTATATGTTATTTAAATTTTCTAATTCTTCCTTAGAAATATGTACTATTTTATTATCTTCTACTGTATTATTGTCATGATATTCTTTATATTTTTTTAATAAATGATGCAATTTATCATCAGATAGTTTATTTTTTGTTCTTCTATATTTATTAAGTTCATCGTATAAATCAATGGTAAATCTGTTGTTAAGTTGCGCGAAACTATCTTTAGTAATAACGGTTTCTTTAGGATTATCGACATCTATAATGCAACTGCATTTTTTAAATGCCCAAAAAGCATTTTTATTAAAATCTATAGAATCAAGCTGAATTATTTCTATTGTCTTATTTTGTTCATCTATATTTGCAATAACATAAGGGTGTTTTACGTTTGAAACATCTCCGCTATTATTGAATCGAAATTTCAACCACAAAAGCTGTCCTACTTCAAACATTTATCGAATGCACCTCTTTATCTTTATACATATATTTTAGTGCATCAGAAAAACGTTCTTTATAAACAATCGCATTCTTCATAAAATTCATTTTTTGTTGAGTTTTTTGAGTAGCACGTGACTTTTCTTGCCATTCGTCGTCTTCATGCGACAACTCAATTAAGTCATCTATTGATGCGGATTTAAGTATATTATAGATTCTGTCGAGAAAGTCTTTTGTTTCTTCATCTGTTATGTTGACATCTAAAATTCCAGTCTTGTATAGCCTAACATTAAATTCATTTCGCACGGAATCTACAATTGCACCATGCGTGAACGCATAAAAATCGTCGGATATTAACTGCTTGCCAGTCCTAGCAATATACAGTTCTTGTGCAATATGCAAAAATTTATTCAGTTTAGCGTTTCCTTCGTAAAATTTTTGTTCGCCACCTATTCCTTGCCTTGTTATAAGATTGTGATTAAAATAAGTACGCTTTGGGTCCTTATTCAAAAAATACTTTGCAATTTCTATAGCTTCATACATTGGTACTCACCGCCTTTATATTATCATTGTAACATATTTTTGAAATTTTGCATTGAAATGTTGCAAAATGTAAAAAAAACGCCACTATTTTGTAATAATTCTGTAATACTATTGTAACATATATTTAAAGTTTTGTCAATCTTTATATATTATATGCAAAGATTAAGGTAAAATTTAAAAAACTATCCAAAAAGTTGGATAGTTTTTTTGTTATATTTTTATATATCTTTACTTAACAGATGCCTCATATATCCCCTCAATAGCCTTGCCAAGGGTTGTATCAAACTCTTCATCTGTTTGGTCAACGTTCAACGTCTCGCTTAACGCGCGCGAGAAGCTTGCAATAACACCATTATTTTGCGCCAACTTAGCGTTAGCCTCGGCTTGAGGATACCCGCCCGATAACGCAACAACACGAACCGTGTGTGGCTCGCCAATTAAATCAGCATAAAAATTAGGAACTTCTGGTAATGTAAGCTTAAATATAACTTTATCATCATTGCCTAAAGTTTGCAATTGCGCCTTTATCTCTTGCTTCAAAATCTCTTCGGCTTGAGCTTTATCTGGTGCGTTTATGTCAACCTCTGGCTCGATAATTGGTACCAATCCATACCCGATAATTTTTTTAGCTATATCAAACTGTTGAGCAACAACATCTTTAATACCCTGCGCATTAGCCTTTTTAATTACCGAACGCATTTTAGTACCAAAAACATTGTTAGCTACAGCCTTCTTAAGCTTGTCATCTAAATCACCAATCGGCTTCATCATTTGCGCATCGTTTTGCACATCCGCCAAGCCAAGGTCCACCTTTAAAAACGGTAGAATCCCTTTTTCTAGCAAATATTGCGAGGTTGGCATGCCGTCGATATCACGGTCTAGCGTGTTCTCAAACAAAATCGCACCAAGTATCCTATCCGAGTTAAACGCGCGGCTCTTAATAATCCTCGAGCGCATTTTATGCACCATGTCAAACATTTCATCATCGCCCGAGTACTTGTCCTCGTTAATGCCATAAAGCTTTAGTGCCTTAGGAGTGCTTCCGCCGCTTTGGTCTAACGCCGCAATAAACCCCTTGCGTGTCGACATTTGTTGTAAAAGTTCTTGATTCATAATAATAAGCTCCTTAAAGTTTTTGATATATTCGTTACTATTTAAATTCTAGTTTTTTACACAATAAATTATATCATAACCAAAATTTATTGTCAAGTAAACAGTGATTAAATAGCGTTTAGTGATTTTTAGAATAAATTTTTCTTTTTGAAATAAGCGAGCAAGGCAAGGCTGACGCCTGCCGCAGTGAGGTTATGCACAAAAAGGGGAATTTAACTAAAAAGAGCAAATGATAGTTAATCACTGTTTGCTCGTATATTATATCCAAAAATCACCATATTATTTGTTGTAAGTTATTACGCTTCAAAAACTCATTAGCACGTGAGAAATGCTTGCATCCAAAGAATCCATTATATGCCGAAAGTGGTGAAGGATGTGCAGCCATAAGTACCAATCCATTATCATCAAATTTAACATCGCCCGCCGCTTTCTTTGCCCGCGCAAACACGTTTTTAGCATTATTCCCCCACAAGATAAAAACAATCGGCTGCCCGCCCACTACGCGCGCGATTAAATGTGCAATCGCCGCTGTTGTAACCGCCTCCCACCCTTTGTTTTTATGCGAGTTAGAGCTGCCTGCGCGCACCGTTAGCACGCTGTTTAAAAGCAGAACTCCCTGATTAGCCCACGGCGTAAGGTTGCCGCTAAGCACTTCAGACTCGACACCAATGTCACTTTTAATCTCTTTAAATATATTCATCAACGAGGGCGGCGGGGCAGATTTTTCCACAGAAAAAGCCAAGCCATGGGCTTGGTTCGGGTTAATATATGGGTCTTGACCTATTATTGCAACTTTAACTTTTTCTGGAGGAGTAAGCGCAAGCGCATTAAAAATATTCTCCATTTTAGGGTAGATAATATGATGCGAGTACTCATCTACTAAAAACCTACGCAAGCAGGAGTATTCCTCAGTATCAAAAATCGGTGCAAGAACTTGCTCCCACGAGTTATTAATTGGAGTACGCAAAATGAGACCCCCTAAAATTATAATGCAGAAATAATATGCCGCCTGTTTTTACGCTGCCCGAATGAGTTTTTCGCCGAGATTTACATCTGCATTTTGCTAAGGGAAGTGTCAAGGTCGACGCGAAGCGTCGTTCATTTTAACCTTGACAATTTCCAGCAAAATGCTAGGATTAAATCGCGAAAAACGAGCGGAGCAGAGTAAAAATTACGCGGCTTGAATAGATTTAGAGCTTTAAAAAACAAATGATAAGCCAGAAGTATTTTACCCACACCATTTTGCAAATGCCTAAACTGAGCAAAGGTATAAAGAGCGCCTTCCTCGTCCTGCCTTTGCAGTTTAGGTGTTTGCAAAATGGAGCAACCGCAAACTTTCATTTTAAAGCAGCATATAGATTGCGGGTCGGAGCCCGCAATGACGGGATTTTGTACGGAACGCAATTTTGCGTGATTAAGCCTCGGTATCAACAATAGCGTCAGCTATCTCTTCCACCTCTGCCTCATCATCGCGCTCAATCCTGCCCACGCCGATAACCGAAACATCATCGCCTAAGCGCACCAAACGCACGCCCATTGCCACCCTGCCAACGGTAGATATATCTGCGCAATGTATCCTAATTATAACGCCCTCGCTAGTGATAAGCATAATATCGTCGTCATCATCAACAATTTTTATAGCAGTTATTAAGCCTGTTTTATCGCTTGGCTTATAGGTTTTAATGCCCTTACCCCCGCGCGATTGCTTGCGATAAGCATCTACCCCCGTGCGCTTGCCATAACCATTTTCGGTAATAGTAAGGAACTGTAACTCCTCATCGCTTCGTACAATGTTCAAGCCGATAACATAATCACCCTCGCGCAAAGTCATCGCCCTAACGCCGCGGCTGGTACGCCCTGTCGCCCTAACGCCATTCTCGTCAAAGCGGATAGAATATCCATTATGCGTAGCTATCATAATATCTTGTTTACCATCGGTAACCTTAACACTAACCAGCGAATCGCCTTCGTCAAGCTCGATAGCATTTATGCCTGCCTTGCGCGAAGTATTGTACACACTAATGTGCGAGCGTTTTATAACCCCATTTTTGGTAAGCATAATAAGGTACTTATCTTCTTCAAACGATTTAACCGGCAGCAAAGCATTAACCTTCTCGCCCTCTTGCAATTGCAACAGATTAACAATGGCTATACCTTTGGCATTTCTACCGCTTTCGGGTATCTGGTAAGCCTTAATGCGATACATGCGCCCAAGGTTAGTAAACAATAGCACATTACTTTTAGAATTCCCAATGAACATTTTCTCTACAAAGTCTTCCTCGCGTGTTTGCAAGCCAGAAATCCCGCGCCCACCACGATTTTGCGCCTTGTAAGTATCCGCCGATGTACGCTTGATGTACCCATAATGTGTAAATGTTATAACACATTCTTCGTCGGGGATTAAATCTTCATCCTCGATATCGCTAACATCATGTTCAATCGTCGTCCTACGCTCATCACCAAATTTTTCACGAATCTCTATTAACTCATCTTTTATAGTGTTAAGCAACAATTTCTCGTCGTTTAATATAGCATTCAACTTCTCTATTAACGCCATTAACGTGTTAAACTCATTATCAATCTTCTCACGCTCTAACCCTTGCAGACGTTTTAATTGCATGTCTAATATCGCCTGCGCCTGAAGTTCAGATAACCCAAACTTCTCCATCAATTGTGGCTTAGCGTTGTCGTAACTTGCTCTAATAGTAGCGATAATTTCGTCAATATGGTCTAACGCTATACGCAAACCCTCTAAAATATGCGCGCGCGCCTCTGCCTTAGCTTTATCATACTTAGTACGACGCAGCACTACATCTTTTTGGAACTCAATATAGCAATGCAACATCTCGCGCAAACTAAGCACCTTTGGCTGATTATCCACCAATGCAAGGTTGATTATACCAAAGCTATCTTGCATTTGAGTAAGTTTAAACAGTTTATTTAAAACAATATTAGGTATCGCATCACGTTTTAAATCTATAACCATGCGCATGCCTTCACGGTCCGATTCATCGTTTACATCGGCAATTCCCTCTATGCGCTTATCCTTAACCAACTCAGCAATCTTCTCGATTAAATGCGCCTTATTAACTTGGTAAGGAAGCTCGGTAACAATTATTCGTGTGCGGTTATTCTCTTCTACAATTTCGCACTTAGCGCGAATGATTATCTTGCCGCGCCCTGTTTCGTACGCGCGCTTTATACCAGCCCTGCCCATAATAATCCCAGCGGTAGGGAAGTCTGGTCCCTTAACAAACTCCATAAGCTCTTCAAGCTCTATTGCAGGGTTGTCGATGGTTGCAATAATCCCGTTTATAACTTCTGTTAAATTATGTGGCGGCATATTAGTAGCCATACCCACGGCAATACCACTAGAACCATTAACTAAAAGGTTAGGGAACCGCGACGGAAGCACGACCGGCTCTTTTAAGCGGTCGTCATAGTTAGGTTGAAAATCGACCGTTTCTTTATCGATATCCGATATCATATGCACAGCCAATTTTGCCATACGCGCCTCGGTATAACGGTAGGCTGCAGGCGGGTCGCCATCTACCGAACCAAAGTTACCATGCCCATCAACTAAAGGATATCGCAGCGAAAAATCTTGCGCCATACGCACCAAAGCATCATACACGCTAGCATCGCCATGAGGATGATACTTACCTAAAACATCGCCGACGGTTGTTGCGCACTTACGATAAGCTTTATCGGGAGTAAACCCTGCCTCGTGCATGGTATACAAAATTCGACGATGAACAGGTTTAAAGCCATCGCGCACATCAGGCAAGGCGCGCCCTACAATAACGCTCATTGCATAGTCGATATAACTTTTTTTCATCTCGCGTGAAAGTTCGACGTTTATAATTTTTTGTGAATCGTAATTAGAATCCATTTTTATTCGCACCTCTCGACATTTCGTCTACTTAAGAATATCACAGTTGCCTCAAAAAGTCAAGAGGGAATTAATTTATAATGCAGAAAATTATTCATCTGCATTATCACTTCATCTGCACATAAGCTCTATTACCGATTGCCTTGCATCTTTACCTTCAAATAAAATACGATACACCTCGGTACTAATCGGCAGCTCTACCGAATGTTTATCCGCCAAACTAACCGCTGTCACGCACGCATCTACGCCCTCAGCAACCATTCCCACTTTATCAAGCGCATCTTCTAAACTCATGCCATCACCTAGCATTTTGCCGACCGTCCGATTCCTGCTATGAACACTCATGGCGGTACCAATTAAATCGCCCATGCCTGCCAGCCCTAAAAACGTCTCGAACTTAGCACCCATTGCAATACCAAGACGCGAAATTTCAGCCAATCCGCGAGTTATAAGCGCAGCGTTAGTATTATCGCCATAGCCTAAGCCATCTACAATACCCGCGCATAACGCAATTACATTTTTAAGGCATGCACAAATCTCGGTGCCTATCATATCGTTGTTAACATACACCCTAAACTTGGGGTTATTAAGCGTTTTTTGCCAATGGATAGCCTCGTTAATATCGTTATTGGAAACTACCACAACCGTCGGCTGGTCGTTAAACACTTCCTCCGCCTGGCTAGGCCCACCTAGGGCAGAAATCGAAATTTCGTTAGATTCGCATTTATCCTTACCGCCTAATTCCTGCGTTATTACTTGACTAAGACGTAAAAGAGTATCCTTCTCTAGCCCTTTAGAAAGGTTGATAATATGCGTGCCAGGTTGTATATATGGCGCAAATTTTTTGGCAGTCTCACGTATAGCAAACGACGGCGTAGCAATTATTACATGCTCAAAATTAGCGCACAAAGTAATATCGTCGGTAAAAGTTATATTATTATTAATGGTTCCGCCAGGCAAAAATGGGTGGGTATGCGTTTTAGCAAGCTCGGCACATTGAACAGGGTCAAAACTCCACAATGTTATGTCATGCCCATTATTAGCGCACATGTTAGCCACCGCTGTCCCCCAGGTGCCACTGCCTAAAATCATTATTTCCATTTATTTAATTCTCCTTTTGCTCTTCGGTGGTTACTTTGGTCGATACCTTTTGCCCTAACTTATTTTCTACACCATGAATCAATCTATCAATATTCTGCCTATGCGTAATAATTACAATTATAGCAAGCACTCCGGCAAAAATAATCTGGTGCGCATCGCCTTTAAAAACCCAAAGCATTAGCGGAAGCACCATCACACCTATAATACTACCTAACGATACATATTTAGTAACCGCCATTATAGCTAAAGCAATTATCAGCGCGCACACACCAGGCAGCGGGTAAAGCGATAGAATTATACCAACAGTGGTAGCCACGCCCTTGCCACCTTTAAAGCCAAAGTAAACAGGGAATATATGCCCAAGAATCGCGCCAAACGCTGCAACTTCTGGGTTTAAACCTATCACCCGCGCGGCAACAACACAAATGACACCCTTTAAAATATCCCAAACAAAAGTAATAGCCGCCGCCTTTTTGCCTAAAGTGCGTAAGACGTTTGTTGCACCAGTTGCATGGCTGCCAAAATTGCGTATATCGCCCCTGCCCATGCGTTTAGATATCGCGATAGAAAGGGTTACGCTGCCAATTAAGTAGGATATGATAAAGGCTATAATGGTGGGTGTTATGTTCATAATAAAAGCTCCTTAAAAGAATTTGCTAGCTTATCCTAACAAACACGCAAGAGTTACCTTAATTGCATAATATATCGATTTTAAACAAGTTATAGACGACTTTCCACTAACACGTTCTTGCATACTAACAGGAATATCAATAATATCCAAGCCCTGTCGCGCCACTCGCACTATTGTATCTGGCTCGGGGTAATCTTGAGGATAATTACTAGCGAACATATTTATAACAGCTTTAGAACAAGCGCGCAAGCCAGATGTCGGGTCGGTGCATTTTTTACCCGTTAATAATTTTATTAATACAGAGAAGTATTTTATTCCTAAACGACGCGTAGCCGTCGATTTAAAACCCTCTGCACTATCGCTTAAGTAACGCGAGCCTATTGCCAAATCGGCCCCCGCTTGTATTTTATCAATTAAATCATGTATATATTTAGCCTCGTGTTGACCATCACCATCAAACTGAATGGCAATATCGTAATTGTTTTGCGCGGCATATTTATAGCCAGTTTGCATTGCACCACCTATGCCGAGGTTATTAGTAAGGTTAGCTACGCGCCAACCCTTACGTCTGCAAAGTTGCAATGTTCCATCGGTCGAGCAATCGTTGATGATTATACAATCACAATCGGCGGCGTTTTTGCTAATGTCATCTATAACGCGCTCTAATGTTTCTGCCTCGTTATATGCCGGGATAATTATTAAGGTTTTAGAGTTCTTGTTCAAAATAGGCGCTCCCCTTTGTTTTACATTTTTAATTAGTACTATATCACCGGGTCTGTATCGGTATCTAATTTTTGGATAATCTCTACAACGGTAGCATTCATCAGACGTGCCATAATTTTACACAAGCGCAAAGCTTCGTCTGGCTTGCCATCACCACCGCCTGTTAAAATAATGGTAGCAGTTTTAGGCTTAATTTCTAGCTTCTCTCCGTCAAAGAATCTCTTGTTTGCGTAATATAATTGCAATCGAGTTAATACATTAAACAAAGGCGGAGTTATAGAGCTAAAATAAACAGGGCTGGCAATAATCACATGTGCATAATCATCATCGTAAACATAGTGCATATCGTCTAAAATGCTGCAGCAACGGTGGGTATAGCAATATCGACAGTCTATACAAGGCTTAATATTAGCAAAATAAGGGTACACCGCTGTCATAAGCTTAACATTATTCTCGAATATATAGTTAGAAACCATTCTGGCTGTGTTGCCATCTTTATGAGGCGAGCCATTAATTACCAAGCACTTAGCATTAAAGTTAGGTGTGGGCACATCATCGTCACTTGCAATAGGCTCTTTTGCCACGTCACTTGCAACTGGTTCCTTTGCGACGTCATCGTCACTAGGTGGCACAGGGGCATCGCCTAATAACTCACCAGGGATAAACGATTGCGGTGTAGCAAAAAGCGTTGTAGGCGCAACTGGGGTCGTGCTTTGCGCATCATTAATAAACTCTTGGGCAAAATCCGAAGAGTCAGTTTCATTATTAGACAGCGAAATTGTATAAACTTTATTTTCCATAGATTAAACCAGAACACTCCCATAGAACTAAAGTAACCACTGACTAGCTAAACGCTAGTTAATCAGTGCTTACTTAACACAAATTTAACTTGCCATTTTATTATACAACATTAAGGAATATTTGTCAATGTACAATCATAAAAAAATATGCCAACTTACTATTGACATTTTTTTTGTTTGTGATAGAATAGAGAATACAATGAAAATGAATAATGCAGAAATAGAGGTGGTTTTTTGCCAAAGATTTCGTTTAAGGGTGGAGTTCATCCTAAAGACCATAAACATACTACACGATATTTACATATCACAAATATCCCGGCAACTAAAGAGATTGTCCTTCCGCTTAGTCAACATATAGGCGGGCGCAGCAATCCGGTGGTTAAGCCAGGCGACGAGGTTAAAATAGGCGATTTAATTGCCGAAAGTGCAGGCGTAGTCTCTGCCAATATCCACGCTAGTGTTTCGGGTAAAGTTATAGCGATCGAACCACGATTGCATAATAGCGGGTATAATGTAGAATCTGTTGTTATAGAGAACGACGGTAAGTACACAATTGGCTATACTAAAGAAGATAATAAATGGAGCGATATGTCTGCCCACGATATTATCGAGCGCGTTAAGCGCGGCGGCATAGTCGGCATGGGCGGAGCCACCTTCCCTACCCACGTTAAGCTTGCACCGCCTAAGGATAAGCCTATCGATTCGGTTATTCTAAACGGTGCCGAGTGCGAGCCATATATAACTAGCGACCATCGCCTTATGCTCGAGTTCCCCGAGAAGGTAGTGGTAGGGCTTAAAATTATCATGCGCGCGTTAAATGCTAATAATGGATATATTGCAATCGAAGAAAATAAGCGCGATGCAATTGACACTATTAAAGCATATATCGCTCCCGAAGATAATATTAAAGTAGTCACTTGCGCTGTTAAGTACCCTCAAGGGGCAGAGAAAACCTTGATAAAAGCTGCAACCAAGCGTTTAGTTCCGCATGGTAGGCTGCCAATGGATGTTGGCGTATGCGTTGATAACGTAGCAACAGCAAGTGCAATATACGATATTGTAGTAAATAACAAGCCATTAGTCGACCGCATTGTAACTGTTGCAGGCGGCGCGATAAAAACTCCTAAAAACTTTTGCGTGCCCTTTGGTGTGCCTATCGGATATTTAATCGAGCAAGCAGGCGGATTAAACACTGCCGACGAGCTTGCAGCCAATAGCGTAATAATGGGCGGCCCTATGATGGGTGTTGCACAATTCTCGCTTGATGCACCAATAACAAAGGGTAGTAATGCGTTACTTGCACTAACCGATGAAGAAGCATTTAAAGGTAGCGAAACCGCCTGCCTGCGTTGTGGTAAGTGCATAGAAGCCTGCCCAATGAACCTTCAACCTATTAGGTTATACGAAAGTGGCAAGCTACGTGATGTAGGGCGCGCTCGTGATGCGAGCATTACCGATTGCATCGAGTGTGGAGCCTGCACCTTTGTTTGCCCCGCTAAAAAGCATATTGTACAATATATAAGGGTAATGAAAAGCGTGCTGAGCAAGAACTAATTTTAAAATTATGGTTTGTCATTAAAAAAAGGATTGGTTTTATGCAAAACTGGACAATAACATCTTCACCACATATCCGCGCTGAAGATAATACTAAAAATATCATGACCGACGTAATAATTGCGTTGCTACCATGTATTATAGCTGGGATAATTTTCTTTGGGTATCGCGTTACCGCCCTTTTAGCCATCGCTATTTTTACCAGCGTAGGCACCGAGCATTTATGGTGCAAAATAATGGGCAAACGCTCTAGTATTAAAGATTTATCGGCAGTCGTTTCTGCCATTATCCTAACACTTATGCTTCCGCCAACCGCTCCGTTATGGATTCCTTTAGTCGGCAGCCTATTTATGATACCTATAGCCAAATTAGCATTTGGCGGCTTGGGTCAAAATTTCATCAACCCAGCAGCGGCTGGTCGCGGGTTTTTGCTTGCATCATGGCCCGTTATCATGACAACTTGGACGGCACCATGGGTTCCACTAACACTACTTTCTAACCCTAACGTGGTTACAACGGCAACTCCACTTGCGCAATCGGTGGCACAATTGCCATCATATCTTTCGCTATACATAGGCACAACCGCTGGCTGCATAGGCGAAACTTCGGTTCTTGCAATACTCATCGGCTTAATCTACTTATTATGGCGCAGGGTAATAAAAATAGATGTTCCCTTTATATTTGTAGCCGTCGTGTTCATTCTGTCGTTCTGCACAGGAGCCGACCCTGTCTATCAAATCCTATCTGGCGGGCTAATGTTTGGCGCGGTGTTTATGGCGACCGATTACTCAACCTCGCCACTAACTAAACAAGGCAGCTGGATTTACGCAGCTGGTTTAGGTGTGCTTACCTTTTTAATTCGCACATTCGGCGGATATCCCGAGGGCGTGTGCTACTCGATATTAATCATGAATTGCTTGGTTCCGTTAATAGATAAAATACCTACAAAAGCCCGCGTAAGATAATGAGGAGTGTTAAAGAGCAATGAAAAATATACTTAAATATGCTGGAATACTTTTTGCTATAACGTTATTAGTAGGTAGTGTTTTAGCCGTGGTAAACGCGCAAACGCAAGGGATAATCGCCCGCCTTAGTATAAATGAGGAAGAGAAATCACGCGATAGCGTTGTAGGCGGAATGTCGGATTATACTTCGTCAGAAAAAATTGGTGATAACATATGGGCATATAAAAAGGGCGACGATGTATCTGCCTGGGCAGTGCTTAAAACGGCGAAAGGATATGGCGGAGATATTAAAGTAATGGTAGGTATCGACCGCGATTTACGCATTATATCGCAGAATATTTTAGACCAAAGCGAGACACCTGGGCTAGGCGCAAATTGCGAGAACGATACATTTTTGCGTCAGTTTATAGGCAAAACAATAGATATGCAGGTTAAAAAAAGTGGACCGTATAACGACAACGATATCCAAGCCATAACAGGTGCGACCATTACCACAAAAGCTGTTACAGGCGCGGCAAACGAGGCGGTTGAACAGGTTAAGGTTATTTTAGACGCCGAGGCAGAAGCTGAGGCAGCAGCTAAGGCTAAAGCCGAGCAAGAGGCTGCAGCAGCTGCTGAGGCAGAGAATAATGCAGAATAATCATGCAGAATGCAGAAATATAGTCAACACTTTATCAGACAAACACACGCGCTGTTGCTTTTTACGCTGCCCGAATGAGTTTTTCGCCGCAAACTTGACAAGCATTTTTCCGCTGCGAGTCAAGGGCGATGCGAAGCATCGTGCATTTTACCCTTGACTAAGCAAGCGGAACAAATGCTTAGGTCAGAGTGCGAAAAACGCTCGGGCAAGCGTAAAAATTACGCAGCTTGAATAGATTTAGAGCTTTAAAGGTTCTAATTATTTTACCCACTAATATTTTTTAAAATGGGCAAGGGAAGCGAATGAATAAAGAGCGTCTTTCTCGTCCTGATTGAGCGGCTTGCCTGTTTTAAAAAATATTAGTTAGCAAGGGCAAAAATAAAAAATCATTCTCCATTAATACAAAAGGTGGTTTTAATTTTGAGTAAATCTAAAAAAATTAAAAAAATATCTAACCCTGGCGCTTCAAGTGGCGGCAAAACTTCGATGGGTAAAATTGCATCTAAAAAGATTATGTTCACCAAGCCAGAAGCAGCCCAGTCTACGCCAGAACCACACATCGCAACGCCAAACAATGTAGTCATTCCTACCATTAAAACGACCGAGATTACTACCGATGGCGCAGCGACCACACCTAAAATCGTTGCAAAATCAGTTGACGAGAACTCTTCTATCTTAAATCCGACGACCGCAATGCCAACAGCGGAAGAGCCAAAAGCCACCACCGCTTCTGCAACCACCCAAACGCCCACCCAAACAACCCCCGCCACACCAATTATTATGTCTAAAACAAATACACCGCCTAAAAATGTAGATGTTTCTACCCTGCCCGAACCCGATGATGCAGTTGTGCAATCGGCGGTTATAACCAAAGCTAATCGCAATAGCAACGGGTACATATCTACTTTTTTAAACGGCATTATAACCGAGAACCCTACTTTTGTGCTATTACTTGGCATGTGCCCTACCCTAGCAACCACCACAAGCGTAACAAATGGCATAGGCATGGGGCTTTCGGCAGCGGTTGTGTTGATAATGTCTAACCTATTAATATCGCTAGTGCGTAAAATAGTACCCGATAAAATCCGAATCGCGGCTTACATAGTAATCATCGCGGGCTGCGTAAGCGTTATAGATATGCTCTTAAAAGCGTATCTGCCAGAGCTATCAAAATCACTTGGGATATTTATACCTTTAATAGTTGTAAACTGTATTATATTTGCTCGTGCCGAAAGTTTTGCATCTAAAAACAGCATCACACGCTCGCTGCTAGACGGTATTGGCATGGGCTTAGGCTTTACGCTAGCACTTGTAATAGTCGCAAGCGTCCGCGAGATTTTGGGCAACGGAACATGGCTTGGATTCCATTTATTCTCTAACCCTGCAATCATGTTTATCCTGCCACCTGGTGGGTTTATTGTGCTAGGCGTTGTGCTGGCAATTATCAACTATGTAAAAGGGAGGGTAACCACCCATGTTTAAAGAAATGTTCGCTATATCTATAACCGCATTACTAATACAAAACGTTGTGCTGGTAAAATTCCTTGGCATCTGCCCATTTTTAGGCGTCTCTAAAAAAATCAGCACGGCAACAGGCATGGGCTTGGCAGTTGTGTTTGTTATAACCATCGCCGCAATCCTTACCTGGTGCGTTAATACTTTTGTGCTTATCCCGCTTAATCTAGCATACTTACAAACACTAGCCTTTATCTTGGTAATTGCTACTTTAGTCCAATTGGTCGAGATGTTTTTGCAAAAATGCGTGCCCGCCCTTTACTCTGCACTTGGGATATACCTTCCCCTAATAACAACTAACTGTGCTGTGCTAGGCGTGGCGCTGCTTAACATACAAAATAATTACAACTTCTTGCAAATGATAGTGTATAGCATATCTACAGGCTTAAGCTTTTTATTGGCGATAGTTATTTTGGCAGGCATTCGCGAACGGTTAGAGACGTCTGATATCCCTAAAAGTCTGCAAGGCTTCCCTATTACGCTAATCACCGCCGGGTTAATGGCTATAGCTTTTTTAGGATTCTCGGGATTTTCGATATAACTAAGCACTCGTAGGAGGAATTATAATAATGACTAATATAATTTACGCCGCCATTGTTCTAGGCGGAATGGGCTTAATCTTTGGTGCGCTGCTTGGTATTGCAGGGCGGATATTTAAGGTGCAAAAAGATGAGCGCGAGGACGAGATATTAAACGTTTTACCTGGTGCAAATTGCGGTGGCTGCGGGTATGCAGGGTGTGCCGATTTTGCTTCAAACGTGGTAAACGGTAACGCTAAAACTAACGGTTGCCCAGTTGGTGGCAACGATTGCGCTAATAAGGTAGCCGCCATTATGGGTGTAGCAGCAAGCGAGGTAGAGCGTAAAGTTGCACGCGTTAAATGCTCTGGTAATAACAACTCTGCTGGTCTAAAATTTAGATATTATGGGATTCGTGATTGTATAGCTGCCAGCAAACTGGGCGGCGGGCAAAAACTATGCGACTATGGCTGCCTGGGCTTAGGCACGTGTCAGCAAGGGTGTAAGTTTGGCGCAATTAAAGTGGTCGACGGTGTGGCAAAGGTAGACCCCGATAAATGCACCGCCTGTGGAATGTGTGTTAGCTATTGCCCTAAAAATGTAATCGAGTTTGTGCCATACACCGCCAAGCCTTTTGTAACGTGTAATTCTAAGCAAAAAGGCGCAGATGTTGCCGCTGTGTGTAAAGCAGGGTGTATCGCCTGTGGAATATGCGAGAAAAACTGCCCTACAAAGGCGATAGTGATAACCGATAATATTGCGCATGTAGACCCCGATAAATGTACCAATTGTGGCGTCTGCGTTAGTAAATGCCCTAAAAAAGTTATAATAAGGTAAAAAAACGAACTTGCTTCGCCCTTTTTTACGCTGCCCGAATGAGTTTTTCGCCGGGATTTACATCTGCATTTTGATTAAGGATTTGTCAAGGCTGGCGCGTCTTTTGCGCCATTCATTTTAGCCTTGACACAATCCTGGCAAAATGCTAGGATTAAATCGCGAAAAACGAGAGGAGCAAGCGTAAAATACGCAGCTTGAATAGATTTAGAGCTTTAAAAAAGCAAATGATAAGCCAGAAGCTAGAAGCCAGAAATATTTCGCCCACGCCATTTTGCAAATGCCTAAACTAAGCAAAGGTATAAAGAGCGACTTCCTCGTCCTGCCTTTGCGGTTTAGGTGTTTGCAAAATGGTGCAAACGATAACTTTGATTTTAAATCAGCGTATAGATTGCGGGGCGCAGCCCGCAATGACGGGATTTCACTTACATTCAATATTATTAAAGGGGGTTCGCACTTTGCGTGCATGGATTATAACCGCCGCGCCAATACATAAGGCAAATTTCTACCGCACAATAAAAATCCCCGATGGCGATATAATCGTCGCTGCCGACGGCGGGTTTGATAATTGCCTGGCGTTTAACATTAAACCGCAGATAATAGTTGGCGACTTCGATAGTATTATGTCAACCTACCCTCCTGATGTTAAAACCGTCAAGTTCCCTTCAAAAAAAGATAAAACCGATACTCATTTAGCTGTCGATTATTGCTTAGATAATGGCGCCACCGAGATAGTCATTTTAGGCGAGCTTTCGGGGCGGATAGACCACACACTTTCGGTTATTTCGCTGCTTAGATATATAAAAACGCGCGGTGCCGAGGGTATGGTGCTTTCGCGAACCGCTCAAATTAGCCTAATAACGGACGAGTCAACTACTATATATCGTGATTCTGGCAAGTATTTTAGCCTTATGCCGCTTACCAATTGCACAGGTGTGGATATCAAAGAGGCTAAGTACGAGATGACGGGCGGCGAGCTTGACCCGCTTTCGAGCAAGGGCATTTCTAACGAGTTTATTGGTCTAGAGGCACATGTCTCTATCGCCAATGGCAGCGCACTTATAATTGTACCTATGTGAACAAGGTTAAAATTTAACATAGATTTAACATAAACCCCTTTTTAAGGGGTTGAATTTTGCCCAAAAATGTGGTATAATGTAGACATAAGTAATGTAGAAAGAATATGTAACAAAAAAATTAAACTATAGTAGAAACATTCGATTAAACGGAACGTTTATGGTATAATGTAGATATAATGTCAAAAGAATGTGATTTTTATGCCAACTTTAAACCAAAATTCAAATAACAGACCTGGCAAGCGTAAAAACAAAACTTTCGCTCAAAAGTTAAGTCGTGCCATTAGGGGCACACTAGCCGAAATTAGAGAAGCGCGAGAGCTTGAGCAGCGTGCAAAAATTAAGGTAAACACTCCAACCAAAACTCATAAACAGCCCGCTCGCCATCCAAGAAGGTTTAAAATTAATTTCCGCAAAATTAAAATTCCTAGGGATGTTGCGGTATATACTACTTTACTTTTAGTAACCACATCTATTTTAGGTGCCAAGGTATCGGCTGAAAATTATAATAACGAAGAGATCGATAATAAATTAAATGGCACGTCGCACAATGTGGCTGTCTACGATGATTCAATGCCAACTTTGCCAGAGCGAAACGCGCCGATTTAAATACCTGCGCGCAGAGATATAGATGTTCAAGCGCAAGAAGCATTGCAAAACTATCTAGAGCAGCGCGAGCAAGCGGCAATTGAAGTAACTAACAGCAATAAGCCAATAACGGGCGAACAAATTAGCGTAGACACCTGCCCCGAAGGCGTCGAGCCTATGTTCTCGTTTATGGCGGTTAGCACTATTACAAACACAGCAAGTAATCAATATAAGGTGGCTCAGCATTTAGTTATAGATGACGACGGTTTAGCACGAACATCCGAGGGCGATTATGTAATTGCCATGGGTAGCGGCACCTTTGGTCTAGGTGGCGATAACGTAGAAGAATCCGAGCGTGCCGAGTTGGTCGGCAAACGATTCAGCATCACCTTTACCTCTGGAACTACTCTTAACTTTACCATTGGCGATATAAAAGACGCTGGCACCGACCCAACACGAACATACCACGAATACATACACGAAGACGGAAGCATTCACAGAAGCTATATTGAGTTTTTAGTAGATGCCGATAAGCTAAATGAAAGTAACAATTTAGCGCGAGTAATGGGCGATATTAGATACGCCGACGTGTTCGAGGGTATAGGCGAGCCAACCTCTATGATTGAACTGAACCAGCCGATTGATTTTGATTCTAGAGCAGTGCCTACCACATGGGCTCAAGTAGCGGCTAACCTAAAATGGCGTCAAGATATCTTAGCTTCTGATGTAGTTTTACCGAACACCGCACCACAACCTAAACCAATTCAGACACATGTTTTATAGTAAATGTATAATAAAAACAAGTTTTTGGCAGCTTGTCGCCAAAAACATCTAATTAAAAACACATAGCAAATTTTAGTTGCTATGTGTTTTTAATATGAGATTATTTTTTGCACTTTACCTTGCCACGCGCTTAGAATTTGTAATACTTTTAACTTTTACAGCCTTTTGCGGAGCGGTTAATGCTTGCGCAACACTTGGCTTGATTACGTCACTATTACCAAAATCAACTTGCAACGCTTCAGTTTTTGTAATAATATCCTGCAACACTTTCTTTTCAGAGTAATAAATATTCTGCCCATGCTCATAAATATTTAAAGCAATTGTACGAATCTGCAATAGCATTCTTTTGTTTTTTTCGAGTCCGTCCAGCGAGTTATAAACAGCTTTCAATGCCTTAATGGGGTTAGAACAATCTGCTAATGGAATTCTAGCAAGAGATAATAATGCCTCGCGCCCTAAATCTGTTCGCGCAACTTTTTTAAATTCACCGCCCAAGGAATCAAAAACAGCTTGCAATATCTTCAAACGGTTGGGTTTAGTAAGCGTGGTGATATTCCCTAGCGTTATTAACACTTTTCGACCAAAATTGGTTTGCGCTACTTGTGTATAGTCCTTGCCCATTTCATCAATAATTGCCTCTAATGCCTTGGTTTGCTCGTAGTTATCGGAGCCTGGTAATCTGGCAAATGTCAACAACGCCTCGCGCCCTAAATAAAATTGCGCTAC
The DNA here is from genome assembly GCA_031261985.1 of Clostridiales bacterium. GTDB lineage: Bacteria > Bacillota > Clostridia > Monoglobales > WRBX01 > JAISIR01. The sequence goes on along the minus strand of JAISIR010000005.1, from coordinate 1,152 downwards.
GTTTTTATATTCGCCGCCAAACCAATCAAAAACCGATTTTAAGGCATCTAACCGTTTCTCAATATTATTAGAAGGAAGTCGTGCAAAATAAGCTTTAGTTATAATATCAAGATTACTAATATCGATATGAGAAAAATCGTTTTCGCCACTATAATAATAACACGAACTCATTAAGAAAAATTGTTGTTTTCGGCTTAACTTGTTTATGTTATCTACCAAATCATTAACATAGCTTACGCCAAAGTGTTCACAAAGATTATTAAATTTCGGGTCATCTTTTAGTATTATAGCCTGATTAAGCCTATAGATAAAATAATTAATGTAGTTATAATCTAAACTTTTAAAATCGTAATTATATAAATTATCGATAGCTTCGTCGAGATATTTATTGTCCATGGGGATATTATTTTCTTTAGCTGTGGTAAAAAGCTTTATTACAACTGTGTCCTTAAATAAAGCATCGTTAGAATCGGTAATTCGTCTGCCGAACTCCTCGATAATAGGAACAAAATCGGTCGTGTTTTTGCGCATTTCATTAAAAAGAGAAATATGTTCGTTGATATTGGTGATAATAATCTCCCCCTATTACGATGAAATGAAGAATAAGTGAAAAGAGAAGAATTAAAAGTGAAAGGGTAAAAGTACAAAACTTTGCTTTATTGTTTTGCGATAGCAAAACTTCCTTAACTTTTAACTTTTCTCTCTTATCTTTTATCTATTTGCCGCCAGGCAAAGTTTTGGCAGGGGCAGAAGGATTTGAACCCTCGACACACGGTTTTGGAGACCGTTGCTCTACCAACTGAGCTATACCCCTATAAAAACATCACAAGTTTTGCAATGTAAACATTATACACTAAACAAAATTTTTTGTCAATATAAAATTTTGGAATATTTGCTTTTTCTACCACATAAGCTTTATCATACAACCGATACGCAAGGAGACACACTTATGATGATTTCTAAAATTTCCTTTAATTCTAGCGGGAATAAAATCCCCCAAAATAGTTCTATAGCTAGCGCAAATGTAACGTCTGCGCCAATATCTGATGTAAAAATTCCTTTTGTTAAAACTAATAACCTAACCCCGCCCAACCCAAATTTTGTACAAGTTAGAAAGGTTAATAATTATATCCAGCGAATGAATACTCAAAT
>JAISIR010000002.1 GCA_031261985.1 Clostridiales bacterium | reverse complement strand
AAATTCCGTTTTAGTGCGTCAGCCTCGTAAAGCAGGCGTCAGCCTTGCTTTTCTCGTTTCCTTCTAAAACAAAATTTTATCTCGAAAAATCCCTAAACGCGAGTTAATCAGTGCTTACTTTAGTGATTATTTTGTAAGAGGTGTTTATATTATGTCTAAACTAATTATAGAGGGTGGGCGGCGGCTTAGTGGTAGCGTAATTATCCATAAGGCTAAAAATGCCATTCTGCCTATACTTGCAGCAACTGTATTAAATGGTGGCGATAATATAATTTACAATTGCCCTAAATTAAAGGACGTGTTTGCCACAATTAATATTTTGCGTCATTTAGGTTGCGTGGCAGAGTATCATGGCGATGATTTACATATTAATTCTAGTAACGTATGCCGAGCAGATATTACTCCTAATCTTATGGAGGCGATGCGTTCATCGGTTATTTTTCTTGGTGCGGTAATGGCGCGATGTGGGCATGCAATTGCGTCGCCGCCTGGCGGGTGCGAAATTGGTTTGCGGCCAATAGATTTACATATTAAAGCGTTTAAGCAGTTGGGGATATCTATTACCGAAAAGAAGGGCGAAATTGTATGCAAGAAGAAGCGGGCGAGCGTCAAAGACGAGATTTTTCTTAGCTTCCCTAGTGTAGGTGCGACCGAGAATATTATGCTACTTGCTTCGCTTGGGGGTAATATAGTTAAGATAAGCAATGCGGCAAAAGAGCCAGAGATTATTGATTTAGCTAACTTTTTAAGAGAGTTAGGTGCGCGAGTAATAGGCGATGGGACTAGCGAGATTATAATTAGCGGGGTAGCACTTAAAAATACTAATAAGCTTATAGAACACACGTGTATACCCGATAGGATTGTTGCTGCGACGTATATGTCTGCCTTGGCTATTACCGGTGGTGAGGGTGAGGTATTGCAAATTAACGAGGAGCACATGCAGCCTATCACCGCGGTGTTTAAGGATATGGGATGTAACATAGAAGTAAAGCATGATACCATGACTTTTTACGCACCGAGTATTTTAAACCGTGTAGATTATATCCGCACGCAGCCGCACCCAGGGTTCCCGACCGATGCGCAGGCGATTGTTATGGCGGCGTTATCGGTTGCAAGGGGGACGAGTATATTCTCGGAAAACATATTCGATAACAGATACAAACACATAGAAGAACTTAATAAAATGGGTGCAGATGTAACAGTCGATGGGCGGATAGCGGTTGTTAGAGGTATAGATGGTAGGCATCTGCGTGGGACTAATGTAGTAGCGCGTGACCTTAGAGGAGCGGGAGCGTTGGTTGTATCAGGGCTTAATGCTGTGGGAGAGACGGAAGTGAAGGGGTTAGAACATTTAGACAGAGGGTATTATGATTTAGAAAATGGGCTGAATGGTTTAGGTGCAAATGTTGTTAGGATTAATTGAAATATAGGTAACAATGCTCATAAAACCCCATGTTTTAGCTGTTTTTAGGGATGTAATGTAAAATCTTTGTTAAGTTTTAGTTAAAACTATTGATTTTTTATTTTGTATGTGTTATACTATTTATAGTAACCACTGGCTAACTATCATTTGCTATTTTTAGTTAAATTCCCCTTTTTGCTCACAAACTCACTGCGGCAGGCGCCAGCCTTGCCTTGCTCGTTTGTTTCAAAAAGAAAAATTTATTCTAAAAATAGCTAAACGCTAGTTAATCAGTGCTTACTATAGTTGATGATTAATGACTGCAATCTGAGAGATATTGCAATACTAGAAAAAAATACAAAAATTGGGGAAGGATTTTTGTTATGGATATAAACCGCAAAACTACAAATTTAAAAAATTCACAACGAATATTTAAATATACGATTAAAAACTTTAAGCCTACCGAGGCTAACGTTTCTAAACTAGATAGTTTGTTTAGTGTATTTAAAGAGCCAGCGCAGATGTGTATAGTGATTAAAAATAATATCGAAAAGTGCGAAGATGCTATAACTTCTGGAGTATTAAACATTGAGAAGATAAAGAGCGAGACTGGGTTTGACGATTTTTCGGTAGCGCAATACTTAGGTATAACTAACGAGCTTAAATGCCGAGCTAATGATTATTATATAGAGTATATCAATTTTGGTGAACGAATAAATGGTATACAAAGTGATATCAAAAAAATAATTGGTGATAGTGACGACACAGTTTGGCGTAAGTTGTTTGATGACCGAGTTAATAAATTTATCAATAGTGTAAAAGTAGATACTATTAGCATACAAAACAACGAGAATCCTGATTTTGCATTGGTTAAAGAGCGTAAGGCGTTGGATAAGATTCAAGAAGTATTTGCAAAGGGAATCTATCGTGAGATGAACATGTTATCGTTGGATTGCAAAAAGCTTAGTGAACGATACAAACGTATTAAACATATGAACGGTAAGCAAAGGCAAAAAGTAACGGCTGAATAAAAAATATAAACCCCCTGGCGGAATAAGCTAGGGGGTTTTGTAATAAGCGATAAGCGAAAAGCGAGATGTGAGAAAAGTTTCACACCACCCAACTTATTAGTTTAAAAAAGCTGTTCCAAAAGGTTTTGGTGCGCGTGTTGCTATCGCTATTTTCGTTCTTGTTTTCGCGATTGCTTCCTACCACGGTTGTATTGCCCTCGCCTAAAAATGTCCCGTTATATTTAGCGTATACCTTACCATTTGTGTATTCGTATTGAATGCCCTCGATTTCTTTATCATTAGCGACTAAAATCACATCGCTGCTAGCAACTAATCCTAAGTATTTTCCCTTGCCGGTTACTTGAGTAGATAGATAATCTCCCTTTTTATTAACCGTTACTTTTTTATAGTTATCAAAGCCATAATCTAGCATTTCGGCATGGTCTGCCCAATCGTCACCGTCGTTTAAGGTAACGGCAATTAATGTAAGCTCGTCGCGCGTTGCAGACGAAACTAAGGTGCGACCTGTTGCTTTTGTGTATCCTGTTTTAACGCCATTAGCGTTGGGGTAGGTATCTAGCAATTTGTTATGATTATCTAAAACACGGTCGCCGCTTATCGTCTTTTTTTTGGTGGATATTATTTGACAGAAGGTATTGTTCTTAAGTGCTTGGCGAGTTATTTGCGCTAGGTCGTAGGCAGTTGTATAATGCTCGTCGTCAGAAAGCCCATGCGGATTAACAAAATGAGTGTTAGAAAGCCCAAGCTCGTAACATTTTTTGTTCATCATATCTACAAAGTTATCTACGCTGCCGCCTATGCTCTCGGCAATTGCAAGCGCTACATCGTTGCCCGATTCTAATAATAAGCCATACAGTGCGTCTTCTAGCGTCATTTGCTCGCCTACTTTTAAATAAAGTGATGTGCCTTCCGACTGATATATAGTGTTTGTGGCTGTTATTGTTTTATCTAGCGGTGCGTTCTCTAGTGCTATAAGAGCCGTCATTATTTTAGTAGTGCTTGCAGGGCCTAGCTTTGTATTAGCGTTATGTTGCATTAGCACTCTGCCATAGGTAGCATCTATTAGCACCGCGCCTTTAGCCGATATCGCTGAGGCTTTTGGGCAGATTAAGCTGCTTATAATTGTTAGTAATATAGCTAAAGCCATGATGCGTGAGAAAGAAGTAATGGATATTAGTTTCATTTAAAATACACCTCTAAAAAAAGAATTGGACTACAATAACGCTGGCTATTATCCCTGCTAAATCTGCTATTAGGGCAGCTTTTAGGGTGTGACGCATGTTTTTGATTCTTATGGCGGCAAAGTAGACAGCTATAACATAAAAGGTGGTTTCGGTGCTGCCCATCATTACGCTTGCAACGCGCCCGGCATAGCTGCTTATGCCTGTTGTTTTAAGTATATTGCTAACTATTGCCAAGCTTGCTCCACCAGATATTGGGCGCATAATGGCTAGGGGCAGCGTTTCTAAGGGGAAGTTAATTATGTTTAGTATGGGGGCAAGTAATTTGCCTAAAAGTTCTAATGCGCCGCTTGCATTAAACATAGATATTGCAATGAGAATTGCTACTAATGTAGGTAGTATATTAAAAACCGTTTGGATTCCAGTTTTTGCGCCGCTTGTGAAGGTTGAAAATATATTGACTCTTTTAAATAACCCATGTGTGATTATAAGCAGAAGGAGTATAGGGGTTATTGATATGGAAATTAGATTGAGCATGGTAAAAAACCTCGCTTAATTTCTTTGCATCATTTTTGCCACGGTTATGCCAACTATTAATGCTATGGCAGAGGCTATCCACACAGGTGCAATAATTTCGTATGGGTCGCCGCCACCAAAGGTTTGGCGAAGGGATATTATGCTGGCGGGGATTAATTGAAACGAGGCGGTGTTAACCACTACAAATGCACAAATGGAGTTGCTGGCGTGTGGGCTATGACCGTTTTCGCGGTCTAGTTCTTCCATGGCGGCTAATCCTAGCGGGGTTGCTGCGTTGGACATGCCTAAAAGGTTGGCGGTCATGTTCATGGTAACGCTGTTTAAAGCCTTGCTGTTTTTAGGTAGTTCGGGGAAAATCCACTTGGTAAGCGGGCGTAATAAAATGGCGAAGAGCTTTACTAAGCCGCTTTGTTCTGCAATGGACATAAAACCGCTCCACATACACATAATGCCTAATAGTGTTATGGCGGTGGTTATTGCGCTGGCAGCACCATCTATGGCTGCCGAGGTAACCTCGCCTAGGCGACCAAGAGCTGCTGCGCAAATTATAGAAATTATCATTAATGCTGACCAAATATAGTTGAGCATATTAGCAAACACTCCACTTGACAAAACTTTTGCCTATTGATATAATTATATTTAACCAGATTGATAAAATGACTTATATATCTTTTTAAGAGATGTTGGTGATTATGCCTAATTTTTATATGTTAAATATTGTAGATTCCACCAACGCGCACGCACTATTGCTTGCTAAGGCTAACGCTTCGGTTGGTACTTTGGTTATATCAAGGCAGCAAACAATGGGGCGAGGGCAGCATGGGCATGTATGGAGTAGCCCGATTGGCGGGGTGTATATGTCGATTACTTTTACTAAAGCAAGTTTATGTTTACCGATAGAGAACTTAACGCTTAAAACGGGCGAGATAGTTCGTGATTTTTTAAGTGATTTTGCTGGTGATAAATTTGATATAAAGCTGCCTAATGATATACTATATAACGGTAAAAAGATATGTGGTATTTTAGTTGAAACGGTCTCGCGTGGGGAGGATATTCGCGGGTGCATAGGTATTGGTATAAATGTGAATAATTTTTATGACGATGGGGTTTCGTTAAAACAGATTTGTGATGATAAATTAGAGTTGGTTCCTGAAGATATAGCTATTAGTTTATGGGGGAAAATTATAAAAGGTACGATGATGTAGATGGATAATAACAAACGGATTGAAGAATTTATACGTAATCATAAAAATGGGCATTTTATGCAAAGCCAAGAGTGGGGCAGGGTAAAAGAAGATTGGTCTAGGCATGTATTAGTGTCTTATGATGAGCCCTCTGATAATATCGATGAAGCGCGTATTAAAGGGGTTATGTCGGTTCTTGTGCGAAAGGTGCCTATGCTACCGTTTACGCTTATGTATGCTCCGCGTGGGCCGGTTTGTGATTATGACGATGCGGATACAATTGCAGATTTAACGGCGCAGGTGAAAGAACTTGCTAAACAAGAGCATGCCTATACATTTAAAGTCGACCCTGATGTGCTAGCTTCGGACGAAGGATTTAAGAACATACTATTTAAACTTGGGTATAAGCTTAAAACAAGCAAGAATTTTGAGGGGATTCAGCCTAATTTTGTTTTCCGTCAAGACATATCGGGTAAAGATGAAGAGCAGACAATGGCGATGTTTCAGTCGAAGACTAGGTATAATATTCGCGTGGCTATAAAAAATGGTGTGACGGTAGTGGTTTCGGATAGTGACGATGATTTAGCTAAGTTCCATGAAATTATGCAAGTAACAGGTGCGAGGGACAGATTTGTCATTCGGTCGCTTGATTATTTTAAGCGGTTAATGGAATACTTGGGCGATGATGCGAGGTTATATGTGGCGAGGCATAATGGCGAGATTATTGCAGGGACGATTGCTATTAATTATGGTAACAAAGTATGGTATTTATATGGTGCAAGTGATAATCGTGCGCGTAATACTATGCCGAATTATCTTTTACAGTGGGAGATGATGCGTTGGGGTATAGCTACGCATTGTGATGTTTATGATTTTCGCGGAGTATCGGGAGATTTAACACCAGATAACCCTTTGTATGGATTGTACAGGTTTAAAAAAGGATTCGGCGGCGATTTTACCGAGTTTATTGGTGAGCTGCATATAGATTTTAAACCTTTTGTTAACTTTTGTATAGAAAAAATTCTGCCGATATTTATGAAGGTGAGAAGCGTTTTGTATTTGAGGAAATAACTTTATACTATTACAGCAACACTTTTGATATTTTGCTATTGGTTTTTAGTGCCACGGCAAGCTCGGCTGAGCCTACATCAACGCCTGCGTCTATCTTTAAATCTTCGTTAATTTCTACATCTATTTTAGTGCGGAGGATATCTATATTATTAACGGTTTTGCTAATTTTATCTCGATTAAAATTTAGTGCAGATATTATGGCAAAATCGTACCGTCTATTTTGGGGGATATGGTCTAAGACGTCAATTTCTAGCCCATACTCTATAAATAATTTAGCGGTAAGGCGGCGCATTAAAGCTATTTTTTGAGGATTTGACACCACTATAAATATATTTTTAAAGGCGCGGATGTATTTAGTTAAAAGCGCATCATTGCAATTATCGACCACGTACATAAGGGTCGATTCTTTTGTTTTAATGCCTAAGGTAGAGCAGGCTTTAGCGCAGATTTCATCCTCACGGGATTTAAATACATAAGAACTATCGATTAATATAACCTGGTTTAAATACACGTTTAGCATTTGGCTGCATTTTATTGACGGAATGGCGCGACGTATGCCATTGGCAAGCAAAAAGTCCTCTACTTGGGTGACGATGGAATCATTCCACACGTTTACATAGATGATGATAGTGTTATCGCGGAGGTCGAAATCTTGGCGGCGCACCCAAAATTGCCACCACTTTTTGACAAGGGGAGGCTGCTCGGAACTATGGGCGATGATTGCGAAATCTTGGATAAAATTATTCAAAAAAAACACCCCGATTGTGGAAAATGTATAGATAAGTATATTCAGGGTGTGGGGGAAATATGAGGGGATAATGAACGAGTTGCCAGGGGCTTACATAAAAATATAAAAATTGACAAAATAAAATGTTTATGGTATAATAACTTTGCAACTTTTGCAGAATATATATGTTCTGCATATTTTGATTATTTTGAAACAACACATTTGAACAAACAAACGTTTGGAGGGGTTTTTATTGGAGAAGCTTAAGCTTCATGGTTTTAACAATTTAACTAAATCTTTAAGTTTTAATATATACGATGTATGCTATGCTAAAACTAAGCGCGAGCAAACTGATTATATTGCTTATATAGATGAACAATATAATTCTGAGCGGTTGACTAAAATTTTGTATAAACTAACCGAGATGGTTGGCGCTAAAGTAATTAATGTTTCTAGGCAAGATTATGACCCTCAGGGTGCGAGTGTTACGTTTTTAATTGCCGAAGAGTCGATGATTCCTATTAATTCTGATGCCACCGCTGCGCATCTTGACAAAAGCCATATCACCGTTCATACTTACCCCGAGTATCACCCCGAGAACGCCATTGCAACCTTTAGGGTAGATGTAGATATATCTACCTGTGGGACTATCACGCCGCTTTCGACGCTTGATTTTTTGATAGGCAGCTTTGATTCGGACATTATTACCATGGATTATCGAGTGCGCGGGTTTACACGAAGCGTTGACGGGCAGAAAGTGTTTATCGACCATGATATAACCTCGATTCAAGGGTATATTAACCCTAAAACTTTAGAAAAATACGATGCAATAGATATTAATGTGTATCAGAGTAATATGTTCCATACTAAAATGTTGATTAAAGAGATAGACTTGCAAAACTATCTGTTTAATACCGATGTGTACGAGATTCTGCCTAAAAAAAGGTTAGAGATTACTAATAATTTGCGGAGCGAGATGATAGAGATATTCACCGGCAAGAATGTTTTTGTAAAGTAGGTGCGATATATGGACCAAAATAACGCGCCTATTTTAGAGGCACTTAAAAAGTTTAAACATTCGCGTGTGGTGCCTTTTGACGTCCCGGGGCATAAGCGTGGTTTGGGTAATAAAGAGCTGACCGATTTTTTAGGCAAGCAATGTTTAGCGGTTGATGTAAACTCGATGAAACCGCTGGATAATTTGTGTCACCCTATTAGTGTTATAAAAGAGGCAGAGCAGTTAGCCGCCGATGCGTTTGGTGCGGGGCAGGCGTTTTTTATTGTGAACGGAACTAGCGCGGCTGTTCAGAATATGATATTTGCTGTTGCAAAACGCGGGGATAAAATAATTTTACCTAGAAATGTTCACAGGAGCGTTATAAACGCGCTTATTTTATGTGGGGCGGTTCCTGTTTATATTAACCCTCAAACTAATGCGCGGTTGGGGATATCGCTGGGTATGTCGGTTATTGATATTGAGCATGCAATTAAGGAAAACCCCGATGCTAAGGCTATTTTAATTAATAATCCTACATATTATGGTATTTGCTCTAACATTGCTAAAATAACTAAGCTAGCTCATGCACACGGAATGAAGGTTCTAGCCGACGAGGCGCATGGCACGCATTTTTATTTTAACGATAGCTTGCCGATATCTGCCATGGCGGCGGGTGCGGACATTGCCGCTGTTAGCTTGCATAAATCGGGCGGCTCACTTACCCAAAGTTCGATGTTATTGTGCAAGGATAAAGCTTTAGAGGCGCATATGCGTCAAATAATTAATCTTACTCAAACAACATCGGCATCGTATTTATTGCTATCTAGTTTAGATATATCGCGTAAGAACTTAAGCCTAAACGGTGCGGAATTGTTTGACGGAGTAATAACTATGGCGAATTATGCTCGTGATGAGATAAATGCGATTGGTGATTATTATGCTTTTTCGCGCGAACTTATAGATGGCGATAGTGTATTTAATTTTGATGAGACAAAGCTATCGGTTAACACGCTTGGGCTAGGGCTGGCGGGTATAGAGGTATATAATTTATTGCGCGATGAGTATGATATTCAAATAGAGTTTGGCGATATCGGTAATTTTTTGGCGTATCTATCGGTTGGTGATAATTACAAGAATATCGAGCGGTTAATAGGTGCGTTAGCCGAGATAAAGCGTTTATATAAGCATAAATGTGGGGAGCATATCCCTAGTGAATATATTACACCTATTGTGCGAATGTCGCCTCAAGATGCTTTTTATAGCGAGAGTAGTAGTGTAGAGCTAAGCGCGGCAATTGGTAAGATATGCACCGAGTTTGTTATGTGTTATCCGCCAGGCATACCCATTTTAGCACCAGGCGAAGAAGTAACTCGCGATGTAGTTGATTATATTAGCTATGCAAAGGAAAAAGGCTGCTCGTTAACTGGGTGCGAGGATATGAGTGTGAGCAGGGTAAGGGTAGTGGGATAATAAAGGGTTTTACCTAATTAATATACCTACTTAAATAACGAAAGGAGCATCCCAACATGCCTCTTTGGTATAGTGAATTACACACAAAAAATGTAAAATTATCTATAAAGGTAGACCGTCAGCTTTGTTCTTATCAAAGTCCCTTTCAACGCATCGAAATTTTTGATTCGGTGGATTATGGGCGATTCTTATCTATCGACGGGTATATTATGCTTACCGAGCGAGATGAGTTTATTTATCATGAGATGATTACTCATGTACCTATGGCGGTGCATCCCAAACCTAAGCGTGTGTTAGTTATAGGCGCGGGCGATGGAGGGACGGTTAGGGAACTTTCGCGTTATTCGTGCCTTGAGCAGATAGATGTGATTGAGATTGACAAGGCGGTGGTAGATTTATGCAAGGAGCATCTGCCGCAAACGGCTTGTGGATTTAATGACCCGCGTGTTAAAGTTTACTATCAGGACGGGATGAAATATATACGCAAGCTAGAGGCAGAGTATGATATTATTATAGTCGATTCTACCGACCCGTTTGGGCCTAGTGAGGGGTTATTTACTAAGGAGTTTTATGGTAATTGTTATAAGGCGTTAGCCGATGATGGGATTATGGTTAATCAGCACGAAAGTCCATTTTACCCTGATGATGCTATTGCCATGCAGCGTGCGCATCAGCGGATTGTGTCGTCGTTTGAAACGGCAAGAGTGTATCAGGCTCATATACCTTCGTATCCTTCGGGGCATTGGTTGTTTGGGTTTGCGTCTAAAAAGTATCACCCAGTTAATGATTTGCGTGCGGACGAGTGGAATAGTTTAGGGATTACCACTAAATATTACAACACTAACCTACACCGTGGTGCTTTTTGCTTGCCTAACTATGTAGAGGAGTTATTAAAAAATGTGGAACAAAAGTGATAAAATTTCTACCTGCGATTACACAATGGCAGAGGCGATTGTGTTTGGTGCGCCGTTTGACGGGACGACTTCGTTTAAGCCAGGGGCTAGGTTTGCGCCAGGTGCGATTCGTGCTGATTTTGATGGGCTAGAGACATATTCGCCTTATTTAAATGCAGATTTATCGCGCGTTAATGTGTTTGATAAAGGGGATTTAGAGTTTCCTTTTGGGAATGCGCGAGAAGTTTTAAACATTATTGAGAAAGCGACAACTGAGATATTAGATGACAATAAACTTCCTATTATGCTAGGCGGTGAGCATTTAATTACGTTAGGTGCGATTCGTGCTATTGCTAAGAAGCATAGTGGATTGAATGTTATCCATTTTGATGCGCATACCGATTTACGTGATGAATATTTAGGCGAGAGGCTATCGCACGCGACGGTTATGCGACGTGTATGGGAGATTATTGGTGATAATAAATTGCATCAGTTTGGCATACGAAGTGGCGAGAAGGACGAGTTTGAATTTGCTGCCTTACATACTAATTTTTATCCTAAGCTAGATGATAGTTTTGACATTACACCTATAAAGAGTTTAAAAGGCATAATAAAAGGCGAGCCGGTATATGTTTCGATAGACTTAGATATTTTAGACCCAAGTGTATTTTGTGGGACGGGGACGCAGGAGCCGGGAGGCATTTTGTTTAATCAGTTATTAAATGCCATACACGCTTTAAGGGGGCTTAACATAGTAGGTGTTGATATTACCGAGTTAGCACCTAATTATGATCAAAGTGGGGCATCGACCGCGGTGGCATGTAAAGTGTTACGAGAGAGTATACTAACTGTTTTACCAGGAGGAGATTTTAATAATGAATAAAGCTTTAATAATAGGTTGTGGTGGCGTGGCAAGTGTTGCCATTCAAAAATGTTGCCAAAATAGTGATGTGTTTGGTGAGATTATGATTGCAAGCCGAACAAAATCGAAATGTGATGCGCTAAAGGATAAGCTAAAGGGTGCTAAGACTATTATCCACACAGCGCAGGTGGATGCCGATGATACCGAGCAATTAATAGAACTGATTAATAGTTTTAAGCCAGATATTGTGATTAATCTTGCGTTGCCATATCAAGATTTAACTATAATGGATGCGTGTTTAGCTACTAAGACTCATTACCTAGACACAGCCAATTATGAGCCTAGGGATGTTGCCAAGTTTGAGTATAGCTGGCAATGGGCGTATCGCGATAAGTTCCGCGAGGCGGGGATAATGGCGGTGTTGGGTTGCGGGTTTGACCCTGGCGTGACGGGTGTGTTCGCCGCTTATGCGCAAAAGCATTACTTTGATACTATAGAATATTTAGATATTTTAGATTGCAATGGTGGCGACCATGGGTACCCTTTTGCTACTAATTTTAACCCAGAGATTAATATCCGTGAAGTAACTGCGCCGGGTAGTTATTGGCAAGATGGCAAATGGGTGCATACAAAGCCAATGGAGATTAAGCGCGAGTATGATTTTGCGCAAGTAGGTAAAAAGGATATGTATCTGTTGCATCATGAAGAGCTAGAGAGCTTAGGCGAGAACTTAAACGGTATTAAGCGGATTAGATTTTTTATGACTTTTGGGCAAAGCTATTTGACGCATTTAAAGTGTTTAGAGAATGTGGGAATGACATCTATTACACCGATTAACTATAACGGAATGGAGATTATTCCGCTTGAGTTTTTAAAGGCGTTATTGCCCGACCCTGCAACTTTAGGCGCGAGAACCGTCGGCAAGACTAATATTGGGTGTATCTTTAGCGGGTATAAAAATGGTGAGCCGCGTAATTACTATGTGTATAATGTATGTGACCATCAGGAATGTTATAAAGAGTTAGGGTCGCAGGCGATTTCGTACACAACGGGAGTGCCGGCCATGATAGGGGCTATGATGGTACTAACAGGTAAGTGGAAGGGCGAGGGCGTGTTTAATGTAGAAGAGTTTGATCCCGACCCATTTATGGATGCGCTTAACGAATGGGGACTGCCATGGGTGGAGGATTTTGCGCCGACGTTGGTGGAGTAAAGGAAATGCGATGAACAATGAACACTTGAGGTAATAAATTCGAGCAAGGCGCTCGAATTTATAAATAATATAAAACCATTAGATGGAAGAATTCACATTATAAAATTTAAAGCGAATTTAGATTTACCACGGCTTGTCTAATAATCTTGATACAATTTTTACAAATATGATATATAATTTTGCATTAATCTAAAGTTGTTTGCCAATTGTTTTATACTTGTTAAAAATACTGAAAATATGCTTGACTCCTACCTTTTTGTTGTGTTATTTTATAACAAAAAAGGAGTTGGTATTTATGGAAAGTAAAGATTTAAACAGTTTGCTCGCAATGCTAGATGCCGCTGGCGGAGATATTAGTAAAAACAGGATGGAAGTAAAACG
>JAISIR010000019.1 GCA_031261985.1 Clostridiales bacterium | reverse complement strand
TACCAAAACTTCGTCTTTTTCATCGCCTTTTATCCATAACGCGCCTTCTTTTTCGTAGGTAGCGTCTAAGGATTTCAGCTTATCGATACATTCAGTAACAGCGTTGCTTTCGTGCAATTGACTCTCTTTAAACCAAACATCATATTCGACACCATAATTGCCTAAAACTTCGTGGATTTTTGCTATATTCTTGGCTAGACCAAAGTTTATAAGCTGAAGCTTTAGGTCGTTGATAGAGTTTTCGTCTTTATTATTAATCGAAGTCATCAATTGTGGGTTAGAATCAGCAAATTCCTTAGCTAAAATTTTAATGTCATCGCCTTGATACCCATCTTCAGGGAAGGGATATGATTCATCAGAAAGCTGGAAATACCTAGCTAAAAGTGAGTTCGCGAATTTCTCGATTTGATTACCTGCATCGTTTAGATAAAACTCGCGAGTAACATCGAAGCCTGCAAATGACAAGGATTTTGCCAATGTATCGCCTAAAGCCCCGCCACGTGCGTTGCCCATGTGCATAGGTCCAGTTGGGTTTGCAGATACGTATTCCAAGTTAATTTTTGAGCCAGCACCTACGTTTACGCGCCCATAATCATCGCCTGCTTCAAAAATATCTTGCAAAACATTAGCCAACCAATTGGGTTTTAGGTAAAAATTGATGAAGCCTGCTCCTGCAATCTCTGCACGTTCAATTAAAGTATTGTCAAAATTCATCGAAGATATAATGTTTTGAGCAATCTCGCGCGGATTCTTTTTGAGTTCCTTAGCTTTTATCATGGCAATATTAGTTGTGAAATCGCCAAATTCGGGGTTCTTAGGCACGTCTAGCTCGACGTTATCACCTATTAAATTTAGTATCTGTTGCTTAATTTTATCAACTGTGTAAGTCATTTTCGTATTCAAACTCCAAACTCTTTAGTAATTATTTGTATTTTCTTTAATAGTCAGGCAAAATCTATTGACGCTTTCTAACTGATTATTTATATCGATGGAATAATCGGCTTGGATTCGCCCGTTAACAAAATCGTCCATGTCAACTTCGACGGATTTACTTGTAATCCCCAAGGTAAACGCGCCATGCGGGGTATCGTAAATGCACATGTGCCGCTCGCCAGGTTTAAAAATCATGGTAGAATTATTAGCTCCGTTTCGCGTTAAAGTAACCTTAGATGGCTCGGCGGTGAGGGTGGTAAAGGTATCTTTTTCGCCAAATAAATCGTCCTCTTGATATGTAATTATATGCTTATCGCCTAGGTTTTTATAGGTTGCTGGCATAATTACTTCGGATATATCATCAAAGTTATTCTGAGAGCTTTTGATAGAAATTAGAATATTGTTATCCATAAAACTACACCTCTAACAACATATTATACTACATTTAATTTGATTTGTCTATAGTAAATTATTGAAATTTTAAAAAAATTTAAATTTTTTTGATTTTGTTGCCCTGTTTTGACAAATTTTTTAAACATTATGTGCTATAATTTATAAAAAGGAAATGAGAATATGTACATAGAAGATATTTTTTTGGTTAATATGCTCATGACGTATGGCATAATTATGATAACGAAATTTTTGGTTAAACAAAGCCCGAAAACGTGGAGGGTTGTGCTTTCTTCCGTGTTCTCAGGCGTGTATTCTGTGCTAATATATCTGCCTAATTTAACCTTTTTGAATGCAATTGTTTTTAAATTATTTTTACCGTTTATACTTTTATATATAGTTTTTGGATTTATTAGTGTAAAAGAAATGTTTAAGGAATATCTAGCTTTCTTACTATCATCCTTTGCAATATCGGGAGTTGTGTATGCTGTTATAGGGTTTACGAAAAATTCGAGATATTCGATATGGTTTTTATTAATTAGTTTTTTAGTATCTTATGGAATTATATTTATTGTTAATAGATGCAAACAAAAGAAGGAGGATATAATTGCTAAAATTGTTAACATAAAAATTTTTAAAAATGAAAAAGTAATAGAGACGGATTGCTTAATCGACACGGGTTGCAACCTAAAAGACCCTTTTACAGGTGAGTTAGTATTAGTAGTAGAAAACTGTGTTGTCAATCCCGATTTTATCTCGGGTATTGCAAAGAAAATAATACCTTATAAAGTGTTAGGAAACACTAGCGGATTTTTAAATGCTTATAGAGTTGACGAGGTATTAATTAACGATTGTAGAGTTAACATAAATAATATTGCGATTGTAAATCAGAAGTTATCTAACGATGGATTATATAAAGGTTTGTGTCCATATATTGATGATTTTGAAAAAGCGATATGATAACATAATTATTTTGTATATAATTGAAATTCATAATGTTGCAATTATATCATAACACTAAAAACGGAGGAATAGCCATGAAAATTTGGATTATCGATTTGAAATTTAGTATACATAATTTTTTGAAAAAAATAAAAAAGTGGATACTCGATATATTATCAAAAATTTGGGGAGAAAGTATATATTACATAGGCGGTAGTGACATTCTGCCTGCTCCTTTAAACAAAGATGATGAAGCTAAATATATCGCTATGCTTAAAACTAACCCTGAAGAAGGAAGGCATGTTCTAATTGAACATAATTTGCGTTTAGTTGTGTATATTGCTAGGAAATTTGAGAACACAGGAATTAATCTTGAAGACTTAATTTCGATTGGAACTATAGGGCTTATTAAGGCAGTCAAAACTTTTGATAGTGAAAAAAACATTAAACTTGCGACGTATGCTTCTAGGTGTATAGAGAACGAAATCCTTATGTTTCTGCGTAAAAACAACAATATAAGGCAAGAGGTTTCGTTTGATGAGCCGCTTAAAACTGATAGCGATGGCAGCGAGTTATTACTTTCTGATATATTAGGGACCGAGAAGGATATTGTTAGTCATAATTTAGATGATGAGGTGGAATGTCAGCTTTTAAACGAAGCGTTGCGTACTCTTCCAGAGCGTGAGCAGGTTATAATGAAGTTGCGTTTTGGCTTGGATAAACCTGATGAAGATGGTGAATTAACACAGAAAGAAGTTGCTGATATGCTAGGTATTTCGCAGAGCTATATATCGCGATTAGAGAAGAAGATTATGCAAAAATTAAAGCAAGAGATTAAAAAATTATCGTAATAATACTTGACAACTATTCAGCTTTATGGTATCATTAGCTTAATTAGAAAGAGGTTGCATATGCTTACCTTAGATAAAGCTAACGTAGGAGAAACCTACACTATTTGCAGTTTAAATGGCGACGGCGCGCTTAGGCGTCGGCTGATGGATTTAGGATTAGTAAATGGCTCGAAAATTACTATAACCAAGGTGGCGCCTCTTGGCGACCCTATTGCTTTTAATGTTAAGGGGTTTGTGCTTTCACTTAGAAAAACCGATGCGTCTATTGTCGAAGTGCAATAGAGCTTTTTAGTGGTGGTTTTCAGCGGAATCCGCTTTTTGTCACTAAAATTAGAAAGGTATATAAATGAGTTTAAACATTGCACTTGCAGGAAATCCGAACTCTGGTAAATCTACTTTATTTAATTCAATAACTGGTGGAGATGCTTATGTTGGCAATTGGCCAGGCGTTACTATCGAGAAGAAGGTTGGTTCGCTTAAAGGGCGCAAGGACGTTAAGGTTGTTGATTTGCCTGGAATTTACTCGCTTTCTCCATATTCTCCCGAAGAGATTATAACGCGCGATTATATTGAGAATACAAAGCCAGATGCGATAATTAATGTGGTAGATGCTTCAAACCTCGAGCGTAATTTGTATCTTACAACGCAATTGTTCGAGTTTGGCGTTCCCGTTATAGTTGCCTTAAACATGTCCGACGTTGTGGAGCATAGGGGCGATAAAATCGATATTTCTAAGCTTCAATCTGCACTTGGCTGCAAGGTTGTGTCGCTTTCGGCTTTAAAAGGTAATGGAATTGAGAAACTTTTAGAAACTACATTTAAGAGTGCTAAAAAATCGAAGAAATTCAGCCCTAATGCGGTTTTAAACATCGACGATAAAGAGCTTGAGCCAGAGTTTAGGTATGCGATGATTGATAAAATCCTAAGTGAGGTTTACATAAAAAACACCAATTTTAATGATATTACTAAAAAAATAGATAGTGTTATGCTTAATAAATGGTTGGCTTTTCCTATATTTATCGTTATAATCTTTTTAATCTACTATATTTCTGTCACTACTGTTGGCTCGATTATGACCGAGTGGGTGGGCGACGTTTTATTTGGCGAGTGGATTGCTTCGTGGGCGAGCTGGCTGTTGGACAGCGTTGGTGCAGGCGCGTGGATGGGTGATTTAATTCAAAACGGATTAATTGGTGGCGTAGGAGCGGTTATCGGGTTTACTCCGCAATTATTTCTACTATTTTTAATACTATCGTTTTTAGAAGATAGCGGGTACATGGCGAGGATTGCTTTTGTTTTAGATAAAGTATTTAGGAAATTCGGGCTGTCGGGTAAATCGTTTATCCCAATGATTATCAGCTCTGGCTGTGGCGTGCCTGGCATTATGTCTTCGCGCGCGATTGAAAATTTAAGCGATAGACGAATAACGATTATGACGGCTACGTTTATTCCTTGCAGCGCGAAATTGCCTATAATTGTGCTACTTGTTAGCTCGGTTTTTGGTGGGAATCCGCTGGTTGCACCGTCTGTTTACTTAATTAGTGTTATTGCGATTTTAATTTCTGCATTAATTTTAAAATCTACTAATAGATTCAAAAGCGAGAATGCGCCATTTTTGATGGAGCTTCCGCAATATAGAATGCCCAGGATTCGCAACCTGTTTAAGCACGCGTGGATGAAAACAAAAGACTTTATCCTTCGTGCGGGGACGATTATTTTTGTTGCGTGTATTGCGATTTGGTTCCTAAGTAATTGCACCTGGAACCTTGCACCAGCCAGCGAAACAGATAGCATTTTGTACGGAATCGGTAATTTTATCGCTCCTATTTTTAAGCCGCTTGGGTTTGGCGATTGGCACGCTGCGATGGCGACTTTAACTGGCTTAATTGCTAAGGAAAACTTGGTTGGCACGTTGGAAACTTTAGGCGTTGACTCGTCGACCTTTTTTACCCACGCGAGTGCGTATGCGTTTATAGTGTTCAATAGCCTGTGCATGCCTTGTTTTGCAGCGGTTGCGGCTATGCGTCGCGAACTTGGAAGCTTTAAATGGACATTATTTGGCGTTGCGTATCAAACGGGTTTCGCCTACATTTTCGCATTTATAGTTTATAGGTTTATCCTGGCTTTGGGGATATAAAATATTTTCAAACGCGTTTGGTGTATCGTTTAATTATCTTCATCGCCAGAATCATTGTTATTTTTAGGATTATTTGTTGGCTTGTTTTCGGCTTTAATACTCGCTAAAGGGTTGCTTTCTACAGCCTCGTGCAGATGTTTTTGGTCGATATGAGTGTAAATTTGAGTAGTAGAAAGCTGCTCATGACCTAAGATTTCTTGAAGTGCGCGGACATCAACCCCACCATGCTGATACATAAGAGTTGCCGCGGTGTGACGCAGCTTATGAACCGAGTAATCCTTGCTGCTAATTCCTGCAAGCTTCAGGTACTTTTTTACTATAAGTTCGACACCTCTGACGCTAATTCTCGTTCCGTTTTTGTTCAAAAACAAAGCTTTTTTATCCTTAATATTTACTTTTTTGCTCTTTAAGTGGTTAACATAATTATCGAAAGCTCTTAAGCACGCTTCATTTAGGTAGATAGTACGCTGTTTATCGCCCTTCCCGGTAACGACGATTGTGTTCGAGTGGATGTCGTTAAAATCAATGCTAACTAATTCTGAAACACGGAGCCCGCAATTTAAAAACAGGGTTAACATTAGGTAATCCCTAGGGTTGTTATATGTGTCCGCAGCTTTCAAAAGTTCAATACTCTGATTTAAATCTAAAAATTTAGGCTGATGCTTGCCAATTTTAGGATGCTCTAAAAGCTCGGTAGGGTTATCGTCTAGAACACGTAAATTATTGTATAGATATTTATAAAAAGTACGCAAACTAGAGATTTTTCGTGCGCGACTATAGGCAGAATTATGACGAACTCGGCTTAAAAATGCTAAATATTCATATAAATCATCAATTTTAACGGCGCGAATATGTTTTAAGGTGATATTTTTGACGGATATGTCGCGCCAAGTTTTTTCGTCATAAGCATTGTTTGTTTCAGTAAAAATAAGGTATCTAAAAAAGGTTACAATATCGGCACAATAGGCCGCAGCAGTCGCAGGTGACTTGCCTTTAATTGTATCGATATAAGTAATGAACTTATTTAGAATTTCGGGATATTCAGATTTATTGTTAACATAATTTTTTTTCATTTTATAATTCCTTGTTTTTCAAAAATGGTATTAAATCTTTGTATATAAAAAGTGATTGCCTAAAAATGCTTGTAATTATAGATGTTTTGATATTTATAATTTATTGATTAGTATTAAATTGTGCGCAATTGCGTTTACATAATTATTTCACTGATTTGTTGAATTGTGATTCAGTTAGTTAATAGTCCAATGTAAATGATTCAGATTAATTAAGTGTATGACTATTATGTAATTATTTGAAATTGTAAGTTATTAACGTTTGTTTTAAAATTGCAATACACCAAATTAATTAAAGTATTGCAAGTATTAGTTTCGACATGTAGCGTTTTCGTGATTTTGATGTTGCTCTAATTTATGCGTTTGTTATTAAATCGTCTTGCTGCGGTAATAATCTCAGTTCAAAATGTGCTATTGTGCGGTTAAATATCAATAAACTAAGTAATTCCACTATTTTGCTTCCTCTCAACTTCGTGAAATTTATATTTCACGAAGTTGCGTGTTCCTGTTTTTACATTCTTCTTGCTTGTTCCTACTAATCTCGGAGTATTGTTCTCTAAATTTTTAATGATATATATTGAATGAATATCATTTATTCTTTTGCAATTAATCTACAACTACAATTAATCAACGGCGACGTAACCTGTTTTTGTAACTATATCTTGTCCGGCTTCAGATGTTACAAATTCTATGAACTTTCTAGTTTTTTCATTGTTCCGCTCTTTTATAGTAACCGCATAGAAATTATCCGAAAAAGGATAGCTGTCATTAATTATGTTAACCTCGGTCGGTTCGACACCGTCTATTGATAGCAACTTAATTTGGTTGTCGCGCACCATCTCGGTAGTGAAGAATCGGAATGAATATCCAATAGCACCATCGTAGTTTTTGTAACTAGATACTCGGTTCATCAGCTCCCACATGCCGCCAACATAGTCTTCAGTCGGAGCTTCCATAACGTTAGTTCCGCTCATTATTTTATTGAAAATTGTTTGACTTCCGCTATCTTCCTCGCGTTGATAAGCTTTAATCTCTTTGTTTTTCCCGCCTAATTCCTTCCAATTTGTAATTTCACCAGAATAGATTTGCTTAATTTGCTCGGTGCTTAGGTTATCCACTTTATTTTTGGAATTTGCAAGGAAAACAAAGGCATCCTTACCTACTGGAGTGAATTCATAAGTCAAATTATTTTTGGCAGCGTATTCTTTTTGATTATCCGATGGCTCTGGTACGAAGATTACCTCAGCGCTGCCAGCCACTAGGTTTTGATAGGCTCCATCTGTTTGCGTGCAGGCTACTTTTTCATCGAAAATCGGGACCGCCTTTATATTTTCACCCATGTCAGCTGGCGGCTCATTTACATCTGCATCGCCAATTAAATTATAAGCAAACGCCGAATATAGCGGGTAAAGCGCGGTGGAACCATCTAATTTTGGCAAATCATCGGGGTTCCAAAGCGGATTTTGCTGCTGCTTAACAATTTTAGATGTAGAATTGGGCGCGTATTCGGTTAAAAAAGCCCGCGAAGTGTTTTCGCTTATTTGAGGTATTACATTTGCGTCGTAATTCCACTTTATTGCAATGATTGATATTGGAATCGCCAAGATAATCTCGACGATTAAGAACCACTGAATTATGCGTTTGGCGTGGCGTTTGTTAAACAGAATTAGCCAAACAAAAACTATTAAAGTTAGTAACATCACTGCTAAAAACACATCTGCAATTGGGTATAATGTGAAAATTTTGAAGGAAAATCCAATCAAAATATAACTTGGGAGTGAAAAAATGAAGGTTGCTAAAAGTGCCAAAATTATTTTGCCGATGATTTTTAAGTTTTTCATGGGAGTGCTCCTAATTTAATATATTTGTGAAAAATATGCAATGTTGAGTGATTTATTAACGCATTTTTACTGAGCTTGCGTTTAAAGATAGGTCGGCGAAATTGCCTTTGATATACTCAAAATAGCCGCGAGCTGCTACCATTGCAGCGTTATCGGTACAGAAGTTTAATGACGGAACATACAGGTTGCATTCGTTGATTTTAGCCGCTTCAGTGAAGGTTTTGCGCAACAGTTGATTGGCTGAAACGCCTCCTGCGATGGCGATTTCCTTGATATTAAGCTCATTTGCGACATTAAAAGTTCGTTCGGCGAGTACGTCGACAACTGCCTTTTGAAAGCTGGCAGCGATATCAGCCTTGTTCATATCGGGATTTTTATGTAAAGCATTAATGATATTTGTTTTAACGCCGCTAAATGAGAAATCGTACGAATTGGGGATGCTTACCTTGGGAAATTCGTAAGCATAGGGATTCCCTTGTTTTGCATGCTCCTGAATTTTAGGGCCACCAGGATACCCTAACCCTAATAGCCTGGAAATCTTATCAAAAGCTTCGCCAGCTGCATCGTCGCGCGTAGTGGCTAAAACAGTGTAATCCCTAGGTGAATCCACCTTTATAAGGTTAGTGTGCCCGCCAGAAACCACCAAGCAAATGAATGGAAATTGGATATTAGAATGTTCAATAAAATTTGCACAAATGTGAGCTTCGATGTGATTTACAGAAATAAGCGGTTTGTTAAGCGCATAGGCAAGAGATTTTGCATAATTAACACCGACTAAAAGTGCACCTATTAGACCAGGATTAGATGACACTGCAACACAATCAATATTATTTATGTCAACTTTTTCTGTAGCAATTTGAATTACATTGTCTATATTCTCAATGTGTAATCTTGAGGCAACTTCAGGGATAACGCCACCAAAATTTTGATGAGTTTGAATTTGTGTAGAAATTAAATTAGAAATAATTTTTAGTTTTGGAACATTTTTGAAATTATTTATGTCTACTTGATTGTCGTCGATTTCAATTACACTTGCAGCTGTCTCATCGCATGAAGTTTCGATTCCTAATATCATCATAATTTTTCACTTCGCTTCATTATTATGGCATCTTCTGTTGGGTTTGAGTAGTAATTTTTGCGTGTTGAAATTTGCTTGAAATCAAATTTTTTGTATAAATTAATTGCAATTATGTTACTCTCTCGAACTTCTAAAAACACTTTATATGCTTGAAAATCGCTCAAAAAATCGTTTAGTAAGAGCTTCCCAAAACCCATACCTCGATAATTTTTAAAAATATTTATGTCAATTATATCAATTGAATCTTCGACGGCACGATACTCTAAATTACCGATAATTTCAC
The DNA here is from genome assembly GCA_031261985.1 of Clostridiales bacterium. Classification (GTDB taxonomy): domain Bacteria; phylum Bacillota; class Clostridia; order Monoglobales; family WRBX01; genus JAISIR01. The sequence goes on along the minus strand of JAISIR010000019.1, from coordinate 4,087 downwards.
CAGATAATTCTAGATTGTATTCAGTAGCATCTTTGACTATTTTAGGTTTGTTAGAGGCTTTGTATAATCTGTTATAAATCGTACTCAAAATGCCTTCGCCATTTATATAAGGAACAAATATTACGTCTACATTTTGTTTATCCATTTCTCGAAGTGCATTGAACAAGTTGTGCGATATTTCTTCAGGAGTTATGCCTAAATTATAAAGAAAAACATCGTTATTATGGTTGTTAAAATGATTTTCGAGAAAATTTATGTTTACACTATTGTCGTATAAAACGCCTATTTTACTATATTTCCCTATATTTTCAATTACGATATTTTCAAAATTGCGATTAATTATGTAAAGTGGAGCTTGGGGAGCGTAGTGCCTATATTTCATTCCTGGCGCCTTTGGTGTTTTAGATGTATCATCGTTAACATCGCCTTTAATTGCACTATTCGCTACAATGACGTTTGGACAGAACTCTTTAATGCTTTCCAAAGGCATGCCGCCTAGACGTAAAATTGTAGGAATATCCGAGGAAATATCAAGTATAGTGCTTTCGACTCCTACATTACAATCGCCACCATCGATAATCGCATCAATTTTTCCATCAAGGTCGTTAAGCACGTGTTCAGCCTTGGTTGGGCTCGGCTTGCCGCTTGTGTTTGCGCTTGGCGCAGCAATTGGAACTCCGCATGCTTTAAGGAAATTTAATGCAGTTTTGTTTTGGGGAATTCTAATGGCAACAGTTTTTAGTCCCGCGGTAACTTCGTTAGGAACTTCCTCTGATTTTTGCACAATTAATGTTAAGGGTGCAGGCAAAATTTCATCTAAAATTTTATGCAATAAAGATGTTCTGGTAGGTGTTAATTTTAAAAAGCTTGCTTTATCATGCACGTGAAGGATTAACGGGTTGTCGTTAGGGCGACCTTTTGCCGCAAAAATCTTATTGACCGCTTTAGGGTTTAATCCATTTGCACCTAAACCATATACCGTTTCGGTGGGAAATGCAACTAGACCGTCGGATAAAATTATGTCAACCATTTGGTCGAATTTATCGCTGTTTTTAAAGACTTTTGTTTTCATTATAAAAACTCTTTCGTTATATTGAAATAATTTATGTTAACACGTTGCAAGTAAGTAAGCAAGAATTATTCCGTTGTAGCTTTTAATTTTTCTGCTTGATAATGGGTCGCTAATGCGGTTATTATTTCGTCTAAATCGCCATTCATTATTTGTTCTAATTTGTGCAAAGTTAAACCGATTCGGTGGTCGCTAACTCGACCTTGTGGATAATTATACGTACGGATTCGTTCGCTTCTATCCCCTGTACCCACCTGGCTTTTACGCTCGTTTGCTATCTCTTCGTGCTGTTGGCTTTGATATAAATCATACAGACGTGAACGTAAAATTTTCATGCCTTTATCCTTATTTTTAAGCTGAGATTTTTCATCTTGGCAGCTAACGACTAAACCAGTTGGAATGTGAGTAATGCGGACCGCCGAATCGGTCGTGTTAACGCACTGTCCGCCAGGACCGCCGGCGCGAAAAACATCGATGCGTAAATCGTTGGGGTTAATATCTACCTCGACATCCTCCACAACAGGCAAAACAGCCACGGTAACGGTCGAAGTGTGGATTCTTCCGCTACTCTCGGTTGTAGGAACGCGCTGAACTCGATGCACACCGCTTTCGTATTTAAGCTTGCTATAAGCATCTTGACCTTTAATTTCGATAGAAACCTCTTTGATTCCGCCTAATTCGGTAGAATTTAGTGAAAGTGCCTCGAACTTCCAGCCTTGACGTTCACCATACATTTGATACATGCGTAATAAATCACCTGCAAATAGCGCGGCTTCGTCGCCTCCTGCGCCACCGCGAATCTCTAAAATTACATCTTTGTCATCGTTTGGGTCTTTAGGCAGCAACAAAATTTTAATTTCGTCTTGCAGACGAGCGATATCGTCTTTTGCACGGTCATAATCAGCTTGTGCAAGCTCCTTTAAGTCTTTGTCATCTAATAATTCCGCACTTTCGTTGTAAAGTTCAACAGCCTTCGTATACTCGTTATACTTAGTTATAATTGGCTCTAAATATTTATGCTCTTTGCAATATTTTTGCCATGTTTGGTTATCGGCAATCACTTCTGGGTCGCTGATTTTTTCTGTCAAGTCCTTGAACTTTACACATAACTCGTCTAATTTATCTTTCATTTAAAAAACTCCTACTAAATTTTAATTCTTCTGTTAAAATTATAATCCGTTTCAAAAAGCGTTTAGCTAGATTTATCCTTAGCCTCTTTTTTTAAATATGCGTTGATAAATCCGTCTAAATCACCGTCCATAACTGCGCCGATATTACCGACTTCGTGGTTAGTTCGATGGTCTTTCACCATATTATATGGGTGAAAAACGTAAGAGCGAATTTGGTTGCCCCACGCGATTTCCTTTTGTACGCCTTGAATATCTTTAAGTGTTTCGGCGTGTTGAGCTTCGGCGATTTCAAAAAGACGTGCTTTTAGCATTTTCATGGCTGTTTCTTTATTCTGCCTTTGAGAACGCTCGGTTTGGCAGCTAACAACAACGCCAGTTGGAATATGAGTGATGCGAATAGCAGAATCTGTTTTATTAATGTGTTGACCGCCAGCTCCACTAGCTCTATAGGTATCTACACGCAAATCTTCGGGGTTTATGTCAACTTCGATAGCTTCATCTATAACAGGCATCACCTCGACGGCGGCAAATGAAGTGTGGCGGCGCCCAGAGCTATCGAAAGGAGAAATTCGCACCAACCGATGAACGCCTTTTTCTGCCTTGGCATAACCATAGGCATTTACACCTTTTAACTCGATGGTTACGCTTTTAATACCAGCCTCATCGCCTGCTAAATAGTCGAGTATAGAACGGTCGAAACCATGGTTCTCGCCCCAATGGGAATACATACGTAACAACATTTCGACCCAATCTTGAGCCTCAGTTCCACCTGCGCCTGGGTGAATGCTTATTATGCAATCGTTCTTGTCATATTTACCCGATAAAAGAGTTTCTAGGCGCATATTTTCGATATTATCAAGTAAAGTATTATAACTTTCGTCAATTTCGTTTGTAAAACTTTCGTCGTTATTTTCGATAGCAATTTCCAACAAAGTTAAACAATCTTCCCAATTTGTGTATAAATCGTTAAACTTATTGATTGTAAAGCTTAATTGCTTTACTTGCTTCAAAATGCCTTGCGCCGAATCCATGTCGTTATAAAAGTCATCTTCAACAGTTAATTCTTGTAATGAATTTAATTTTTGCTGTAAAATTTTTAAGTTAAAGTGAATCCCTTAATTCATTTATATCCTTTTTTAATGCTGCAACCAAGGTTTTTTTCTCTTCTAATAGCATTACTTCAGCTCCGTTCAATGTTAAAATTTAATCAATCAATCCACAGATTGCCTTAAGCTCCGCAACATTTTTTATACTTCTTCCCGCTCCCGCATGGGCACATGTCGTTGCGCCCTACTTTTGGAGTGTTTCTAACTTTAGGTTGTTGAGGGTGATTATCGTTAGCAATCGGGACGGATTTTGTAGTATTTACCTCGTCGCCGAACGTTTCTTTTGTACCAACCGCCAAATTTTTACGCTCATGTTCCTGAGTGATATTAGCGTGTAATAGGTAGCGAATTGTGTCTTCTTTAATTGCATCAATCATGTCCTCAAACATGCGCATGCCCTCAAAACGATACTCCACAACAGGGTCGCGCTGAGCGTAGGCACGCAAGTGAATGCCTTGTTTAAGCTGTTCCATGTCATCTAAGTGGTCCATCCATTTTTGGTCAACAACTTGCAGAAAAACCACTCGTTGAAGCTCCGCCCACTTCTCATCGCCTAACGCCTCACGCTTGATATTGTAAACCTTATTAGCACCGTCGCGCAAAACTTCAATCAAACCATCTGCGCCCATATTCTTACGCATTTCCTCACTAATTTCAAACCTAGTTGCCAACATATATTCACTAAGTTCGTTTAATAGTTCCCATTTCCAATCTTCCGAGAACCTCTCATCGGTTATAATTTGATGAGCAATCCCCTCGACAACACTATTTAAATAATTAGT
>JAISIR010000018.1 GCA_031261985.1 Clostridiales bacterium | reverse complement strand
TAACTAATCGACATTTAGACATAACCGCCAAGATTTCTTTAACCGAATATTCTGGTGGAAGCAAAATAGATTTACATGCTAACCGCGACATGATTTTTTTAGTTATAATCCTATCTTTTTGCGGCTGCATCGTGGCAAAAACAGGCACTAAATTATTTTTATTAGCAATATGGTCGATAACATCTGCCAACACCGTCTCAAAATGTGGGCAATTGTCCTTCCAATCCCTAACGCTAATTAAGAAGAAATTTTTGTCATTATCATCATTTTTCGCAATAGTTTTAACATTTTTGTTCAAGTTGTTTTTAGATTTATCAGTCAAAGATTTATCAGCCAGCCCCTCAGCAGCCTGCCTCTCATCAGATGCCCCTTTAGAGGGCAACTTTTTATCTGGTAACGAAGCGTATTTCATACCACAATCCTTGATAATTTCAGCAATCTCATCATCCGTTGGCATATCGGTTACAAAAACAGGGTCGGCAGTCACTACAACATTTTTAGTGTCCATGCCCATTACTCTTAACTCGTTAAGCGAGTTCTCTTCACGCAAAGTAATCTTGTCGACATGCTCTAAAGTTTGCAGCGTTTTCTTGATATTTTTAGGATTATAGATAGGACCTATCCCGTTTGCATACACAAAAACCTTCATGCCATAGTGCTTTGCCATTTGTATAATTTTAAGGTAGTAAAGTAACGATTTTGTGCTGGTCACATCTTGCAAAATACTTCCACCACCACTTATAAGCCCGTTGTAACTCTTCATCTTAGCGATAATTTTGCACGGGTTAAACCTATTTATCGCCATAACTCCATAGGCTTTTTGAGTGTCGTAAGGAGTATGCGAAAGCACGCATAAGTTGCCGCCTAAACCATTATCGTCTAAAGTTTTAAGCATGGCATTAAGAATAGAATCATCGCCAGCGTTTTTATGCCCATAATAGCCAGAAATTAACATTTTAGGTTGATAAAGCTTGGCATATGCACGCTCGTAATCGTCTGTCATTGCTTTTGCTGAATATTTATCTAAAATTATTTTCCTATTTAATTCCCCCATTTTTTTGCGTTCTTCAGGTGATAGTGCAATTAGTTTTTGCAAATCTTCCGTCAATTTCTCAACGGTTGAAGCCGCACACCCGCGGCAACAAAAATTAGTTTGGATAGAAATTGGCAAAGTTTCATCGCTGATAATCCCGATGTAACCTTCGTTTCCTGCAACAATTGTCGGTTTGCCAGCAGACATCGCCTCTAACGCAGCCCTGCTTACGCCAACAAAAATATCACCACACGATACACATTTATCAATATCCGTCCTCGCACCTGCCACTACAATAAAATCATCGCGCCCCGATTGTAAATTGGCTTTATGCGCATACGCCTGAAGCTTTAATAAATCATCGCCGCCACCTACAATCAACAATTGAATATTCGGTTTTTTTAAACTACTAACCGCATCGATAAGTTGGAAGGCAACCATGCTTCGGTCGCTATCCATTCGGCTAACATAAACAATCTTAATATTTTTGGGTTTAAGGGCAAATTGCCGCGCCGTCATCTCGTAATCGGTCTTTGGGTTAAAACGCACCGTGTCTATTCCATTTATCGTTACATCAATTTGCCGCGCGGGAGTATTATAATTATCCATCAAATAATTTTTAATATCATTAGAAACTGCAACTGTTCTATCGCCCCAATTGCTTATCAGCCGCCAAAGCGGAGTAACCTTAAATACCCAATGAGCAGAAGTAATAAACTTAAAGTTAAACTTTTTTTTGCGCGCAAGCAGACCGCAAATAAACGCAGGAATTCGCGCATGTGCATGAACAATATCGTAGTTGTTTTGTAGAATTAAATCTTTAATCATTCGGTAAGATTTAATTACATTAAGCGGGTTTTTATTATGTAGCGGCACTTGAAAATGCGGAATATTATGCGCCATAAGCGTTTGGATATACGTCCCACCATTCGAGGCAATCGCAACGTTATGCCCGCGCTTTTTCAGCTCTATGCAAAGCTCGACAACATGTGTCTCTGCACCGCCAATATCCAAGCTCTGAAGAGTCATTAATATGTTCATTGGTTTATTCCCCTAAGTTTTTCGTAATATAAGTTACATAAAAATCTATCTGATGTTGCGTATAGCTTCAATGCGTTTATCTATAGGCGGATGCGTAGAAAATAAATCAACCGACTCGCCCTTTTTGTTTCTAAGCGGATTACAAATATACATGTTAGCTGTGGCTTTATTAGCATGCTCCACAGGCATCGGGTCTTGTGAGATTTTCTCTAAAGCGGTTGCCAAACCTTCTGGGTTACGAGTGAATTCTATCGCTGTGCTATCAGCTAAATACTCGCGATTCCTGCTTAATGCCATCTTTAACAATTGCCCAAATAACGGTGCAAGGATTATAAAAATAAGACCGATAATAAAAAGTATAATTTGAATCCCGCCACCGTTGTCGTCATTGCTTCGTCGGCTTCGACCACCGCCAAAGAACATAAACCTAGTAAAAATATCACTTAGAATAATGACTATGCCCACCATAACAGTTACAACGGTAGAAAGTAGAATATCATAATTTTTAATGTGCGCTAGTTCATGCGCTAAAACACCCTCCAACTGGTAATAATCCAAGCGTTGAAGCAAGCCAGTGGTAACGCATACAACCGCTTTTTGAGGGTTCCGTCCCGTAGCAAAAGCGTTAGGCGCAGGGTCGTCAACTACGTAAATTCTAGGTTTAGGTAGACCCGATGCAACGCACAAACCTTCGACTATATTATGAAGATATTTCTCGGTTTCTTCATCGGCAGGCTTTGCATGGCTACTTGCTAAAACTATTTTATCGCTAAAGAAGTATGAGAAAAAAGTGCTGCAAATTGCTACTAAAACAGCAATAGGAATTGCAATATTACCCAATCCACTAAACTCAGCAATAAAATATACAACAACGCCTAAAAATACAAAGCATAAAGTAGCAATAAAGTAAGTTCTTCGTTTGTTTTTTTGAACTGCCTCGAACATTTTCTCACACCACCTTTACTTAAACAACTTCAATTAAAATAGCATCAACTAAAATTGCACCTTAGGCGCATCTTTAGCCTCTGGAGCCGAAATTTTAAAGTACTCAACAGAAGTAAAATTAAACATGTTAGCAATAATATTTGTAGGGAATACCATTATTTTTGTGTTATAAGTGGTTGCGCTATCGTTATAAAATTGCCTAGAGAACGAAATCTTATTCTCGGTATTAGTCAGCTCGGTTTGCAAACTCATAAAGTTCTCGTTAGCCTTTAAATTAGGATAATTCTCTGAAACAGCAAACAAATGTGTAAGCGCGCCACTTAAAGCATCGTTAGCCTCTGCTTTCTCGGCAACACTTCCAGCCTTTTCGGCACTTGCGCGCGCCTCGGTTACAGCCGATAACGTCTCACGCTCATGCTCCATATACCCCTTAACTGTTTCAACAAGGTTAGGAATCAAATCGTACCTGCGTTGCAATTGAGTGTCTATCTGCGCAAAAGCGTTCTCTACCCTCATTTTAGTTTGAACCAAACCATTGTACATACCAATAACAAAAAGTAAAATTAGTGCAATAATTATTATAGCAATAATCATTTTAAATCCTCCTATTTTTAATGTTCAAACGCAAGACGTCTACGCATCCTGCTCTATTTCATTATCAAATATACTATTATCTATAAATACACAATCTCCTGGCAAATATTCCTTCGATAAAATTTTATCCGCCAACATATTAGTTAGGTTGTCACAGATGACTTTGTCAATTTCCTTAGGATTTTTCGCCATTTCAGCCACGCGCTCAGCAACTTCTGGTGTAAAATTAAACTCAATATCAGAATTCTGCAAAAGTTGATTCCTAAGTGTATTAAGTTTGTCAAGCGCAATGGACGTTAGCGCATCGCCCTGCAAAGGTGAAAAATTGATTATATTATCAAACGCATCTAAAAACTCATCGCTAAACATAGGCTTAAGCGCGTTATTTTGCGGTTGAGGATAAGAATTGCTATCGCTATTAAAGCCGCCGAAGCCTAGATTGTTTCGCTCTGGAACATTAGCTGTCATAATAATTATTGTCTTCCTAAAATCAATTTTAATACCATTTGGCTGCTCAAAAACACCATTATTTAAAATTTGCGCAAATAAATTTTGGACACTTTTGCAAGCCACGTCAACATCTTGTATAAATAGCACGCAACGTGGGTTACGCTTAATTTTATCGAACAGATTATTATTGTCGTTGTATCCAACATATCCGGGAGCGGTGCCAATAAGCTTAGAAACAGAGCTTTCCTCGCTAAATTCGCTGCAATTTATAACTACAAGCCCGCTATCGTGAGGGAACAAAATATTAGATATGTTTTGCGCCAAAAGCTGCTTGCCGCTGCCTTTTTCACCGACGAACATAAAACTAGCAAGCGGAGAGTTAGGCGTTTTTAACCCAGCGTACGCACGACGTAAAGTCTGAGAAATCGTAGCAATAGCCTCGGGCTGACCAAACACTTTATCGTTCAACTCGAACTCTATATTTAAGATGCTATCGGTTTGAACACTCGTCTTACGACGGACATAATTAATGACATCATCCTTGGTAATAGCTTGGATTTTCGGCAAAGTAGAATTCATCTCGAGTATAGCGATTTTTTTGCTAATCTCTCGAGCCATGCTAAAGTTACCGTTTAAGATGCAATTCTCAGCTTCGGTGCGCAAATTAAGTATTTTAGTCGAAATCCTGTCGTTATCCTGCCCATCAATAGCTTTAGAATTGCAAATATTATCAAGCAAATCCAAGGCTTTATCGGGCATAACGCCCATTGGGATATATTTATCTGCCATGTGTACAATCTGCTCTATAACCTCACCACTTAGGTCAATCCTGTAATGTAGAGAATATTTAGGCGCGACACCTTTTAAAATTTCGATAGTTTGAGGAATAGAAGGCTCGGCTATTGTAATTTGATTGAATCGACGACTAAGCGCACTATCCTTCTCGATGAATTTCTTGTATTCATCAGTTGTTGTGGCGCCTATAAGTTTAATTTCGCCACGCGCCATGGCAGGCTTTAAAATATCGCTTGCCTTGCTGGTTGTTTCGTCCGAACTGTTTAAATACGCATGAATTTCATCGATGAATAGAATGATGTTTTTATCAGCCTTTGCCTCGATTAAAACACCCTTTATACGTTCTTCAAAATCACCACGATATTTAGTCCCAGCAAGAATCGCAGGCATATCTAACTCTAAAACGCGAGCATTGCTTAAAACATCAGGTATATTCCCAGCGATAATCGCCTGCGCAAACCCTTCTACCACCGCGGTTTTACCTACCCCTGCAACGCCAACTAGGCAAGGGTTATTCTTGCTTCGACGGCATAAGGTTTCGGCTAGCTCTTGAACTTCGTTCTCGCGAGTTGTAATAGGGTCTAACTTACCCATGCGCGCCATTTTAGTTAGGTCACGGCTGTATTTATTAAGCATAGGGGTTAAAGAGGTATCGGTAGAAGTATTAGCATTATCAAAATTAACTACATCTTCGCAAATAAGCTCAATATCTGCGCCTAACTCAATTAAAATAATAGAAGCAAGCGCGTTTGGGTCGCAAATTATAGCAAGTAACAAATGATGCGTGCCCGACTCGGGATTAGTAGTTTTAGACGCTAATTTTTCGGCATAATTAAAGGCATGCTCAGCGCGCGGGGTAAGAGGAATAGGCGTCGAACTAGGCTTAGTGGCAGAGGTTATCCCAACTAAACTATCCGCCTTTTGCAAAATCTTTTCGATAGTAATGTTGTGCTTTTCAAAAAAAACGCTGCCAGTTTTGCCACTACTCATAATAGATAACATTAAATGAAGCGTTCCAATTGAAGAATGTCCAAAATCCATAGCATAGTCTTGCGCGATAGAAATAATCTCTTTTTTGTTCATTATAATTTGCCCCCATAACAATATAATGTAATAATATCACAAAAAATTTTTTTTGTCTAGTATATTACACAAAAAACATCAAAATTTAACACAAATGTAATATTTTACCCCTTGCAATTTATTTTTAGTTGTGATATAATGTTACAATAAAATGTAAAATGTGCTAAAATTTACTATTTTTTACAGTGATTTATTGCAAAAAATTAAACGGGGGGATATTATGATTCTTTTTACCGATGTAACAAAAACTTATGATAATGGCACAAAAGCCTTAAGCAACGTCAATTTTTTTGTCGAGCAGGGCGAGTTTGTGTTTATAATCGGCGCATCTGGCGCAGGCAAAAGCACCATCACTAAATTAATTTTACGTGAAGAGATGCCAAGCTCTGGCAGCATTACAATTAATACTACCGATATTACCCAAATTCCTAATAAAGAGCTTCCATATTACCGTCGCACCGTTGGCGTTGTGTTTCAAGATTTCCGCCTGCTTTCTAACAAAAGTGTATTCGACAACGTCGCGTTTGCCCTGCAAGTTACAGGGGCATCTAGCCGCGAGATTCGTCGCAAAGTCCCCGAGGTTTTAAGCATCGTTGGGCTTACGCATAAAGCAAAAGTGCGTGCAGACGAGCTTTCGGGCGGTGAAAAACAGCGTGTAGCCTTGGCGCGTGCTATAATTAATAACCCTCCTGTTTTATTAGCAGACGAGCCGACCGGTAACCTAGACCCGGTTAACGCAGCCGAGATAATGAAAATTTTGAACTTGATAAATAAAAGCGGGACAACGATTTTAATCGTTACTCATGCTAGCGAAATCGTAGATAAAATGCGCCGCCGCGTTATAGAGATAGACCGCGGAGTCATTGTTCGCGACCAAAAGTTTGGTGCATATTCAGCATAATTAATCAGCATAATTAACTTGCTTCAAATAATCTTCAAATTAATTATTAAAAGCATACAAAGGGTTACATAAATAAGTTGTAAAATGGGGTGTTTTGTTTGAGATTTAATTCTGTAAAATATTTTATTAAAGAGGGCGGCAAAAGCTTTTGGTCGAATATATCGATGAGCCTAGCTTGCGTTGTTATCGTTGCTGCATGCCTAATTTTCTTTGGAATTTACATGGTATTCACGGCTAATGTCGATTATTTAGGTGCAAAGTTAGAGAACGATTATCAAGCCGATGTGTTTTTAAGTAAAGAAATCACTGACAGAGATATCGAGGATATTGGCGTGCGCATGAATAGGCTAGATAACGTTGCCAAAGTAGAGTATTATAGTAAAGATTCGCGTTTAGCAGACTTTAACGCTAAAACCGATGGTGCAGCCGCAGGTTACGAGCACGATAATCCGCTTAATAATTCTTATAAAGTAAGCTTCGCCAATTTAGAACAAGCCGATAGTACTATCCAACAAATCATGGATATCCCTGGCGTTCAATCGACAACTAGCAGCAAAGACAAAATAGATAAAATTGTTGCGACAACTCGCGGCATTAAATATGGCGTGTTAATTCTAATGACGCTTTTAATTGCCATTTCTATATTCATAATTTCTAACACTATAAAAATGACAGTTTTCGACCGTCGCAAAGATATCAATATAATGAAGTTCGTCGGCGCGACCGATTGGTTTATCCGCTGGCCATTTATAATAGAAGGAATCGTTATAGGTCTAGTGGGTAGCCTGCTCGCCTTTTTAGTTGTTTGGCAAGGATATTCTATGGCGACCAACTCGATTTCTAAATTTATGTCTAACTTTAATATCTTCGAGGCATTAAAAACCGCCAACCAAATGGCACCGATACTACTTGTTTGCCTAGTAGGTTTTGGCGTGGTTATTGGCTCGCTAGGCAGTGCAATTTCTGTTCGCAAACACTTAAAAGTTTAGTCATAGCCTACTGTTCTGCGAACTCTTGAAGCAACGACGAAGGAGGATTTTAAAAATGAAGAACAAAACAAAGTCTAAAATTAAAGCTATAGTTGCAGTGGTAATTGTTTTAGTAATGTTACTTTTAGTTATATTGCCATTATTCTCTGGCACCGTCCAAGCTGCAACCGAGAAGGAACTTAAACAAAAACAAGAAGAGCTGCAAAAAAAGATAGATGCAGAAGAAGAGAAAAAAGATGAAGTCGCTACCGAGAAAGAGAAGTTGGACCATCAAATTACCGCCCTTCATTCCGAGATTTCGGTTTTAAACGATAATATTTCTAAACTCGATTCTGAGATTGGCAAAAAACAGGCAGAACTAGAAGCTGCCGAGGCTAAGGTTAATATGCAGGACGATTTATTCAAAAAGCGCATTCAAGTAATGAGCGAGCAAGGCAACTGGAACTATATCGAGATTCTTTTTAGCTCTAGCTCTATTAACGATTTTTTCTCTAATTACGAGATTATGACCGAGCTGCTATCATACGATAAAAATTTATTGAATACAATGAAAGAAGCAAAACAAGTAATTGCAGATAGCAAAGCAAGTATCGAAAGTAATAAAGCCGAAGTAACCGCCGATAAAGATGAATTGGCAAGCAAAAAATCCAATCTTTCGTATTTAAGCAATCAACGTCAGCAACAAATTAATAATATTACAGCAAATGTGGAAGAATATCAAAAGCAATATGAAGCAGCCGAGAGAGCTATGAACGCACTTAAAAGTCAGCTTTCTGGTTCGCTAAGCTCGTCTAACGGAAGCGTAAAATATGTAGGCGGAACCTTCACTTGGCCTATCCCTGGGTATAGCAACATTACTTCGCAATATGGGTATCGCCTTCACCCTGTTTTAAAGGTTAATAAGCTACACACAGGCGTAGATATTTCGGCTCCAACTGGCGCGCAAGTAGTTGCCGCTAATGGCGGAACAGTAACAAAAGCCTACTACAACTCGGCATATGGTAACATGGTTGTTATCGATCATGGTGGCGGATATGCGACTTTATATGCTCATGCAAGTGCGTTGTTAGTTTCTTCTGGGCAAAAAGTTTCTAAAGGTCAAGCTATCATGAAGGTAGGCAGCACTGGTAATTCTACAGGCCCACACTTGCATTTTGAAGTTTTGATAAACGGAGCAACCAGCAACCCAATGAACCAGTTTAGCGCGCGATAGACATAATTATAATTAAACGAGGTCCTTAATTTTGAACAAAAAAAACCTAGTAATTTACACCATTGTTGTAGCCATCATATCCTCTGTAATAACATTTTTTTCTACCGTTACATTTTCTAAAAACATAGCGGCAGATTATCGAATTAAACAAGCTTACGAGCTAATCAGTACTAAATATTACGATAATGTAGATTACGATAAAGCAATGGAAGGCGCGGCTCGCGGCATCGTTCAATCGTTAGATGACCCTTATTCTACTTATATGGATAAGCAAGAGTTTGACGAGTTTTATCAGGCGGTTTCAGGCGAAATCTCTGGTATTGGCGTGCAACTTTCTGCCGATGAAGCAGACAACACAATCGTTGTTGTGGCACCAATTGATGGAACGCCTGCTAAAGAAGCTGGAATCGCAACAGGCGATAAAATTTTAGCCGTCGACGGTGTGCCATATAGCGCAAATCAATTAGATGAAGCTGTGACAAAGGTTCGAGGCACCGCAGGAACTGATGTGGTTTTAAGCATACTTAAAAAGGATGCCACCACCCCAACCGATATGACTTTTACACGCGCCAAGTTCGAGGTTCCGTCTGTCACTGCCGAGATGCTTGAGGATAATATCGCATACGTTCGCATCGCATCGTTTGATACAAATACAGAGAAGGATTTTAAACGAGAATACGAGGCACTAAAAGCTAACAATCCTAAGGGTTTAATACTAGATTTACGTAATAATCCTGGCGGAGTTGTAGATGTTGCATGCAATATTGCCGATTATTTTTTACCCGAGGCAGAGATTATGTATAGCCAAGAAAAATCGGGCGATAAACAGAGCACCCGCAGCGATGGTAACCAAGATACAATCCCAATGGTTGTGCTAGCCGATGGTGGCAGTGCCAGCTCAGCCGAGATATTAACTGGCGCGCTAAAGGATAACAACCGCGCAACCATAGTAGGCACCAAAACTTACGGCAAGGGCATTATGCAGCAAGTTTTCCCTATAAATGGTGCGTATGTTAAAGTTACAATTGCGCGATACTTTATCCCAAGCGGTGTGTGCATCGATAAAGTTGGAATAGACCCTAATGTAGAGGTAGAAATTACCGACCCAAATGTTGATTCACAGCTAAATAAAGCGTTAGAATTGTTAAAGTAAATTAAATTGTGAATATAAAAATACCCAAGATGGAAAGTTTAACACCTTGGGTATTTACTTCATATAGTTTAAAATCAAATCGCCTTACGCATAATTTTCCCGGTTATCGTGCGCGGAATCTCGCTGCAGACGTTAAATTTTCGCGGTTTTTTATACGCCGTCGTAAGCTCTGCCACATAGTTCTTAATCTCTTTTTCTAATTCACTCGTCCAAATAACACCTTTTTTGATAGTAACATCAGCGACTAATTGAGTGTCACCATTATCCATAGCCTCGCCATAAACTCGGCAATCTTTAATAGCAGGGTGCGTGTTTAAGGCTTCTTCAACTTCTTCGGGCGCAATCCTATACCCCGAGGCTTTAATCAACGAGTCCATTCTACCGTGAAAATTCCAATGCCCATCGTTGGTTTTATAAGCCCAATCTCCTGTGTGATAATACTCGTCGTCAAAAATTTTAGCATTCGCCTCAGGATTATTGGCATACCCTTTAAATAACCCAATTTGAGTGTGATTCTTATGCCTAATGCAAATCTCACCTAATTCGCCTACACCAGCCGCCTCGCCATTCTCTTTAAGCACCTCAATATCAAAAAATGGCAGCTTAGTACCTATGCTCGTGTCAATATTTTTATCAGAGGCTTGGATGCAAAATTCAGGAATCGTCTCGGTCTGCCACAGCGCGTTGCGAATTTTAACTCCCGTTTTTTTGTAAAACTCATCTAGCAATTGTTTAGGTAAAGCCTGCCCCGCTCCCGCGCAATTTTTCAAGTGAGATAAATCAATCTCTTCCCCTCGCGCAAGCAAATCGTTTAAGCCCTTTAGCAGCAGCGAATAAATAGGTGTCGAAGCCGCGATGGCACTAACCTTGTTTTTTTCTATAAGCCGCCATGCTTTATCTACCGCCGCGCTATCGAACCGCTCGTAATCGTAGATTAAGTTAGGCGATTCCATAAGCCATTGCCCATAAGTACCTCCACCAGCCGAGAACGCCCACGCCCTATCAGCAATGATAAAATTATACTCATCTGGCTGAACATTTTGCCAATACTTAGCGGTTGCGATATGCGCCAAAGGGTACGAGTATGTATGCACAACCATTTTAGGGCGATTCGTAGTTCCCGATGTAAAAAATATTATCATAGGGTCGTCCACATTAGTCTGAATCCGCTCAAAACTATCGCTATATTTAACAAGATTATCATCAAACGATTCCCAGCCATCGTCAAGATTTGTAGCATTAGTTAGCAGCTTGTTCTTAATCATGCCAGCAATGCCCTTATGAGCAAACGCCCTGTCAAACTCTTCTAAAACATGCGCTTTATCGCTGGCTATAATGTGCGAAACATTGGCGGTTGTTATTTTATGCACTAAATCATCAGCAGAAGATAAAAAAGAATTAGGAATCATTATCGCTCCAACCTTATGCAGCGCGGCAAAAATAATCCAGAACTGATAATTGCTGCGCACCTCAACCAAAACTTTATCGCCCGATTTTATGCCAATATCATTAAAATAATTCGCCGCTTGGTTAGAGAGTTTAGAGATTTCTTCAAAAGTAAACATCTTCTCGCACGAATCGCTATAGTACAAAAGTGCTGGTTTATCAGGGATTTTTTTGGCTAAAACGTCGATGACATCGTACGAAAAATTAAAATTACGCGGAATATTGTTAAACTCAAACTTAGTAAGCAACCCATTTTTGTCAAACTCTTCTGTCTTAATAAAACGTTCTTCCGCCAACGTTTTACGTGATGAGAATCCCTTTTGCCCATTCGGCATTTCGATAATTTTCGAGCCCATTTTTACCTACTCCTTAAATTGTATTTGAAAACAAAGGTCTTGTTTAAAAATGAATAAAAAAAACACAGAAAACTTGATTTTCTGTGTTCGGCTTGGTTTTAACTATATTTTTATATAGACAAATAAGCCGAACAGCGTCCGACCACGACATAAATGTTAATATTTGTCTTAATAAAATTCATGTAATAACCTCAATTTTCAAATTTACAATATTATAACACATATCTAAAACTTTGTCAAGCATTTTTTTAAATTTGCATAAATTACTTGCCTTAACGTTGCTGCAACGGAGCAAATTTTGGTGCGACGCCATTCACTTTTACAACACCATTTTTAGCCTCAATTTTTGTGTTGCCAACAGTAATAGCTTCCAAGGTTGAATCAAAACTTGTGTTTGTGCCTTTTATAACTAAAGGATAATCGCCATCGTACGCCATCTTGCCATTAATATATAGTCTTTGGTTACTAATTTTGATGTTAGTGCCGCCCGTGTTTATGCTAAATTCAGGCGAACTAGGCGAGTCAGAGGATTCAGACGAACGCTCTTGCGCAACTATTCCCGATTTATTCATTTGGTAAACAGTTATAGGTGGCAGGTCAGTAAGCTTTATAGAATCCAATACATCAAGCGTATCGCTAATCCATTCTCCTGGGCAGGTTTTTAATAACGCTTCATAAACAACGCCATGCTTCAAACGTGGGTCGATGTCAATTTCTTTAATCTCTTGCATAATCTTCTTAAAGTGGTTGTCATATTTAGATATATCTTCGCCAAGATTAACCTTTTCACATAACAAAGCTGCGTCTAAAACTTTGGCTTTAAATAAAGTTTCATTTTCTAAAGAGTCTAAAGAATCTGCGCTGTTAGCCTTAAGCTTATCGCTAGTTTTCTTTCTTGTTATTAAGTCCCACGCGGTATCAATTATTTCGAGTACTCTGCCATGTGCTTCTGGAGAAGGTACTTGAGATGTTAATTCCCTCATTGTTTTAAAAATTTTTGTCCTAACCTTTTCAATATCCCAAACCGAAGTATTAACCTGCGCGCCGTCGAAAAAGCTAGGATGTATCTCATCTGCTGCCATACCACGTGCGCAACATAGCATTGTAAAAACATCTTTCATTCTATAAAAGCCATCGCACGGTTTTTTTAAAGTTTCGCCATTGTCGTTAAAGGCTAAGTTTATAAATTTTTCACTAAGAATAGCTCTAGGAATTAAGATTAAATCTTTATCTCTTGCTTTAACAGCTAGCTCACAAATCCTGTCAGAGCGATAATATTTTGGAATTTGTGAAAGGCGGTAAATATCCTCTTTCTCGTTGCGTTGCATGCAAAAACAGTTTTTCTTGTAATCGTCCGACTTTTTCATAAAAGCACTATACGCCTCGTAAAAAGCGTTCTCACGCGCCTCGGGTGTTTCGTTATCGAGTAAAATTCTATCGGTCTTATTAAGCTTGTCATATTCAACTTTTTGGGTAGCTTTTTCTAACGACCCAACTTTTTTAGCTAACTCCATAAAATCTGGAACATTTTCATACGCTCCAATTTTTAGCAGAAAATCAAAAATCAACTTACCTTTAGCACGCTCTGGTATAGCCTCGTAAACCTTAGCAATATTAGAGCGGTTTTTACTAAGAGCAGCAAGACAAACCAATTCCGTGCGGTTTCTCTCTGGCACTTTTAATCAATCCACTGCTTCAGTTTGAATAAATCTGATAGCGAAATTTTCGTCATCAAAAAATCTCTCTGGTACTAATTCAACAAATTTAGTCCCGAAATCTTCTATACTTTTTAGTGCCTCTTCTTTTGACATTTGCATAAGTTTTCCCCCTAAAATTGTAGATGTAAACATTCACCCATACAACTATTATACTACTTTTATATGTAAAAGTCAATGACGTTATGGCGTTTTATGTTAAATTCATGTTAAATTTTATCGCTAGAAACTTACTAAATTCGGCGCAGCCCTAAAACTCAACTTCCATACCGTCATAGGCAATATCAATATTCCCAATTTGACGGACGTGCCATTGCGCATCGTTATGCTCAATATCATGAGATAAATGCGTAAAAATCATTCGCTTGGGCTTGTATTTTTCGTACTCCTTTAAACCACCAGCAATTCCTGCATGCCCCCAACCATTATCCTCCCAACGGTTGCCATCGGTTATAAGCAAATCCAAATTTTCAAGTTTTTCTGGCTCTAAAACCTTATCATGGTCGCCCAAATATGCAAAACTAAAATCATCACTTCTAAAAACATAGCCATAAGCAGGAACATAATTGGGAGAAAAATCTTTGTTATGATTAAGCTTTACAGGGGAAATGCTAAAGTTCTCGATTTTTCTAACGCCTTGAAAAGCAGAAAGTAACATCTCGGGATTGCGCGCCGTTATCCAATCTGCCGAAGAATCCTTCCAAAAATCGTTAAATACGCTTGTAGGCATTGTAACAATGCACTTTCCGTTAGATGAAAATTGCTCAAACCCGCCAATGTGGTCTTGGTGCGCATGTGTTAAAAACGCAAAATCTATATGAGGAAGTGAATATTTCAATACTTGTTGATGAAAATCCTTGCCAAAATCTATGATAATATTTGTGTTCGCCAATTGAACCAAAAACGACGGACGCATGCGAACGTTACGAGCATCCTCACTTGTGCACGCCTTGCAGTTGCAATTCCAAACAGGCGTCCCTAATACGCCACCCGTCCCTAAAAATTTAAGTTTCATAGTATCCTCCTGTTTTTGATTAACTTAATTGTTCCCGCCAAACCATACTTATATGGTCAATATTCGCCTCTTGAAATATATCACCATACGAGGTAAAGCCAAGCTTCTCATAAAAGCCTTGCGCGTGGCATTGCGAGTGCAGATGTACCTCGTCTATCGCTTGTTTTTGCGCAAATTCAAGCAACTCCTGCATAACTTTCGCGCCAAGCTTTTGCCCTTGATACTCCCTCAAAACCGCAACCCTGCCAACTTGATACACATTATCCTTAAAAAATAGACGAGCCGTTGCAATAGGGTTATCGCCATCAAACAATACAAAATGTGTAGCTATTTTATCGATATCATCGCCAAAATCGTAAACCTCGTTATCTTCGTTCACAAACACTTTTTCTCGAACGGAATATGCGCTATTGTAAAGCTCGTCATATCCGCCAATTTTTGTTGTAATTTGCTTGTCATTTATATGCTTTGTAACGCCGATAATAACCGAAATAAGCAAGCATAATTCAAAGATTATCCCGATTATTGAGAACACAAAAATATTATAGATTAGCCTTAAAAGCGAGATGATTACATTTAGTTTTTTATAAGTTAGCACATTTTTTTGGCAGATAGCGTAAGAGTAGAGCATTGTCGCAATTATAATAAATGTGCTGAAAATTCCATTAAAAGTAAAGTAGCCACAAATAGCAAGAGCAACAATAGAAAGCCAAGTTATTATGCTGTTAGATTTCTCGCTTTTTGTAAGCATCACCAAGCAATTTCGCACAAAAGCCACCGCAACTGCCGCCATTCCAGAGTAAGCGCCAAGCAAGAAAAACCCTATTATGTAGAGGAAGTTTGATGCGGTATTAAGCCATAATATTGTTTTACTTTTATGCGCAAAAAATGTTATGCATATTAAAACATAAACGCTTAAAACAAAGGCTTGCGATATTAAATATTGCGGTGTAAGGTCTATCATGTTACTATTCCTCCAAATCGTCAATAATATCGCAAGCGATGCGTATGTATTTCGAGCAAGTGTGTTTATGTTCGGGTGGCATCTTCTCGCCAAAAGGCACTTGGGTAAGACTATAACAATCTAATGCACCAGCCAGCCTTTCAAACTCCAAAAGTGCCTTTTGCACCATAGAATTAAACTCCACTTTCTCTAACTCATCAGCATATTTCAAGCCCAACACCATAACCATACCGCTTGCTGCACCACAAATGTTCCTTGTGTTTACTATACCTCCACCAAAAGGGCGAGCGATATTTTTAGCAAGCTTTGCACTAAGCCCTAACTCTTCTGCATACGAACCTAAAACCGCTTGGCAACAATTCGGCCCAGATATAAACGCTTTAATAGCTTCAGTTTTGTGCTTGTTCATGTCTTTTCTCAGCCCTTAATAATCCTAAGCTCACGAAGTTGCGTTTGAATTTTATCGCCTGCTTGCGGTGCAAAAATGTATAATTGCTCTAACGGCTCATTAGTTGCGTTAGCGTGGCAATGCGTTATGCCAGGCGGAATTAGTATGCTATCGCCAGTTTGCAAAGTGTAAACCTCGCCATTTTCAAGCACAACTTGCCCCTCGCCTTTTAGCATATAAATGACTTCTTCAAAACTGCGTGAGTGCATACCCGTTTTGCTATTCGGTGCAATCTCGACCGTCCCCATATCAAGGTTTTTAGCATTATTCTGTTTGTCTAATAAAATTTGCAATTTCAGCCCCTCGCCAAAATCACGAACAGGAACATTAGACTTTTTAATTACTTGCATAAAATTCCATCCTATTTAGCACTCAATATCAAAGACTAAAACACCGTTTTGATAATCAGCCATTAAAGTTTGTGCATCTTTGTGTGCTTGCAGTTCATTGTAAGTTTTTATCACATCAACATTTTCAAAAACCATAAACAAAGCATAATTAAACCCGTGGTCTAAATGCTTTTTGAGGCTGACGTTCTCGCCAAAGTGTAGCTCTTTTATGCCACTAAGCTCGGCTTTGCATTGCTCAAATTTATTCTTAATTTGCGCCAGCGTTCCGCTTGAAATACCCTCGAATTTGTATAAAACTATGTGTTGTATCATATCTTCACCACTTTATCCTCAACCACATAACCGCTCCCGCCTACGACAACTTTGGTAATGTCATCGCCATTTGTCGCAAGCGTAACATTTATCACGCTAGGAGAATTCAGCGAATAGCCTTGCTCAAAGGTGTAATTATTCTGCTTGATTATTCCGTTGTGATACAAATAGCAAGCCAGCGCGCAATTGCTCGTGCCTGTTGCGGATTCTTCTGGGACATGATAACGCGGGGCGAAATTTCTGCACACGATTTTGCCATTATCTATGACGAATGCGTGTATGCCAACGGTATCGTATTTTTCGCTAATCGTTGTGATTTCAGTAAAGTTTGGGTTCATAGCGTCAAGAGTGGTACGACTCTTTATTGGCAACATAATATCACGCAAACCAGTTGATACGACTTGAATAGGCAGGCTTTCATTTGTAACTTCTATATCAAAACAATTTTTAAACTCATCAGGCTGGAGGGTTTCGGCAAAAATCGGATTGTTTTGTTGCATTAAAACTTTATCGGCGGTTACGACAATATCGAGCGTTGCCTCTTTAGTTTGCAGACGGATATTTTCTTTTGTAAGCAAGCCTTTTTCACGCAAGACGGTAAAAGCTGCAACGGTTGCATGTCCGCAAAGGGGCACTTCTTCGCTCGGCGTGAAATACTCGAACTTGAAATCGGCTTGTGGCTCTGTTGGAGCGGACACAAAGGCAGTTTCGGCATAGCCTAATTCTTTTGAAATTTGCATCTTTTGCGTGCGTGATAAGCCTTCGCTTTCTAAGAAAACGCCTGCCTTGTTCCCACCGCTATTGTTTTTACTAAATGCACTTGCAACTGTAATTCGCATAAAAATTACACCTACTTATACAGCGACAACTTTCTTGTTATCGGGTTGATTTTCTCGATTTCGCCAAAGGCAACTAAGGCAAAATAATTATGCTCGTCCGTTGCGATTTCGGCGGTTTTATCAAGTTGTTCCTTATATGTATCGCCCGTCATAGTTTCTAAAAAATCAACAAAAGGGATACCTTCTTCGACGAACGCTTTGCGACACTTTTTAATCTCACCATTGCGACCTTTTAAAACAATTAGCGAGAGAGCAGAGATATTATCGTGTGCCACGCCGTCTTTATCGGTATAGCTAATAAACGAGATTTTCTCTCGCTCGCCCTCAGATACCTTATTCACAAGCCCTAAACTTGCGTGGCTGACCGCGTTCATAATCTTGCCGACTTCGACTTTCTCATTAACTATTGCAACAAATTTGTGCGTTTCATTGTAATTCATAATGCTCTCCTTTTGTACAACAAATTATTAAATTGCATATGTTATTTCAGTACTCTAATCCTCCGAGCGCTACTCCCACTCCACGCTGATAATCTTTTCTTAAACTGATTTGTTTAAGAAATATTCTATTCATTATATCTATTATCTATATTATCAATATTACACCGGCTATCCTCCATTTTGTTGCCAAACCGTTGCCAGAGATTATAGGCTTTCAATCCAGTTCTTAATGTTATCCCAAGTCCAATTAGTAATATATAAACCAGAAATATCATTGCTAGTTTTATTATCATTAGTACTTCCCCAAATTCCTCTGCGTGGAATACCTTCATCCTTTGCACAGCCTATTTCCCATAATTGACCATCTGCATTTTTCGTATTGCTTGTTACAATCGCTAATAAGCCATCGCAACTTTTTATTTTTGTTCTGCAATTCGTTTTCCATTGACTATCCCAAGGTTTTTTGACGGACATATCAATAAACTCGAAGGGGGAATTCTCATTTCTTGCTTGTCCCACAAGTAAATCTCTGAGATTTTTGTCTTCTACTGCAAAGCTAATAAATACTCTTTTTGCCATAATCTTGTTCTCCTTTATATTTTATTATTTTTCACTAAATTCCAATAGTGTTGCCCAAGAAGCGTTAATTTGCACCCTTTCGATTTCATCGCTGCATAATACATATGTTTTTCGTCGTGAGGGACGACGAGCCCAACGCTTTCTAACATTTGCAAATCATCGAATACTTTAACATTTTTCTCATCTGCAAAAGGCGGTAAAACTTCGTGTTCAAAGCTTTCTGTGTTGGTGGGTTCGAAAGAAGGGTCTAACGCAAGAATATCATAATAGTTCTTAAAATATATGGGCAAAGCTCTAATTATATTAGGGTCAATTGGCGGGGCTACCTCTCGGATAGACATAAAACTACTAACATTTGTTTTAAATAGAGGTCGTTGCCCCCAAGACCCCAGCGATTTATCGATATACGAGTATATTCCGCCAAGAGTTATATGCCCCATAATGTCCGCCGCTCCACCTCTCAATGCTTCTACCAAAAGCGAAGTAAACAAACTATAAGGATTTCCAGAGAGTGCGGTTTCATTAGATTTTGAAGCAGTCAGAATTGTAACGCCGTTCTCAATAGTAGCTGTTGTACCTGATGTTGGCATACTCCCTGCATATCCAGAATGGCAACAATCCAATATCACAACTTTGTTTTGAGCTTTTGAAGTGCTAATCACAGCAATAATATCATTCATCGAAAACCCTATTTGATCTTTCAAATAATCAGCAAGAATAAGCTCTCCACCAAATTCGTTAATTGCTCCATGCCCCGAAAAATAGAATAGCGCTGTTTCGCATTCCGTTTCAAAGCACCTTTTAACATTCTCACGCAGAGCAGGGACACCATGAATATTTGTTTCTAACTTCACATCGAAATTAAGCTCATTATTTTCATGACGAGCGAGTAATCTTGCAACTTCATTGGCATCGTTAACGCAAGAATTTAGATTATGATTTCCACCGTAATTATCGATACCTACCACTAAAGCTTTTCTCATTTATACACCTCATTTTTTCAGCTACACTCTTTCTGCCAATGCCTCATACCATTCGTGGGGCATAGCTTCTGCGTTATACATCGAAACCACTAACAACTACTCCCACTCGATAGTAGCAGGGGGTTTTGTAGTAATGTCATAGACGACGCGGCCGACATGTGCGCACTCGTTAACAATTCGGTTAGATGCGCGGCCTAAAACATCGTAAGGGATTTTCGCCCAATCGGCAGTCATAAAATCGTCCGTCGTTACCGCGCGCAGGGCAATTGTCCAGTCATAAGTTCGCTCATCGCCCATTACTCCTACACTTTTTGTATTGGTAAGCACGGCAAAATATTGATTAATATCCTCGGCGATTCCAGCTATAGCAACTTCTTCCCTAAAAATATAGTCAGCGTTTTGTAGGATATCAATTTTCTCGGGTGTAATATCGCCGATAACGCGAATAGCCAAGCCAGGCCCAGGGAAAGGTTGACGCCAAACTAAGTCGTGAGGCAGCCCAAGCTCTTCGCCAACAGCGCGCACCTCGTCCTTGAACAAATCGCGAAGCGGCTCTATAATCTCTTTAAAATCCACAACATCTGGAAGCCCACCCACGTTATGATGGCTCTTAATCACGGCGGCATCGCCCTGACCACTTTCGATAACATCTGGGTAAATTGTACCTTGCGCCAAAAAGTCGACGGTGCCTAGCTTCTTCGCTTCTTTCTCGAACACGCGAATAAACTCCTCGCCGATAATCTTGCGCTTTTGTTCAGGTTCCGTTATACCTTGCAATTTACTCAAAAAATGCTCGCCTGCATCAACCGAAATTAAATTAAGCCCAAATTTCTCAAACGCCGCACGCACTTCATCACCCTCGTTTTTGCGCAAACACCCATGGTCGACAAACACGCAAGTTAGCTGAGTTCCCACCGCCTTATGTAACATCAGCGCAGCAACAGATGAATCGACACCGCCCGACATAGCACAAAGCACCTTTTTATCGCCAATTTTAGCTTTTAAAGCGTTAACCGAGTCGATGGCGAACGACGACATCTTCCAATCACCATCGCAACCGCAAACGTCAAACAGGAAGTTATGCAGCATTTGCCTGCCTTGAGGGGTGTGGTTAACCTCTGGATGAAACTGTAGGGCGTAGATTTTGCGCGCATCATTAGCAAAACCAGCAATCTTAGTTGCCTCGGTAGATGCAATAACACTAAACCCTGCAGGAGCCTTTGAAACATAGTCGTTATGGCTCATCCAACACATAGTCTTAGAAACCACATTTTTACTTAAAACACTATCGAACATATCGGTCATTGTCGCGCCAAATTCAGGCACAGAGGCAGATTCAACTTCGCCCCCTAGCTGATGAGCAATAAGCTGCATGCCATAGCACAGCCCCAAAATAGGCACACCACACTCGTAAATCTTAGGGTCTGCCTTGGGTGTAGTAGCGTCGTAAACACTATTTGGACCACCTGTAAAAATTATCCCTTTCGGGTTTTTAGACATAATTACATCAAGCGGAGTATTATAAGGCATAACCTCGGCATAGACATTATTTTCGCGCACGCGCCTTGCAATTAGTTGATTATATTGCCCGCCAAAATCTAGAACAATAACGGTTTGATGATTCATAGAATAAACGTTCCTTTACATAATAATTAGAATATTGATAAATTAGCAAATTAAAGCGATTTTGAAAATTATGGTGTGAACCAAGTCATATCCAGAATATCAGGTACGATGGCAGCAGAAGCAGCAATCATTATTCCAGAAACTACCATTATTAGTGCGCTAACTTTAGAATCGCTATCGGATTGCGCAAACGAAAGCATAAGTTGGAATAAACCACAAAAAAGCAAGAAATTGCCAACATAAACTAAACCCTGTGCCACCCACTTTAAAGTTTCGCTTAGCACACCATCGGCAGCAAAAACAGGTGACGCATGAAGAGTAATCAGCAGAATTAAAACGGTATAACGAAGCCAGAAAGGTTTAAAACTTTTGCACTTAAACATAGTAAGCACCTCGATTTATTGATTATTGCGTAACAGTTTAATAGCTTTATTAATTTCTTCAGAATTATTTTGCACACCATTATTTTGGAATATCGACGAACCAGCAACAAGCACATTCGCGCCTGCATTAATCGCAATTTTGGCGGTGGAAGGGTTGATTCCGCCATCGACTTCTAAATCGCAATTTGGGTTAAAATTATTTATAGCCTCGCGTAATTTAATTAAACTATCGGTAGTGTCTTCGATAAAACTTTGCCCGCCAAACCCTGGCTCTACCGTCATTTGTAGAATTAAACTAAGTTTAGGTAAAACTTTTTGCAGCGTCGCTAATAATTCGCTCGAAAGTAAAGTAGAAGGTTTAATCGCAATGCCTGCAAGCTTGCCACAGCGTAAAATTTTGTCGATAATTTCTTCAATTTTATTTAATTCAACCACTTCTACATGAAAGACAATTAAATCCGCGCCCGCTTTTGCAAAAGGCTCGATAAAAAGTTCGGGATTATCAATCATTAAATGAACATCAAGCGTGATTTTCGTCATATTTTTCAAAGCACTAACAAGCGGCACACCATAAGTTAAGTTAGGCACAAAATGCCCATCCATAACATCAACATGAACATACTCAACACCAGCGTTTTCCAAGGCTTTTATGTCATCAGCAAGGTTTGATATGTTGGCAGAAAGTAAAGATGGTGAAATTTTAACCACTTGCGTATTAGGCGACAAATTTAGGTTTTCACTAGGGATTTCGGAAAAATTAGTCATAAGTAACCTCTAAACTATCTAAAATTTTTAAGTAACTGTTATATCGAGTTTGAGGAATGATTTTATCCTGCACTGCCCTATAAATATCACACCTTGGGTTATCATGTAAACAACCGCGAAACTCGCACGAAAAATCTTGGAACTCAGGAAAGTAATCGGCTAAATTCGCCTGTAAAATATCGGATTTTAAATGTTCCAAAGTAAGGACGGAAAATCCAGGAGTATCAATAACAAAAGAGGGGTTGTCGGTGTGTAAAGGCTGAGCAAAAATAGAATTATCCAGGGGGAAAAGCTCAACCACGCGCGTTGTATGCTTGCCGCGATTGATTTTGCTGATATCGCCTTTGGGCGTGTCTAACCCTAAATTTTGCAAAATTGTACTCTTGCCAACGCCGCTATTACCTGCGAAAACACTTGTTTTACCTTGTAAAATTTCAATTAAATTACCTAAATCATTTTCCTCCGCGCAACAGTCAATACAATCGAATACCTTATAAATTTGGCGCAATTCGTCGGTAGATGATAAATCTGCCTTATTAAAGCATAAAATAGGCTTAACGTCCAAAAACAGACACATAACAATCAGTTGGTCAATAAGGTAAAAATCAGGATTCGGCGCGCAAGTGGCAATAACGATTATCATTTGCTCTACATTTGCAACTTTAGGTCGAATTATGTGGTTGCGCCTAGGCAAAACGTTAGTTACAGTGTTTTGCGAGAACTCAACAACATCGCCTACCATTGGCGAAATACCAAGCTTTTTAAACTTACCTCGTGCCTTGCACTCGTGAACTTTGCCATCACAAACAACGTAATAAAAGCCCGAAATCGCCTTAATTATTGTGCCAACTCTAAAACTATCCATTAAAAGTCCCCAATAATCCAAAATTTTGTTCTTAAAACTATTATACCAAAAACCGAATAAAATGTCAAGAAGGCTGTCGGCATTAGTTAATCATAAAACGCCGGCAGCCCTTACTTGTGTCCTTAACTCGCAAAAATTAATTTTTGCGAAATTTAATCGCAATCAAGTAAATAATATTTACAATTTAGTATTTTTAATGCCTTGACTTTTTTTAACGTGTATGATAATATTGATTATACAACAAAAACCTTAAAAAGGTGGCAGCTTTTAATGGATTTATCACAATATAAATCGGGCTATTATGCAAGAATTATACGCGGCAAAAATGATAGCGATTTTTTGCATCTATCTAACGACCCAAACCGCGAGATAATTATGGTTATGGGCGAGGATGGAATTAACGCAATAAGCGGCAAAAGTTCTAAGGAAATGTTTGACTCAATTGGCTATGACGAGGCGTATTTAACATGGCTGGTCAAAAATGGAACTAAGTTTAAAATTGTCTTGCTTAATGATGAAAATCCGCTGCCTGCTACTTGGGATAATCTTTTAAAGGTAGTCAAGAATCATTACCCGCAAGTGTATGATAAGTTTGCCAAATGGGCAGATTTGCTTACTAAAACGCCATATGACGAAATAGAAAATCAAGCCGGATACACGTTTGCCGAAGTTAATCAAAAAGGTGAGGCAGATTCTAGGTTTATGTCGGTAGATAAGTACCAAACCGCGCCCGATACCCTTGCAAATGCACGTGCGTTTATGTATTTTAGTATGCAATTACGCGAGCTATATTCTGGCGATGGATATGCTTATGACGAAAAAGGCAATAGGCAAGTTCGCGAGTATTTCTTGGATAATCGCGCAATAAAAGACGAAATAATTTTAGACTTACCCATGCCAGAAATTTTTTGCGAGCGCGCGGCTTTAGCTAGGGATTTAGCAAGGCAAGCAGGCGATGAGTTATCTAAAATTTTTAATAATAAAACCGAGTTGCACACCGAGTTTAAAACTGACAACAGCCCTGTAACCATTGCCGATAAAATGAGCGAAAGCCTTATAACTCAAGCGTTGCGAGAGAAGTTCCCTAACGATAGTATAATTGGTGAAGAAGGTGCCAATATTATAGGGAACAGCGGCTATTCTTGGGCGATTGACCCGCTAGACGGTACGCGAAATTTTTCTAAAGGAATCCCGGCTTACTCTATCTCGATTGGTTGCATGCACAATGGCGAGCCACTTTTTGGCGTTGTTTATATGCCCGAGATTGGCAAGCAAGGAACCCTGTTTATCGCTGAGAAAAACAAGGGAGCCTATTGCAATAATACGCCCATAAAAGTTTCGGCGGAAGAAGATATATCTAAATGCAACATTTCTATCCGCCGCTCTAAAGATTCCGAAACCGAGACGATGATGCGTGAGCTTATTGCGCGCGCGGGTTCGTGCAAACACCTAGGCACCACCGCGGGCGAGCTTGCATTAACCGCTAAAGGTGGCTACGATATCTCGGCTTATCGATATAGTATTTGGGATATTCTTGCAGGCTCGGTTTTGATTACAGAAGCAGGCGGCAAAATAACCGATAAAAACGGAAACAATATTGATTGGGCATCTACCGATAGAAACACAATTGTTGTCACTAATAAAGTTTTACACAATCAAGTTATAGATTTGCTTAAACAAAAAAACAAGCTACACGCTAGATAAAAAAACTCTTGCATTTTAAATTTAGTTATGATATAAATATTATTGTGATAAAAATTAAGTCACATCATAACGAAAGCTACAAAAAGAATAATTGCAAAAAACATATATATTTTTAAGGAGAAATAACATGAAGAATTGCATAGTTGCTCAAAGTGGTGGACCGACAGCTGTCATAAACGCGTCGTTAGCGGGGGTTATTCGCGGAGTAATTGCCAGCCAAGAGATTGACAAAATTTATGGTGCCGTTCATGGCATCGAAGGCGTGGTAAACGACGATTTAATCGATTTATCTAGCATTTTTTATAAGGATAGCCGAATAAACCGCCTTGTTCACACACCTGCATCTTACCTTGGTACTTGCCGCCATCGCCTGCCTTTAGAAGACGATAATGCAGAAGTGTACGAAAAAATTTATAAAACTTTTGATAAGCATAATATAGGTTACTTTTTCTATATCGGCGGTAACGATAGCATGGACACCGTTGACAAATTAAATAAGTATGCACAAAAAATCGGCAGCGATATTAAGTTTATCGGCGTGCCTAAAACTATAGATAACGACCTTGCTGTAACCGACCATACACCTGGATTCGGCAGCGCTGCCAAGTACATTGCTACCTCTATGCGCGAAATCGTTCTGGATAGCCAAGTTTACGATATCCCTACCCTTACAATTGTAGAAATTATGGGACGTAACGCTGGTTGGCTTACCGCTGCAAGTGCTTTGGCGCGTAGCGAACGCCACAAAATTTGCGCACCGCATTATATCTATCTACCCGAAGTTGCAATGGATGTTGATAAATTTGTTGATGACATGGTTAAGGCGGTTAAAAAGCATCGCAATGTGGTTGTTGCCGTTAGTGAAGGTGTTAAAGATAAAGACGGTCGATACATTTGTGAAGGTGGCACGCCAGGCGAGACCGACGCTTTTGGGCATACACAACTAACAGGCACCGCTCAAGCTTTAGCGCACGAAGTACGCAAAAAAATGGATATCAAAATTCGCGCTATCGAGTTTAGCCTGCTTCAGCGTTCTTCTGCACATATCGCTAGCCTTACCGATGTAAACGAGGCTATCGAGATTGGCGAATTTGCTGTTAGCGCTGCAATAGATGGCGCAACGGGCGTGATGATAATTGTAAAACGACTTTCTACCAACCCATATATCGTGGAATTGTGTACGTTTAACGTGGCAGAAATCGCAAATGTCGAGCGCAAGGTGCCACTAGAGTGGATTACAAAAGACGGTAACGATGTAACTAATGATGTGGTTGAGTACATCCGTCCGCTTCTAGAAGGCGAGAGCTACCCAAGGTTTAAGCATGGTGTTCCGCACTATATCACTCGCCACGCAAGCAATACCTAAAATTTATTTAATAGTCAAATGGGGTTAACATAATGCCGATTAAAATTCCTAATAATTTGCCAGCGACCAAAACTCTAACCAAAGAAAATATATTTGTAATGACCGAGAATCGCGCCGTTAAGCAGGATATCCGCCCACTTAAAATTGCCATTTTAAACCTAATGCCATTTAAAATTTCAGCCGAAATTCAACTAATGAGGCTTTTGGGCAACACTCCGCTTCAGGTGGATATCGACCTAATTAAAATTAAAAATCACGAGCATAAACACACTCCGCCCGAGCACATGGCAACTTTTTACAAAACTTTCGACGAGATTAAAAATAGCAAGTACGACGGGCTAATTATAAATGGTGCGCCAGTCGAAAACCTTGCATTTACCGACGTTATCTATTGGGACGAGCTATGTAAAATTATGGATTGGTCGACTACAAATGTTACGTCTACGCTACATATTTGTTGGGGCGCAATGGCTGGGCTTAACTACCATTACGGAATCGATAAAGTTATGTTAGACTTTAAAATGTTCGGCATTTTCCAACATAAAATTATTTCTAAGCCTAAAATTCTGCTGCGCGGTTTCTCTGATACTTTTTACGCGCCGCATTCCCGTTGGTCTGGAATCGACGAAAATCAGCTAGCAAATTGCAAAGATTTAGAGGTGTTAGCATACTCAAACCGCGCGGGCAGCTACTTAATTTCTAGCAAACGTGGCAAGCAAATTTTTGTGCTAGGTCACCCCGAGTACGAAACCACTAGAATCGCAGACGAGTACAATCGCGATAAATCCGAGGGTAAGAGTATAAATTTGCCATATAATTATTACCCTAACGATGACGATAAATTAAAGCCAGTTAACACCTGGAACGCGCATTCTAACTTACTTTTTGCCAATTGGCTTAACTATTACGTGTACCAAATTACACCTTTTGATGTGATGAAAATTTAATGCAAACTTAATGCAATATAAAAGTGTGCCCAGCAAAAGGACACACTTTTTTTAAACAAGACAATTTACCTTTGTATACTAATCAGTTTATTATAATTATCCACAATCTTTGCAAGTTGCGCATCATCAACGCCCGCCTGTTTGCAAGCAGTTTTAAAAGCAGATAGATTTGAATTTGTTTCTTGCGATATAGATTCAGATTCGCAAGATTTCATTTTCTCTATAACACTATTTTTATTATTTAATAGAGAAGCATACGGAACGAGATCGCGACGCGTGTCTTTTAAATGCCTTTGTTCTGCAGATTCCTCAAAATGCAATTTACCTAAAAAATTAACTATAGAATTCAATTTTTCCGCTGGTAAATCAGTAATATATCTTATCGGTTTGCCCTCTTCTAGGTAAGCATATCCTTCAAGATATGGTTGATTATCTTGTGTATATAGCGATAAAATCGTATTATTTTCATCATAGCTAGTAAAAGGTCCAATTATATGTAATTGTTCATCGTCGATAGGTTCGGTTAAAGGACGGTTTTTTAAATCGTATGCTAAAAGCTTTTTTATACAACAAACAGATGCGGTGAATTTTTGAGAGCTATCTTTGCGATAAGCATATTTACGCAATACATTCTCGTCTGTTATATTGTTAACAATTTGTTCTTCAAATTCCTCAAAATCTCTAAAGCCTTTATAAAAATTAGAATTATTCTCTAGCATAGTTTCCAAGACTTTTTGGTCTTTAATATTTGTAATTATTTTTTTCATGCTTATTTTTTCAGCTCTAGATACTTCTTTCAAAACTCCCCAAATACCGCCTACGCTTTTACCCTCAAAAAGACTGTTGATAAAGTCATAATCTAGTGTGTCCAAATCTACTTTCCTGTCATCGTTTAATTGAAAATTACGTTTTTCTATAAAATACGTGTTATATATTGAATAATGAGATATGTCGAATTTTGCCATGAAGTTTTCCCCCTTTTTTAAAAATCACTTTATCTATGTACACTAACCAATTTATTATAATTCTCCACAATCTTTGCTAGTTGCGCATCATCAACGCCTGCCTGTTTGCAAGCTGTTTTAAAGCTCTCTAGCTTTCTATCAATTTTGACGCTCCCTTTAGCGGAATCGCCCTCGTCTGCCCCAATTTTCCCGCGCACACTCTCGGGTTTAGCCCTAGATTCAGCATAATTATTAATGACTTGTATCGTATCTTTAAAAAGATTGCAACCGTTGTTAAAATTCCTATCGTCCACATCAGTCAGTTTATTTGCAGCGGCAGCCACCTCTTGCAATTTTTTAGGCGATAGCTTTTCGATTCGCTTTATAGGTTTGCCTTTTTCTAACAACGCAATGTTTTGACTAAGCTTATTTTTAATGCTACTTGGGCTTCTGTCGTCGTTTAATAACAAAATAGCACTTGTTTTAGCTTTATTAAGATAAATCATAGAGTTAGCAAAAATAGTCTTCTCGTCTGCCATGCGCGCATCAAGCGGCTTATTATATAAATCGTGACGCAGCAATTTCTCTATACACCAAAACTTCCCAACATGCATGTCAACTGGGTTGCTCGCATGAGCGCGCAAACTATTCACATCTGTCATGCTATTAACAGCACTTCTAGCACGTTCATTAAAATCATGCTTAGAAGCGTACTTAAATAACTTCTCTAATGTTTCAGGGTTCTTTATACGTCGTGCAATATCCTCAAAATCAAACCCTTCCTTAAGCATTACAAATATAGAGTCGTTAATCTCGTTTATACTTTTATTTTCTAAAAATTTATCAACAAAACTATCTAAAAAAGCATAATCTTTTGCGTAAGAATAAGGTCGCTTGCCAGTTTTTACTTGAAACAATTTTTTGTTAACATAATACGCATTCAAAAACCAGTCGTTAGGGCTTTCATCATAACCATAAAAGTCAGCACAATCCTGTAATTTATCAACAGAATGTATTTTATTTAATATAGTTTCGGTTAACTCCCTTGTATTGTCAACGTTGTAATGCTTAAAAACTAAAGCCCAAATTTTCTCGTCGTCTGTAATTTGCGCTAAGTTATAATAAAAACCACTGCGCAATGCCCTTGAAACACCGTCAAAATTATTATAACCCAACGGATAGGCTAATTCATCAAAAGCCGCTTTACCTTTAGCATAATCGCTATCTAACAGTTCGCAAATTTTATTTACCTTTTCTTCATCTGTTTTTAAACCGTCTAAATACATAACGCATCCCCCTGTATAAATATCACCGCAATTATATCATATATCCTTTTAAATTGCAAGCTTTTTTTGAAGCATTATGTTAAAGAAATGTTAAATTACCGAATGTATCTAACATAACTCGTAAAAAATTTCTTGATTTTATTTTTAATGTATGATAAAATGTTGCCAACATAATAATAGTACACCTCAACACAAAAACAGCCAAGAGCGCAAAGGGGGATAAACGCCTAACTTGACTGTTTTATGCGAAGCAAATTTACAAAATTACAACTTTTTTGACGCTCAACAAAATTGGCGCGTCTAATTAAACTTGTATTAGGAGAAATACAATCAACTATTGTCTTTTAAACTATTAAAATGCTAACTTGGGAATAACGCTCAAAGGTAGCGCACACAACATCTTCGCCAATGCTACCAATGCCTATCGTGCGTACACTTTGCAACCTTATCCCAAGCCGAGCTAATAATAGTCGGCCACCACAATTGATATGGCGTTGATAACAGTTAGTTCATGCTGTTTTCTGCCTTCTTAATCATGTTCTTTACCATCTGACCGCCAACAGAACCTGCTTGCTGAGCAGTTAGGTCGCCATTATAACCTTGTTTAAGGTTAACGCCTACTTCTCTAGCAGCCTCCATTTTATACTTATTCAAAGCTTCACGAGCCTTAGGAACTAACGATTTAGCTGATTTAGCTGATGTTTTAGCCATCTCTTTTTCACTCCTTTTTATATCAGGAGAAGTCGAAAAACTATAACAAAAATCATAATTTTTCTAAATCTCACTGCGTTGTATTGATATTTTGCACATACCGGCAAAAAATATACACGTTTTAAAAATTTTTTTGTAGAAGTGATAATATTGCTTAAATTAGACGACCTTCAATTGAATGATTTAATGATTTATCAAGACACCGATTACTTTTGCTTCGGGGTCGATTCGGTTTGCCTAGCCAACTTTGTCGCCGATAACGCAAACATCAAACCGACCACTAAAATTATAGATTTTTGCAGCGGTTGCGGTGTTATCCCTATTTTACTTTCCGCCAAAACTAATGCTGATATAATTGAAGGAATCGAGCTTCAGCCGCAAATGCTAGAGCTTGCCAATAAATCGATAGATTATAATAATCTGCACGAGCGGGTCAAGATTCGCCTGGGTGACATAAAAAATAAAACCGCCATTAAAAGCGATTTTTACGATGTTGTAACTATTAACCCGCCTTATAAGCCAGTTTTATCTGGTGCAACCAACGCTAACGACGTTAAAACTATCGCGCGTCACGAAGTAGAATGCACGGTAAACGATTTTTGCGCGGCGGCAAACAGGTCGCTTAAAACTCGCGGCAGACTATTTTTGGTGCATCGCGCCGATAGATTAGTAGACGTTATTTGTGGATTGCGCGAAAACTCGCTAGAGCCTAAAAAAATTCAGTTTATAACAGGTGATATAAAAAAATCACCATCGTTATTTTTGTGCGAGGCTGTAAAACTAGGCGGCAGCGAGTTGAACGTGTTGCCGATGAAAACATTGTAAAGGCAATGCAGAATGAATAATGCAGAATGCAGAATTTAGGAAATAAATTCTCGATAAATCTCGAATTTAAAAATCAAGCCGCGTCATTCCGCGCTCCGACGCGGAATCTACACGCTAAGTTGTAATCGACCTATGTCATTCTCAATTAGTGTGTAGATTGCGGGTCAAGCCCGCAATGACAAGAAAATGCGAATTTGATGTACAGAACGTTTAAGGAAATTGTTTTATTAATTGATTAAAATTTACTTGCAAATTTTAATTACAACCATTCTCCATTCTGCATTCTGCATTCTCAATTATCGATTCCAATCCTCTCGGCAAACTCA
The DNA here is from genome assembly GCA_031261985.1 of Clostridiales bacterium. Taxonomy (GTDB): domain Bacteria; phylum Bacillota; class Clostridia; order Monoglobales; family WRBX01; genus JAISIR01. The sequence continues at coordinate 87,950 of JAISIR010000018.1, read as the reverse complement.
TCTAAACTAATGGCTTTTCGCTCATATTCCGCTAGCAAATTTTGCGCAAACGCCCGCCACTCATTCAATTTTTCTTTAGGTAACTCCTCGGGTTTGCGCGCGTTCCTCATCTGGTGCAAATTATTCTTTTTATTATAAAGCGCACGCGCAGGGTTCGTCCCCGCCAAATATTTCTGCGCATATTTTTTGCAAGTTAAATTCGTATCCTCAAAAACATTATCGCAATATTGCGTCTTGCGCGAGAATGGCAGAAAATACTCGCCACAATTGGCACATCGCTTAATGCAAAAATTATTCAAACACATATACTCTAGCTCGTAAAAGATTAAATATTCCACATTTTTAGCACTATAAAATGTTTGCCAAGCAATATCACCGCCCGACTCGTCAAAAACCTGATTAATTCCAAGGTTATTTATGTATTCAAGGTTAACCTGCTTGCTCCAATTATAATACCTTAAAACGGTGCTTTCTATAGGGTGATAAGTAAGGCATAGCTTCATAATTTCTACAATTTTAGACTTAAATGCCGAAAGCTTTAGAACATAATTATAAAAATCATCAAAAAAATTGGCAATTGTATCAGCGTCAAACTCGCGAACATTATCGTGTGACATAGTACAATGATTATCAAGCAACGCCAAATAATTTTGCTTTAAATCCTCAGCCAAAAGCGGGTGAATCGCGCCCATTTTGTTATATATACTTTTGTAAAACAGCTCCAGAATTTTAGAATTATTTGCGAAATTAATGGTAGACATATCCTTAGTCTGAGCAAGGATATCAGAAAAATCGATAGAGATAAACGAAAAAAGCAAGCAGCCCAATTGATTAGTAAACGTGCGCCCGCCATCAGCAAAAGCCACGCGCGAGTACTCATTCTTCCCGTCTAAATAGAATAGCAAATCACCACTCATTGTCATCCCCCTCCCACAATTCGCAACAGTGTAACATAAGTGTAAATTTATATTATCATTTTTTATAGCAATTGTCAAGAAAATTTTTGCGCCTGCCATATTTTACATATAAAAATTATCAAGTAGTCAATAATATCTAATGTATAAAAAAAGGAGATTTACCATGGAATTTAAAGAAATCCAAGACGCAGCGCAGCGGTTAAAAGGTGTAATTCACAAGCTTCCATTGCTATCGTCCCGCACTTTTTCGCAATTAAGCGGCGCCGAGATATATTTTAAATGCGAGAATCAGCAGCGCACAGGCTCGTTCAAAATTCGTGGCGCATACAATAAAATTGCAAAGCTGACCGAGAATCAAGATGTAGAAAGCGTCGTCGCATCATCTGCTGGCAACCATGCACAAGGCGTGGCTTATGCAGCCGCTCAAAAGGGGATAAATTCTATAATCTGCATGCCTAAAAGCGCGCCGCTGGCTAAAATTGCTGCTACAAAGGGTTATGGCGCGCAGGTTATTCTGCATGGCGCAGGGTTCGACGATGCTTACGAGAAAGCGTTAGATGTGCAAAAAGAGACTAATGCCACCTTTGTTCACGCCTACAACGACGAGGATATTATTGCAGGTCAGGGGACTATTGGGATAGAGATTTTGCAGGAGCTTCCAACGGTTGACGCCATTGTTGTTCCCGTTGGCGGCGGCGGATTACTCTCTGGCATTTCGTTCGCTGTCAAAGAAGTTTGCCCGCACGTTAAGGTAATTGGCGTTCAGGCAGAAGGTTGCGACCCTTTGGTGCGTTCGTACAAGGCGAAAAGCCTGGTCAATGCAGATAAATCTAACACTATAGCCGATGGAATTGCGGTGCGACACCCAGGCGATGTAAACTTTGAAATAATTAAAAATTGCGTCGATGATATGGTAACCGTTACCGAGGACGAGATTTCCGAATCTGTTTTGTTATTGCTAGAACGTAGCAAACAGGCGGTGGAGCCAAGCGGCGCGGTGGCGGTGGCTGCCATGATTAACAAAAAAATCAACTTGCCTGGTAAAAAAGTCGTGTGTATCTTAAGCGGCGGCAATATCGATGTCGGTTTTATGAACAAAATTATCCGCCAGGGCTTGGTTGCCCGCGGCAGAATGTTAAAGCTTAGCATTGTTCTAGCCGACCAGCCTGGCGCGCTTGCCGATTTAGCGCATGTCGTCGGCGCTGCTAATGCAAATATCGTTTCGGTAATGTACGATAAAGATAAGCTCCACCTGGCTTTGACCAATACCATGGTGCATTTGGTGTGCGAGGTTAGTGGCTTTGACCATGGTAAAAAAGTGATGCAATCGCTGGCAGATTCGGGGTATATAGTTGCCGAGGAGTAATTTATTTTTTAACGCGTAATCAATTAAAATTTAACATAAATTTAACATAAAAGAGGATTCGCCTATTGCAATCCTCTGCTTTTTGTGGTAAAATGAGAATATGATAAGAATAATTACGATTATTATAAATTTTACGAGGTGAATAAAATGTCAGAAACAAAACTTACGGTAGAATCTAATAATTTTGACAAAGAAAAACGCGAAAAGATACTTAAAATGGTAAATGAATTTGAACCATATGCATGTGTTATTGGCTGCTCACCGCACGAGACGATGCAAAAGATAGAAGATGAGCTAGGTATTATGCCATCAGTGATAGATATGACCGAAGAATTCCTTGCGGCCGAACGCGCAAAAGAGCATCTACTAGCTGATGCGATCGAAAAAGCAGCTAGCGAAGAAGCAAACAAAGAACGGATACGCGAGATTTACGATATGTTTAGCAAAATTCCTGGTGGTCAAATAAGCGTTGAGGTGAAATTACATGGAGCTGTAGGTATTACTGGTATAAAAAGAAAGAGCCTAAAAGATAACTTTGAGGCTGCCAAGACAGGTGCTGAAAACCTAACAACCGCTCCACAAGCTAAGGAAACGCCAATTTCTAAGTCTAATCAAGGACCAAATAAATAGACAAATTTAGATAATTTAACAGAGAGCAATCAATTTTGCCCTCTGTTTTTTTGCATTAATTCTGCATTACAATTTCAGCACGCTCATAAACGCCTCCTGTGGCACCTGCACCTGCCCCACCTGACGCATCCGTTTTTTACCCTCTTTTTGCTTCTCTAGCAGCTTCTTCTTCCTGGTTATATCGCCACCATAGCACTTCGCCAGCACATCTTTCCTCATCGCCTTAACCGTCTCGCGCGCTATAACTTTGCCGCCTATTGCTGCCTGAATCGGCACTTCAAACATCTGCCGCGGAATTACTTCCTTTAACTTCTCAGCAATCCGCCTGCCCCTCGCATACGAACTCGATTCATGCACAATAAACGATAGACTATCCACCATATCGCCATTTAGCAAGATATCCAGCTTAACCAGCTTAGATTTTTGATACCCCGACACCTCATAATCGAACGAGGCATACCCACGCGACCGCGACTTTAACACATCAAAAAAGTCATAAATAATCTCGTTCAGCGGCAAATTATACTCAATATTCGCACGCGTCGGGTCGATATATTCCATGCCAATATACTCGCCTCGCCGCTCCTGGCACAGCTCCATAACACCGCCGACAAACTCGGTCGGCACCATAATATGCGCCTTGCAAATTGGCTCTTCAATGTATTCAATAAACCCTGGGTCGGGCAAATTAGTAGGATTATCCACCATTGTAACCGCCCCATCTTTAGTAGTCACTTTGTAAATAACACTCGGCGCAGTTGTAATCAAATCTAGGTTGTACTCGCGCTCTAATCGCTCCTGAATAATCTCCATATGAAGAAGCCCTAAGAACCCGCACCTAAAGCCAAACCCTAGCGCAATAGAGGTTTCTGGCTCGTACTGAAGCGACGCATCGTTAAGTTGAAGTTTACCCAACGCCTCGCGCAAATCGTCATATTTAGCACCATCGGCAGGGTAAATTCCGCAATACACCATCGGCTGCACTTGTTTATAGCCCTCTAGCGGCGCATCCGCAGGATTTTCCACGCTTGTAACGGTGTCGCCCACTCGTGTATCGGTAACTTTTTTAATCGATGCCGTGATATACCCAACATCGCCCGCCTCAAGCGAATCACTAGGTTTTAAGCCACTAGGCAGCATATACCCAACTTCGACAGTTTCAAATTCTGCCCCAGTCGCCATCATGCGAATTTTATCGCCCACGCGCAACGAGCCATTCACCACACGCACATAAATTATCACGCCTTTGTACGAATCATACACGCTGTCGAATATAAGGCATTGCAAGGGTTTATCGCTAGAGTTCTCATCATCGGGCGGTGGAATTTTATCGATAATCGCATCTAAAACATCTTGAATCCCTATCCCATTTTTAGCAGAAATCAGCGGCGCATCACTCGCATCTAACCCGATAATTTCCTCAATCTCACGCTTAACCTCCTCAGGTCGCGCACTAGGCAGGTCAATCTTATTCAACACAGGAAGCAATTCCAAATCATGCTCCAACGCCAAGTAAGTATTCGCCAAGGTTTGCGCCTCTATCCCTTGCGAAGAATCGACGATTAATATCGCCCCCTCACACGCCGCCAAACTACGCGACACCTCATACCCAAAATCGACATGCCCAGGCGTATCAATTAAATTAAGCACGCAACCGTTATATTCCATGCGCACCGCCCTAGCTTTTATGGTAATCCCGCGCTCGCGTTCTAGGTCCATATCGTCTAACAATTGGCTCTCCATATCGCGTGATTCAACCGCCCCCGTTTGCTCTAACAACCTATCTGCAAGCGTAGATTTCCCGTGGTCGATATGCGCAATTATACAAAAATTTCTAATTTTATCTTGTTGTGACATTTTAATTTTGCTCCATTCGCGATTTCATTAGTTAACTACAAATTCCCTTAACAGCGATGTCTTAGGAATCACATCAGAATCAAGCGCGACAAAGGGTTCCAGCGCATTAATGCACGATGTAATAATCTCGCCATGCGTTGGGTCATCGCAAATAGGGCGCAAAATTTGCAAAACTTTACTTTTATACGCTAACGGTTCATACGCATGCGTCGAGTTTATCTGCCAATCAGCACTATCACGGTAAGGGAAGATATATTTATCCTCGCCAATTACAACTTTACGCCACATGTCAAGGGTAACCAATGCCTCGGTGTTTCTGGTAGATTTATCGCGCATTATCCTACGCATAAGCCTAACATATCGCTTGGGCAGAACCTTCTCGTCGCCTATGTAAAAGTTAGAATGCGCGCTAACATACATTTTAATAAATTTTTTACTATGGATAAGGTTGATAAGCATAGGGTTAAGCGCATGAATCCCCTCGAAAATTATAAAGGTATCGTCGTCATATTTAACGCTAAAATTATCGGTTAGGCTACGCTTGCCAACAGAGAAGTCGAAGACGGGGAAGGTAGCAACGCCCTTGCTTGTAAGTTCGTACATGCAGTCGTTAAAGGTATCTAAATCTAACCCCTCAATCGCCTCGTAATTACGCGTTCCATCTTCCCAAAAAGGAAGGTCATCTCTGTTCTTATAAAAATTATCAAGCGAAATCCTTATCGCATCTTTACCTTTTTTAATTAAACTTTGCTCTAAAAGTATAGAGGTAGTGGTTTTGCCCGACGATGACGGCCCCGTTAGCAAAACAAAATTATTGCGATGGTTAATGATGTAATCTGTCGCCTCGTCAATACAATTAGAGTAATATTTCTCGCTATTCAAAATTAAACTTTGGCAGTCGTCTATCGCCTTATTATTAATTTCATCAATGTAAAACTCGCTGCCTTTTTCCGAAAATTTCATGTAATCACCAATATTCTATAAAGTTAAAAGCCGGTAATTTAGCATCGCTAAAAAACTCACATATATATTATACATAAAAACTACCCAATTTGTCAATTATTAAATTAGGTGAATTTTATGGAAATCAAAAAAATGTCAAACGAGCAATACAAAAATTACGTTTCTAAGATTGCTCCTAAGTCAAAATTCGGCAAAAATATCGTGTGCGCGTTTGTCATCGGTGGCTTAATTTGTGTAGCAGGCGAAGCAATTTTTGCAATCATGGTTAACAATGGCGTAGACGAAAAGCTTGCGCGTACAATTTCGACCATGGTATTTATCTTTTTAGGCGCACTTTTTACCGCCATAGGTTGGTTCGACAAAATTGCCAAACGCGCTGGTGCAGGCACGCTTGTACCTATAACAGGCTTCGCAAATTCCATCACAGCACCTGCTATGGAGTTTAAAAGTGAAGGATTTATCTTTGGCGTAGGCGCAAAAATGTTTAACATTGCAGGACCTGTCATTTTGTACGGAACCATGACGTCTATTGCAATTGGCTTGGCGTATTACATCTTTAAAATGTATGGAGTCGCCTAGTATATACAAAAATTTCGCCTTGGTGTAAAACAATCGCCAGGGCTTTTTTGCGTGTATTCAGTTTAAAATCGACAAATTTTAAGTTGACAAATTTTTAAGTAAATGATAAAATAATCACAAATTAATTAAAGGTGTGGTTAAAATGTCAAATGCTTCAAACAATCTATCAACAAAAAACATGGCAATCAGCGGTTCCCCTACACTAGCAATCGATGCTAAATTTAAAGAGCTAAAGGCAAATGGCGAGGATGCACTTGGCTTTGGTGTTGGCGAGCCCGACTTTGATACACCTCTACATATTAAACAAGCGGCAATTAAAGCAATTAACGACGGATTTACCAAATATACACCCGCAAGCGGCACGCTAACGCTAAAAAAGGCTATTTGCGCCAAGCTAAAGAACGATAATAATTTAGACTATACACCTGCCGAAATTGTAGTTAATAACGGCGCTAAACATAGCTTGGTAAACGCACTTAGCGCAATTTTAAACCCTGGTGATGAGGTTATAATCCCTGCACCGTTTTGGGTTAGTTACCCCGAGATGGTCAAAATTGCAGATGGCGTTCCCGTGGTGCTTCCTACAACTGAAGAAAACAATTTTAAATTTACATTGCAAGACTTAAAAAACAAGATATCCGCTAAAACTAAGGCAATAATTATCAATAGTCCAAGCAACCCAACCGGCATGATATATACCGAGGACGAGCTTCGCGATATCGCCGATTTAGCGGTCGAAAAAGGGATTTATATCATTTCGGACGAGATATACGAGAAACTGATTTATAACGGAAAACATGTGTCTATTGCAAGCTTTAACGACCAGATTAAAGATTTAACTATAATCGTAAATGGCGTTTCTAAAAGTTATGCAATGACAGGTTGGCGCATAGGCTACACCGCCAGCAACGCGCAAATTGCTAAAATTATGAGTAATATTCAAAGCCACATGACGTCTAATCCATGTTCAATCTCGCAAGCTGCGGCGGTTGCAGCCTTAGAGGGCGACCAATCATGCGTCGACGAGATGCGTGCCGAGTTCCTAAAACGTCGAAATTACGTGGTAGAGGCTATTAATAAAATTCCGCAAATTTCGTGCCTTAATGCAGATGGCGCATTTTATGTTATGATAAATATTTCTAAAGTTTTTGGCACAACTTTGAACGGTGTTAAAATTAATAGTGCTACCGATTTTTGTAACGCGTTACTAGACGCTAAAAAGGTTGCGCTTGTTCCTGGCGAAGGTTTTGATGCGCCAAATTATTGCAGAATGTCTTATGCTACCTCAATTTCAACTATCGAAAAAGGCATCGCACGCATTGACGAATTTCTAAACGGAAGATAGTTTTAATATGATAAACGATAAAAACATAGGCGAGCGCAGCGATAATGCTCTAAATAGCATTTTAAAAATTGGCGAACTTTGCCTTAAAAGCAACATAATCCTCGCGCCAATGGCAGGCGTTACCGACTCTCCCTTTAGGCAAATGGTGCGCTTTTGCGGTGGTGTAGGGTTAATGTGTACCGAGATGATTTCTAGCCGCGCCCTTGTGTTTAACGACCAAAAAACACGTAAACTTTTGCCGACAGAAGCAGAATATAAGGCTCAAACTCCTATAAGCGTTCAAATTTTTGGTAATAATCCGCAAGTAATGCACGATTCTGTAGAGCATATACCTTACGCCAATGTGATTGACATAAATATGGGTTGCCCTGCTAAAAAGATTATCAAAAATGGCGACGGTGGCGCGCTAATGCGTGATAAAACCTTGATTGGCGAGATTGTCGCGGCAGTGGCAGAGGGCACGCGCCAGCATTTTGGGCATCATATTCCTGTCACTGCAAAAATTCGCTTGGGGTGCACAAATGATACCATTAATGCGCCCGAAATTGCCGAGATTATCGCAAAAAATGGGGCAGCTGCAATTACAGTTCATGGAAGAACCGTCGAGCAAGAATATCGCGGGAAGGCCGATTGGAACGCCATCGCCGATGTGGTGAAAAGCGTGGATATCCCTATAATTGCAAACGGCGATGTGGCAACAAGTGAAGATATCGACACAATTTTAGATATAACAAATGCAAGTGGTGTTATGATAGGACGGGCAGCCTTGGGAAATCCTAGAGTTTTAGCGGAACTTGAGGCGGAATATAAAGGCTTGGGTGCGCTGCCGAAACTAAGCTTGGATGCGAAGATAGAGCTTGCCCTTAAACATCTTGATGTTTTGGTTGACATAAAAGGCGAGCGAATCGGCATTAAAGAGGCACGCAAACACATGCTATGGTATTTAAAAGGTGTAGCGCATGCGCAAAAATTGAAGCAAAACTTGGTTAAAGCTAATACAAAAGAGCAAATGCGAGGGTTGTTTAATGAATTTAAGGCTTATATTGGCAATATGGACGTGTAAAATTTCATCGATTCTAGGCAGAGCGATTGGTAAAAAAAGCTCGGCGACACCAGGCGGAATTGCACTAAAAATTTGCCCTAATATAATAAGAATTCTAAGTAAAAACATAGATAAAATTATAGTCGTCTGCGGAACCAATGGCAAGACGACGACTAATAATATAATAAATTCTATTCTAAAAAACAAAGGTAAAACCACGGTTTGTAACAATTTAGGAGCCAACATGCTATCGGGCATTGCAACAATTTTTGCAAGCACTGCCAGCGTTTTTGGTAAGTTGAAGGCAGATGTCGCCGTTTTAGAAATTGACGAATTTTCTGCGCGCATAGTTTTTGACCACTTAACGCCAGATATCATGGCAATTACTAACCTTTTTCGCGACCAGCTTGACCGATATGGCGAAATTGACATCGCAATAAACGCGCTTCAAGAGGCGATAGATAAAACAAATAATTTAAAGCTAGTTTTAAACGCCGACGACCCCCTTTCTAGCAGCTTTTCGCTCGAAAATGGCGAGGTTATTTATTACGGAATCGACACTCATCTTAAAAACCAGGTTAACGCGCCAAACGGGTTGCAAAATACGATTTCCGTCGAAAAAACGAACGAAAACACCGATGAAAACACCGAAGCTATTAAGCTAAAAAGTGTGCCAAAATCGGTTACCGATGGACTTTTTTGTCGCCAATGTGGTGCCGCGCTAGAATATTCCGAGGTTTATTACAATCAACTCGGCAAATATTCTTGCCCCGAATGCGGTTTTGTGCGGCCAACTCCAACTTTTGAAGCCACTAATTTAAAATTGTATCCCAAGATAGAATTCAACATTGCTGACACTAGAATTTCGGTGCATTATAAAGGGTTTTACAACATATATAATATTTTGGCTGCCTATTCTGCTGTCGCACTTTTAACTAATGAGGAAAATCTAGATATCAACGAAGTTTTATCCGAATATAAGCCCCAAATCGGTAGAATGCAACCCTATGTAATTAATAAACTCCCTTTTGTTTTTAACCTATCGAAGAATCCTGCCGGGTTTAACCAAGCAATTGCCACGGTTGAGGACGATTTGCGCCAAAAATGTGTCGTCATTGTCATCAATGATAACGAGCAAGATGGCACCGATATATCGTGGATTTGGGACGTCGATTTTGAACGGCTTACGCCTAACGAGATTTTCATCAGCGGGACGCGGCGTTTCGACGTTGCTGTGCGCCTAAAATATGCGGAATTTACCAACTATAAAGTTTTTGATACCACGGCTCAAGCAATCGACGAGGCTATTGCTAAAAAGTACGATATATCCTACATTCTGGTTAATTATACCGCCCTGTTTTCGACCGAAAATATTTTAAAATCGAAAGGCGAGGTGGCGTAAATGAGCAAAAATTCTATCAAAGATTCTAATAAAATCAACAACAAAACTATAGTTATCGCCCATTTATACCCCGATTTGCTGAATTTATATGGTGATAGAGGCAACATCTTAACTCTAACCAAAAGGCTGCAATGGCGCGGAATAAATGTAGTGGTCGAAAATGTCACTGTAAACCAAACGCCCGATTTCTCACGGTATAACCTAGTTTTTTTAGGTGGCGGTTCCGACCGCGAGCAGCTTATTGTTTGCCAAAACTTGCACAAAATTAAAGATGAGTTTAAGAGTTATGTCGAAAATAATGGCAGCGTCATTGCAATTTGCGGTGGGTATCAGCTTTTGGGCAATTACTATAAACTTGGTGATGAAACAATAGAAGGGTTAAAAATCCTTGATATCGAGACGGTTCGCGGCGATAAAAGACTTATTGGCAACGTGGTTGTCGAGGCAGATTTTTTAACAAACAACGAGGGGAAAAACTACATCGTAGGCTTTGAAAACCATGGCGGTGCCACGAATATTAACGGGCATAATCCATTTGCCAAAGTTATTAAGGGTAATGGAAACAATGGGAAGGATGGGTTCGAGGGCGTGCATTATAAGAATGTAATTGGAACATATCTACACGGACCACTATTACCTAAAAACCCTGAATTAGCCGACTATATTTTGCATCAGGCTACAGCGCTAACACTTGAGCCGCTTAACGATATCGACGAAAAAATCGCTAATAATTACATTGTAAACAGGGAAGCAGGGCATAAAAATGTCGTTTGACAGCACAACCATTTACGCGCTTGTAAACGAGCTAAATTCTAGGTTAATAGGTGGGCGGATTGACAAAATTCATCAGCCCGCTAATTTTGATGTTTATTTTTCTGTCCGTAATTACACCCCAAAAAACCAGCAAAATTCAAATCAATCTGACGATACCCATGCCTCTCGAACGCAAAAATACAATCTTCTTCTAAGTTGCAATCCTAACTTCCCGCGGATTTATTTGACCGAAAAAATCCCTGACCGTCCCTACAATCCCCCCATGTTTTGCATGCTTTTGCGAAAGCACCTTTTGGGCGGCAAAATTTTAGGCTTTAAACAGCATAATTTCGATAGAGTTATCGAGCTTCAGGTAGAAACTCGCAGCGAATTAGGCGATATTCTGCAAAAAAGCTTATATATCGAGGTGATGGGGCGATATAGTAATATAATTTTGGTGGATAACGAATCAAAAATTCTAGGCGCTAACAGGGTTGTAGATTTATCTGTTAGTAGCAAACGCATCGTTATAGGTGGCGTAAAATATCAACTGGCGCCACCTCAAGATGGCAAAATCAACCCGCTAAATTTGAATGACAACCAACCGCTGCTCCAAAACTATGCTGAAAAATATATAGGAATTTCAAACGATACATCGGAATATATAGCAAATAATACTTTAAATTTAAAAGATTTTTTAGAAAGTCTTAAGACACCCAAGCCTTCGATTGAGTTTGACGACGACACGCCTAAAAAGTTTGCCGTTTACGATTTATCGGTGCGGAAAAATCAAGATGATACCACGAAAATTTTAAGTTATCCAACTATCTCACAAATGCTATCAACCTTTTATAATTATAAACTTAATAGCACAAATTCCTTAGTGAACGCAAGCGATTTACTCAAAAAAGTAAATACCATTATTGCTAGACTAAATAGAAAGTACAAAAACATTCAAAACGACATTAAAAATGCCGAAGACTATGATGATTACAAGCTTTTTGGCGAGCTTTTAACGGCGAACATCTACAAAAAAACAGATAATGCAAGTAAGATTGAACTGCTTAATTATTATGACGATTCAATTATAGAAATTCCGCTTGATGTTAAGCTAAACATCGCCCAAAACGCTGAGAAATACTACAAAATTTACAATAAAAAGAAGAACGCCTTAGTTCAACTTAGTAAGCAACTTGAAGTTTGCGATAAAGATAGAGAATACCTCTCATCGGTAGCTAATTCTATCGAGAATTGCGACAACGAGGACGATATTTTTGAGCTGGAAGACGAGCTTGCGCAAGGCGGATACATCGTTCTAAGCCACGCCAAGAATCATAAACGCGCCAAAAATTCGCACAATAAGTCAAAGCCAATTCATCTTAAAACACCAAATGGTGCGAACGTTTACATCGGTAAAAACAACTTACAAAATGACCATTTAACCCTTAAACAAGCCGATAAACGCGATTTGTGGTTCCATGTAAAAAATATTCCTGGCAGCCATTGTATTTTGCAGCTAGATGGCAAAAATCCTGCAGATGACGATATAATCTTTGCAGCAACCGCGTGTGCGCGCCATAGTAAAGCCAAAAATTCTAGTAAAGTAGAGGTAGATTTTACAACTATAAATAATGTCAAAAAGCCTCGTGGAGCCAAGCCTGGAATGGTAATTTACGATAATTTTAAAACGATTGTTGTTAAGCTTGCTGATTAGTACATTAAAAATTTACACAAACTTAACATAAAACCACCTTTTTCATTTGACAAACACCAAAAAATTTGGTATAATAGTAAAAGATGGGGGAGCATTTTTATGTACGAAATTGAACGAATTTTATTTAATAATTTACTGATTGCCGAAAAAATTTATAATATTACCAACGAAAACAAAATTGAGTTTATAAATGATTTTCCTGAAGAAAATTATAATATTGCCAGAGAAGTTTTTGATGACGAAAAATCTTTGCGCACAAAAATCGAAAATCTATTGCATCTTGAAGATTACGAAATTGATACGAATAATACAATTAGAATCCAGCAAACTCTTGCAAATGCCATAATTAATCACGATTATATCGACCCAGTTGAATCTCTTTTAACCACTCATTTTACGCCCGACGCAAATAATCCAAATACAGATTTTTCAAAAAGTGCAACCAACAAAACAAAGTTTGCAGATGAAGTCCAAAATTATCTTGAAGATAAACAGTTTATATCAGAAAATCTCTTTAATTTGCTGAATAAAATCACTCAAAACAACGCATCAGGTTTTGCACGCGACGAATCGCTTCTAAGTGTTTTTGAAAGTGTTTGCGACAACCTCAATGATGGCGAATCCAAGATTTCTGAAGCAATTCTTACTAATACAAGCGAAGTGCTATCTAAATTTTTGTATATTTCGTCTTTTATGAGCTTGAATGACGAGCAACAGTCGATTATTTTAGATACTGTCGCCGCTAGCAATAAACTTTCGCACAAGATTTTTCATACCAATTGCGTTACCGAAGATTACATGAACTCTAGAACGAACATGTACAATACCAAGACTTTTTCTATGGAAACGTGCAATGGTATACTAAATTCTTTGGATACAATGGCGATAAATTCCGCTAAAAATTTTCTAAAATATTTCGATTTAATCAAAGACCGCAACAAGGTAAAAGTTGAAGAAGTTTTGCGCAAAATTAATTATTGCGACGATGCAAATTTATATAACGACGAAATTTTATTGGCAACTGCTAGATATGCCGGGACTCGCGTGAAACGTTTTGAAGCGTTAATCAAAATTTTGCAGCTTAAAAATCGCGATAAGCTAATAGGCGAGGGAAACGCTAAAATTCTAGACAAAACCAGCAATCATTTTAAGGTTCCAATTTTTGATGTTTTAGAAGAAAGGCTTGAATATCTTGACGCCGTGCGTTATGATGGGGACGATATTAAAGATGCGGTTATAAAAATTGCGATTAAGAATTGTGGCAATGGCGATAAATTAGTCGGTTATTTGCGCAATTCGCAGTTAGAGACGCCTTCCGAGAAAACCTTTGCTGCCGATACCATAAGAGAGCTTTTAAAGAAAGATGAGGTTTCAATAGACAATAAATTTGTTGCAGCTAAAATACTTGCAACCTTAAAGGCTGTCGATTATTTTGATGATGTGTACGAGGCGTTCAAGCAATATATCGAAAAAGGCATTTCAGACGACGAAATAAATCGAATCTTCCGCGATTACGGTCAGAAAGAGGCTAAAATTTATTTTTCTAGAGAATCAGATGAGGCTATAAACCTTAAAAAGACTTCGCTTCCTTTTAAAAAAGGCAAGTACTTTATAAGTAAGTATGCAATTTTAAAGTTGTATGAAGAAATGCACAAGATAGAAAAAGAAGCAAGCGTTGCAGCTAGCAAAAAAGCAAAAGGAGGCGTAACTGCGCTAAAAAATGCAAAGCAAACAACGCCGCAAAATAAGGCGAACACAAGTGTCAACCCAAATGCTCGCCAGAATAGAAATATAACCTTTTAAGCAACCTTAAACAGGGCTTGACAAATTATTTTTATTTGATATAATAGTACTATGAAAATTTTATGCGTAGATATAGGCAATAACCTAACTAAACTTTGCATCTTTGATATTGCCCCGAATAATACAAATACTTTGGCGGAAAAATTTAGCGAGAGTAATTACGAGATGGGCAAGGTGTATACTCTTTTGACATCTAAATGCACTAGCGAGAGTTATGTTAGAACCGCCCTGAATGCACTAAATTTGTCGCAGATTAAAGTAAACAGCGTGGTTATATCGTGTGTTATGGCAGATGCACTTGAGCCTTTTACCCGCGCGATACAAACGATTACTGAGCTTACACCATTTGTGGTCACAGCTCAAACAAAGAACATGCTTGTTGGCGCGCCCGACTTTACAGGCGGCGACATAATCGCCACCGCTAATTATATAATTGGGCAAAACTATGGCACGCCAGCTGCTGCCTTCGTGCTAGGTACAGCCTCGGTCTGCATTAATATCGTCCCTCAAAACTCTGCCGATGGCAACCTATGCGGTCGGTTAGATGGCTGCCTTATATGGTCTGGCGTTAACACCGCGACCGAAGCTTTAACCGATAAATGTGCCGCTTTGCCAGAAATCAACCTTAAAAAGCCTACTAAATTTTTAGCCGAAAACACTATTGAGTGTATCGAAAATGGGATTTATTATTCGACAATCGGCGGAATTGAACATATTGCAAATAAATTTACCCAGCATAATTTGACTCATCAAATAGATGAAAATCATGTAACGGACACAAAATTTTTGATATCGGGCGGCTGTGCTAATGTATTCAAAGATGCTTTCGATAATAAAATGGAACTTGTTGATAACATAGTTTTACGCGGTTTATGCACGATTTTTATTTATAATGGGTATAATCAAAATAATTAAAAATCAGCCAATATTAAATTTTTGTTACAAATATGTTTATCCTATTGATTTTTTAAATCGCTTGTGATAAAGTAACATAAAAGGGATATAAGCCCCTTCGCACCACATATAATTTAATATATAGAGTAATAAATTGTTTTTAATAAATAGCATTTAAGAAGGCACAAAGCTCCTAAATATCACAATAAACTCCTTTTATAGGTCGTGATTCCAAATGGAAAATGTAGAAAACATGCAAACAATTAAAATAGCTATCGATGGTCCTGCCGGCGCAGGGAAGACGACAATCTCTAAAGAACTTGCTAGATTTTTTGGATTCCTATATGTAGATACCGGGGCAATGTACCGTGCAGTTGCGCTTAAAGCAATACGCAACCACATAAATTTAAACGACGAAGATACTATCACCGATATGTTAGAAACTACCTCTGTAAACCTAAAATCCACTGCCGATGGTGGTTATCAAGTCCTTCTTGACGACGAAGATGTGTCTAGCTTAATCCGAACGCTAGATATTGCTACAGCGGCATCTCAAGTTGCTACAATTCAATCTGTCCGCATTAAATTGGTAGAGTTTCAGCGCAAAATTGCCGCTACCGATAACGTAATAATGGACGGCCGCGATATAGGTAGTTACGTGCTACCTCATGCAAATATCAAGATATTCTTGACTGCAACAATTGAAGACCGTGCTGTTAGACGTTTTAAAGAGCTTCAAGAACGCGGAAGCGCTACAACTTTTGAACAAGTAAAACGCGATATTAAATTTAGAGATAAAAACGATTCTAGCCGCGCGTTTGCACCTTTAATGGTGGCTCGCGATGCAATGGTTGTCGATACTTCCGATAACTCTCTTGATACTTCAATAGAACTGTTAAAAGAAATAATTAGGGAGAAATTATATGAGCTTCTGTATGGTGCTGAAGCGAACGCTTAGGTTTGTATTCAAAATTTTTGGCGTTTATTCAATCAAAAAACCACTCGTTATGCCCGACGGTGCTTGCATAGTCTGCCCTAATCACAGAAGTATTTTCGAGGTAATTTTAATAGGAATACTACTTCCGCGAGAGGTAAGGTTTATTGCCAAGGCGGAACTTTTTGTGTTTAAACCCTTTGGTTGGCTTATTTCTATCCTTGGTGCTATACCAATAAAACGCAATTCTGTCGATAAAGACGCATATAAAGAAGCCATTAAAATTTTAGAAAATGGCGAGCCGCTGCTAATTTTCCCTCAAGGTACTCGAGCTAAAGAGGTAGACATAAACAAAGGCAAAAATGGTCCAGTTGCTTTGAGTGCAAAAACAAGCGCGCCCATTTTACCTATAGGGATGTATGGCAAATATAGGTTTTTACGCAGCCGAGTAATTATAAACCCGGGTGAATTAATGAGTTTTGACGATTTAGAACCCGATTCTCCGTCGAAAGATATCCGCCCAAAAACTCAAAAACTGATGCAGGAGATTAAACTTTTATGCGAGTAGTATTGGCAAAAAATCACGGTTTTTGTTATGGCGTAAAACGCGCAATTAACATGATTTATCAAGCCATAGACGATAATACTTTAGCCAAAAAAAACGGTGATGCAAGCCGTCAAATTTATACTTATGGCGAAATTATACATAATAAAAATGTTTTAGAAGACCTTAAAAATAAAAACGTTAAAATTGCTAATAATATAGACGAAATCGCCGATGATTCGGTGGTTGTAATTCGTTCGCATGGTGCAACAAAAGACGATATGCAAAAGCTGGCCATCAAGAAAGTGGAGGTTATTAACGCAACCTGCCCTTCGGTGCTTAAAATTCATAGAATAGTTGAAGAGAACTATAATAACGGTTATAGAATAATCATTTTTGGTGATAAAAGTCACCCCGAAGTCATTGCGACCAACAGCTATGCGCAAAATAGCGCGTTTATAACAAATTCACCTGATGCAAGCGATGTTCCTGTCGATAAAAATGTTATTGTCGTTGCTCAAACAACAGCGGATAAGAATAAATTTAAAGAATTTTGCATTAATTTTGAGAAAATTGCAAAAAAAGCTTGCATTTTATACCACGTTTTTGATACAATATGTTCAGCGACAGAAAATCGTCAAAACGAGGCGCAGGACTTAGCAGAAAAAATGGACGCCATGCTTATTATAGGTGGCAAAAACAGCTCTAACACGCAAAAATTATTTGATATATGTGCTAAAATTTCGCCTAATACATATTTTGCCGAAAATGTTAGCCAATTGCCTATAGAAAAATTAAATCAACATAATTCTATAGGTGTGACAACAGGGGCTTCGACGCCGGAATGGATTCTTGAGGAGGTTATTTTAAAAATGACAGAAGAAAATTTGCAGACTACACAAACTACTAACGAAACAATTGCTACAACCGAGGCAAATGCTACTTTTACAGCTTCAGATGATTCAACGCTACCTACAACTACCGCAAAAACAGCTATCGCAAGTGACGATTCTACCGAAGATTTTGCCGATTTATTCGAGAAATCTTTAGTTTCACTTTACACGGGCGAAATTGTCAAAGGCGTTGTAATCGAGGTTACGCCAACAGAAATCGTGTTAGATTTAGGCTTTAAATCCGATGGTATTATCTCAAGCGATGAGCTATCTACCGACCCTAACAAAAAGCCATCTGACGTTGCAAAAGTGGGCGATGAACTAGAAGCGTTTGTTATTCGCGTTAATGATATGGAAGGCAAGGTTGCGCTATCTTTACGTAAGCTAGAGCAGCGCGAGGGATACAAAGAGATTGACGATGCGTACGAGAATAAAACGGTGCTTCAAGGCGTTGTTAAGCGCGCAATAAATGGCGGATTACTTGTTTCTGTTAAAGATATTCGCGTTTTTGTGCCAGCATCGCAAGCAAGCAACAGATTCGTCGAAGATTTAAGCACATTGGTTGGTAAATCTGTGTCGCTTAAGATTACAGAGGTTAATAAAAAACGTCGCAAAATCGTCGGCTCTATTAAGCAAGCTTCAAACGAGAACCGCTCTAAATTAAAAAGCGAAACGCTAGAAAATATAGAAGTAGGCAAGCATTACGCTGGCAAGGTTAAAACCCTAACTAGCTTTGGCGCGTTTGTTGATATCGGCGGCGTAGATGGCTTGGTTCACATCTCTGAACTTACATGGAACAATATTCGCAAGCCTGACGAGGTAGTTAAAGAGGGCGACGAAATTGATGTTTATGTAAAAGAGATAGATTTAGAAAAAAATCGCATCTCGCTTGGGCATAAAAACCCTGACGAGGACCCTTGGAAAAAAGTTAGCATAAATATTGGTGATGTTGTCAATGCTAAAATTGTTAGGATAGTTCCTTTCGGTGCGTTTGCCGAGGTTTCGCCTAACGTAGACGGGCTTATCCATATTTCTCAACTAGATATTAAACACGTGGCTAATGTTCAATCTTGCGTTAATATTGGCGATGTTGTTGAATGTAAAGTGTTGGATATCGATTATGATAACAAAAAAATCAGTTTAAGCCGAGCTGCCATGATGCCTGGATATTCCGAGGAATATGTGCCAATCGAAACCGACGGCGACGACGCGGATGAAATAAACGGAATTGACATTACTAAAAGTACCAAAGATTCTACCGATGTTGCTGTTCCGAATGCCGGGCCTACTACTACCGAAGCGATTGAGCCTAACGAGCCAGCAGAACCTGTTGCACCAACCGATTCAACTGAATCAACCGACGAAGAGTAATATTTTTTGAAGAGTAATCATTCTTTATAGTATAAGGAGGGATGTTGCTTGAACCCTAATTACAAACTAGAGCAATTCAAAAGCCAAATTAAAGGTGAAAGTGTTGCGGTGGTTGGTATAGGGGTCAGCAATATCCCTTTAATTAAGCAATTAATTAAGTATGGGGCAAAGGTTACAGCGTACGACCAAAAAACATCAACCGCGCTTGGCACAACCTATAAACAACTTAAAAGTTTAGGTGTTAAGTTCTCAATAGGCGATGGATACCTTGAAAATTTAGTAGGCGGCAAGTACAAATATATCTTCAAAACTCCTGGCATGCGCGCCGATAATGCGTTTATCAATAAAGCGAAAGCTAATGGAAGCGTTATAACCAGCGAGATTGAGCTTTTTATGCAGCTTTGTGCCTGCGATATTATTGGTGTAACAGGTAGCGACGGAAAAACTACAACATCCACTTTAATTGCCCAAATGATTAAAACACAAGGAATTACCACGCATTTAGGCGGCAATATTGGGACTCCTTTAATCGATAAAATAGAGCAAATCACATCGCACGACATGGTTGTTTTAGAACTTAGCAGCTTTCAACTTCAAAACATATCTGTCAGCCCTAAAATTGCGGTGGTTACTAATGTTTCGCCTAATCATTTAGATATGCACAACTCGATGGAAGAGTATGTTAATGCAAAAAGCAACATATTTAACTTGCAAAATCCAAACTGTAGGCTAGTGCTTAATTACGACAATGCGATTACTAAAAATTTTGCGGAAAATAAAAAGGCGGAAGTTTTTTTGTTCAGTTCAACGCCATCTGCTTTAGATAACTCACTTGATAAGCGTGCATTTGTGCGTGATGACGCAATTTTTGTCAACGATGGCGATGCCGATGTCGAAGTTATTAAAATCAGCGATATTCTAGTACCGGGCTGGCATAACGTCGAAAACTTTTTGGCTGCAATCGCGGCTGTTTGGGGCATTGTTTCAATCGAATCGATAATAAATGTTGCCAAAAGTTTTAAAGGTGTAGAACATAGAATCGAGTACGTTGCAACAAAAAACGGCATTAAATTTTATAACGATAGCATTGCAAGCAGCCCTACTCGCACGCGCGCAGCACTAAAATCTTTCGACCAAAAAGTAGTTCTAATCGCAGGTGGATACGACAAAAAAATACCGTTTGATACTTTAGCGGAAGATATAATCGCGCATGTAAAGAAGTTGATTTTAATTGGCAAAACCGCGTCCAAAATTAAAAAAGAAGTCATGAATCATAGCGGCTTCCCTAATTCTGGTTTAATTATTCTAAATTGCGATAGTTTTGCAGGTGCTGTCCAAACAGCTTACGAAAATGCGACGAATAACGATGTTATCCTGCTTTCTCCAGCGTGCGCAAGCTTCGATATGTTCGTTGATTTCGAGCATCGTGGCAAAAAATTTAAAACCTTGGTAAATGAGATATAATTATATAATACTAAAAGAGTTACTTAAAAAGGAACCTACAAATGAAAGATTTACTTAAAAAACTAACGTCTATCCCTGCAATTAGTGGGGACGAGAAGAAACTCACCGATTTTGTGTATTCGCACTTTAAAAGCTTAAATTTTGCCACGTTTAGGGACGACTTCGGCAATGTTTGGGCTTATAATTATGCCGCAGAATCGCATCAAGATTCAAACATTCAAAACACGCGTGACCCTGATGTTCAGCCCGATATTATGTTCGAGGCACATATCGACGAAGTGGGTTTTATGGTAACAAAGGTTTGCGATAACGGTTTTATAAAAGTCGCCCCCGTTGGAGGCGTCGACCCTGGCATTCTGCAAAATATCGAAGTTGTAATCCATACTAAAAATGGTGATATACCTGGCGTTTTCTGCTCGATTCCACCACATTTAAAGGATAAAACTACCGACGATAAACCTCCCCAAATTAAAGATTTATACATCGACACCTTTGGCGTTACTTCAATTGAAATTGGCGATTATGTTTCGTATATCCACGAATTTTCCGAATTAACTAACGACACATTCGCCTCTAAAAGCTTGGACAATCGTGTCGGCATAGCCCTTTTACTTAAAATTGCAGAATATGTCAGCCAAAATACTTATTCCACCAATAATCCCCCCAAAAAAATCGCCTTTTTAGCTAGCGTTCAAGAAGAAGTAGGTTGCCGTGGCGCTGCGATGGGAGGATACAAAATTCTTCCTAAAAAAGCTATTGTTATAGATGTTACCCACGGGATTTCACCTAATGTCACGGCAGAAGACGATGCTTTTAAGCTGGATTCTGGCGTTGCTATTGGCGCGGGTGCCACGCTTGATAAACAAATTTTCCACCGCCTAAAGGAACTTGCGACCAATGCGAATATACCTTACACGGTTGAGGTTTGTGGTGCTAATAGTGGCACAAATGCCTGGAGTTTGCAGAATTTAGCTGGCGGAATCCCTTGCGGATTAATCTCCATACCATTGCGATATATGCACTCGCCTAGCGAAGTAGCTCAACTTTATAGCATAGATTCGACGTTGAAATTGATGCAGGAGGTATGTCAAAATGGAATATAATTTTGAGCAGAATAATAAGCATCTTGACGCCTACGACCTTCAACTTTTGCAGCAATTATGCGAGTTCAACGCTCCTTCTGGTAACGAATCCACCCTTGCTAATTTTATAGCCGATAAATGCCGCGAAGCAGGAGCCGACGTATCTATCGACGTCCTTGGAAACGTTATTGCGCATAAACCCGCGACTTTTGCAGAAGCCATCGCGCAAAAAATAATGCTCTGCGCGCACATGGATGAAGTTGGATTCATTATAAAATCCATAGACAACGAGGGTTTTTTAAGTTTTAAATGTGTTGGTGGCATCGACAATTCTATCCTTCCATCTAAGCGCGTAATTGTTCACGGTAAAAATAATATGCCAATAAACGGTGTAATTACCACGATTCCTAAGCACATGCTAAAGGACGGGAAGAAAGTTACCGAAAAAACTTTGAAAATAGATATCGGTGCCAAGGATAAATCTGACGCCGAAAGCATGGTTGAAAAAGGCGATTATGCCACGTTTAATTCGCAATTCAAAATCGTTAATAATCGTATTAAATCCAAGGCTTTAGACGATAGAATCGGCTGCTTTGTTTTACTTAAACTTTTGCAAAATAACTATAATAAAGACATATTTTTTGTCTGGAATGTGCAGGAAGAAGTAGGCTGTCGCGGTGCAAAAGCTTCAAGTTTTACTATCTGCCCCAACCTTGCTCTTGTTTTAGAAGGCACCACTTGCGCCGACTTTCCTGAAGTAAAAGACGAGGACGTTTCTACTGTTTTAGGCGATGGTGTTGCTTTAACTTTTATGGATAGTGGCTGCATTAATCCTAGGTATTTAGTGAATAGTCTTGTCGAAATTGCCAGACGGAATAACATTAAAACGCAGTTTAAACGCGGAGTTACTGGCGGAAACGATAGTGCCACAATCCATACTAATGTAGGTGGAATCCCAACCGCTGCGCTTTCCGTTCCGTGTAGGAATATCCACGCACCAAATAGCATTGCAATGCTTGAAGATATCACAAGTATGTACAATTTAACCGATAAATTTTTACAAGAAATCTAAGTAAACAACACGCATTATATTTAAATGAGGGATTAAAATGAAAAAGAAAACAAAAATCTTAATTGCAATTGCTTCAATAATAGTAATCATCGCGATAATCCTTTGTTACGAAAAAGCTATCGCACCCAATGTTGATATCGCAAACGCGCCAGCATCTACCGATGTTTCTGCCACTCCAAGCCCGTCCCCAACTGCTGACGATACCAACTCTCAAACCACCTACACCATAAACAAAACAGGCGAAAACACGCTTTCTATCACCGCAACCAACCCTAAATCGAGTAATGCTAAAACGGTAACCAAAAACATCGAAATTGTAGGTGCCATCAGCGATTATGGCGTTCAAAACATCGAGCCTTTTGGTAATTTTGTTTGGGTAACTTCGCCTCAAGAGGGTTCAACCGCCACTATGCTTTACACCTTAAATGGCGATGACGTCGAGTATATCGGCAGATATGTCGATTTTGCTAAAGCAAATAATTATGACGTAAAAATTATTGACCCTTATAACATGTCGATTAGCGCAAGTTATAACGGCAAAACCATTACCCAAAAGTTTACTCATTCTAAGACGGAACTAGAGTTTGCCAATGCAAAAGTAGTCAATATCCCTGGCGGTCAGGCGGTTATTTCGTACGAAAAAGGAACGCAAAACCAGGTGTTTAATTTGTACGCGGTCGATAAATCGGGCAAAAATATTGTAATTATAGGTGAAATTTTTGGCACTCCTGCAGGTGTTGTCGAATACTTTACCGCTCAATAATCAACACGCAATCTATAATGTCATTATAAAACAAAACTCTCCATACAATTATGTATAAAGGAGAGTTTTTTATGTATAATAGAGATTTAGCAATAGAATATGCGCAGGAATGGGCGCTAAAACGCAACCCTAAGTATTATAATTTTGATGCTCTAGGCGGCGATTGCACAAATTTTATCTCGCAATGTTTATTCGCAGGTTATGGCGCGATGAACTTCACCCCAATAACAGGCTGGTATTACAATAATTTAAACTCTAGGACGGCGGCGTGGACGGGCGTGGAGTATTTATACAAGTTCATCATAAGCAATAACCAAGAGGGCGCTAAGGGTAGCGAAATTGCCGCGCAAGATGCACAATTAGGCGATATTATTCAGCTAGGTAGCATAAACGATGGATTCTATCACTCGCTAATTATCACAGGGTTTCAAGACGGAATTCCGCTTATTTGCACGCATACTTACGATAGCCAGATGCGTCTGCTAAGCACCTATTCTTATGAAAAAATTAGATACTTAGGGTTGACATAAATCCGCAACGATACCTTGGCAAATTTAATAAAACATGATATAATGCAAATCAAGAGTAAGGCTCAACAGACGGAAGTCTGGCGGTTATGCTCGCCTCATTTTTAACAAAAGGGGGTGAGAAAACGTATGGAAATAATAGTTGCTATTGTGGCATTTGCTACATTAACAATGTTTTCGATTGCATGTTTATCAATTGTATTGTATAAATTAGCTAAAAGGAAACGCCCCCATACAAAAAAATAACCGCCCTGCACAAAGGATGCGGTTATTTTAATTAACCAAGTTTTTTGAGCATAACCGTTCGAGCCTTGCTCTTTTTTATCTCTACTTATATTATACCAAATTTAAATAGATTTGTCAATAGCTTTAGCAAAAATTATAATATAAAAAAGTTTTTGGCAGCTTGTCGCCAAAAACAGCCAAATAACTTTAGAAGCGCAGGCGGATTCATTTCGCCGAAGCGTATTATTTATATAATATTACATTATTTGCAAAAATTACCAACAAACTATACATAATTTTAAAAAAGCTATTGACAATTTCAATCCATTAGTATATACTTACCATAAGTAAATTAACATTTACAAATATATTTTTTAGGAGAGTACAACAATGAAAAAAATCTCAGCATTGGTTACATTGTTTGCGCTAATAATCGGTTTAATTCCGGCTCAAGTGCAAGCGACTCAAATAACCGACCCTAACTCTTGGGCGAACACTCCGATTCAATACGCAATAACTCGTGGGTGGATAGTTGGCGACGAGAACGGCAACGTTAACCCAGAAGGCACCATGTCTAGAGCAGAATTTATTACCATGATGTGCAGAATGCGCGGGCTTACACCTACAATTTTAGGCGATAATCCTTTTGCTGACGTCTATAAAGGCACCTGGTACTACAATTATATAATGGCAGGGCTTATGGGCGGTTTAATCGAAGGTAATGGCGACGGAACCTTCAACCCCGACGGAACAATCTCTCGCGTAGAAAGCGTTGTTGTTATGGCGCGTGCGTATGGCATTGCACCAAGCACTAAAACAGGGCTGTTAAATGACGAAGACACTCTTCCTGATTGGGCGAAAGGCTTAATTATTGCAATGGCAGAGAATAGCTTTGTAAAAGGCGACGAGAACGGCAACTTTAACCCTAACGATAGCATCACTTTTGGCGAGTTCTCTCAAGTTAGCTATAACAGAACTCACGAGAACTCTGGTAAAAACGTGATTATTTATTACCCAGGCGGTACAAACGCTGGCAATAACGGCCAAAATAATTCGCCTGAAGCTTTAACTGTTTATAATCTAGAAGAATTAATTGCCGCACAAACTAACGACATCGTCACTGAAGTTATCATAGGTGCGCCAATTACAATTAATGGCACAGATGAAGATAACTACGAAATTGTAGAGATAAACAAAGACTTAACTGCAACTGAAGCTGGAACGCTAACTATAGGTAATTTTGGCGAGGTTGATTTTGGTTATGGTGTAACCGTAACTGGCGATTCATTCATCACCAACAACGGTAGCTGCTACCTTCCTGTAAAAAATAAAGCAGAATTAGCAACTGCAATGGCAAAAAGCTACTCAAATGGTGTTGCGTTATTGGAACCTATAACTGCAGATGAAGACCTAACATACCCAACAAAAGGTATAGCGGTTAACGATGGCAATAACTTAGTTATCGGTGCAGGTGTTACGGTATCAGTTGCCCATTTACAAGTACGCGATGCAACACTTAACCTTCAAGGTAATTTAGTAACAGGTAGCCTTGAATTTAGAGGAACTGGCAACATGCTACCTGCTGAAGGCGCAACGATAGAGTTTACCAATGTTCCTACGGGATTCTCAATTTGGGACGGCGCAAGCACTGTAAACGCTAGCGAAACTGGCAAATACTTATATACAGAAAAAGAAGTTGGAGCCACTGGTGACTTAGTTTGGAAGAAAATGGATGTTGCAACTATATCAGAAGGAGATCAGTTTAACGATGAGCTTGCAGCTGCACTTGCAGACCCTGCCGTTACAGAAATCGATTTACCTCCTTCTCCTGCTGCCCCTGCATTTAGTACTTTAGTAATTACCAAACCAATAAATGTACCTGCATATACAGGATTAACAATCACTGGCGATATAACAACCAGCGGTGCGGGCGAAATTAATCTTTCTGCTGCCGATAGCGCACTTGTGGTAGATACAGACGCTACCCTAGACGATGTCACTGTTAATTTAAGCCCGAGTGCTATCTTTAGAGTCAATACTTCTACAGAAATTCTTGGTGGTGCTGCACCGAAAGCAGATTTAACAAGTGGCAATATCTCGATGACACTAGATTATGCTGCTAACCAATTATCTCTAGCAACAGGGACTAAAATTGGACTAGATGGAGCGCTAACATTTGCTAATGTAGAAGATTTTGAAGCTTTTGCAGCTTTACTTGGTATAACTGGAGGAGATTACACCACAGCTCTAGCACTTGATGGACCAGGATTCTTTAGTGCTGAGAACTGCACGGTAACGATATTGGACTTTGAAGAATGGACTTGCACAGATGGTGTTTGGGCAACTGCTAATCTTGATAGATAACAGCTTCAGTAATTAACTACATGAGTTAATAAACTTGGATATTATAAAAAAGGAGCGGGAAATTCTTCCTGCTCCTTTTTTGTTTAAAGTATATGATAATTAGAAAAAATATAAGGGGAAACCAGTTAAAAATCTAGCAACCACGAGTTCGATTGCCTGCAATCGATAACGTAATCAACATACACGTTATCATCTTCTACCTCGTAAAGAATTATGTATCTCTTAGGAACAAATAATTTGCGATATTTTATATCAACATTTTCAACCAAAAAAATAGGGTTGCGCAATGGATTCTCTTCAAGGCTTTTAATATAGGTATAAAACTCATTATTAAGTTTGTTAGCAGCAGAAGCAGATATCATCGATAGAAACTTTACATGTCGACTAATATCCTTATAGGCATCAGGGCTGATTATAATGTTATTTTTCATTCTCTTCGGCCTCTCTCACGATATTGTCCATGTTCTCTTTTAATTCTTCTAAAGTGTAAGACTTCATTGAACCATTTTTGCGAGCATCTCTAATCTGCATAAGTTTAGCCTCTAAATCAAGTTTTTCTTTTTGCATTGTATACGCTCTAATATCAAGCACAACCAAATCGCCCTCACCATTTTTTGTTAGGTAAACAGGTTCGCCAGTTTCTTTGCAAATGCGCGAGATTTCGTTATAGTTGTTGCGGATAGCAGCCGAAGGTTTAATTATAATCATATAAAACATCTCCCATACTAATATTACATAATAATTATATCATAATATACGTAATATGTCAATAGTAAAATAAAAATATTATATGATTAAAATATTAATAAAAGCTCGCGTATAATTTCACGTGAGCTTTAATTATTCATAAGATATAAAATTCTAGTAAATTAACATACACATAAAATACTTAAATTATACTATAGCGTCGCTCACATACTCTTTAACAATTGGCTGAATCTGTGAGCTATCCAAGGCTTTTTCGGTAGATTGTAAAATGTAATCAAAATGTGCAACAAGTGAATTATTTTTATTTATAGGGTCGTCTTGCCCAAAAGGAACAAAATAAATATTTTTCATATTAAGTAATGCACCTATGTTTTTGCAGCTATTTCCTAACCCATCGTTAGTAGAAATTGCAATTATAACAGGACGATTATTCCTAATATGCGCTTTTGCTGCCATAGTAACACTTGTGTCGGTTACACCATTTGCCATTTTGGCTAAAGTATTACCTGTGCATGGCGCAATCACAAGCGCGTCCAACATTTCTTTAGGTCCAATTGGCTCTGCCCCGTTTATAGAAGTGATGGGATTATACCCCGTCGCCTTAAAAAGTTGGTCAATTAAATCTTCTGCACGTCCAAAACGTGTGTCAGTAATAGCAACATTCTCTGATAATATAGGTATAACTTTTGCACCATTTTGTACAAATTGTGTAACTATAGGTAAAGTTTTTGCGTGAGTACAATACGAGCCTGTAATAGCGAACCCTATTGTTTTGCCAGCAATTTTCACCTCTTTTTCACCTCTGTTTCTTTTATCATATTAGATATCGTGTCTTTGATTATAAGCGCAGATGTCTCGGGGGCAACCTTCCCGGGCAGAGATAACGCCCAATGCACATTTATCCCTAACTGTGCTGCTGCCTCAAAATCCACCCCTCCTGGCTTAGATGCTAAGTCTACCACTAAACTTTTTCGGCTTACTTGCTTTAGCATTTTATGGTTTAAAATTTTAGCAGGAACCGTGTTGAAAATTAGCGAATAATTGCAGATTTCCTTATTCAAGTCATCAATATGCAGCGGCGTGTACCCATTAGCTTTAATCCACGAGAAGTCCTCTGGCTTGCGCGCACAAACGGTAACATCGCCACCCAAACTATATAGCATTTTAGAAAGAATTTTGCCTATCCGACCATACCCCAACACTATCGATTTACTACCGTTAATTGTTGTAGGTGTCTCTTTAATTGCAACTGCTAATGCGCCCTCTGCCGTGGGGATAGCATTTGCAACTTGCAACTCTTCGCGCGTAAAATAGTCATAAATATAAACATCTTTAGCTTTGCATAAATTGTACATCGTCGGCGTTACCATGCCTGCGTAAATCTCTTGTGCTTTGCCTAATGACCCTAATATAGCCGAAAAACTCAGCTCTGTAGCGTTAAACTTTGTATTCACAATATCATCACTTATGGTAGATGGCAGCGGTAGAATAATATAATCCGAAGCTTTAATGGCTAAATCGACGTTAGATGTATTCTCGAACCCACTATTAGAAAGCACATTTTGCATGTCGAACCCACAAATAATCACATTATGCCCATCAGCCTTTAAAAGCTTAGCCAACATAATTTGACGCATATCTCCTCCATAAATCAAGAAAGTTTTCATAAAAACATCCGCCTTTATATCAATAAATGTAATCTTATTTTAGATATCTAAATTATTATATGGTAAAATTAAAAAATATGTGAGTTTACACTTGACAAATTGACAATAAACCATTACAATAATAGTGGTGATACTTTTTGCACGCATTTATTTATAATAATAAAGATAAAGCATACGCTCATGCTAAAAATTTGGTAACAAGTGATTACGATTTTTTAGAGGTCACTAACCAAAATTTTGATGCCGATAAAGCGGATAAGCCCGCACTTACCGTCGAGGGTGTGCGCAATTTTTTAGACATCGTGCCTATAGCACCTTATGGCGATTCCAAGGTTTTTGTTATCCCTCAGGCAGATTTAATGCTTGCCGAGGCGCAAAATGCCTTGCTTAAAGTTTTAGAGGAACCACCTGCGTTTTGTACTTTTTTCTTAATAGGCAACCATAATCTTTTGCTGCCGACTATTCGTTCGCGCTGCCAATTGATGCTAAGTGATGATAAAACCGATGTAAACCTAGACGATGACACAAAACATAAGCTTTCGTATGTACTAGAATGTAAAAATTATCCCAACGCTTATAGGGCGATAAATTACTTGAATTCGTTAAAAACCGATAAATTTGCGGTTATGAGTTATCTAGAACAGTTATACGCTCAAAAACTAGAAGATTCTGCCGATGACAACGTAAAATTCCATGCAAGTGTCGCATTAAAAGAGATTTCAAATGCTGTTAGATATTTAAAGCAAAATGTAGGGTACGCCAATGTTGTAAATAATTTAGTTCTAAAAATTTACCAAAAGATGGAGAATATTGATGTACGAAAACAAGGATAAAAATAAAAATCGAGATAAATCCGCAAGCCCATTTTTCTTTGGCTCCAAGGGCGGTTTTGGCTCTAAAAACGGCTCGAACTTTAAAAACGCGCCCGGTAACAAAGGCGCGCCTGGTTTTAAAACCGGTTCTAAAAATGAAGATGGTTCAAAAGGCGAAAGTCGTTTTAAAGGCGGGGTTGCCAACAAAGGGGTTGCCGACAAAAATTCGCAGGGTTTTAAAAAGCCAGATAGCAAGCCTTGGGCGGCTAAATCCGAAAACGGTAGTGATGAAAGCAAGCATTCATTTTCTAGAAAAAATAATTTTCATAATAAAAAACGCAGAGGATTCAATAAAAAAACGTCAGAAAATTCTGCAAATAATACCGATTCGCGCAAAAGAATCGATAGCAATAATGTAGCGACGGACTCAGATGCAAATTATAACAAACGCAAGCCGAATCGTCAAAAGTTCGGACAAAAATTTGGTGGGAATCGAAATTCCGATGCCAATCCTGCCAAGGGTTTTCGCAATCAACAATTTATGCCTAAGCAGAGCGATTTCACTAAACAAGGCGACACTTTTAAGCAAAGTGACGCCACTAAGCAAAGCGATGAGTTTAATAAAGATTACATAAACGCTGAAAATTTTGATGCAACAAGTGGCGAAAATATTGTGACAAGCCCTGCGTTTACCGATGATACAAGCGATATAGTCGCCGAGCATAATTTAGCATTTTTGCAACAAGCAGATGACGATGGAAATGATGAAATCATTGGCGATTACACAATTTATGGAATAAAATTCGACAGCAATAAGTACAAAGTTGCCTATTACTCCCCTTGCGATGGTGTCGAGTGCAAGCAGGGCGACAGGGTTGTTGCTATCACGAATCGAGGCATGGAAATTGGCGAAGTGGTAAATATTCGTCGTTCGGTTAAACCGTTTGAACAAATTGTGCGAAAAGCCACCGAAGCTGACGATACCAATGCCCACGAGAATCGCAAAAAGGCTAAAGATGCGTTTGATGTTTGCCTCAAGAAAATTCGTCAGCATAACCTTAGCATGAAACTTACTTCTGCATATTACACGTTAGACAGGGAAAAACTACTCTTTTATTTTACCGCCGATGGACGCGTCGATTTTAGAGAATTAGTTAAAACGCTAGCATCTACTTTTAGAACGCGCATAGAACTTAGGCAAATTGGTGTGCGTGACGAAGCTAAAATGCTTGGCGGAATCGGTGTTTGCGGTGTTCCGTTATGTTGCAGCTCCTTCCTGCATAATTTTACATCGGTATCTATTACCATGGCAAAAGAGCAAGGGCTTTCGCTTAACCCAACCAAGCTTTCGGGCGTTTGTGGCAGGCTTATGTGCTGCCTAAAGTACGAGCAAGATTCCTACTCAGAGCTTCTTCAAAAAATGCCAGGGTACGATGCAATCGTGGAAACTCCTAGCGGTAAAGGCGTTGTAACAGGCATGTCTGTCTTGCGCGGGCTGGTAAAAGTTAAGCTTGATAATAATAACGACGGGCTGTTTACCTTCCCGATTGCCGATATTAAAATCATCAAAAAAGGTAGAATACATTTTAGCGAGAACTCTGAAGATATCGATAGTATAGAGCTTAAATTGCTTGAGAAAGAGGACAGCGTTAGTGAGTAGGTTTTAGCAAATGCTTAAACTGGGCAAAAAAACTCCCCTAAAAAGGGGAGCATGTGTAAACAATCAATCCAGTTTTAACAATTTTTAGCGTTACCCAGAAATCAATTTAAATTCTTAGTATACCTTTTCGGCGCCAGATTCACGCAGACAATGCATTACTTTTTCATCGTAACTGTCGTCGAAATCCATGCTCCATAACACTTTGCCAGATTTTATATCCCCCTCATACTCGCGAGCTTTTTCCTCGGGGATACCTAAATCTACCAACGCACCAACAACTCCGCCTGTTACCGCGCCACCTAGTAGCCCGGCAATAGGCCCAGCCGCAGCAATAACGCCAAGCCCAGGCACAGCAATGCTTCCCAAACCAGCAAGTAGCCCTGCAGCCGCCCCAATTAGCGCACCGTTTCGCGTGCCATCGCTAATGTTATCACTAATGTTTTCACCGCTTGATTGGTTCGAGCCGAAACTATGCTCATTCCTGAACCCCTCACCCTTGGTATCTTCTTTAGTAACAATGGATACGCTTTCGGTAGGGATACCAAACTTGCGAATTCTCTCGGTTGCTTCATGCGCTGCGCGCTGACTGTTAAAAATTGCGGTAATTCTTTTACTCATAATTTCATACTCCTTTTGTAGGGCATTTTTCATAAAAATAGAAAAATTTACCCAAAATGTAATAGATTTACTTTTATTATTGTCTTATTTCAAAAAAATTATACAGGTGTGACTTATGAAAAAAACTAAAACAAAGAGCATAAAAAATACTTCAAAAGTAAACATCGCTGACATTAAAAACCAAATAACTAATAAGTTTTTTAGCATTAAAAATTCGCGTTCATCGTGGACTATTCCCATTTTAGTCGCAATTATTATCGTGTACGCGGCATTAGCTTTTATCCGTCTAGGCGATACAAGCGCGCCTCAAACTTTTCAGACAATAGATGCAAATAATCCACTTGTTATAGATTTAAAAAGCGTTCGCCATGTCGATAGAATCAGCACATATTTTGGCGTCGACACAGGCAAATACTACATTTATGCAGCTAACGACGCCCAAAGTTGGATTAGCGTTCCACCTTATCGATTGAACAGAGATATTACCGAATCTGTTCCGCTAAATAGTGGCAGCTGCTTTGCCTGGAACGCCCACGATTACGATTTCGATAGCCGATATATTGCAATTTTCCCCGCTGCTAGGGAAAAGCTAAGCGTTGGCGAAATTGCTATCTATAGTAAAGGTGAACTTCTACCAATTTCGGCTGTTAATGGTGCCGATAATTACGCAACAGACGAGCAAAATTTGGCGCAAGACCACGCCACATACATGAATGGAACTTATTTTGACGAAGTCTACCACCCGCGCACATCATACGAAATTCTTCACCGGCTCCCTGTTTACGAAAACACTCACCCGCCCCTTGGCAAATTAATAATTTCGTTGGGTATATCTGCCTTTGGCATGACGCCTTTCGGCTGGCGATTTATGGGTACATTGTGTGGAGTTTTAATGCTTCCTGTTTTATTTTTGCTAATTAAAAAACTTTTAAATAGCGATAAATTCGCCCTGTTTGGCACAGCACTATTCGCCTTAGATTTTATGCACTTCTCGCTAACACGAATGGCTACAATAGATAGCTACCCCGTGTTTTTCATATTGTTATCATACTTGTTTATGCTATATTTTATGGACGATTCCGCGCGCGGAAATTTCCGTCTGCGAAACCTCTTTTGGTGCGGATTATTCTGGGGAATCTCTTGCGCTACAAAATGGATAGGCATTTACGCAGGCATGGGGCTAGCAATTTTTTGGCTATATACCATCATACGTTATCGACCTAAAGACTGGATTAGAATTACACTTTACTCAGTGCTATTCTTTGTCATAATCCCGCTTACCATCTATATTCTATCGTATTTGCCGCAAATAAGGTACGATTTAAATGGAAGAACATGGATAAAATATATAATAGATTTGCAAGACTATATGCTTAGTTACCACTCGGGATTAACCGATACGCACCCATTCTCGTCGCCATGGTATTATTGGATAATAATGTACAAACCACTTTGGGCGTTTGCGGAATATGGCTTGCAAAACACAGGTAAAGCCGCCTCTGTCATCATTATGGGTAATCCAATTGTTTGGTGGTCAGCTTCTATTGCCATGTTAGCATTAATTGCCACTTCAATCAAAAAATTCTTTGAAAAAATAATCTTTGGCAAGCGCGAAAAAGAATCGGGCGAAACTTCAAATGCCCCCTTAAAAATCGCACCATTCTTCATCATAATAGCCTTTGCATCGCAATTTGTACCGTGGATATTTATTAGCAGGATAGTATTCATATATCACTTTTTTGCCAGCGTACCATTCATAATTATCGCATTGTGCTATTGGTTCCAAAAATTACAAATTAAAAATTTACCATGGATAACTCTAGGCTTATCTGCCCTACTCTTCTGCTTGTTTTTCCCTGTCATCTCGGGTAATGCATCGACTGTTCAATATTTGCAGAATTTAGAATGGTTTAGAAGTTGGTATTTATTTCAAAATTAAATTTTAAACACGCTATATATAAACAACTACGAAGGAGCAACTTTAATGAGTAAAATTTCCGTTGTTATTCCAGCATATAACGAGGAAGAAGTTATTGTAGAAAGCCACAAACGTCTATCCGAAGTTATGCAAAAATGCAACCACAATTACGAGCTTATTTTTGTGAATGATGGCAGCAGGGATAAAACCGTCCCCTCGTTGCAAGAAATAAAGTCTAAGGACGACCATGTAAAGATAATTAATTTTTCGCGTAATTTTGGGCATCAAATTGCGGTGACTGCAGGGCTAGATAACGCCGATGGCGATGCGATTGTAATTATCGATGCCGATTTGCAAGACCCTCCCGAAGTAATTTTGGACATGATTCAAAAATGGGAGAATGGTGCCGAGGTGGTTCATGGCAGACGTCTTTCACGCCAGGGCGAAACAGCGTTTAAAAAGGTTACAGCTAAAGCATATTATAGAATTCTGCGCAGTCTTACAGGGGTGGAAATCCCTGTCGATGTAGGTGACTTTCGTCTGATTGATAAAAAAGTGCGCGACGTTTTATGTGCTATGCCCGAGCATAATCGCTACATTCGCGGTTTAGTTGCCTTGGTTGGTTTCCGTCAAGAATTTACCGATTATGTGCGCGACCCACGTCTTGCAGGCGAGACAAAATATTCTATGAAGAAAATGTTGAAGCTAGCATCCGACGGGATTTTCGCACTATCATACACGCCGATACGCATCGTTACTTTTGTAGGTTTTACCTTGTTTGTTCTAGGTGGGATGTCTGGAATCTACAATATACTTGCAGAAATATTTGATTGGTGGGATAGCTTTGTATTAATAATAGCAACCTTTGCCATGTTATCTTCTGGCGTAATTATGCTAAGTGTAGGCTGCATTGGCGAGTATATTGCAAGGATTTGTGACGAAGTGAAAGCTCGACCACTTTACATCGAAAACATGCTAAAAGATAAATAGTTTTAAAGTAAAGTAAATCAACTTTACACGATGATTTTAACGATTCGGCTAAAAATATATACAAAATAATTAGGAGGAAATTAAAATGAAAATTACAGTTATAGGTAAAAGAGGTTACGAAGTAAAGGACGAGGTTAAAGATTGGGCAGAGAGCAAATTCTCGAAACTAGAAAAGTTTTTTAAGAACGAATTTGATGTAAAAATTGTAGTTGAAGAAAAACGCGCGGGAATAAATGTAGAAGTAACCATTGTTTCTCTTGGCGTGATATATCGTGCCGAAGTTGAGCATAAAGACCCGCTTGTGGCTATAGATAAATGCGAGAACATGATAGATAGGCAAATAAGAAAGAATAAAACAAAGCTAGAGAAGCAGCTGCATAACGAGCTTCCACCGCTAGAAATTGGCGAAGAAGTTGAGGAAGAAAGCGAGTTTAATGTTGTAAAGTCTAAAACCTTTACAGTTAAGCCAATGAGCGTTGAAGAGGCAATTTTGCAGATGAATTTATTGCGCCACACCTTCTTTATTTTTAGGGAAGCAAAGAGCGAAAAAATTAATTTAGTTTATAAACGTAACGATGGCGATTATGGTTTGATTGAGATATAAAATTGAAATTTAAATAATAAACAAAAGAGGTAAAATAATGTTTTTAGACAATATCAAGGCAAAAGCTAAGCAAAACTTAAAAACTATAGTGCTTCCCGAAGGCGATGATGAGCGTACAAAAAAAGCGGTCGAGGTTATAGAGCGCGAAGGATTTGCTAAAGTTATAGTGCTTAACGATAAAATAGTGGCAGAAGATGAAAATTTAAAAGAGTATGCGCATCAGCTTTACGAAATGCGAAAAAATAAAGGGTTAACCGAAGACCAAGCTTACGATTTAATCAAGAATCCGCTTTATTTTGGTACTATGATGGTAAAGCTAGGCAAAGCAGATGGAATGGTCGCTGGTGCTTGCCATTCTTCCGCCGACGTTTTGCGCCCACCATTGCAAATTTTAAAGACAGCGCCAGGCTGCAATTTAGTTTCTAGCTTTTTTGTAATGCACGTGCCAAATTCCACCTTAGGGCATAATGGAACCTTTGGTTTCGCAGATTGCGCCTTGAATATCAACCCCACAGCCGAAGAGCTAGCCGAAATTGCTATTAGCTCCGCCGCGAGTTTTGAGTGTCTGGTAGGTGCCGAGCCGCGCGTCGCAATGCTTTCGTACTCTACCATGGGCAGCGGAAAGGGCGATATGGCAGCCAAGGTGACCGAGGCGACGAAACTAGCGAAGAGTAAAGCTCCACAGCTTGCGTTGGACGGCGAGCTTCAGCTAGATGCCGCAATTATCGAGGAAGTTGGTAAACTAAAAGCACCCGATAGCCCTGTTGCGGGTAAAGCTAATGTACTTGTCTTCCCTGATTTAAACGCCGCTAATATAGGTTACAAGTTAGTCCAAAGGCTAGCTAAGGCAGAGGCATATGGACCTATTTCTCAAGGAATCGCCAAGCCTGTCAACGATTTATCTCGCGGTTGCTCTAGTGATGATATTGTGGGTGTAGTTGCTTTAACCGCTCTTCAAGCCACTATAAATTGACATAGTTTTAGAATAAACATTACAATAAAACCATTTTTCTATAGAAAAATTTACGCAACTAACGTTTCACCTACAAACGAAAGGAATATATTTACAAATGAAAATTCTAGTAATAAATGCAGGCAGCTCCTCGCTTAAATACCAATTAATCAACATATTAACCGAGGAAGTTTTAGCAAAAGGTAACGTCGAACGCATAGGAATCGAGGGCAGCGTTCTAAAGCATCTAGGCGTTGATGGTAAAAAAATTGAGATTAAAAACGAAATGTCCGACCACTCTCAAGCCATTGCTTTAGTTCTAAAAACCTTGATAGACCCTAAAATCGGTGTCATAAAATCGATGAAAGAGATTTCTGCCATCGGGCATCGTGTAGTTCACGGCGGCGAATATTTCGACAAATCGGTTATCATCACCGATAGCGTTAAAGAAAAAATCCGCAAGTGTATCGACCTAGCTCCTCTGCATAATCCCGCACATATCCTAGGCATCGAGGCGTGCGAGCGAGCAATGCCAGGCGTGCCACAGGTAGCGGTTTTCGACACCGCCTTCCACCAAACTATGCCAAAAAAATCCTACCTTTACCCTATCCCGCGTGAGTTGTACGATAAATATAAAATCCGCAGATATGGAATGCACGGAACTTCGCACAAATACGTTGCACTAAAGGCGGCAGAATTTTTAGGCAAGCCATTAAGTCAGCTTAAACTTATAACCGCACATCTTGGCAATGGCTCATCTATCACAGCCATTCAAGGCGGTAAATCCATCGATACTTCCATGGGTTTCACACCTCTTGCAGGCGTTATGATGGGTACTCGTTCTGGCGATATAGACCCCGCTATTGTTACGTTTTTAATCGAAAAAGGCATGACTTCAGCTGAAATTAACGATATGCTTAACAAAAAATCAGGTTTGCTTGCAATTTCAGGCATTGGCTCCGATTTCCGCGATGTAGGTCAAGCGTATTTGTCGGGCGATGAAGATGCAAAACTAGCCCTTTACATGTTCGCCTACCAAGTTAAAAAATATATCGGCGCATATATCGCAGCTATGGGTGGTGTCGACGCGCTTATCTTCACAGCGGGCGTGGGCGAGTATAATCCGTCTAGCCGTCGTCGAATTACCGAGGGGCTAGAGCATTTAGGCATAATTATCGACCAAGAAATTAACAAAGAACGCGGCGTAATGCTTGACATCAGCGATAAAAGTGCAACCGTTAAAACCTTGGTTATTCCTACGAATGAAGAGTTAATGATAGCTCGCGATACTCAAGAATTAATTAGTAAATTGAATAATATTTAGCAATTTAAACGTTGTTTAATAATGACGGGTATCATACCCCTCGAATAAAATATTTCTTTTAAAAAAGGAATTTTACTATGGAAAATTTACCGAACGAGAACGTAAATAATCATCAAAATAGCACACCAAGCAACACAAAAAAACCTAATAAAATCCTAACTTTCTTTAAAATTATTGTAATGGTTCTTAACCCTTTTCGTAATCCGTCTATACCTTTGCCAACTTTAAGGGATAAGCCTAAAAAGAAGAAAATTTCTAAGAAAAAAAGAGAAATTAGTGATAAGAAAAAATTCCTTTATGCACTAAACGAGTTTTACTTGGTTCAGCAGATTAAAACGACTTCTGTTAAGCGAATTTTGGTTTCGTTTATAGTTATGCTTATTATGCTGCCCATCGCGATAAACGAAACTTACGCTGTGGTCGTTGGCGTTGGCGATTGGTTCTCGGCAATTTGCTTTTTGCTAATTGTTATCGGCTCTACATTAGTTATTATTGTAGGATTCAAGCGGTGTGCACGTCCATTTACACATCATGCTTTTAAATTTTTAAAAGATAATAATGGTGATTGGCGTAAAAATTTGCACGAGTTCCAAGCAGAGTTAGAGAGTGATGATGACCCAGCTTTTAAATTCAAAAACTTCCTGATTACCAAAAATTACGTGATGTACGATGGCACATTTGTTGTGCGAATTACAAATCCAGATGACATCGTTTGCGTCTATAAAACTAATGTAGAAGGTACAATTTTAAGGTTCGCCAACCCTAAGCGCGATTGCATGGTTTGCTTTAAAGACAAAACAACCTGGAGGATACCTTTTAAATATGATAAAGAAGAGTTGCTAAATTTTAAGGACTTTATAAAAATGAGGCTTCCGTTTTGCATATGTGATGACGATGACAGAGCGATAGAAAAACGTTGGAATCGTCACCCTAAAGAGTTAATTGATGAGGTTCTAAAAAAGAGGGAAAAAAGTCAACATAATCCTGATGAAGAATACTCAAATTTGTAATAAAAGCAGATTTTTGCGAGCTTTGTCCGCAAAAATATCGAAATAACTTTAGAAGCTAAAGCGGATTCATTCCGCTGAAGCGTATTTATATAATAAAAAACTAAAAAACTTTACAAAAAGTGTCAAGATATTATAAAAAAGTCTTGACATTTTTTAGTTTTAATTATACAATATCATTGGATAATAATATTTGATATAAAGAAAATCCACGAAAGATTTTTAAAAAGGAATGTGCGTATATCATGAAAAAACTTTTCACTTCCGAGAGCGTAACAGAAGGACATCCAGATAAAATATGCGACCAGATTTCTGACGCTGTTTTAGATGCAATAATTGAGCAAGACCCTAATTGCCGCGTTGCTTGCGAAACCGCGGTTACAACTGGGTTAGTGCTTATAATGGGCGAGATTTCTACTAAATGTTATGTAGATATCCCTAAAATTGCGCGCGAAACCATTCGCGAAATCGGCTACGACCGTGCTAAATATGGCTTTGATGCTGATACTTGCAGCGTTTTAACCGCCATAGATGAGCAATCTCCTGATATTGCAATGGGAACAAACGATAAAGTAGGCGGTGCCGGCGACCAAGGCATGATGTTTGGATTCGCCTGCGATGAAACCCCCGAGCTTATGCCGATGCCAATTAGTATAGCTCACAAATTAACCAAGCAACTTTCGCGCGTGCGTAAAATGGGTATGCTAAAATATTTGCGCCCCGACGGAAAAAGCCAAGTAACTATCGAGTATGACGGTTTAAAACCTGTAAGAGTGGATACAATTGTTTTATCGACTCAACATGATGAAAAAATTACACAAGAAGAGATAAAAGCCGACCTTATTAATCATGTTGTAACACCAATTATCGACCCAAGTCTTTTGGTAAATACTAAGTTTTTCGTAAATCCTACTGGTAGCTTTGTAGTTGGTGGGCCTAAGGGCGATAGCGGGCTAACAGGCAGGAAGATTATTGTTGATACTTATGGTGGATATGCTGCTCATGGCGGCGGTGCTTTTAGCGGAAAAGACCCAACTAAGGTTGACCGAAGTGCCTGCTATGCTGCGCGTTATATCGCAAAAAACATAGTAGCCAGCGGGCTTGCATCGCGTTGCCAAGTTCAACTAGCGTATGCAATCGGCGTTGCCGACCCCGTCTCAATTTTAATCGATACTTATGGTACAGAGAAGGCTGACATGACTGAAATTTACACAAAAGTAGTAAATAATTTCGATTTAACACCATCGGGAATCATCAAGATGCTAGATTTACGCAACCCAATTTATAAACAAACCGCTGCTTATGGTCATTTTGGTAGGACGGATATAGATTTATCTTGGGAACGCACAAACGTAAATTTGTAATAAACAATTATCAAGCACTATATTAATCGTTCTAAGCAAATGCGCAAGGGAATATACAAAACAGGAGGATAAATTATGCCACAAGATATCGGAATAGATTTAGGAACCGCTTCGGTTTTAGTGTACATTAAAGGCAAGGGGATAGTCCTAAAGGAACCCTCTGTTGTTGCGGTCGACACTACCACCAACAAACTTTTGGCAGTCGGCAAGGATGCTCAACGCATGCTAGGGCGCACCCCTGGTAATATCGTTGCAATTCGTCCATTGCGTGATGGCGTTATATCAGATTATCACATGACCGAACGCATGCTTAAGTATTTCTTAGAGAAGGTGTGCAAACGTCAACTGTTTAAGCCTCGCGTAATTATTTGTGTGCCAAGCGGAGTAACCGAGGTTGAAGAGCGCGCAGTTATGGATGCTGCAAGCCAGGCAGGTGCAAGCAAAACTTATTTAATCGAAGAACCCGTTGCAGCAGCCATTGGTGCAAATATAGATATCGGCAAGCCATATGGTAATATGGTGGTGGACATCGGCGGCGGAACGTCTGATATTGCGGTTATTTCGTTAGGCGGAATAGTAGAGAGCAACAGCATTAAGGTAGCAGGCGATAAATTTGACGAAGCAATAATTAAGTATATTCGCAAAAAGCACAATATTCTAGTCGGCGAGCGGACGGCGCAAGTTATAAAAGAAGAAATTGGCTGCGTGTACCCGCGTGAGGACGAGAACGGCAAGAAAACCACTTTGAATATGGACGTTCGCGGTAGATGCCTAATTACAGGGCTACCCAAAACCGTCACCGTTACAAGCGAAGAAATGCGCGAGGCGTTGGAAGAAAGTGCTATGCAAATTGTCGAGGCTATTAAAAACTTGTTAGAGATTACACCGCCAGAATTAGTTGGCGACATCTCTAGCCGAGGCATCGTTCTAACAGGCGGAGGCTCACTTATTTGGGGGCTAGATAAACTTATCCACCAAGAGACAAGCATTGCATGCTATATTGCAGACGACCCAATTTCGTGCGTGGCAATAGGCACTGGCAAGGCTTTAGACAATATCGAAAGTCTAAAAGACACTACCGATAAACACTAATTTTACGCTATTGCGCATAAGATGTTAAGGCATCTCAAGGTGTTAGAGGAGTTATTTTGAAACAGGAGGTTAAGTAATGCAAAATATAGATACGTTAAGGCATACGACGGCGCACATATTTGCGCACGCTTTAATGCGGTTGTACCCAGGTGTCAAACTATCCATTGGGCCTTACATAAAAGATGGGTACTACTACGACTTTGATATGGAAACGAAATTGACCGAGCAAAATTTTGGTAAGATAGAAAAAGAGATGAGAAGAATCATCAAGCAAGCCTTGCCAATCGAGCGCATAGAGTTAACTCGCGACGAAGCTATCAGCCTGATGCAAGAAAAAAACCAAGATTATAAAATAGAGTTAATTAACGATATCCCTGAGGGCGAGCTTATAACAGCCTATCGTCAGGGTGATTATACCGAAATTTGCCGCGGACCTCACTTAGAGAATACAAATCAAGTCAACCTAGAGGCGTTTAAATTGCTATCGGTAGCTGGTGCATATTGGCGCGGCGACTCTAACAACAAAATGCTTCAGCGCGTGTATGGCACAGTTTTTGAAACTAAAGAAGAACTAGACGAATATCTAACCGCAATAGAAGAAGCTAAAAAGCGTGACCATCGCAAGCTAGGTAAAGAATTAGAATTGTTTACTTTTATGGAGGAAGGTCCAGGGTTCCCCTTCTTTTTGCCAAAAGGTAAAATTTTACGTAACGAGTTAGAGAACTATTGGCGCAAAATTCATAAACGTGCAGGATACGAAGAAATTAGCACGCCAGTTATTTTAAGCCAAGAGCTATGGCATCAGTCTGGGCATTGGGACCATTACAAAGATAACATGTACACAACCCTAATAGACGACCGCGATTTTGCTGTTAAACCCATGAATTGTCCTGGTTCTATGCTAGTTTATAAGGCTAAGCCTCATTCATATAAAGAGTTTCCGTTAAAGTTTGCCGAGCTTGGGCTGGTTCATAGGCACGAGAATTCTGGTAATCTGCACGGTTTAATGCGCGTCCGCTGCTTCACACAAGATGATGCACATATCTTTATGACGACCGACCAGATTACTCAAGAAGTCAGCGATATCATAGATTTAATCGACCAAGTTTACAATAAAATGGGTTTTAAGTACACAGTCGAGCTTTCTACTCGTCCCGAAGATTCTATGGGCAGCGATGAAGATTGGGAGCGGGCTATAAAATCTTTAGCCGATGCGTTGGAATTTAAAGGCATAGACTACACAATTAACGAGGGCGACGGTGCTTTTTATGGTCCTAAAATAGACTTTCATCTTGAAGATTGCTTAAAACGCACTTGGCAATGTGGTACAATTCAGCTCGATTTTCAAATGCCCGAACGTTTTGACCTAACATATATAGGCGAAGACGGTCAAAAACATCGCCCTGTTATGGTGCATCGCGTGGTTTTAGGCAGCATCGAGCGGTTCATAGGCATTTTAACCGAGAACACTATGGGCAAGTTCCCAACTTGGATTGCGCCTGTTCAAGTCGATATCCTGCCAATTAGCGAAAAACACATTGAATACGCCAAAAAGCTAGGAGATATGCTAGATATCGAGGATATTCGCTTTGAAATAGACGATAGTAATAACACTTTCGGTAAAAAAATCCGCGAATCGGCATTGCGCAAAGTGCCTTACGCGCTAATTATCGGCGATAACGAGATGAACGATAACACGGTTTCGGTTAAAATTCGCGACATTAAAGAACAAGAAACAATGACGATGGAAAGATTTATCGAAATGGTAAAAAAGGATATAGCTGAGAATTAAATTGAAAAAACACTTGATAGACAGTTGTTGCACTTAATGTTTTAAAACGCGTAAAATCATTGCGGGCTCCGGCCCGCAATCTACACGCTAACTAAAAATGATAAATATCAAAAAAGCAAGCGAGAACAAAATTTTCTCCGCTTGCTTTTATATAAAGAGTTTAAATGCAATCAAAATAAAAGGTTGACATAAGTGCACGGATTCAAATATACGTCACGTCAACTTTAAGCAACTACGAAACATCTAACATATCAATATACTTCCCGCCATTTAACGCAATGTGATTCTTCCGCCCATCTAAATTATCGCCCAATAGCATCTCGAACTTAGCCTGTGTAAGTTCTAAATTATCCTCGGGCATTACCCTAATAAGCCTGCGTGTTTCAGGGTTCATGGTGGTTTCCCACATCATCTCGGGCTGGTTCTCGCCCAAACCTTTACTACGCTGAATACTAAATTTTTTCCCGTCTAATTTATCTAAAATTTCACCTTTCTCATTCTCATTATAGGCAAAATAAGTCTTATTTCCGCACGATATCTCAAACAAAGGGCTTTCGGCGATGTAAACCATACCTTCTTCAATTAAAGTGGGCATCAGGCGATGGAACATAGTCAAAATAAGAGTCCTAATCTGGTATCCGTCGACATCTGCATCGGTACAAATTATAACGCGCGACCAACGCAAATTCTCTAGTTCAAAAGTGTTCAAATCCTTGTTATGCTTAGATTTCACCTCAACCCCGCAGCCAAGCACACGCACCAAATCAAGAATTATATCACTCTTAAAAATTTTATCGTAGTTAGCCTTTAGGCAGTTCAAAATCTTACCTCTAACAGGTATAATCGCCTGGAATTCTGCGTCACGCCCCAGCTTGCACGAGCCTAAAGCCGAATCGCCCTCCACTATGTAAATCTCGCGGCGAGCCTTGTCCTTAGTCCTGCAATCGACAAACTTTTGTACCCTATCCGTCACGCTCGTCCCCATCGAAAGCATTTTTTTCATGTTTTTCTTAGATTTCTCAGCAGTTTCGCGACTATGCTTATTTATCAGCACTTGCTCGGCAATTTTATCAGCATCTGCCTTGTTTTCGATGAAATAAATCTCTAAATTATGCTTGATAAAATCGGTCATTGCATCTTGAATAAACTTATTTGTGATAGATTTTTTAGTTTGATTCTCGTAACTCGTAACCGTCGAAAAATTGCTACTTACAAGGCATAAACAATCGGCAATATCCGGGAACGATATTTTGCTCTCATTCTTACTATATTTATTGTTATCCTTCAAATATTTATCGATTGCAAACACAAAAGCATTTTTAACCGCCTTGTCGGGCGCGCCACCATGCTCTA
The DNA here is from genome assembly GCA_031261985.1 of Clostridiales bacterium. Lineage (GTDB taxonomy): Bacteria > Bacillota > Clostridia > Monoglobales > WRBX01 > JAISIR01. Next base: position 43,585 of record JAISIR010000018.1, on the reverse strand, counting down.
AAAAGCTAGAATTATGATAATATTCAATTAAATTTACCTCTTCATTAAAGCAAAATACTAGGTTAAGCTTAACTTTATACTCGGGCTTGTCCGCACGGTCACGCCCTAATCGCTCGCCTACAAAATATTGCGGAGAGGTTATCGCCTTCTCACTAGCGATTTCTTTTATATAATCCTCAATCCCGTTTTCGTACAAAAACTCTTGCGATTGCTCACTCGTTTCATCATAAAATGTAAACTTTAAGCCGTTATTTACAACCGCCTGTTTTTTAAGCACGCTAACATAGTATTCAATTGGGATATCAATATCGGTAAAAACCGCCAAATCTGGTTTCCATTTTATTGTCGTCCCAGTAGGAGTTTTCTTGGTTGTCTTAGTTGTTTGCAGCCCGCCAATATTCTCGCCTTTTTCAAAATGCAGATTAAAAATAGAGCCATCACGAACAACTTCAACGTCCATATATTCAGAAGAATATTGCGTCGCACAACTACCCAAACCGTTTAAACCTAAGGAATATTCGTAGTTATCGCCAGATATATTATTATACTTTCCGCCGGCATAAAGCTCGCAAAACACAAGCTCCCAATTATAGCGTTGCTCTTTTTCGTTGTAATCAAGCGGAATCCCGCGCCCATAATCGCGCACTTGAATGCTTCCATCGGCAAACCTAGTCGTCTCAATAACGCCGCCAAACCCCTCGCGCGCTTCGTCAATACTATTAGAGAGTATCTCAAAAAAACTATGGCAACAGCCTTCAATCCCGTCCGAACCAAAAATAACGCCAGGGCGTTTGCGCACACGGTCGGCACCTTTAAGCGAAGAAATGCTTGTATTATCATACTTTTGCGGCATTTTATAATCATTCTTTCTTGTAAAATCTATATAAATATATCGTTACTAGGTATATTCTATCAAAAGTGTTGTAATATGTCAAATCATTTTTAAGGTGTTAAAGTAAAGCTTTAGTTAGGTTGACATAATTAGACTGCATAAGGCTGATATAAGTTACTCCATTATTAAATTCTTCCGTGGTAACGTTATGGCAGGATTGCATGGTTAAAACTTCCGCGCCAGTTTGCTCGGCAATAGAGTCAGCAATTTTTCCGTTCGATAGCTCAATTTTAAAGATGATTGGAATACTCTCCGCACGAACTTTATTAATTAAAAACGCTATCGTTTGCGCGCTAGCCTCGGTCTCGGAGGCGCAACCAGGGAAGGCGGCGAAGTAGTTTAAATCATAATAATCGGCAAAATATCTAAAAGGAAAGCGGTCGCCAAACACAATAGTTTTTCGCGCGGCATTATTCATAAGAGTTTTAAAACTAGAGTCTAACTGACGCAAATCTTCGATATATTTAACAGTTTTAGCCCTGTATTTCTCAGAGTTTTCAGCGTCAACTTCGCATAGTGTATCACTAATTTTTTGCACAATCAGTTCAGCATTTTTAGGCGAAGTCCATACATGCTCATCATATTCAGCTTCTTTGTGAAGGGTATGCTCGTCGTTACCTTCAACGCCCTCGTCATGCGTTTCTTCAGTCATTCCCTCGATAATTTCCTCTTCCTCGGGTGGGATAACATCTAGCAATCGTATAATTTTTATATCTTGCGTATCAATTGAAGCAAGAATCGTGTCGACCCAAGAATCGTTGGCGCCGCCTGTGTAAATAAAAACATCAGCGTTCTTAATATTGATGATATCTTTAGGGGAAGGCTCGAAAGAATGTGGCTCGCTGCCAGGCGGAAGTAACATGGAAACATCGGCAAGCTCGCCCGAAACTTGTCGCGCAAAATCATAGGGAGCGAAAATTGTAGAAATTACCTTGGGTTTAGAGGAATTTAACGGTCTTAAAGTTTGAAAGCCGCAACCACAAAATGGAATTATAATAGTAATTATTAAAAATAAAACAAAAAACTTGCGATTTAAAAAGTTAACATAAAACCTCGAACAAAAGTTGCTTTTATACGATTTTGTCATTTAATCACTAATCCTCACAGTGTATTTATATCATTCAATAAAAAATCATTTACCTACACAAAAGTTAGAAAAAATTGAAGTCACAATATCATCCGACACATTTTCGCCAATTATCTCGCCCAACTGAGTTATCGCACCCTCAAGCTCAACCGTTACGCAATCTAATGTAGCATCGTTTTTTAGCATATCTAGCAGATTAGAAACGCAAGGTAAAGCCTGCAAAAGCTTAGCTTTTTGCCGCGTGTTTGCAACTGGCGAATCGTTTAAATCAGCACTTGGCGCAAATTCAGCAATCATTTTTTGCAAGTCATCTAAGCCCTCGCCATTTTTAGTAGAAATCTTTATATCATACGCAAGCTCAAGTTTTTTAGGCAAGTCCGACTTTGAAGCAACAATTATATGCGGAATATCAGCCGCCAGGTTTAAGATTTCTTCATCATAAGCGGTAGAACTATAGTCAAAAAGTTTTAGAATCAAATCCGCACTCATCGCTTTTTTCTTGGTTCTGTCAATCCCAATTTTTTCGATTTCATCGTCAGTTTCGCCGCGAACTCCAGCGGTGTCGGCAAAATTAATCAACGCACCGCCAATATTTGCCTGCTCACAAATTACATCGCGCGTTGTCCCGGCAGCATCAGTGACAATTGCACGCTCATCTTGCAACAAAGCGTTTAAAAGCGAGGATTTCCCAACGTTAGGACTTCCAATTATAGCCACGTTTAAACCGTTATTAATAATAATTCCCTTATCAGCATTATCGATTAACCCGCGGATTTCCTGCTCAACCTGCTCAATAGTTTCAATGGTTTTATGCTGCGAAATCTCATCTACTCCCTCATCGGGAAAGTCCATAATAGCAAGGATATGCGCCGAAATATCTACTAATGTTTGCCGAATATTGCGAATTTTAAGGCTAAGTCCACCCGATAGATTATTAGCAGCCGAAAGCAGCGCGGTTTTAGTTTTAGAGTGGATAATATTATCAATCGCTTCCGCTTGGGTTAACATAATACTACCATTAACAAACGCCCTCATCGAGAATTCCCCAGCTTCAGCCATGCGCGCGCCACATTTAATCAACTCTTCTACTAAAGTATTAGCCGACATCATGCCGCCATGGCAATTTACCTCGACAACATCTTCCTTTGTAAACGAGTTTGGAGCCCTAAAAACCACAACAAGCCCATCATCGATAATCTGCCCGCTATCGCCCGCTACATGCAAAAAAGCATGGCTCATCACCCTGCTTTTAACATTTAACAAATCAATCGACATAATTTTATCAGCAATTTCCACAGCTTTATCGCCACTTAAACGCACAATGCTTATCGCGCCAATGCCCATTGTAGATGTAGAAATCGCAACAATAGTTCCTTCTAACATATTTCCACCTACTCAAAGTAGATTAATAATTCTCGTATCCCTCGGGCTTCACAAGCACTTTGCGCCTAGAACCCTTGCCAATGCTACAAGTCTCGATGCCATCAACCTCTGTCAACGCAAAATGAATAATGCGACGGTCGTGCGCATTCATCGGCTCTAAAGCTAGGGGACGATTATATTTTTTAACACGCGAAGCAATCCTATTAGCTTGGTCAATCAGCATTTCGCGACGTTTTTCTAGGTAACCCTCGCAATCAATATTAAACCTGCTATCAAAATTCCCATCGGTAATTCGCTCTAACATCGCTTTCAAAATCACTCTAAGCGCATCGATATTCTCACCATGATACCCAATAATCCTGCCGCTCGAGCCACCGATTATATCGAACAATAACACATCGTTTTCAGAATCGTATGAGGTTTCAATATCACAAATTTCGTTACATTTACGCAAAATTGCTTCTAAAAAAGCAGAAGCCTCCTGCTTAACTTGCTCTAAATCATACTCACCCTTAGACGCGCGAACAATATACTCTTTGCCACCCAAACCTAAAAAACCATGACTAGACTTCTCGTTAACATTCCAATTATAGTCGCTTTCGTTAGCATCAAGTTCCTTGGCAGCAAGGGTAATAGCAGCCTTTTCGTTTTTAGCGGTAACAGTTACAATTTTCATTCGTTTGTTCCCCTTTACTAAAGTTGTGAAGATTATCAGATGTATAATTTAAACATGAACAATTTAAACGCGTTACTTCTTTTTACCTTTTTTATGGTGTGAGGATTTCTTGCTTTTTTGTGAACTATGCGAACCATGGGTAGATTTTTTAGCCTTCCCACGCTTGCCATTAGTAGATATAACTTTGGCTTCAGAATCTTGATTCTCTAACGTAACGGTATTATAGTTATACTTTTTATTCAAATAATATTGCTGAACAAGTTGCGTCACATTACTTACAATCCAGTATAAACCAATAGCGGATACAAAATTAAAAGTCATTATCAAAGACATTGCCGGCATCATAAGCATAGTTGTTTTTTGTTGCTGTTGCATCATTTCTTCTTGTGTCGGCTCGGTTGGTTTGCCATTCTCTTTTACAGATTTATCCTCAACAACTACTCCCTCAACGGTATCATCGACATCATCAACATCGGCAGAACCCTTGTCCGTGCCAACAATCACATTACTATTAGCATCAATCGTAACATTTTTAGCCGCCTGTTTTTCCTTTAAACTCTTAGCATTATCAACGCGTTGTTGAGTAATAGCCATCGAAAGCCTAGAAGAAACAAACGAGGTCAAGCCCGAAAGAAGCGGAATAATCCAATACAAATTAATCTGCCAAGTCGGTAAAATCATCTGTGCAGGGGTGTAAGATAAATCCAATCCTAAGAAATTAAGATTAATATAAGGAATATTGCTAAGCCCTGCGTGTGCTGCTTGACTAAGCATCGAAATCTGCGAAGCACCAGGTGCCAGCGTAATTCCTGCCTGAGTAATTTGCTGAGTTAAAGCATCAATCGCTGCTGCATCCATATTTAAGATATAGGTAAGTGGCTTGTTTACAACACTAAAAATCGCAAAAATAATGGGTAACTGAATAAGCAAAGGAAGGCAGCCAGCAAGAGGATTTATTTTATATCGTTGATACAATTTTTGCGTTTCGGCATAAACTTTTTCCTTATCGTTCGGGTAACGCTTTTGCAATTCTTGCATCTGCGGGTTAAGTAATTGCATTTCTATCATCGATTTTTGCTGTTTAATAGCCAACGGAAGCAGCAATAGCTTGACAAATATGGTAAAAATTATAACGCTCCACCCATAGTTAGGCACTATTTGATAGATAAGATTAATTATAAAAGCAAAGGGCCAAACTATAATAGACCAAATTGACATAAATACGCTCCTCGAGGAACAATTTTGTTGAGTAAAGCACTAATTTAATGGGGTTGTTAAACCACTAAAGCCGATATAACTTAGGGCATATCAACTCCGCCCTTACAAAACGGATTGCAACGCATAATGCGCCAGACCGACTTTGCTACACCCTTACAAACGCCATACTTTTTAATAGCTAGACGTGAATATTCCGAACACGTCGGCATAAATCGGCATCGCGGGCGCGTCAATGGCGACACAAACCTTTGATATACCTTGATTAGTTGTAGCAATAACCATTTTATCATAGTTAATCATCTGCAAATGTTGTTATTTTAAGGCATTAATGTGGGTATTTATAATAGAGATGTCGCGAAAGCCAAGGAAGTCCAACAAAACTCAATCAGCAAACAACCCAGCCTTTTTCAACATCCCGCCAAGCTGCCTAACCAGTTGAGAAAAATCAGCGGAAACAATATCGCCCCTAGCCACCAAAACAATGTAATGCCCAGGCAAAATACTACTTTCGTACTTGGCAAAAGCCTCGCGCATGCGCCTTCGCGCCCTGTTGCGCACCACCGCCTTACCAATTTTAGTAGAAGCTGTAAGCCCAAGCGCGTTTTTGTCTAGCATTTTGCAACGTTTATTGTTCAATACATGTAACACAATAAAAGGTGAGCTAAACCGCTTACCTTTATAATATGCACGCCTAAAATTGGTGTTTTGCTTTAACGAAAATGTTTTTTTCATCGCAAGTCATCAGAATCCATCGAAAAACGTAACAATTTCAAAATTATTTATCGCTAGTTGTAAGCTCTGCGCGACCTTTAGCGCGACGACGGCTTAGCACCTTACGACCGTTTTTAGTTGACATTCTGCTTCTAAATCCATGGACTTTAACCCTTTGACGTTTTTTGGGTTGGAAAGTACGTTTCATAAAAATAGTTCACATCCTTAATTCGTACCAACATTATATATCATTTTGGATATTTTGTCAATAGGTAATCACATTTTTTTTGAACTTTTTGAAATTTCCATGATGTTTCTGGGGGATGGCTTGCAGGTATTAGCTTAAATAAATCACATGCAAAACCTAAATAGCCCAATCAAAATCAGCACCAACCCCGATATCGCGGTTATATTCACGTCTAAATATTTCATGGTTTTACTAGGCGCATTCCCGATTACTCGATACAATTTTCCGCCCAAATTTACACCGCCAATTACACTCGCAACTTGTACAATAATCGAGCATCCACCTATCAACCAGATGTTAAAGCACTTTAGCCCTAGTGCAAATCCAACCGAAATCCCGTCCAGCGATAACGCCGCCGATAACACAATCGCTTCGATTACCGAAATACAATTCGATTTATCGCTGTCGACAATGTAAGGGTCGGCATATATACCTAAAATATTTTTAGAGTGCATTTTAGATATCAACCACTTAATTTGTGTGTCAAAAATCCTGCTTAAACCTATGCAAAATAGTAATCCAAACGATATCACATTTGCAGCAAACGGGTCGATAATAGTCATCACCGAGCTGCCCGCCAAAATTGATAACACAAGGAAGAAAGTACAGGTTAAGGCTATGGTTATAACAGCCCTTCTTGGTACTTTTATGTTAGACGCCGAGTATGTAAAACAAGTCAAAAACGAATCTATCGAAAGAGTAATGCACAATATAATCACTTCTAATATATACATCAATATCACCTCTCTACATATTATTTAAACTCGTCATCTAGTGTTACAAATCACTTATGTAATCCTTGTAACAGTTGTGAAACACAAATGTAAAATTTTTTAACTTGAAATGTTACACAAAAAATGGTAGAATATGAGTATCAAAGGCGAAATATGGCAATTTTTCTATATTTCTGTAACTTTGTAATTAATTGCCAAAAAGAGGGGGAAGTTTTGTAAATGTTGTTTACTTATAAAGCGATAACTCCTGCTGGCAAAAAGGTTTCTAACACTATCGATGCCTCTGACCGCAAGGCTGCAATGCAACTTTTGCGCGAGCGCGGCTTGCGTACTCTGTGGCTCGAAGAAGGCGTCAATATTTGGCAGAAAGATTTACAAATCGGTCCGCCTAAAAAAATTAAAACTAAAGATTATGCTGTGTTTTGCAGGCAATTCTCCGCTATCGTAAACGCTGGCGTTTCAATTATCGAGAGTCTTTCAATTTTAGAACAACAAACCGAGAACTCATCTTTACGCAAAATAATTGGCGATTTAGGCGCAGAAGTCCGCAAAGGCACCTCACTTTCGCGCGCAATGAAGATGCACAAAGAGCTTCCTAATATATTAGTAAGCATGACGGAAGCAGGCGAAACCAGCGGTAATTTAGATGTTGTGTTAGAGAAGTTAGCCCTGCATTTCGAGAAATCTGGCGTCACGCAAAACAAAATCAAAGCCGCCATGATGTACCCAATGATAGTCTCAATCGTGGCAGTTCTAGCGGTTTTTATCTTAATTATCTTCGTCGTTCCTGCCTTCTCGCAAACTTTTATAGATTTAGAAATTCAGCTGCCCGCCCCAACTCGCATGCTAATCGCCCTAAGCGACTTCATGCAAAAATGGTGGTACCTAATAATTCTGGCGGTCGTGGTTCTGGTAATCCTCTTTAAACGCTGGCACTCAAGCACAAGCGGGCGATACACTTTCGATAAATGGATTCTTAAACTCCCTGTTATAAGCAACGTTACCGTAAAAAGTGCGGCTTGCTCGTTCACTCGCACGCTTTCTATCATGCTATCTAGCGGCTTGCCTATGCTAACCGCGTTAGAGACTGTAAATAACGTAATCGATAATAAGTTTATAGACGAAAAAATGGAAATCGTCATGGATAGTGTTTCAAAAGGTGACGGAATATCCGACCCGCTAGAGCAAATCAGTATCTTCCCGCCTATGGTTAATCACCTGGTTAAAATTGGCGAAAGCACCGGCGATATGGAGAATATGCTCGATAAACTAACCGATTTTTACGAAGACGAAGTTGACGTTGCATTAAAGCAACTAACAACTATTATAGAACCAATTTTACTGTGCTTCCTTGCCGTTTTAGTAGGTTTTATAATGATATCTATTATGCTTCCTACCTTTACAATGATGGACGCGGTTTAGTAATTTTGTATAATTTTAAACAAATATATTAAAAAAAGGAGCGATTTTAATGCTAAATTATTTAAGCAAAAAAATCCGAAACACTAGAGGCTTCTCACTTTTAGAGCTAATAGTAGTTATTCTAATTATGGGCGTTTTGGCAGCAATTATAGTACCTAACGTAACAGCAATGGTTGACAAATCTCGTGTTGCCGCCGATGATCAAACAGCTGCAGTTGTAGGTAAAGCTGCTATGCTAGTCGTGGCAGAAGATAGCACAGTTCTTCCTTCTTCAGGTGACTATTTTTACACAATTTCAGATGAAGGTGCAGGCAGACTTTCAAACGGAGTTACGTCTGATAAAATAGCAGATTTATGTCAAAATAAAAGCCAGTTAATTGCTAGAGCAGCTGCAAACACAGGGAAATACTTTGTTGTTAAAGTTAATGCTTCAGGTGCTGTTACCGTTGGATTGACTACGACCACTTCTGCACAGGATAAAACTACCAAGGACGATGGTTTCGTACAAGTTTGGCCTAAATTATAATATCACATTTCCTATCCTTTCCAAGATAGATTGAAAATAGCGCGCGTCGGTGCCTACAAACCACCCCCGCGCTTTTTCTATGCAAAAAAAATATTATTCCCGCTTTCTCAATTATTTTCCCTCTTCCTCTTGACAATCCAATTTTCTACATATATAATATAAATATCCCACTAAACAACAAACTAACACAAAGGATGCGCATTATGATAAACGTTGCAATCTTAGGTTTTGGCGTGGTCGGCGGCGGTGTCGGCAAAATTCTCCAGGACGGAACTATCAATAAAAAACTAGGGCAAGAGGTTAACCTAACGCGCATTTTATGCCGTAAAACTCTGCCACATCCTCCTTTTGATACCCTTGCAACTCACAATTTTGACGATATCCTAAACGATGACCAAATCTCTATAGTGGTCGAGACTATCGGCGGGCTTAACCCTGCGTACGACTATACAAAACGCGCGCTAGAGCATGGCAAATCGGTCATTACATCTAATAAAGAACTGGTTGCAACCCACGGCGTCGAGCTTATGGCACTGGCAAAAAAACTAGGTGTCAGCTACATGTTCGAGGCTAGTGTAGGCGGTGGCGTGCCAATTATTCGCCCCCTTGTGCAATGTTTAGCAGCCGATGAGATTACCCAAATTATGGGCATTCTAAATGGCACTACTAATTATATTTTAACTAAGATGATAAGCGATGACAAGACGTTTGCCGAAGCTTTAAGTGAGGCGCAAGCTAAGGGATACGCTGAGAGCGACCCGACGGCTGATGTTGAAGGTCACGATACTTGCCGCAAAATTTCCATTTTATCGAGCCTGTGTTATGGGCGCCAAGTCGATTATAAAAACATCCCAACTGTAGGAATTTCCAATGTTTCTCTTGACGATATTAAAGCAGCTATGTCACGCGGGTCTACCATTAAACTCGTCGGCATAAGCAAGCGCAACGACGATGGCACAATTTCTGCCGAGGTAAAGCCGATGGAGCTGCCTAGTTCGCACCCTTTATCGGGCGTCGATGATGTGTACAACGCGATTTTAGTGACTGGAAGCATAACTGGCGACGTGATGTTTTATGGCAGGGGCGCGGGTCGATATCCTACCGCAAGCGCGGTAATTGCAGATATTGTCGACGTTGTGAAAAATGGAAATCGCAATGCTCCAAGTTGGAAGTAAGCGGCTCAAATTAGTTTACATAAATTTGGCAACATAAGTAACGAAAACAAAGAGATTACGTATTATATATTTAAGGAAGAAATTCTTAAGGAAGAAATTTTCAAAGAACAAATTCTATCGAACATAATATAGTCTAAGAAATTTAAGATAAAAAAGGGACGTGTAATTTTTGAATCAGGCAAAAAATGTAGCAAGCACCACGGATAGCGACATTGTCGTTATGAAGTTTGGCGGCAGCAGCGTTGCCGATAACAACAAGCTAAAAAACGTGGCAAGTCGAGTGATTGACCATTATGACGCGGGCAAAAAAGTTGTCGTTGTGGTTAGCGCGCAGGGCGATACAACCGATGATTTGCTGGAAAAAGCAGCCCAAGTTAACCCTAACCCTAGTAAACGCGAGATGGACGTTTTACTTTCGACAGGCGAGCAGATTTCGATGTCATTATTGGCGATGACGCTGGAGAATATGGGGAAAAACGCGGTTTCGATAACTGGTTGGCAGGCAGGCATCAAAACCGAGGATAAATATAGCAACGCGCGGATTATATCTATAGATGTTTCGCGAATTATGCAAGAGTTGAACAACAATAAAATCGTGATTGTAGCAGGCTTTCAAGGGATTAATTCTATAGGTGATATTACAACTTTAGGGCGTGGCGGTTCTGACACCACCGCGGTGGCGCTTGCATGCGAGCTTAAGGCAGAGTTTTGCGAGATTTACACCGATGTTGACGGGGTCTACACCACCGACCCGCGAATAGTGCCTAATGCTAAAAAATTAACCGATATATCTTATGACGAAATGCTAGAGCTTGCCTCGCTTGGCGCGAATGTGTTGCATAACAGAAGCGTCGAGCTTGCCATGAAATATAACCTGCCAATTAAGGTGCTATCTAGCTTTGAGCGCATTAGCGGGACAATTGTTAAGGAGATGAATCAAGTGGAAAAATTAGTTGTGCGTGGAGTGGCAAGGGATAATAACACTTCAAGAATTTCTGTAATTGGTGTGCCGGACGAGCCAGGCGAGGCGTTCCAAATTTTTGACACATTGGCAAAGGCTAACATAAATGTTGATTTAATCATTCAATCTGTCGGGCAAAACCATTCTAAGAATGTTTCGTTCACCGTTGCAAAGTCCGACCGTGCGGAGGCGATTAAGCTATTAGAGCCAATGGTTGAGAAGCTTGGCGCGCTAAAAGTTAATTACAACGATGATGTTTCTAAAGTATCTATCGTTGGTGCTGGCATGGTTGCTAATTGTGGTGTGGCTGCTGCAGCGTTTAAGGCACTATCTGATGCTAGCATTAACATAAAAATGATTGCCACAAGTGAGATTAAAATTAGTGTTTTAGTTGATGAAAAAGATGGCGAAGGCGCTGTTAAAGCCTTGCATAACGCGTTTATAGAGGAGTAAAATTAAAACTATACATTGCTTAAAATTGCGGATGATAAATTCCGCAATTTTTTCATTTTAGTTAGATTCGTCCTACGTTTTTCGCCTGTAAAAGATTTAATATTACAAAAATATTACAAATCCATAAAACCTCTTGACTCCTATCATTCGCTTTTGTTATACTAACAATGAAGCAATTAAATGTCGAAAAAATACTTAAAAATTACATTTAATAGAATAATATTGTATCGCGCTTGGCAATTGTGCCATAATTTAACGGAGGAAAAAATATGATTAAAAAAATAGTGTCGTTATGCTTGGCTTTTGCTATGATTTTTGGTTGCATTGGCAAACTAGATATAGTTCGCGCATCTGGCGAAAGTGTTACATTAACGCATTCTGCCTCTAGCGTCCAAACAGGTGAAATTTTTGAAACAATTATTTCTGCCACAGCCGAGAACGCTTGGATGTTCAGCGTTCCAATATCCTTCGACCCATCTAAAGTTGCGGTTGTAGATACTTCTAACAAGACTGTAAGTGACGGTGTTAAACTTTCGTCGTCATTTGATGGAAGCGTTGGTTTGACCAAGCTTAGTGCGTTAACAGATGTGAACGATTGGAACGGCGCAGTTTTTGTAAACACAAATTACCCTTATATTAGTAATTCCCAAGGTTTAGTTAAGTTGATGTTCTCTAATGCACTTGGCGACAAAAACATTAATAGCCAGGTTATGAAGATTCGTTTTTATGCTAAGGCAGCGGGAGACCCTAAAATTCATTTTGCAACAAAAAGTGATTCTGCATATGACCCAACATCTCCTACTGGTCCGCTTTTCTATCGTCAAGCAGATGGAGGTAAACCTGTAATTCCTTCGGTAAATGCAGCTAGAATAACCATCGCAGGTACCACTGTTACCCCACCGTCAGGCGGCGGCGGAGGCGGTGGTGGAGGAGGTGGCGGCGGCGGTGCTGCTCCCGGGCCTGTCGCTCCACCAGAAACAGGCGAAATTGAAGTTCCAGACGAAGATAACACAAATTACACCTTAACTAAAGCTAAGTTCGACGAGCTTTTGGCTCGTGCAGTTGACGAGACCGGTGGTTCAATGAATATCACGGTTAACGGTGCAAATTCTGCAAATTCTTACGCGTTTAAGTTAGAGAAATCTACCATTACAAGCGGTAAAAACAACTATTTAAAGAGTATAGTATTTAAAACACCTATAGGGCGTGCTGGAATATATATCGACGGCTTTGCTAAGTTTGTAAACGACGATGCTGGTTATGTAAATTTATCGATTTCAAAAAATGGCAGCGGTTATGACATTAATGCAACTGTCGATGGTGTGAATAATGTAAATAATTCTAATCAGTTTATGTACTATATTGCGCTTCCGTCGCAAGGCTTGGGCGATGTGGTTTATAAAACCTCCCCCGAACGTGTTTCTATCAAAAATATTGCCTACGAGACGGATTCATCTTTTATTAGGTTTAAAGCGTATAGCAATGGCACATATAGTGTAGAACGTAGCAGCGTTTCGTTTAACGACACTCCTGGGCATTGGAGTGAGGGGTATGTTGCGTCGCTTGCTACTCGTGGAATAATTAGTGGTATGGGCGAAGGAGTTTTTGGACCCGACAACAATATAACACGCGAGCAATTTGCTAAACTTTTGGTAGAAGCGGTTGGCGCATATGATTCTAACTTAAGTACTAATATGCCCGATGTTGAAGCTGGCTCGTGGTATGCTCCATATGTGGCATCTGCTGAAAAAGCAGGAATTATCACTGGCTATGCTGATGGAACTTTTGGTGTAGGTCGCAATATATCTCGGCAAGAGATGGCTGTTATGATAGCGCGCGCCGCAAACAACTCTAATATTTATTTGACTCCTGTTACAGGGCAAGTTCAGTTTATAGATAACGACCGAATTGCAACTTGGGCAAAAGACGCTATCTCTGAGGTTCAAATGGCAGGTATCATCAGCGGAATGGGTGCTAACGACTTCCAACCTGAATCTAATGCTACACGTTCACAATCTGCTAAAATGATTTATATGTTGCTTGCGCAATAATAAATAAATTTATATTTCAACTGATTAAAAAAACACCATTATGCACTCTTTGAGTGCGATGGTGTTTTTTGCAAAAATTACATAGCTTGAGGATTATTATTTTGAGTATCTATCCAATTAATTAAATTTTTACCAATAGCTTCTGCTAATTTTTGCTGATATTCCTCAGACTTTAGCAGGGATTCTTCATTTCTATTACTCAAAAAACCACATTCAATCAAGGCAGTGGGTATCGGCGGCTCTTTAAATAATAACAGAGTATCTTCGGCTGGTTTAGCCAGGCGTCTATTTCCGTTAGCCAGCGTTTCGTTTATACTTTTTTGCATAAACTCGGCAAATGCCTTGCTTTCGGGCAAGTTTTGACTATAAAAAACCTGCAGCCCTCTATATTTTTGTTGCGGGAAAGTATTCATGTGGATACTAACAAAAGCTTTAGCATTACTTTCTTTTACTATCTTAATCCGCTCTTTTAAGTCGCTCCGCTTTTTGCCACGCGTGGTGCTACCCTCATCAAGATGCAAGGATACATCGTCATTCCTAGTCATCAAAACAGTCTTGCCACTTTTCACTAAATAATCTTGGAGTTTCTTGGCAATTGCAAGATTTATATCCTTCTCTATACTTCCACTCACGCCTACCGCTCCGCCATCTAAACCACCATGACCTGCATCTAAAACGACATCGTAACTCTCGCCATCAGCCATTGTTGCGCGTGCGCCAGGCAACATAAATTTAACGAAAAACAGTGTCATTCCAACGATTATCAATACAATCGCTATAAATATTAAAAACATTCGCTTTATAATTATAAAAAACATCAAAACACCTCTTGATACTTTTTATGCGATTGAAATTTGTTTTATGAGAGTAAAATTAAAGCGCGATTCAATTCGCGCGCAGCGTATTAATTTTTAAATGAATCAAAAAAATTGCAAAAAATATCTTGCAATTTTTTTATATGTAGTATATAATTATATATGTCGAAAAATGTTAAAAACATGTCGAACAAATCAGACAAAACAAGAACTGTTTAATTGCCTCTAAATTCGTCCGAACGCGGGTTGCGCCTTACTTTCTCTTCTATGCGACGTTGACGCTCGCGCTTGCGGATAGTGCGACGCAAATGCGGACCAACAAATGCGAAGTAGATAATTCCGCCAAGCACTAAAACGCAAAATATAATGGTAAACGCTTTATTGCTAAATAGGTTGATAAAACTTCCCCACGCCGTCGCCTTTAAATCTGTGGCGGCAACAAGGTTAACCGATTGTACCTTCTCACCTTTAAAAATATAATCGACCGTTCCAATTTTTTGCCCTTTAGAAACCGGCGCACTAATTTTAGCAGGCGCATTAATTACTTTTTGTATGTTACTATCCGGAAGCAATTTATCCTCAGCGGTTACAAGCACATTAAGCTCGTCATTAGCTACTAACGGAACCGTGTTTTGGTTTTTGCCTCCGCGTACTTTAACTTGGGTTATAATCTCGCCAAGTTTAGCCGCTTTTGCTGTGGAATAATTATCGAACCCCCACTGTAAAACACTTTTAGCATCGGGGAAGGTAGAAATCACATCATCAACTTTTGTTCCACCCATAATCACTGACATCAGCTGGGTTCCATCGCTTTGAGCAAACGATACAAGGTTACACACGCTAGTGCCTTTGTACCCTGCCTTGCCACCTGCAGCCGCGCCATAATAGTACTTGGTTTGAAGGTAATTATCAAATAAATAGTTATTAGTCCTAATCGGCACATCGTACACGCTGGCAGTTTTAGAGCAAAGAATGGCTTTTAATGTAGGCATCGAGTACGCTTTTAAATATATCTTAGCCATGTCGGCAGCGGTAGAATATTGATTGTCATCGGTAGTGCCTGTTGGGTTAACAAAGTGAGAGTTGATGCAGCCAAGCTCTGTCGCACGCTTGTTCATATCGGATATAAACTCACTGTAATTATCGTCCGAAGCAAACAAAGCCAGCGCGTTAGAAGCGTCATCGTAGCTACCAATCATCATCGCTTGAATAAGCTGCTTAACGCTAAGTGTATCCCCTTGCGATATACCTAAATTGACATCTGTAGGGTTAACAAGGCTTTCTACATCGCCAATCGTAACCGTGGCTTCTGGGTCGAACTTCTCTAAAACTATAATACCCACTAAGGCTTGAGTTAGCGCACCAGGCGAGAACCTTTTATCGGCATTAAGTTGATAAATCGGTTGCCCATAATCTGCCGAAGTGACAACAACCGCCTCGGAAGTTAAGCTAGGGGCAGGGGCGACCTCTGCAAAAGTTAAGCTATAATTAAACAAAAACATAAAGATAATTGTAAAAACAATGGCTTTTTTCACAAGACACTCCTCCTAAAACTTATCGCAAAACTTTTCGTAAATAGTATATCATACATCGATAAAAAAATCAAGAGTAAATTTGGTGAAATTTTATGAATAACAAAAAAGAAGCACTTTATTTGTCGATAATTGGCTTGCTTGTGCTAGTTATAATTGGTATGAGCATTTATAAAAAAGATTCTACCGAGCCGATTATTTTTAATGGTGGAGTAGTTGCGACCGATGATGCGACCGCTAATCTTGCCGAAAACTCTGACGGCTCTACCGACTCAGATGACACTTCAAGCTCTGGAAGCGAGAGCGACTCAACCAGCTCTAGTTCAAGCAAATCATCAACAAAATCGAGCACAAAAACAGCTAAAAAGCCAACGTCTAACGCGGTTAAGCCTAGCCCCACACCTGCTAAAATTCAGCAGGGGGAGGCTAAGATTAATATCAACACCGCAACATTAGCTCAATTGACTAGAATCCCTGGCGTGGGCGAGTCTACCGCGCAAAAAATTATCGATTATCGCACTACTAAGGGTAATTTTATTGAAACTAAGGATATCAAAAAGGTTAACGGAATAGGCGATGCTAAATTTGAAGGGATGAAAGATTTCATCACGGTTGAGTAATTTACTAAACACGAGCAGATAGAGGAGTTTATATATGAAATGTCTTGTAATAACCTATGGTTGCAAGCAGAACGAGAACGATAGTGAGCGTATTAAAGGCGTGCTTGCCTCGATGGATGGAGAATTTTGCGACGATGAAAAACATGCCGATATAATAGTTTTTAACACATGCAATGTACGCGAGGGCGCGGCGAACAGATTATATGGCAACATTGGCGCACTTAAGGCGTTAAAGCAGCGTAACCCAGGGCTAATTATTGTAGTGTGTGGCTGTGTTACCGCCGAAGTCGATGTTCAACAAAAATTCAAACAAAGTTACCCATATGTAGATATCGTAATAGGCACCAACAGTTTACATAAATTGAAAGATATGCTTAATGAAGTGCTTCAAAAAAACATGCACACGCAAGATAATTCCCACACAATCACTAAAAATAAACATGCCGCCATTTATGCGTTAGACGAAGATTTTGACATTCACGAAGGTATCCCTCAAGTGCGCGATTGCAAGTTTAGTGCCACCGTCCCTATCATGAGCGGCTGCAATAATTTTTGCACCTATTGCATTGTGCCTTATGTTCGCGGGCGTGAGCGCAGCCGCGAGGCTCAGAACATTATCGATGAGGTAACCGCCCTTAGTAACGATGGTTGTATTGAGGTAACGCTTCTTGGTCAAAACGTAAATTCGTATAAATGCCCCTCAACAAACATAAATTTTGCTACGCTTTTGCGCCGAGTTAATCAAGTTAAAGGAATCAAACGAATTAGATTTATTTCTAGCCATCCAAAGGATTTTAACCCAGAAGTAATTAGTGCGATGGCGGAATGCGATAATATTTGCCCACAATTACACTTGCCTTTTCAAAGCGGAAGTGATATAATATTAAACGATATGAATCGCAAGTACACACGCACCGATTATATAAACCTAATAACTATGGCACGTCAGGCAATACCAGGGTTAACCATCACTAGCGATTGCATTGTAGGCTTCCCAACCGAAACTCAAGCCGACTTTGACCAAACCCTCGACCTAATTAAAACTCTTAAACTCGACATGTTATTTACTTTTATTTATTCACGCCGAAGTGGTACTAAAGCGGCGAAATATGCCTTTGCAATGTCTAAAGACGAGATTAAACGCAACTTTGACGAATTAGTTAAAACGCAGAACGAGATTTCTAACCAAATCAATCAAAAAATGGTTGGTAACGTGGTGGAAGTTTTAGTCGAGGGCGTAAGTAAAAAGAACGAGGCTATGTATAGCGGGCGCACGCCTGGCGGCAAAATTGTCAATTTTAAAGCGGATAAATTGGATAGTGTAGATAATGCCGCCAGCCTTATAGGCACGCTTGTTAACACAAAAATAATTAGTGCTAACACGTTTGCTTTTATCGGCGAGCAGGTTTAGGATAGCACTTTATAGCAATTTCAATGAAACCGAATTAACAAAAGGAATGGTGGAACATGCAAAGTAATCAAGATTACCTTAATAAAATAGTTGAAGCATCCGAGGCAATTAAACAAAAAATATCGATAACGCCTAAAGTTGCAATTGTGTTAGGCAGTGGGTTAGGTACCCTTGCGGCTAGCATTAATAATCCAACAGAAATTAAGTATAGCGATATCCCGAATTTTTTTGAGCCTAGCATAGATGGTCATAAAGGCAGCCTAATTTTTGGCGAGCTAGGCGGGGTAAATATCGTCGCTCAATGTGGCAGATTCCACCATTACGAGGGTCATTCCATGCGAGATGTTGCGCTTCCTATTGCTGTTTATAAAATGCTAGGCGTCAAAACTGTTATTCTTACTAACGCTGCAGGCGGGGTCAACCCTAACTTTAACGTCCCTAGCTTAATGCTAATTCGCGACCATATCTCTCTCGACGGCGACAATCCTCTTATGGGCGAATATATCCCCGAGCTAGGCGGCGAGCGTTTTACCGATATGACAAACGCGTACACTCCCCAATTAATCCAGCTTGCGCTAAGCATTATGCCCAACTTGAACGTTGGCGTGTATGCGTATCGTAAAGGCCCCATGTTCGAGACCCCTGCCGAGATTAAAATGTTAAGCGTGTTAGGAGCCGATGCCGTGGGCATGTCAACCGCGCCCGAAGCAATTATGGCAACGCATTGTGGTATGGATTTAATGGGAATCTCGTGTATCACTAACAAGGCAGCAGGTTTAGGCGGCAGCCTAGCGCACGTTGATGTTTTAGCAGCTGGAAATAAAATGCGCGATGATATGATTAACTTAATCATTGGTGTGTTAGAATCTATAAAGGCAGGTAACTAAAATGGATAAACTAATTACAAATGCTAACATTATCACAATGAACCCTACTAACGCGAACAATATAGAAGATATCGAAATTCTAGGTGGCTGCATAGGTATCGATAATGGTAAGATAGTTTACGTTGGCAACAATTTGCCCGACGAAAAGGCGAACGAAGTCATCGATGCAGACGGCGCAATAGTTATCCCTGGGCTTATAAACGCGCACACGCACTCGCCAATGACCATTTTGCGTGGGCTTAAGGACGACGTTACTCTGCAGGATTGGCTTTTTAATTATATATTCCCTAAAGAAGAAACCCTAACGCCCGATGATATTTATAAAGGTACAGTGCAAGCGACAAGGGAGATGATACGCGGCGGTACCACCTGTTTTTGCGATATGTACTTCCACGCGCAGGCGATATATAAAGCCATAGACGAAAGCAGGATGCGCGCAAATTTAGGAACAGGCATGTCGAGTATGGAAACCGATATAGATTACAACACTTTAAACAGCGTTAAAGATATCCTTGTACTAAAAGAGAAAAATAACGCATCTGGTAAAATCAAGCTAAATGTTGCGCCGCATGCTATTTACACTTCTAGTTTAGACTTTTTAAAATGGGCATGTAAGTTTGCCGAGCAGAATGAGTTTGAGTATCACACGCATATTTCGGAAACCGAGCAAGAGAATATAGATTGCTACGAAAAATATGGGACCACCCCTACTCAAGTGTTAGCCGATTGCGGAATGTTTAAACGTCGCATGAACGCCGCGCATTGTGTATATTTAACCGACGATGATATCGAAATTTTTAAGCAAACGAATGCAAGCATAACTCACAACCCTACAAGCAATTTAAAGTTAGGGAGCGGGATTGCACCTATTCATAAATATATCCAAAACGGGATAAACGTTGCATTAGGCACCGACGGCGCAGCAAGCAATAACGCGCTAGATATGTTAGCAGAAGTTAAGCTGGCGGCGATTTTGCATAAAGGAGCAACTAAAAACCCCACGGTTATAAGTAGCTACGAAGCCCTAAAAATGGTGACGGTTGGCGGTGCATATGCGCTTGGTAGAGAGCACGAGCTAGGCAAAATTACAGAAGGTTACGCTGCCGATTTTGTGTTTATAGATTCACATGCCGATAACGTTAAACCTTTTAGTAGCCTATGTTCCGCTGTTGTTTACTCGGCAAATGCTAGCAATGTTTTACACACAATGGTAGGGGGAGAATTTTTGATGAAAGACAAGGTGTTACAAAATGGTTAAATTTTTAATGTTTATCAACAAGTTTTTTAAAAAGCCTCAACATCCCTTTAATATGCAAAATAATAACACTAAAACTTATGCCGAATGGCAGTTCGAGAAGGGCGAGAACACTATTGCCTTTTACTTAAAAAAATACACCTCGGACGAGATGTTCAAGGGTAAGCGCGTGCTGGATATCGGTTGCGGGGCAGCTGGTAAATCGCTTTATTACGCCTCTATTGGCGCCGAGCATGTAACAGGTATAGATGTTGTTGAAAGGTATAAGGACGAAGCCGAAAGCTTGGCACGAAAGCTAGAGCTAAGTCATAAATTCACTTTTGTCTGCGGCGATGCGTCTAAGCTTCCATTCGACGATAACTCGTTTGATACAATTATTATGAACGACGCAATGGAGCATGTTGCCGAGCCAGAAAAAGTTTTAGACGATTGCATGCGCGTGCTGACCCCAGGCGGCAGAATCTACATCAACTTTCCACCTTATAACCACCCATTCGGCGCGCATTTAAGCGATGCAATTTCTATCCCTTGGGTACATTGCTTTTTCTCGACATCTACATTAATTAACGCTTACAAGAACCTTGTTAAAGACTTGCCCGATGGCGAACAACGTATAGACTTTAGAATTTCCAAGGATAAAAATGGGGAAGAATATTTCTCGTACATCAATAAAATGACAATTAAAAGGTTCGACAATATAATTAAAAACCGTCCCGTTGTCTACTATATGCGCGAGGGTTTTAACGCAATTTTATCTAAATTAGCTCCAGAATTTTTTACTAGAATGGTCGTTTGCGTGCTAAAAAAAGCTGAAAGAACTTGAGAAATCAATTCTCTTTCAGCGTATTTGCAATATAAAAACTAGGGATATCAGCAGGAACCGAAAACGGTTGAGTCGACATAAATATCTGCTTAATTAACTTGACTATCCCCAAACCGCGTTTCGCGTTCGTCCCCACTATAGGCACACCAAACTGATGACGCATCTGATTCAAACTTATATTGGTATCTTCAGCAATTTCGTCGATAAAATTAATACATAAAATAATATTTCTGTACCGTGTAATTGTACCCCTAATTATATTAGCTTTTTTGTAGATATCCCGGGCATTTACCACTAAAATATAGCAATCGGCACTATGTGTCAACTCTTGAGTATACACATTAAACTTGATATTCTTGTAAAAGTAAAAACCGCCATAAGGCGCAATACATTTAAGTAACGAACGCTTGCCAACTCCTGGCTCGCCAATTAAAACTATGTCTTTTTCCATAATAAAATCACCCTAAAACATATAATATGCAAAAGAGTGATTTTGTATTCATTAATATTAGCATTTAAACGTAATTTTTACGATGACAACGCATCTGCTAGCCAAAACTCGCCTAAATCCAACGCGGCATATAAGTCCTCGCGCTCTGCCTGTTTAACCACGCGCTCTTTGCCTGGAGCTGCATTTGTTTGAAGTTTAACCGAAATCTTGGTAGAAAGCTCAATATCGTTCTTTTTATTACTATCTAAAACTTCCATGCACACAATATAATCATCTTCAGCGTTACCATAATACATCAGCGTATCTTTGCGCAAAAAAGGCTTGCCTTTGTACGTCAAAAGTTTTTTCGCATCGCTCATTTTATAAAACCCACTTTCTCGAATCATCACAAACATTCTATCATAAAATGGAATATATGTCAAGTCAAATGCTTGACTAAAAAACAAAAATATGATAATATATCCACAGAGGTGCATTTTACATGAAAATTATTGTTCTAGCAGGCGGATTATCCAATGAGCGCGACGTTTCGTTAACTTCTGGTGCGTTAGTTGCCAATGCCTTAATTAAAAACGGTCACCGTGTTGCGTTAATCGATACATATTTAGGAGCAGATAATTTAGAATTTTCTACCACGCCAAATTTCTCGCATAAAGTAGACGAAACTTTACCAAATTTAGACGAATTAATTGCGAAACATGGCGATAAACCAATCGGCAAAAATGTTCTAGAATTTTGCCAGCAAGCCGATATCGTGTTTAATGCCAACCATGGCGGAATCGGTGAAAACGGCATGCTTTCCGCAATTTTAGATTGTTATAAAATTAAATATACAGGAAGCAGCCAGGTGGGCATGGCAATTTCTATGAACAAAAATATCGCTAAAGTAGTTGTGCAAAATTATGGGCTTAACGTGCCGCTTGGTATGGTTTTTAGTAACTCAGCCACAACTAATATACGCGAAGTTACCGAGTTTGTCCAAAATTGGAGCAGCTTCCCTTGCGTCGTAAAGCCGATGAATAATGGTTCTTCCGTGGGTGTTGCACTAATTGATACTCGTCAGCAGTTAACTCAAACGTTGACGGAAATCTCGAACAACCCTAACGATATCGACGATTATTTAGTCGAAGAGCGTATCGTAGGCAGAGAGTTCTCGGTCGGTGTGCTTGCAGGTAACAGCCTTCCATCAATAGAAATTATTCCCCAAGGCGGATTTTACGATTATAAGCATAAGTATCAGGCGGGTGCAACGCTAGAGATTTGCCCGGCAGAAATTCCATCAGATTTAGAAAAAAACATGCAAAAGCAAGCGATAATTGCGCATAATGCACTTTTACTTGGCGGATACTCGCGCACCGATTTTATTGTTACACCAGCTAATAAAATTTATTTTTTAGAAACAAATAGCTTGCCAGGAATGACTCCCACCAGCCTTCTTCCTCAAGAAGCGCAAGCTGTGGGGATTGATTACAACCAGGTATGTGAAGAGATTATAAAGTACGCAATAGGGTAATTTATATAAAAGTATATAAAAAACAAGTTTTCGGCAGCTTGTCGCCGAAAACAACAGAATAACTTTAGAAGCGAAGCGCGATTTATTCGCGCGCAGCGTATTTATATAATAAAAAGATTATGCCATTAGCATAATCTTTTTAAATTTCAAATTGTAATAATTAACTTCGCAACCTACCAATTTTATCATTCATTGTAATTTTTTTTGGTTTATCACCTGGTGCTTCTGGCTTAATCCCGTTCATAAAATTCGCTGCCTTATTGCGCGGGTCAATATTCGAGGTTCCAACGCTCTTTTTGTCATTATCTTTAAGGGAAGAAAGGATATTTAAATTATTGCTAACACTTCTTCTTTCATTATTTTGCTTTTCAGCAGGCTTAGGATTTTGCGTTTTTGAATCAAAATCGCCGGGCATAATACCCTTCATAAACGCATCAACATTTGCACGAGGGTCAGGAGTTTGTTTAAACCTATCTCGACGTTCAGCTTTGTTTTTGTCCATTTTTCCAAATTTGTCTTCGTAATCTGCAAATAAATCTCTCATTTTTAAAACATACCACCTAAAAAAATTTATAAATCATCATTGATTTTTTTAGTTACTATAACATTGTATCATAAAAAATTTAAATTTGCAATAGCAAAAACGCGAGTTTGTGTTAATTTTGTGTTAAATATTTTAGCTTTCAACATTTTCGTCAGAATCATCTTGCGGCTTAATCGGCTTTTCGGGGTCATCAGCAGGTGGGTTAATAACCATAGGCGCAGCCGAAAGAATAGTAGGTGCATGCGGTGCAGCCGATGAAAATATAGTATTAACCACAGTTGGTGCAGTCGACGGAGTCGCGGTTTCAACTGGTGCAGCCGGGCTTACAATTGGCTCGGTTGTAGGAGTAGGCTCAGGCTCAGGTACATCGACGGGTTCGGTTATAGAAGTAGTTATTGGTGTAGTAATTGGCGCGGCAACAGGTGAAGCAGGCGTAGGTGCAGGGGCAGAGGTTATCGCAGGTGTCGTCGCAGGCGTAGGAATCGGAGGAATTTGGTATCTAGATTCTTGTGCTGAAGGTATAGCAGGCGAAGCGACTGGTGCAGAAGGTGCTTCTGGCGCAGGTGTCACAGTTGACGCAACTGGTGCGGAAGTAACAGGAGGCGCAAGTGGCACGCTTGAAGTAGGCGCAATCGATGGCGCAGGTGTTGCTGTTGGAGCATCGGAAACAGACGAAACAGACGGAACAGACGGCGCAACAGGAGCAACATTCGGAGTTGGTGCAGGTGTAGACACATAAGGGGCAGACTGTTGACTAGGTGCGGGAGCATAAGAAGATGTCGCAGGGACAGAAGGAGCAGCTGGAGTTGTATAAGTTGTAGGAGCGACAGGTTGAGGAGTAGGTTGAGGCATATATGACGTAGGTTCAGGCGCAGGAGCAGGCGCGGGCGCAGAAATATTGGCAGGCGCATTATTCTGAAGGCTACTCTCGTTTTCATTCGGCGCAATATAAGGCGTCCTATTACTTTCTGGAATATTTTCCGAAACATCTACACCAATATTCTCACGCGGTAAAGGCTCCCAAGAATCATCCTCGGTTTTATTAGTAGGAATTTCGGCAGTAGGATTAAGCGGGTCAATTCCACTTTCACGCAAAATAGCATCGTATAAAAATTTCTCGGTTTGAGTACCGTCGATAATATCAGGAGCTTCAAAAAATAGTTTGCGAATGTAAAATATCAACGAGCCAATAAAACACACAAACGTAGCATATAATCCCCATGAATACTTTATTAACACAAGCGACGAAAGGTCTACAACTGCCAAACCTGTGGCAATATTGTATGCCGTCTGTTTTAAAAATACAAGTAGCGATAGCAAGCACGAAATACCAATTATTGTGCCTATCCCCCACCATGTCATAGAGAACTTTTTATGAGGCAACGCAGCCATTACCAAGGATAAAAGCGTGCAAACGAAAGTTATAATCAATAAAATTTGGAAAGGTATTTTTTGATACGCGTTTAATAAAAACACTTGTGCGCCAAAAGTTAGTTGATATCCCGAAAGCGATAATACATTGTTAGTTCCGCACGATACAACTAAAAATGGGCACGCAAAAGCAATTAGTGTAATAACCATTAGCATTCGCGTTATACCTCTAGAAGAAAAAATATTACCTTTTGCAAACAAATCATCTAATAATCGTTTCATGCGGAATTTCCTCCATATATAAAGTGGATTTTATTAAAACATTAAGCGTGGTTATTAAATATCAAACTTTTTGAACCCAATTAAATTCATCTGGTAACTCGCCATATTGAATACCCGTTAACTGGTCATAAACAAGTTGCGATATTTTGCCAATTTCGTTATTATTAATAATCATATTCTTACCTTTATAGCAAAGCTCACCCATTGGAGAGATAACCGCCGCCGTTCCAGTTCCAAAAGCTTCATCAAGCTTGCCGGCATCGTACGCCTCGGTTAACTCAGCAATTTTAAGCTGCCTCTCGGTTACTTTATAACCTTTAGCGCGTAAAAGTTCAATGGTCGAAAGTCTGGTAATTCCCTCTAAAATGCTACCCTCAGCACTAGGAGTAATTACCTCGCCATCTATAACAAAAAACACATTCATCGCGCCAACTTCTTCGATATACTCGCCAGTTTTACCATCTAGCCATAGAACTTGCGAATACCCTTTTTGCTCCGCCTCATCTTGCGCTTTAAGGCTTACAGCGTAGTTTGCCTCGGTTTTCGCAAAACCAACGCCACCTTTTACCGCGCGGACATATTTATCCTCAACATATATTTTAACAGGGTTAATGCCCTCGGGGTAATACGAACCACTAGGTGAGCAAATAATAGCAAATATGTAGGAATCCGATGGGTGAACGCCTAAAAACTCATCTGTACCAAAAATAAATGGACGGATGTAAAGCGAAGTTCCAGGGTTAGAAGGCACCCAATCACGGTCGACATCCACTAATTTTTTGATGGCATCCACAGCAAAATCTTCATCAATAGTAGGAATACAAAGCCTTTTAGCAGAATTATTTAAGCGTGCCATGTTATTTTTAGGACGGAATAATTGAACGTCACCATCTTGTGTGCGATAGGCTTTTAACCCCTCAAAAATCGATTGCCCATAATGAAAAGTCATCGTAGCAAGCGAAAATTCGATAGGAGCATAAGGCACAATTCGTGGGTCATGCCAACCTTTTTCGGTCGTATAATTCATCAAAAACATGTGGTCGGTAAAAATTTTACCAAACCCTAAATTATTTTCATCAGGCTTTTGTTTAGGTTTATTAGTTTTAGTGATAGAAATTTCCATTTTATCTCAATCCTCATCTCAATTTTTAAAGTACTAGCCAGCATTCACTATATCGTTAATCTCTTCCATTAAAACAGAAATAATTTGGTCCTGCGGGATAGTTTTAATAACTTTCCCTTTTTTAAATAAAACACCGTTGCCGTCAAAACCATTGCTATCTCCAACATCCCCCGCGCCACTTACGCCAATATCGGCGTGCGATGCCTCACCAGGCCCATTAACCGCGCAGCCCATAATAGCCACCGTTAAAGGAAAGTGAATATCTTTTGTTAACTCACTTATTCTATTGGCAATTTCAATGACATCTATGCTAGTTCTAGCGCAAGTAGGGCAAGCAATTACCTCAACATAATTATCACGTAAGCCACACGCAGCTAAAATTTCTTTAGCAATTTTGACTTCTTCGACAGGGTCGGCGGTCAGCGTAACTCTAAATGTATCGCCTATGCCATCGGCTAAAAGCGAGCCAATCCCAACCGCACTTTTAATACTCCCGCTAAGCGTTGTGCCAGCCTCGGTTACGCCTAAATGTAAGGGGTAGTCAATATTCTGGCTAATCAGTCGATAGCTTGCAATTGTATCAATAACATTAGAACTCTTAAGCGAAACTACTATATTATCAAAATCGTTATCGTTTAACATTTTTATGTATCGTTTAGCACTCATCACCAGCGCATGTGGTGTAACCCCAAGGCTAGCCTTGATATCATTAGGCACCGACCCACTATTTACGCCCACGCGGATAGGCACTTTGAATGCGTTAGCACATGCAGCCACTTCTTTAATATTAGTGATGTTTCCAGGATTAATTCGGATTTTATCCGCCCCGTTATGTATAGCCTCTAGCGCAAGTTTGTAATCAAAATGAATATCTGCAACCAACGGGATATGAATTTTTTGCTTAATATCAGCTAAAGCCTTTGCGCTCTCAACGTCTGGCACAGCCACGCGAATTATATCGCACCCAAAACTCTCTAGCTGTAAAATTTGCTCGACAGTTGCAAAAACATCAGAAGTCCGAGTATTAGTCATCGATTGAATAGAAACCTTTGCGCCGCCACCGATTTTTGAGTTGCCAACGCTGACCGACTTAGTTTTATCACGCGTAATATAGTTTTCAGCAGTCATATTAACCACCTAACTTGTTGGGTTTACGAGTCGCATAATATCGTGACCAGTTACAAAAAGCACTAGAATAATAAGCAGCGCAAAGCCGATAGCGTGGACAATTGCCTCCTTCTCGATAGGAACGGGTTTGCGAATAATAGCCTCGATAATGGCAAAAATTATACGCCCGCCGTCTAAAGCAGGGAAGGGAAGGATGTTGAAAACACCTAGGCTAATAGAGATTAAAAGGAATAGCCCTATCAAGTTTTGAATGGCATAAGATTCATTATCAACAACATCATCAACCGAGCCGCCAATAGCCGAAACAATGCCGACAGGCCCAGAAACTTGGTCGAACCCAAGCTTACCAAGTACTAAATCTTTTAAATTGGTAAAAGTTTCGGTTGTAACAAAGGTAAAATGATTCCACCCAAATACAAAAGCATTGCCTAAGTTATTATCTACCTCAGAAGTGTAAAAACCTAGCAAATATCTACCTTGAGCTTCATCAAATTGCGGAGTAATATTAACATTATAAAGTTCACCATTACGCTTATACAAAACATCTATCGGCTCGCCATTGCTACGCGCTAACCTAGAATTCACCTGGCTTTGCATTTTAGTCTTATGCCCGTCGATAGCAATAATTTGGTCGCCACTTGCAAGCCCCGCCTGTTCAATTGCCGAACCAGGGATTACTTCTTTTATAATAGGAACAGGAACTTTTGCAATACTACCCATGACAATAACGCATAGCAAAAACCCGCTTAATAGGTTAAAAAACGCACCTGCTGCAAGGATAATTATCTTCTGGTAAGGTTTAGCATTAGTAAAAGCGCGTGGATTGTTAGAGTCTTCGTCCTCGCCCTCCATCTCTGCATATCCGCCAATCGGGAATAACCTTATAGAGTACTCCGTCTCGCCTTTTCCCCATTTTAACAAGGCAGGACCCATGCCAATTGCAAACTTATTTACTTTAACATTAAATGCACGAGCGGCTAAAAAATGCCCAAGCTCATGGATAAAAATAAGTAGTGAAAAAATTATTATAGTGCAAATTATTGTAATGAATATAGACATTTTTATCTCCAATCTAATTAGCGCAAATTTTTAGCAAAATGCTTAAAAAGCCATAAGTAGGCTAAAAACAATTACTTAATCGGGCTCATATAACGCAACTTCTCAACAATTTCACACAAGCTATCTATAGTGTAATCGATATCTTCTTTTGTAGTGGAATCTCCAAGACTTAAACGTAATGAACCATGCGCTTTCTCGTGCGGCAAACCAATCGCTAACAAAACATGCGAAGGGTCTAAACTTGCAGAAGCGCAAGCTGAACCGCTAGAAGCGCAAATCCCTCGAGTGCTAAGCAAAAGCAAAATACTTTCACCCTCGATATTATCGAACCTAACATTAACATTATTAGGTAAACGCTGGGTTAAATGCCCATTCAAGTGCGAACCAGGAATACGTTTCAAAATTGTTTCAATTAAATAATCGCGCAACTTTGTAAGACGTTTCGATTCCTCTGGCAACTCTTCTAACGCAAGGCAAAGAGCTTTAGAAATGCCGACAATCCCTGGAACGTTCTCGGTTCCTGCACGTTTATTATTCTCCTGCGCGCCACCATGAGCAAAATTATGCAGCTTAGTGCCTTTTTTAACGTAAAGCACGCCCGTCCCTTTAGGCCCGCGGAATTTATGCCCCGACATCGAAAGTAAATCAACGCCTAAATCTTTAACATCAATCGGTAAATGCCCAGTCGATTGCACGCTATCGGTATGGAAAATAACATCGTGTTTATGTGCAATTTCTGCCAACTTTTTAATGTCTTGAACAGTCCCAATCTCGTTATTAGCATGGATAATAGTAACTAAACAAGTTTTATCTGTAATAGCATTTTCTAAATCGTCTGGGTTAACTAGCCCCTCGCTATCAACTTGCAAATAAGTAATGTCAAAGCCCATTTTACTAAGATATTCACAGGTATGTGAAACAGCATGATGCTCGATAGTTGTAGTTATAATGTGATTTTTTTGCGCAGTTGCACCAAATTTATTGGCAAACGCCACACCTTTTATCGCCCAATTATCGCTTTCAGTTCCGCCAGAAGTAAAAAATATTTCGTCTGGCTTGGCGTTTAAACAGCTTGCCAATTCAACTCGCGCATTGTCGATAGCTGCACGTGCGAATTGTGCAACAGGGCAAAATTGAGCCGAGGGGTTACCAAACTCTTCGGTTAAAAAGGGCATCATAGCCTCTAAAACCTCGCTACGTAAAGGGGTTGTTGCTGCATTATCAAGATATATAAGTTTTTGATTATTAGTCATTTGTTATCACCAATTAAATTATATACCAACGCGTTTCAAAAGTCAACCTTTAATTTGCAAGATTATCTTTTGCTTTTGGAGATGTAAATATATGTTTGGCACCTGTAAAAACGCTGAAAATTGCAAGGAAAACCACGATTATCTCTAACCTGCCTAAAAACATACCAATCGTCATTATCCATAGTGGCGCGTTTGGCGTCCATGGTCCTGTTATTCCTACCGATGTGCCTTCGTTTCCTAATGCCGAAGCAAATTCATAGATACTATCGCCTAACGAATATCCACACATCGCCAGCGCAAAGCTACCAAGAAAGAATATTAGCATATAGTAAGTAAACATAGAGTTTACCTTAATAAGCTCCTCGTCTGTTACTATTGTATCGTTGCCATATCGGTTAATAGAACGACGTTTTATAAGCCTAATATTTTGAAATTTTTTAACAATCGTCCAATATAAATTCTTTACTAAAATCGAGATTCTATACTGTTTAATACCACCCGTCGTGCTTTCAGACGAGCCGCCCATTGTCATAAGTAATACTAAAATAATTAACACAGAAGAAGGTAAAAATTTTAAATCTGGCCCAGTAGAAAAACCTGTTGTAGAGAAGGCAGAAACGACGTTAAAGAACCCATAACGTATGCTATCGCCTAAATTAGATGCACCCGCTTGATACATTAAATACGCAATTAATGGGCTAAAAAATATCGTCAAAAATATCATCATTTTATTTTCGCAATGCCTAAAGAAACTTTTAAATCTGCCACTTAACAAAAAAATGTGCATGTTAAAATTAATCGCACCTAAAAACATAAACACAGTCGTGGCAATATCAATCGCTGGGCTGTTATACGAAGCAATGCTTGCGTCACGCGTAGAAAATCCGCCCGTTGCATAAGCGCAAATAGAGTGGTTAAGCGCATCAAACCAACTCATACCTAATACCATATAAATTATAGCACTAATAACTATATAAAAGGTGTAAACTCCAAATATCAACCGCGCATTTTTAAACAATTGCGGCAAAATTTTATCGTTATGCCCCTCTTCGTTATACATTTTAATTCCGTGGCTGCGTTGAATAAAAGCCACCAGAACAAGCATTAAGCCTATCCCGCCAAAGTACATGGTTACGCTCCTGAACATAAGGAAAACGTTAGGCAATTGCGATGGTACAACAATCGTTAGCCCCGATGTTGTGTATCCGCTAGTTATTTCAAAAACCGATTGTGTAAAGTTTAAATATCCAGCCGCGCAAAACGGAATAGAAGACGTTAAAATTATAATTATCCAAATTCCTATTACAATTACAGAGGAATATTTTTGTTGAAAGGCAGATTTATCTACGTTTTTAAGCTGCAAAGCTAGGGGAAGCCCAATTATAACGCAAACTATCGCGGGGATTAAAAAGTAAAACACATTGCTAACTTCTGCAGGGTACGCAAATAAAACTAGCAATGGTAAAAGTAGAATAATGGCAGAAAAAACTAATGAAACGCCAAAGTATCCCACCGCTAACGAAAGCCTAGATGCAACAAGCGAACGAGAAGATTTATTAGAATTTGTAAGATTTAAGTCCATAAAAGAATCCCTTACTTAAGTAAGCGTCGCTTACCTATAAATATTCTATGCAAAAATGGTGCGTAATATATAACTATAACGGTATAACAAAATAACCACGAATATTTTTTACCGCGGTCATTTTATGGAGTTTGTAAGTGCCATGCTTAAAATTTTGCGCAAAAACGCAAGTTTTAAATTAATTAGCATTATTTGCCGAAGCACTATCAATCTTTTTCTGGAACTTAGCAACACGTCCACCTGTGTCGACAATCTTTTGGTTTCCTGTAAAAAATGGGTGGCAAGCAGAACAAACATCTACACGAAGGTCTTTTTTAGTAGATTTTGTTTTTACAAGGTTGCCACACGCGCATGTAATAGTTGTTTCCTCATATTCAGGATGGATTTCTTCACGCATTTTAAACTTTCCTTTCGTAAAATAAATATAATTAAATAGTAGTGTGTTAGATTATAACTTGTAAATGAGGGATGAAGTATCTTTGCTAAGGCAAAGAAGTGAAGTAATTGCCTGAAGGCAATAGTGAAGTTAAGTGCATTTAACGTGCCGACAGGCACACTTCACGCGCGCAGCGCACTTCATTATCGAAGATAACTTCACGCGTCGTAAGACGCACTTAGTTACAAATGGCAACGCCATTTGTATGGTGGCGGTGGTCGGGGTCGAACCGACACTCCCTTACGAGAACAGCATTTTGAGTGCTGCGCGTCTGCCAATTTCACCACACCGCCAGATTATCGGCAATATAAATAACCGCAACTTACATTATACATAAAAAATATGAATTTGTCAATAGCAAATGTCTAAAAATTACAAAAAAATTAAATTTTAAATAAAATACACTATTTATCTTGACAAAGATAAACTTTTAGACTATAATATAAGGGTAGCATGTGTGGCTTGTGTATTTTTTTAAATGAGTCGCAGTTAAAACATCTGCTATTTACAAGGCGGAGGGAGGTTAGACTCATGGCAACAATTGTACCTAAAAAGAATGAGAGCTCAGACGCTATCGTTAAGCGATTTACTAATCAGTGTAAACGCGAGCGGATACAACAAGATTTCCGAAAGCACGAAGAGTGGCTTCCTAAGGCTGTTAAGCTTAAAAAGAAGCGCGAAGAAGCGCGCAAGAAGAATAAGCGTAAAAAAGGTTCTTTCAATAGCAATAGCAATAATAACTAAATTTAAATTAAGGTGGTGTTTGTTCACCACCTAATTTTTGATTCGAGGGGTAAAAAATGATTGTGCTTGCACAAAATCATTTTTTACCCCGACAGCCGGGTTCATACTCCGCGGCTTGCCGCGGAACCGAACGCGATAGGGCTCCCGCAAAAGCCGACTTTGCTTTTGCGGGATAAGAGGAGCAGTTGCGACGGCGCGTGAGGGCCCAGGGCTTGCCCTGGGGTATGATACCCGTCATTATTAATAACTATATATTAAAAGGAAGAGTTATGCAATTATTCAGTCGTTATTTTAAACCTACATTCACATGTAAAAATATTTTCGATATAGATTTATCCTTGCTTAACCAACGCAAAATTCGCCTTTTAATTTTAGATATCGATAAAACTTTAGGCGCAATTAAGCAAAAAACTCCATCAGAAGATGTTATCGAGTGGTTAGAACACGCTAAATCAAAAGGTTTTTTGTTGTATATAATGTCAAACAATCGTCAAAGTCGCGTTAAGGAATTTGCCGAAAATCTCGATATCCCATTTATCTACAAGGCAATGAAGCCGCTTAAATTAAACTTCAAACGAATCATTAATAATTGTGGCGTAACGCCCGAGCAAACTTGCATGGTGGGGGATAAATATTTTACCGATATTTTAGGCGCGAATAGAATGGGCTTTTGCTCCGTTTTAGTCGATGGGGGATACTTTAATGAGTATAATAAATAAGTTTTACGTCGTGGGCGACCCAATAGAACAAAGCTTTTCACCCACTATCCACAACACGGTTTTTAAATATCTAAATCTGCCTTATCATTACGACAGAAAGCTTGTTAACGAAGAAAATATCGACAGTTTTGTTAAACTTGCCAAGCGCGATAAACAAATTTATGGTTTCAGCGTCACGCACCCCAACAAGCAATTAATCCTTCCTTTTATAGACGAGTTAGGCGAGATGGCGCGCGTTATTGGCGCAGCAAACTGTGTTGCGGTTAGGAATGGGCTGCTTTTTGGCTATAATACCGATGGCAATGGCTATATCAAATCCATCATGCGTACAGGTTTCGATTTTAACGGCGCAAAAGTAAAAATTATTGGCGCAGGCGGGGCTGCACGCTCTATAATCTATTCGTTGCTTCAGGTGAATATTGCCAGCCTAACCATTTATAATCGAAGCTTACCTAAGGCAGTTCAGATTGCTTCCGAGTTTGGCGGCAAGGCGAATGTCCAGCGTTTAGAAGACTTTTCGCCCATTCATTGCGACCTGCTCATCAATGCTACCTCTGTTGGAATGCAGCCTCATATT
Source organism: Clostridiales bacterium (assembly GCA_031261985.1). Classification (GTDB taxonomy): domain Bacteria; phylum Bacillota; class Clostridia; order Monoglobales; family WRBX01; genus JAISIR01. The sequence continues at coordinate 9,924 of JAISIR010000018.1, read as the reverse complement.
TCGGATTGTCCTGTTGATAATTTAGACGGAATTTTACCCGATACCTTTGTAAGCGACATTATCTACTCGCCTGAGCGCACCAAGTTTTTGCAAATGGCAGAAGCTAAGGGTTGCGCGGTAGAAAACGGCTTAAAAATGCTTATTCTACAAGCGTTAATTTCCGAAGAGATATGGTTTGAACGCAACGATTTAGCTAATAACGAGGAACTTATCGAGCTAATTGAAGAAGAAGTTAAGAAGGAAATAAAAGCAAAATTATTATAATGATAATTAAGTATTAGGAGTGTATTTTAAGTGAGGGATAAGCCGCTTTTTGGTACCGCTGGCAGTCCAGAAGATTTTTACAATAGCGGGTACAAAACTTCGCTTCAAATGCCAGAGTATTTGCAAAAAATTGGGCTTGATGCGTTCGAGTATCAATGTGGTCGCGGTGTTAATGTAAGCAAGCAAACTGCACAGAATTTGCGCGATAAATCACTAGAACATTCAATTGCACTTTCGGTTCATTCGCCCTACTACATTAATATTGCATCACCCGACCCTATCCGTCAAAAAAGTAGTTTTGGGCATATAGTTAAAACGCTAGAGTTCGCTAAAAACCTAGGCGCCAACAGGATAGTCATTCACATGGGTTCGGTTGGCGAGCAAGAGCGAGATGTTGCAATGTGGGTTTCGCGCCAAATGGTTAAAATGCTGATGCACGAGGTCGATGAGCTAGGGTTTTCCAATATTCATTTGTGTTTCGAGACCATGGGCAAGATTAATCAGCTAGGCACTTTAGAAGAAGTAATTGAGGTTTGCAAAATTGACGAAAGAATATTGCCAGCTATAGATTTTGGGCATTTAAACGCGCGCACGCATGGCGGAATCAAAACTAAAGAAGATTACGAAAAAATTATAAACGACATCCGTCAAGAGCTAGGCGATTACAGGGCTAAAAACTTCCACGCGCACTTTAGCAAAATTGAATGGACAGAAGGCGGCGAGAAGCGTCACTTAACATTTAGCGACACACAGTTTGGTCCCGATTTTAAGCCATTAGCCAAGGTTATCGCTGAACAAAATTTAACTCCTACTATTATTTGCGAAAGCAAAGGCACGCAAGGCATCGATGCCCTTCAAATGAAAAAGATGTATCAAGACGAGATATAAAAAGGTGGTTAATAGCATGAAAATTTTAATTATAAACGGTGCAAATTTAGATATGCTAGGCACGCGCGAGCCAGACGTTTACGGAACGAACACGCTTGACGATTTAGAGCTAAAAATAAGGACGTATGCCGAGAATCGCGAGGTCGAAGTTGAGTTCTTTCAAAGTAATTTAGAAGGCGAGATTATCGAGAAAATCCATAGTGCACCAAACGAGGGCTTTAACGGAATCGTCATAAACCCTGCCGCCTACACGCATTATAGCATCGCAATTGCCGATAGCCTTGCGTGCTGTCCCATCCCTGCGGTCGAGGTTCACATCAGCAATATCCACGGACGTGAACATTATCGCCATAAATCTGTTACCGCAAAAAATTGCGTTGGTCAAATTAGCGGTTTTGGTTTTGAGAGCTATAACTTAGCTATTAACGCGCTTATCAAGAATAATATGATTAAAAAACCGGACGAAATCGCTAAAATCCGCGCTGCTGCCGAAATTGGTAATAAAGGTTATGAATACATAAAAAGCATTGTAAAACCAGGGATAAGCGAATTAGATATTGCAAAAAAACTAGAAGAATTCATGCTTTCTCAAGGCGCAAGTGGCTTATCGTTCGATACAATAGTAGCCTGTGGCAGTAATTCTGCCAACCCTCATGCGCAGCCTTCACGCGACCGAATCGTTGCTGATAACGATATGGTTATGATAGACTTTGGCTGTGTTTATCAAGGATATTGCTCTGACATGACTCGAATGATAAAAGTAGGAGAGTTAAACGACACACAACGTAAAATTTGGGATATAGTTTTAAATGCTCAGCAATTGGCGATAAAAGCCATTCGTCCAGGCGTCAGAGCAAAGGATATCGACAAAATTGCGCGTGATTACATTGCCGAGGCTGGCTATGGCGAACAATTTATACATACAACAGGTCATGGCGTTGGCACCGTAGTCCACGAAGAACCAAGGGTTTCTAAAGTTTCTGACGATATTCTGCAATCGGGCATGGTTATAACAGTCGAACCCGGGATTTATATCAAAGGCGAGGGCGGAGCGCGGATTGAGGATTTAATTTTAGTCACAGATGATGGCTACGAAGTTTTAAGCAGCGGAAGCAGAGAGTACTAAACCCAAGCGAGACCAAACACTAACGATAACAAATAATGAAAGTGACGGATATTTAATGAAGAGCATTTTAAAATTTACCAAGCCTTTTACATGGCTTCTAATTATTGCGTTTGCCTTGCTTTTTACCCAAGCAATGTGCGATTTATACCTACCCGATAAAATGAGTCAAATAGTAAATGTTGGCATAATGCAAAACGGAATAGAGCATGCAACCCCAACAGTTATAACGCGCGAGGGTCTAGCAACTTATTTAACACAGATGGACTCTAAAGAACGCGATTTAGTAATAAGTTCATACGATTTAAAACTACCTACCGACCTTGAACAATATGGCAAAATAACAGCTGCCCCCAAGTTTAGCGATAGCTTTTACGCCATAAATGTTAACGATAAACAAACCTACCAAGAACTAGATGATATATTCGTAAACATCAGCTCTAACCTTGCAAAAGCCAATAATCCTACTTTGGATTTAAGCGAAGAAACCGCTAAGGTTAAAACAGCGTTAGATTTTGCAGATTCAGAGTATCAAAAACTAGGGCTCGACACATCGCATCGAACAATTTCGTACATAATAAACATAGGCTTGTTCATGCTTTTAATCGCCTTAATCGGTGGTTCTGCCGCCCTTACAGTTGATTATATGTCAGCAAGAATCAGCTCTGGCATCGCGCGAAATTTGCGAACAGCATTGTACAAAAAAGTAGACGATTTCTCTAATGTCGAGATGGATAAATTCTCCACCGCAAGCCTTATCACGCGTTCTACCAACGATATCACGCAAATCCAAATGATTTTATTGTTTGCCATTCGATTCATCTGCTACGCGCCAATCATGGTAATCGGCGGTTTAATAATGGCAATTGGCAAGGCACCTTCAATGTCGTGGATTATAGGAATGACCTGCATTATTCTGCTTATTTTAATTTCTATCATCTTCCACTTTGCAATGCCTAAATTTAAAATTCTGCAAAAACTTATCGATAGACTAAACCTTGTTGTCCGTGAGCATTTAACGGGATTAATGGTTATAAAAGCCTTTGGGACACGCAGCTTTGAGCGCGAAAGGTTTCGCCAATCTAATCGCAACTTAGCCGATACCAACCTTTATGTAATGCGACTTATGGCACTATTTATGCCGCTTATGATGCTTTCTATGAACGCAATTTCGCTTTGCGTAATCTGGAACGGTGGGCATTTAGTGTCGCAAGGCGAGATTCAAGTTGGCGATATGATGGCATTTTTACAATACGCAATCTTCGTTTTCTTTAGCTTTGTGCAGCTTTCTATGGTATTTATAATGATGCCGCGCGCCGCTGTTTCTGCCGAACGCATAAGCGAAGTTTTAAATACTCAAATCTCAATTATCGAGCCATCAACTGATGCAGAATTTATCCCTGAACACTTGGGCGAGCTTGAGTTTAAAGATGTCAGCTTTAAATATGGCGAAGCAAGCGAATGCGTGATAAATAATATATCTTTTGTTGCTAAACGTGCCGAGACGACCGCCATAATTGGTGCAACAGGCTCGGGTAAAACAACAATTGCAAATTTAGCTTTAAGGTTTTACGATGTAACTTCTGGCGAGATAAAAGTTAACGGTGTTAACATAAATAGTCTAAAACTTTCAACATTGCGCGACCAAATAGCTTTTGTTCCGCAAAAAGGCTCGCTATTCTTTGGTACAATTGCCGACAACCTGCGTCTTGGTAAAAAGAATGCTACTGATGAAGAAATGCAGGAAAAAGCTGAAATTTCACAAGCCACCGAATTTATAAATTCTAAACAAAAGAAGTATAACGCCGAAATTGCTCAAAGCGGAAAAAACGTTTCGGGTGGGCAAAAGCAGCGGCTATGTATAGCTCGCGCCTTGGTTAAAAACGCTAGAATAAACATTTTTGATGATAGTTTCTCGGCTCTTGATTATAAAACCGATAGCAAATTACGCGCCAGCTTAGAGCAAAAAATGTCTGAGGCGACCAACATAATTATTGCCCAAAGGGTTAGCACAATCATGAACGCCGAGCAAATTTTGGTTCTAGATGAAGGCGCAATCGTTGGCAAAGGCACGCATCACGAGCTGCTAGAAACATGCGAAGCCTACCGCGAAATTGTTTCATCTCAGCTAACTAAGGAGGAGATGAACGCATGAGTAAAAAAGACTATTACAAGAAAAAAAGTGCTTCAAAACAATCTAAAAATAAGCAGATTAATAGCGAAACATTACTACAAGTAGAATACGCTAACAACAATATTAAAAAGCCTACGCCTCAGCCTCATCACGGCCCTGGCGCACGACATGGCGGGGTAGTTGACAAGCCTAAAAATTTCAAAAAAAGCATAGGGCGTTTAATTCAATATTTAGGCGCGTACAAATTCAGATTATTTGCTGTCATAATTTTAGCAATGCTTTCTATGGCGTTTGCCGTGCTAGGTCCACGAATTTTGGCTATGGCAACCGACGAAATCACCTTTTGGGTACGCGAGCGTGCATCGGGTGTAATGATTGCGATGAACTTCCACAAAATTGGTATGATAATACTATCTCTTGTGGGATTATACTTGGTAAGTGCTTGCCTTGGCGCATCACAGGGCTTTATTATGGCGCGCGTTGCTAACGATGTTACCTATAAATTACGCGCTCAAATTGAAGAGAAAATCCACAATTTACCTATAAAATTTTACGATAAGGTCCCATATGGCGAGGTTTTATCGCGCGTCACAAATGATGTCGACTCCATCAATCAATCACTGAGCCAAAGTGTCACTCAGCTGGTCATATCCTTCACTCAAATTATTGGCGTAGTAATAATGATGCTGATTATCAACTGGGTCTTAACATTAATAACCATGACATCTATCATACTTTCGTTCTCGCTTATTGCGTTTGTAATGCGTTACTCGCAAAAACACTTTATTAAGCAGCAAAATTTTATTGGTAAAGTTAACGCTCATGTCGAGGAAGTATACAGCAACACAACTATCGTTAAGGCATTTAACGCTCAAAATCAAAAGAGCGCGCAGTTCGAGCAGCTTAATTCTGTCCTTTATAACTCAAGCTGGAAGGCGAACTTCCTTGGCGGATTAGTAATGCCGATTACCTTTATCATAAGTAATTTTACCTATGTTGTGGTTTGCGTCATTGCCGGATACCTGGTTATTCAAGGTAGAATGGGTGTTGGTGAGATTCAAGCGTTTATCCAATATACTAAGCAAGTCAATCAGCCAATAACACAGATTTCTAATATCACCAATATCCTTCAACAAACAGCCGCGGCAAGCGAGAGGATTTTTGACTTTTTAGAAGAAGATGAGGAAATCCCTGACCCTGCCAACCCAATTGATGCTTCAGCAACCGATAGTTCTGTCGAGTTTAACCAGGTAAAATTTGGATACAACTCAAACAAAATCATCATCAAAGATTTTAGCGTAAAGGTTAAACCTGGTCAAAAAATTGCGATTGTAGGGCCAACAGGCGCGGGTAAAACTACTTTAGTTAAGCTTTTGATGCGTTTTTACGATGTAAATAGTGGCGAAATTTTAATTGGCGGACATAATATTAAAGACTTTAATCGCCGCGATTTACACAAAATGTTCGGAATGGTGTTGCAAGATACTTGGTTATATAACGCGAGTGTGGAAGAAAATATTAAATATGGCAAGCTAAGTGCAACTCATGATGACGTTGTTAAAGCCGCCAAAGCCGCTATGGTTAATCACTTTGTTAAGGCGTTGCCCGATGGCTACAATATGGAACTAAACGAGGAAGCGTCTAATATTTCGCAAGGTCAAAAGCAACTTCTAACTATAGCGCGTGCAATTCTAGCCGACCCTAAAATTTTAATTTTAGATGAAGCAACAAGTAATGTCGATACACGAACAGAGATTCATATTCAAAAAGCAATGGACAATTTAATGCAGGGCAGAACTAGCTTTATTATTGCACATCGCCTTTCTACCATTAAAAATGCAGATGTAATTTTAGTGCTAAACGAGGGCGATATTGTCGAGCAAGGCACGCACGACGAGTTATTGAGCAAAGGCGGGTTTTACGCTAAACTCTACAATAGTCAATTTGATGTAGAAGAATCTGCTTAATATAAGTTAACATAATTCACAACTTCAGGGGGAGAATACACGAAAAAGGTGGTAAGTCATGACTGTTTCTATTGTTATTCCCGCATATAACGAGGCAAAAATAATCAAAAATAATTTAGAAGCAATTAACCACTTTATGCAAAAAAATTATTACGATTACGAAATTATTGTTGTAGATGATGGTAGCACAGATGGCACTTCGTTTGTCGCTGCGGGTGTAGAAAAAGTTAAGGTAATTGCTACGCCTACAAACAAAGGCAAGGGCAACGCTGTTAAGCAAGGCGTTAAGGTGGCAGAGGGCGATTATATAATCTTTACCGATGCAGATTTAGCCTACGACCCCGAATATTTTAAGCCGATTTTGGAATCTTTAGAACTAGGCATGGACGTTGTAATCGGCAGCAGGTACACCAAGCAAGCGCCTTGTAAATACCAAAGTTTTTTACGCCGAATGATGTCGGAATCTTTCATCTGGCTTGCTAACAAAATTCTAGATTTACGCGTTTCTGACGTTCAATGTGGAATTAAAGGCTTTAAAAACAGCATAGCCAAAATTCTCTTTGCGCGCCAAACAATCGACGGTTTTGGCTTCGATGTCGAGTTAATCTCTAATGCAACGCGCAGCGGTTATATAATATGTGAGGTTCCAGTTTTTATGAAGCCATCTACCGCTACAAAAGTTAACGTAATCAACGATACTTTTAAAATGTTTATAAATATAATTACTATTCGGAGGAATCAGCATGCAAAAAAGCATTAAAAGACTAGCATTTTCGGCACTATTTTTAGCCCTAGCCATTATTTTTCAAAATCTAAGGATTCTGCCATTCATCGGCGCTTCAACACCACAATCATTATTTATTATCGGCTCACTTGTTAACCTAGTTTTAGTTATAACCGTTCTATATTGCGGAGTTTTTGACGCGTGTGTAATAGGTATCATCACCCCAATCGTAGCAGCCTTCCAAGGTCATCTACCTAGCATAGCCCTATTCCCAATCGTCGCTTTAGGCAACTGCATGCTACCACTTGTAATAGATGTTTGCAAGAGAAAACTATACTTAGGCGTAATTTTAGGCTCTATACTTAAAACGATTTTCTTGTATTTTACCATGATAAACATCTCTAAACTTTTACTACCCGCTAAGGCTCAAGCTTTAATCGCATACAACTTTAGCTGGCCTCAACTTGTAACAGCGTTAATTGGCGGATTTTTAGCAATTTATTTAGTGAAAAAATTACCTAAAATTGATGTTAATAATAAAGATAAAGCGTAAATAGCGTTAATATAATTGAACAAGGAGGAGTAACCAATGCCTAAATTCAATAACACCCCTGCAATCGCCAGGCTTTTAGAAGCGTCAAAATCAGATGTTAATAACCTTCTTGTTCAATATAATACCTCTACTTTAGGGCATAGCGAGCAAGAGGCAGAGGTTATGGAAGAGCAATATGGCAAAAATATTGTAACTTTTAAAAGCGAAAACACTATCCTAAAACGCCTTTACAACTCTTTCATCAACCCCTTTAACATAGTGCTTTTGCTGCTTGCTTGTGTCACTTATATTACGGATAAATCCGACTTTTTTTCAATCATCATAGTCGTTTCTATGATATTTTTAAGCGGCATTTTGCATTTTGTTCAAGAAACGCGTTCAAACTCAGCATCCGAGAAGCTAACGTCGCTAATATCTACCACCGCAACAGTTGTTCGTAAAGATACCGGAACAAACGAGCTTCCATTTGAAGATATAGTAGTGGGCGATATAATCCTTCTTGCAGCAGGCGATATGCTCCCCGCCGATGTGCGCCTTATATCCGCTAAGGATTTATTTATTTCGCAATCATCTCTGACAGGCGAGAGCGAGCCACAAGAGAAGTTCGTCGAGATATCAGACGAAGACGAAACCAACCCGCTAGAGCAGGAAAATCTTGCGTTTATGGGCACAACTGTCGTCAGCGGCTCGGCAATGGCAATCGTTATCGCAACAGGAAGCGAAACGTATTTCGGCTCTATGTCCCGCTCCATCGCTCAAACCAAAGTAGTCACTAGCTTCGAGAAAGGCGTTCGCCAGGTGTCATGGCTCCTTATCCGCTTTATGCTTGTTATGGTACCAATTATTCTGCTGGTAAACGGTTTTACAAAGGGCGATTGGCTTAGCGCAGTTTTGTTTGCGCTATCGGTTGCCGTCGGCTTAACGCCAGAGATGCTCCCAATGATAGTAACCACAAACCTTGCTCGCGGCGCGGTTAATATGTCTAACGAGCAGACCATTGTAAAAAGCCTTAGCTCTATCCAAAACTTTGGCGCAATGGATGTTTTATGCACAGACAAGACAGGCACCCTTACGCAAGATAGGGTAATCCTAGAATATCACTTGGATATCCATGGTAACAACGATACCGATGACCGAATTTTACGCCATGCTTTTTTAAATAGTTATAACCAAACTGGGCTTAAAAACCTAATGGATATAGCAATTTTAGAGCATGCGCAAGATTATGGCATGCGCGATTTAACCACTAAATATCATAAAGTTGACGAGATTCCCTTTGATTTTAATCGCCGCCGAATGAGCGTGGTTGTAGAGGATTTTAACGGTAAAACTCAACTGATTACAAAAGGCGCGGTCGAGGAGATGCTCCAAGTTTGTAGCTTTGCCGAGTATAAAGGCGGCATTGAGCCACTAACTAACGATATTAAGGCAGAAATTATGCAGACGGTTCAAGGGTTAAACGAGCAGGGGATGCGCGTTATTGCCATTGCGCAAAAGACCAACCCGCCTAGCACCGACGCATTTTCTATCGACGATGAGAGTGATATGGTACTTATGGGTTACCTTGCGTTTTTAGACCCGCCTAAAGAAAGTGCCATGCAAGCTATCGAAAAATTAAACGAGTATGGAATAGATATTAAGGTTTTAACAGGCGACAACGATGCTGTAACCGCCTGCATTTGTCGACAAGTTGGAATTAAAGTGGACGAGATTTTGCTAGGCACCGATGTCGAAGATATGCCCGACGACGAGCTATACGAGGCGGTCGAGCGTGTTAATGTGTTTGCCAAGCTATCACCTCAGCAAAAAGCGCGCATCGTGCTAGCTTTACGCAATAATAACCACATTGTAGGCTTTATGGGCGATGGTATAAACGATGCCTATGCCATGAAAAATTCCGATGTTGGTATCTCTGTTGATTCGGCGGTGGATATTGCAAAAGAAAGTGCAGATATTATATTATTAGAGAAAAGTTTGATGGTACTAGAAAAAGGCGTCGTCGAAGGTCGCAAAACTTTTGGTAATATAATGAAATACATCAAAATGACGGTCAGCTCTAATTTCGGTAATATGCTAAGCGTTCTTATTGCAAGCGCATTCCTACCTTTTTTACCTATGCAGCCGATACAACTTTTGCTTTTAAACCTAATTTACGATATCTCGTGCATATCTATACCGTGGGATAACATCGATAAGGAATACTTGGTAAAACCACGAAAATGGGGAGCAAAATCGATACTAAAATTCATGCTAAGGGTAGATCGGAAGAGC
>JAISIR010000017.1 GCA_031261985.1 Clostridiales bacterium | reverse complement strand
AAATTCCGTTTTAGTGCGTCAGCCTCGTAAAGCAGGCGTCAGCCTTGCTTTTCTCGTTTCCTTCTAAAACAAAATTTTATCTCGAAAAATCCCTAAACGCGAGTTAATCAGTGCTTACTATATATTCTTTGCTACAATGTAAGCCCGCCGTCTACTATTAATGTGTGACCAGTTATAAACGAGGCGGAATCACTTGCCAAAAATGCGACTGCTTGGGCGATATCTTCTGGTGTGCCAAGCCTACCTAGAGGGGTTTGGTTGCGCACTATATTTTTGTCTTCGTTATTTAAGCTATCTAACATATTAGTATCTATTGCGCCAGGGGCTACGCTATTTACGCGGATGTTGCTTGGTGCGACCTCTTTTGCTAACGATTTTGTAAATATCTCGACCGCGCCCTTGCTGGCAGAATATATCGCCTCGCATGATGCGCCTGATACCCCCCATATAGATGAAACGTTTACTATAACTCCCCTTTTGGCGGATATCATGCTTGGTAGAGCGTGTTTGCAGCACAAAAAAGTAGCGCGAGCGTTAGTGTTAAAAATAGAATCCCATTCATCTAGGGTTGTATCTTGCACCTGTTTAGTTAGGCTTATGCCTGCGCAATTAATTAATATATCGATTGTGCCATATTTATTAGTTATTGTGCTAAAAAGGGTAGATATCTCGCTAGGGGAAGTTAAATCTGCCTTATATGGTATGCCATATAAGGGTTGGTGATGATTATATATCGAAAACACATTAGCAGCGGGGTAATTAGTTATTAATTGCTTGCTAATTGCGCTGCCTATGCCACCGCTTGCACCTGTTATTAAGATGTTTTTAATATTTTTCATTGGAAATGTTCCTTTATAAACACTATTTAGTGGGTAAAGTTTATCATATTTTAATAAAAAAATCAATATATTTTTAGTAAAAGTGTTAAAAAAAGGGCTAAAAAATGAAAAAAATTTAAAATTTAATGAAAATTTAACACAAATTTAACATAAAAGGGCTTTTAGGTACTTGAAAAAAGTTTTTTTTTGTTGTATAATGTAAGTGTAACAAAAATATTTTGAGAAATAAAGTTTTTTATAAGGGGTGTTTGATATGCCAAAATTTGGTGATTATTTTAATACTGATTTAGATTCTGATTTAGATTTAAATTTGAATGCTGAACCAAAGGAAGAAATCTATGTACCTAAACCTAAAAAGAAAGGACCTATTGTAAAACGTGTGGTAGCGGTTGTTGCAGCGGCAGGTTTAGCTGTGGGTGGATTCTTAGGCTTGAACGCTACAGGCGATGCTATTAGCGAGCAAGATAGAAAAGATATAGGCGATAGTTTCCGTGGTAACGAAGACGGGGCGCCTGTAGCTGTTGACCTAGGTGTTTTAACAACAACTGAAGAGGTTGACGGTGTGCCTTTTAAAAAGCTTATGCTTGATGGTAACGGGCGACCGATTATTGGTGGCGAAGACCCTTACGCAAAGCAAAATGTCTTTAATCCTTTTAATGGTTCTATCTCGGATGTAATCGATATTTTTAGTGAGTATGCTGAAGATTATAATGCAGCTTATAAAAAAGCGTATAACGATTATGTAACTACTAATAAACTAGATGTTAACAAACTTACCGACCAGCAAAAGGTTGATGTTGCTAAAGCTGCTGAAAGAGATGCTGTCCATCACATTAGCTTTGATAAACAGTGGTTGGGTAATGTTGTGTACTATGTTGGTGCTGTTGCAACCGAAGATGCTAATATGTTTGAAAAAGCTATTAGAGGTGACGGCGCGAATGTAAAACCTTTCCATTATACTACACACTTTTTATGGGCAGATAGTGAAGCCTACCCAGAGTTTGGTGAGATGGGTGAGTTTGAGAAGAAGCTGGACTTATTTAAGTTAGATATCGACGGGAAGTTTACTAGTTTATACCAAAGATTTGAGAATGTAGAGCAAAGTATTGGCGATACAAACATTAGAATCGACGGTATAGAGGTTGATTTAACTCAAATTACCAATAGGATTAATAAATTAGAGATTGATATTAAGTTCCCAATTGCTGTTTGGAACCAAGAGCATCCAGAACAACCTTACGACCCTAAGAACCCTCAAGACAATTATAATTTCTGGAAGAACTTGTTTAGTGATGCAAGGTATAAGGCATTACAACTAGAGATTAACGACTTAACGCTTATAGTTGACGAGTTGTCTAAACGCGATCCTGTTACTAATATTACTTATCAGCTTTTTGAAGAAAATAATTATTATCAACTTTTTGAAGAGAATAATTATTATAATAGTAGTACTACATGGAATGAGATTTATAACATATATGAGTGTAAGTGTGGCGACAAGGGTATGGATAAACCTACACCTGGCGGTCCTGGTGGTGGACCAAATGGACCTGTTGTGACGACGACGACAGAACCGATTACCACGACGACACCGATTACCACGACGGTACCAGAGACGACAACTGATCAGGTAATATCTAATACCGAGTCAGAGTTCCCAGTTGTAACAACAACAGCGGTTACAGAGCCAGAAATTACAACAGCGGCTACAGAACCAGTGGTTACTACAACTGCGCCTGTTGTAACAACAACGGCTGCGCCTGTTGAAACAACAGTTGGAACAACTGCGCCTGTAACAGAGGTTGACCCGAATTATACCAATAATGTGCAAGAAAATACAGAGATAGAGTTTACTTTGTCTAACGAAAATTTTGCTAGCAGGAGCTCGTTTACCGTTGAACAACGTTCTACTATTGTTACCGAAAGCTTAAACGCTTTGCGTGAGCACAGAGCAGCTACTGAAAAAGCAACTGGTCAAACACAAGGCACGCAAACACAAGGTACTCAAGGCACTCAAGCGCCTGTGAAACCTGTTCAACATGTACCACAATAAGTATTATCAATGTATAAAAAAAGACTATTCATAAGAATAGTCTTTTTTTGTGGTGTTTATAATGTTGCAAAACTGTCATTCCGCGCTTGACGCGGAATCTATACGCTATATTGTAATCGACTGATATCATTCAAACAAAGTGTATAGATTGCGGGTCGGAGCCCGCAATGACGATTTTCGTACAAAGTGAAACGCTGGAGCCCGCAATGACGGATTGTTAACAATTCGGGTATATTCTAAAAACATCAATTTTTTATTTGTGCTAATACATCTTTTATTTTTTGTGGGATAGGCAAGCCCAAGGCGGCGCAATTCTCTACAATTGATATTGCTTCGTGGGCTATATAAAAGCCGATAATTATACCCCTTAGCTCGGGCGTTTTAATTGCGTAGCCGACTAGCACCGACATCGAGATTATAATGTATATGCCTATCTTTTTTGCGATGCCGTTGTACGCTGCGCCGCTTTGTAGCTCTTTGTTCATAACCGCTAATACCACACCGCTGATAAAGTCTAGCACGGTTAACGAAATCAACACGGATAGCAACATATCGCAGCCGCCGAGAGCGAACTCTAACGTGCCGCCGAGTATGGCAAACGCTACTTTAATTACGTTTATTATTTTATCCAATTTATATCATCACCTTTCGTTTATGGTGTTTCAGGACCGCCAGATGTTCTTACAATTGTGTAGCCTTTGCCGGTTATTAAATTGCGCTCGCTATTAGATAGCTTATAGTAATTTTGTGTGCCTAAATAAACATCGCCCGTGCCGCTTGCAGATTTGTTTATTATATCAAGTAAATTTGCTTTGCTTAACATTGGCATGCGCGCAAAACAGAACCATCTTAAATTAATGCCGTTTGGGACAACAATTTTTTCTAGCCCTACCATGTTATCGAGCAATGCGCGGTCGTGCAGATTAGCTTCTACCGTTGGTACGCTATTTAACGTTACTTTTTTAACCAATGGGCAGCTATTAATAACGGCGCGATATCCCCATTTATCGCTTAAAGTAGCGTAATCGCTACTGCCTGCTATGGTTGAAAAGCTAGAAGGTAGGCTGAGCTCGGTAATGGCGGGAGAGTATATGTGCGTATAAGTATTAGCCGCTAGCGTGGTAACGCCATTTAAACTAGGCAGTGAATTTATATATGGAGAGAATCCGCCGAAACAATCGCTATAGTAACGTGATGTTAGTGAATGTAATTGATTTGCTATGTTGGTTGTATTTTGTGTTACAATTTCGCGCAATGCGTAAGACCTGTTATTATATTCGCGTTGAAGGCTGTAAGTATAGGAATAACTATCCATGTAAAACATGTTCCAACCAAGCTTCATGTTTTTTACAAATATTCTTAAAATGCTTATATTTCTGCAACGCACAACAGCCTGATTTAGACCATTTTTATGATAGACTACAACGTATCGTGTGTGAAACTTTAGCTCGCCGTTTTCGTAGTATGGCTTGCCTAAAGCGTCATCTGCGTAAAATAATTCACTAGAACCAGTTTTGCTTTCTAAAGTTTTGCCTGCGCTTGTATAGTACTTAAATGCCGATGTTCCGTCGGTCATTGTGCCATTCCCAATATTTCCTGCGGTGTCTATGTCTGGATTCATTGGATCTAAAGAAAACAAATTACGTATTTGAAATGTATTAACTAGACTATTTTCGTTGCCATGCGCGTCGGTACATATTATCACGGCAAACTTGGTATATCCGCTAATCTCTGGCGCTTCGGCTAGTGCTTCGTCGAACTGGTACCATTGGTCGTCGTTAGTCTTCCACATGTTGCCCCAGTTGTATGTGACGGGGTTAAGCGAGCCTGCGCCGCCGTCACTGCCGCTACCGCCTGTGGTTAGGTTATCTATTTGTGTGTGGTAATTGGTAAATGGCACGCCAGACATGTTGACGCCCTTGCTAATAAGTGATTGTTTTAAGTTATCTTTTTCGGTTGCTATTTGTGTTAAGTTTGTTGATATTGACATTTGTTTCACTCCTTTTATATTATCTTTTACTCTCCTACTATTGCCTCTAATGCTTCATCTAAGCCATCTGTAAGTGTTTCTAAAACATCTACTCTGCCATCTAAAGACGAAATTTCGGCAGACAGACCATTCCATTCGCTGCGTTCTAAGGCGGTAATATGTACTTCGGCATTTGTTACATGAGCGGTAAGTGCGCCAGATATTTCTAAAGCTCCTTCGCCTGGCTCGCCTTTTTCGCCCTGAATGCCTTGCTCACCCTGGTCGCCTTTTTCGCCTGCGTCACCCTGGTCGCCTTTTTCGCCTTGAATACCTTGGATGCCTTGAATACCTTGCTCGCCCTGATCGCCCTTATCGCCTTTATCACCTTTTTCACCTTTATCGCCAGGGTCGCCTTTATCGCCTTTTGGTCCGATTTTTGTATTGATATACTCGCCTGCTTGGGTGATAAGGGTGGTTAGCACGGGGTACTCGTTTGTAGACTCGATTTCGTCGCTATAATCGGGATTGCGTTGGATAAAGAACTCGAACCCACTAAAGCTAGTTTTAACATCACCGCTAGAAAATACCTCTATACTAGCGGTGATTTTGCCATAATTAGAAAGGATTTCTGTCGGGACAACTGCCTTAATAATGCCTAGTGGTGCATCGTAAATAATGCCGCTTGCTACCACCTGAGTACCATCTTCGCGGTTATATGTAATGGTAGTGTAGGTGGCGTCGGATAAATCGAAAATATCTAGCCGACGTTTTAAGTTTAAATAAAACTCGTAACTGTTGCTATCGTTTTGTATTGCAAAGCTATCGGTAGGAAGGGGAAGCTTGCGATATAAATCGATATTTAAATCGTACCTTTTTGTGATTGACATAATTTTTTTAACTCCTTTGTTTATAGATTTTAAATTTTTACTTGGTTATGTTAATTTCTAACCATTATACAATAAAAAACATCGAGCTACCAAGCAAAATTACGAAATTTTTACTAAATTTAAGATTTTTCTAAAGTAATTGACATTTTATCTTAAATGGTATATAATAATTGAAACCGAGGTGTAATATATATGGGTTCCGTTAAAAAATATTTTACAGAACAACCGATAACTGAAACTTTAGAGCAAAATTATATGCCTTATGCTATGAGTGTAATTATATCCCGCGCCATACCGGAGATTGATGGATTTAAGCCGGCGCATCGTAAGCTTTTGTTTACTATGTATAAAATGGGGCTGCTTAGCGGGACGAGGACGAAATCGGCTAATGTTGTAGGGCAGACAATGCGCGTGAATCCTCATGGCGACATGGCTATATACGAAACAATGGTGCGCTTAACACAAGGTAATGATGCGCTGTTGCATCCTTTGGTAGATAGTAAGGGGAATTTTGGTAAAGTATACTCGCGCGATATGGCGTTTGCAGCGTCGCGTTATACCGAGGTTAAGCTTGCTGATATATGTAACGAGATGTTTGCCGACCTAGACAAGAACACGGTTGAGTTTATAGATAATTATGATGGGACGATGAAAGAGCCGACTTTATTACCGACTAAGTTTCCTAATATATTAGTCAACCCTAACCAGGGGATAGCGGTGGGAATGGCTTCTAATATATGTAGCTTTAATTTAAAAGAGGTGTGCGCGGCGGCAATTGCATACCTTAAAAACCCTAAGTGTGATTTAACTAAGACATTGATTGCGCCAGATTTTACAACCGGTGGCGAGTTAATATATAACGAAGAGATGACGCGGCAAGTGTATGACACTGGGCGAGGCTCTTTTAAAGTGCGTGCGGTGTGGAAGCATGATGCGAAGAATCATTGTATAGATATAACGCAGATTCCTTACACCACCACTAACGAGGCGATAATAGATAAAATTGTAGACCTTATAAAGCAGGGGCGGGTTAAAGAGATATCTGACGTTAGAGATGAGACGGATTTAAAAGGACTTAAGATAACTATCGATTTAAAACGCGGGGCGAATGTGCCTCAGCTAATGGCGAAGTTGTTTAAGTATACCCCGTTGCAAGATAATTTTAGCTGTAATTTTAATGTGCTAATAGGTGTTACTCCTAAGGTTATGGGCGTGGGCGAGATTTTAAGCGAGTGGAGCGCGTTTAGGATTAATTGCTTAAAACGTCAGCTGGAGTTTGATATTAAAAAGAAATCGGCGAGGTTGCATTTATTACAAGGGTTAGAGAAGATTCTACTTGATATTGATAAGGCGGTTACTATTATCCGCAACACAGAGCTAGAAGTTGATGTTGTACCTAATTTAATGAAGGGGTTTGGGATAGACGACAAACAGGCGGAGTTTATTGCCGAGATTAAGTTGCGCAATATAAACAAAGAGTATATTTTAAAGAGGATTAACGACATCGAAAGCTTGATTGATGAGATAAGCTCTATGCGTGCGACATTGGCGGATGAGGGCAAGATAAAAGATGTGATTATTACTCAGTTAAAAGAGATATCTAAGAAATATGGCAGAGAAAGGCTTACTAAAGTAGTAACCGAAGATAGTGTAGAAGAGGTTGAGATAGTAGAGCAGATAGAGGATTACGCCCTTACATTGTTTGCTACGCGAGATGGATATTTAAAGAAGATATCTATGATTAGTCTGCGCGGGGGGAATGAGCATAAACTTAAAGAGGGCGATGAGATTATATGGACTAAAGAGATAACTAATAAGTCTGAAATTTTAGTATTTACTAATAAGTGTAATGTATATAAAGTTAAGACACATACGATATCCGATTGCAAGGCTTCGACTTTAGGTGAGTATTTGCCTGCGTTATTAGGGTTCGAGACGGACGAGGCTATAGTAGGCATAGAAGCGACGGTTGATTTTAACGGACATTTTTTATTTGCGTTTGAGAATGGGAAGATGGCGAAGATTCCGCTTAAGAGTTACGAGACTAAGCTTAACAGAAAGAAGCTGGGTAGTGCGTATTTTGGCGGCAAAAGTTTAGTTAATATGATATATTTAGAAGACGATAGTGATTTAGTTGCTATGACTAAGAATAAAAAAGTTTTAGTGTTTAACACCAGCGAGATTAACGAGAAGGCGACGCGGTCTAGCCAAGGGGTGTCGGTTATGACGGTTAAAAAGGGCGATGTGCTAGATAGGGTGTGTGCTATCACGGCGGTGGATTTTGCGGATATGAATTACTACAGGACGAAGCATATACCTGCTGTGGGATGCTTTATTAAGACAAGTGATGAACAGATGGGGATGTTTTAGAGCAAAAAGTTTGCAATATAAAAAAAGGCAGGGATTATTATGATAAAACGTGTGTTTAATGTGCGCAATTACATATTTTTTGTATTGCTTACGCTTTTTGTATCGGCTATTTATGTATCTGTGCGAATTTATCAAGCGCCGGTCTCTGCCTCTGATGCCATAGACGTAAGGGTTAAAAGTGATTATGTTTTGGCGTTGGTAGAATGTATTTTAGGCATGGTTGCTATACTTTTACCTAGTATATTGCTTAAAAAATGGCTTTCGTACATGCCTCCGCAAATGATAACAATTTACGTTACCTTTCTTTACTTTACTATTTATTTAGGAGAGGTGCATGATTATTACACAACGATTCCTAATTTTGATACTATAATGCACGCTTTTAGTGGTGTGGCGTTGTGCGCGATTGGGCTGTCGATTATAAACATTTTGAACGATTCGGATAAAATAATTTTGAACTTATCGCCAGCGTTTGTTGCTATATTTGCTTTTTGTTTTGCCTTGGCTTTTGGTGCGATATGGGAGATATATGAGTTTACGATAGATTCGGTTTTTGACACTAATATGCAAAGAGTGGTTATGACAAACGGACAGTTAAAAGTTGGTCAGATGGCACTTTTAGATACGATGAAGGATATAATTGTAGATACCTTTAGTGCTTTAGCAATGTCTATTGTTGGGTATATATCGGTAAAATATAGTAAGGGCTGGATAAAGCAATTTAAAGTTATAAAAGAGCATCGAATGATAAATGATGGTGAATAGTCTAAACAATTTGATTTTATTTGTCAAGGGCTTGACAAATTGATTTTTTTGTGATACAATCAATCAGAATGGTATTTTTGCGGGAATGTATTGTGTGTCTTATCAAAGAAATCTATTAT
This sequence comes from Clostridiales bacterium, assembly GCA_031261985.1. Taxonomy (GTDB): domain Bacteria; phylum Bacillota; class Clostridia; order Monoglobales; family WRBX01; genus JAISIR01. The sequence continues at coordinate 29,680 of JAISIR010000017.1, read as the reverse complement.
AAGAAGGAAAAACACAAGATGAGTGAAGACGATAAACCGCTTGGCAATGATATTGTAAATAACGCATCTGGTTTGCCAACTGGTGTTAATAATTTTGATGAGAAGCTAGGCTGTGTTGTTGGGCTTAGAGAGAGTAAAAAAACAATCGAGAAAATGCGTGCTAAAACCGTTTATTTAGCGCAAGATGCTGATGAGTGGGTTAAGGCAAGCGTACTTTCGTTGTGCAACAGGTACCATGTAAAAATGATAGGCGTGCCCAGTAAAAAGCAGATGGGTGAGCATTTTAAGATAGATGTTTCGGCGGCGGTAGTGACCGAGCTGAAAGGATAGTTAATAATTATATCATTGTTACTAATTTAATTAGTATATATTCACGTTACACAAATTTTAAAAGAAAGGAGTAGAAACTAAAATGCCTACTACAGAACAACTTATTAGAAAGCGTCGTAAAAGAAAGAAACGTACAACTAATAGTAAAGCAATGCGCGTTAGACGTGACTCGTTGCACAACAAAATTACTGATGCAGCTGAGCCACAATTGCGTGGGGTAGTAACTTGGGTTGGTACTAAAACACCTAAGAAGCCTAACTCTGCGTTGCGTAAAGTTGCGCGTGTTCGTCTTAGCAATGGTATGGAAGTATCGGCTTATATCCCAGGGATAGGTCATAACATTCAAGAACATAGTGTTGTACTTATTCGTGGCGGTAGGGTTAAGGACCTTCCTGGTGTTCGTTACCATATTATTCGTGGTACACTAGATGCCGGTGCAGTTGCTGGGCGTAATCAATCGCGTAGTTTGTATGGTGCTAAAAAGGCTAAGCCAAGTGGCGGTAAAAAGTCCGACTAATTTTGGTTGATTTTTAGCAAGTTAAATGGTGTGAATATATGCTTTACGCTGTCTTTTCTATTATATATTATATATAAAAAGAGCGAAAGAATATATGCGCGCTAGCAGAGCGAGGTAAAACTTGCTTTGAGTACCCAACTGAGGTGGATTATTTGTTTAGCGGGCGTTGGTTAGTCTGACTGTTCAATTAAATAATCTGGCTTGGTTTAAAATTTTAAATGAATCGAGGGGAAGATAAGTGCCTAGAAAAGGTAGTGTTCCTAAAAGAGATGTATTGCCAGACCCAATTTACAATAGCAAGCTGGTTACAAGGTTAATCAACACGGTTATGCTAGATGGTAAAAAAGGTGTAGCACAAAAAATAGTTTATGATGCGTTTGCCGAAGTTGCCGAGAAAACGGGTAAAGATGCTATGGACGCGTTTGATGAAGCAATGGAGAATATTATGCCGTTGCTTGAGGTTAAAGCTCGTCGTGTAGGTGGTGCAACGTATCAGGTGCCTATGGAAGTTAGGGCTGAGCGTAGGGTTACTTTGGGCTTGCGTTGGTTGGTAAGTTATGCGCGTCAAAGGAGCGAACGCACGATGAAAGAGCGTTTGGCGCATGAGATAATGGATGCCATTAACAATACCGGCGCAGCAGTTAAGAAGAAAGAAGATACACATAGAATGGCAGAGGCTAACAAGGCGTTTGCGCATTATAAGTGGTAGGTTCCATCCCGCAAAATTGCGATTTATGCAATTTTGCTTCAGCTTCACTTTAGGGTTTTTCTTAAAACGGAAGCCTCTAGCAAAAAATGATTTTATTTTTGCTAGAGAGAAAATTTGCGATGAAGTTCCGCAAATTTTTAGGAGTATGGGTGCGGTGGGGTAGGCTGATGTGTGGTTTGGGGCTTGTTTTTCTGAAAACTAGATTTAAATTTTTAGTTTTGCTAGCTAATATTTTTTAAAACAGGCAAGCCGCTCAATCAGGACGAGAAAGTCGCTCTTTATTCATTCGCTTCCCTTGCCCATTTTAAAAAATATTAGTGGGTAAAATAATTAGAAACTTTTAAAGCTCTAAATCTATTCAAGCTGCGTATTTTACGCTTGCCCGCTCGTTTTTCGCGATTTAATCCTAGCATTTTGCCAGGATTCATCAAGGCTGAAATAAATGGCGCAAAAAGCGCGCCAGCCTTGACAAATCCTTAATCAAAATGCAGATGTAAATTTCGGCGAAAAACTCATTCGGGCAGCGTAAAAAAACAGGGCAGGGAGTGCTTGCTTCTATTAAGAAATTGCCCCCCAAAAAAATAAAACCTACTATTATTAAATTGAGAACAAGGAGGAAAAGTTTTGCCAAGAGAATTTACTTTAGAAAATACAAGAAACATTGGTATAATGGCGCATATAGATGCCGGGAAGACCACGACGACCGAGCGTATATTATTTTACACTGGGCGTGTGCATAAGATTGGTGAGGTTCACGAAGGTGCCGCTACAATGGACTGGATGGAGCAAGAGCAAGAGCGTGGTATAACTATCACATCAGCTGCTACTACTTGTCATTGGAACGGGAAGCGTATAAACATCATCGACACTCCCGGGCATGTTGACTTTACTGTTGAGGTAGAGCGTTCGTTGCGTGTGCTTGATGGTTCGGTTACCGTTTTATGTGCTAAAGGTGGCGTTGAGCCTCAAAGCGAGACGGTTTGGCGTCAGGCAGATAAGTACCATGTACCACGTATGGCGTATGTAAACAAGATGGATATCATGGGTGCAGATTTTTACAATGTTGTAGCTATGATGAAGGACCGTCTTAAAACTAACGCTGTACCGATTCAATTACCAATAGGTGCGGAGGATAACTTTAAGGGTATAATAGACTTAGTTAAAATGCGTGCCGAGATTTATCATGACGATTTAGGTAAGGATATCCGCGATGAAGAGATTCCTGCTGATATGCTTGAGAAAGCTGAGGAGTATCGCGCTGTGTTGCTTGAGGCAGTTGCCGAGCAAGACGAAGAATTAATGGAGAAATATCTAAACGGTGAAGAATTAACCGTTGAAGAGATTAAGAGGGGTATTCGCAAAGCTACTATAGATAACGAGATGGTGCCGGTTACATGTGGAACATCATATCGTAACAAGGGTGTTCAGCCGCTGCTTGATGCTATAGTAGATTACATGCCGTCGCCGCTAGACGTGCCTGCTATTAAAGGTGTTATCCCAGGGACAGACGAAGAAGATGTTCGTCCATCGTCTGATGATGAGCCATTTAGCGCGCTTGCGTTTAAGATAGCTACTGACCCTTATGTAGGTAAGTTGTGTTTCTTCCGTGTGTACTCTGGTGTATTAAATGCTGGTTCACATGTGTATAATTCTACTAAGGATAATAAAGAGCGTATAGGTAGGATACTTCAGATGCACGCTAACGAGCGTAAGGATATTGACTGTGTATATTCGGGCGATATTGCCGCGGCGGTTGGTTTAAAGAACACCACAACAGGTGATACGTTATGCGATGATAATCATCCGATTATTCTTGAGAGCATGGAGTTCCCTGAGCCAGTTATCCGCGTTGCTATTGAGCCTAAGACAAAAGCAGGGCAAGAGAAGATGGCGATTGGGCTAGCTAAGCTTGCAGAAGAAGACCCTACATTTAAAACCTATACAGATGAAGAAACTGGGCAGACGATTATTGCCGGCATGGGTGAGCTTCACTTAGAGATTATTGTAGATAGGTTAATGCGTGAGTTTAAGGTAGAAGCTAATGTTGGTAAACCACAAGTTTCGTATAAAGAGACGATTCGTAAAACCGTTAAGGTTGAGCATAAATATGCGCGCCAGAGCGGTGGACGTGGGCAATATGGTCATGTTTACCTAGAGCTTGAGCCGTTAGAAGCGGGCAAGGGTTACGAGTTTATCAATAAAATTGTCGGCGGTGTTATACCAAAAGAATATATCCCTGCTGTTGACGCTGGTGTACAAGGCGCAATGCAAAATGGTGTATTGGCTGGGTATAATGTTGTAGATGTTCGCGTTACTTTGTATGATGGTTCGTACCATGACGTCGATTCATCTGAGATGGCGTTTAAAATTGCTGGTTCTATGGCGTTTAAAGATGGTATGAAGCAGGCTGACCCTGTGTTAAAAGAGCCGATTATGCGCGTAGATGTTACAGTTCCAGAGGAATACATGGGCGATGTAATAGGTGATTTAAACAGTCGTCGTGGGCAGATTCAAGGTATGGAAGCGCGTCAAGGTGCGCAAGCTATAACTGCGTTTGTTCCATTAAGCGAGATGTTTGGTTATGCTACCGAGTTAAGGTCGCGCACTCAAGGGCGTGGGCAATATTCTATGCAACCTAGTCATTACGAAGAAGTGCCTAAGTCTATTCAGCAAGATATTATGGCGGACCGCGCTAAGTAGGCTAGAAATACTTTTTGGGCAAAGGAAACAAATAATTCTTGACATTTGCCACAAATTGGTATATAATGAGTTAATCAGTGATTACTCATGGTGTAAAGATGAAAACATCATCTAATACACTTTAAAGATGTATATATTAGTTTTATATAACAATCGGCTGGTGGGTATGTAATCGGTTAAGGCGTAAGCCTGGATTTTACAAAACCATGGCTAGACTTGTAATTTAATAAGAAAGGAAATATTTTCAAATGGCTAAAGCAAAATTTGAAAGAACCAAACCGCACGTTAATATTGGTACTATCGGTCACGTTGACCATGGTAAAACCACTTTAACTGCTGCTATTACAAAAGTTTTATCTTTCATGGGTAAGGCAGAATATTCTGCTTATGACCAAATCGATAAAGCTCCAGAAGAAAGAGAGCGCGGAATTACAATTTCGACTGCTCACGTTGAGTATGAAACAGACGCACGTCACTATGCACACGTTGACTGCCCTGGGCATGCTGACTATGTAAAGAACATGATTACCGGTGCCGCTCAGATGGACGGTGCTATCCTAGTTGTATCTGCAGCTGACGGTCCTATGCCACAAACTCGTGAGCATATCGTTCTAGCGCGTCAGGTAGGCGTTCCTTACATTGTTGTATTTATGAACAAAGTTGACCAAGTGGATGACCCTGAGCTTTTAGAGCTTGTAGAGATGGAGATTCGCGAGCTATTAAGCGAGTATAATTTCCCTGGCGATGATATTCCTATTATCAAAGGTTCTGCACTTAAAGCTGTTGAATCTTCTGCTACCGATGTTAACGCTGCTGAGTATGCTCCTATTTTAGAGCTTATGAAGGCTGTTGACGAGTATATCCCAACTCCTGAGCGTAAGAGTGACTTACCGTTCTTGATGTCTATCGAGGATGTATTCTCTATCACTGGTCGTGGTACAGTTGCAACTGGTAGGGTAGAGCGTGGTACAATTAAGGTTAGTGACGAGGTAGAAATCGTTGGTTTAACCGATGAGCCACGTAAGGTTGTTGTAACAGGTATCGAGATGTTCCGTAAATTGTTAGACGAGGCGCAAGCTGGTGATAACATTGGTGCGTTGCTTCGTGGTATCCAACGTAACGAAATAGAGCGTGGGCAAGTATTGGCTAAACCTGGTACAATTAAGCCTCACACTAAGTTTAAAGGGCAAGTATATGTTCTTACTAAAGAAGAAGGTGGACGTCATACTCCATTCTTTAACAACTATCGTCCTCAGTTCTACTTCCGTACAACAGATGTAACTGGCGTTATCACTCTTCCTTCTGGAACAGAGATGTGTATGCCTGGCGATAACGTAGAGATTAGCGTTGAGCTAATTGCACCTATCGCTATCGAGAAAGAGTTGCGTTTTGCTATCCGCGAAGGTGGACACACAGTAGGTTCAGGCGTTGTGTCTGAGATTATTGCGTAATTAAAGCCGATCTTTTGGCTGAATATAAAAAACGTCGAGCGTTTGCTCGGCGTTTTTTTAATGCAGAATGAATAAGCTTACGTTTTAAAGCCATAAAGTAAAAAACGTCATTTTTTGTATTGACATTTTTTATAAAATAGTGTAAAATTATCGTTAAGAGTTAAGAACCGAAAATAGCGAAAGCTAGGCGGCTATGTTCACCTTCGCATCTTACGATAAGGAGGTGATAGTATGGAGATTGCATTTATTGTTCTTGGAACGATTTTGCTAATAACGATTTTAACTGCGTTTGTTTGTTTCTACAAATTAGCAAAGAAAAAATCACCTCATACAAAAAAGTAGCCCCCAATGCGTGCAAACATTTGGCTACTTTTAATTAGTTAAATTGTGAGCATAGCCGTTTGAGGTTCTTGCTCTTTTTTATCCTTATAAATATTATATCCTAATTATCAAAATTTGTCAATATTTTTTTGAAAATTAATATTGTTACCGAGCAGGAGTTTTGGGGAATTTAGGCAGTTTGCCTTTTATAGCTAAGTTTATAGTATTTTGTACCCTCTTATTAAATATCTTATCCAATCTGCTAATTGGGGCTGGTATTTTGGGCGGAATATATTTTTCGTTTTTCGCATAAGAAAAATTGCTGAACTCATCCAAATAATCATACTTAACTGTCATAATATGTCTTCTTGTCATAGTTTACTTTTCCCCTTCATGATAATTATACCACACTATTACTTAATTTGCAAGCGGTTTTTCGATTTTTATGTTAAATTTATGTTAAATTATGTTGCATTATATGCGATAATCTTTTTATTTCTGCATTGTTTTCATTAACAAAGGCTCGCAACAAAAGAGCTGCGAGCCTAGTAATATTCAGGTTTAGTATTCTGTGGTAATTAATCCTATTCGTCGTCTTCGTCGGTCTCAACTTGTTGTTTCTTTTTAGCAGACTGTGGCGCGGCAGAATTATCGCGTTTAGTACGCATAATAGAGCGGTTCTCGCGCAAGGTGGCAAGTGCTTTTTCAAACACTGTTTCGGCATCGGCAAGCATGTTCTCGACATATTGAGTAGTGTTATTGCGAATCTCTCTTGTCTTCTTACGTGAAGCAGCCTCGATTTGTTTAGCCTGCTCGTAAGAACGCTTGGTAATCTCGTGCTCGTTAATCATAGATATGATTTTATCCTCAGCACCCTTTAAGATGTGGTTGGCTTCTTTTTGAGCTTCTGCCAATATGCGTTGACGCTCGCTTTTTACCCACTTAGCCTGTTTTAAATCTTCTGGCAGGCGCAAGCGGACCTCTTGCAAAACATCTAGCAATTCGTCGCGGTCGAGCATACATTTACCGCCAAGTGGCAGACCGACTCCGCGCTCGATTATATCTTCTAAGCTATCTAAAAGTTCAAGTACTTCCATGATAAAAATTCCTTTCCGTTTGGAATTTGTAGTGGTTTATATGTTAAATAAAAGATTATTCGGTTAGTTTTGAGTAGACGATACTTTGAATTTCTGACGGGACCATATTAGTTAAATCGCCTTTATATCGAGCGATATCCTTAACAACGCTAGAGCTTAAAAATGAATTCTCGGCGGTAGTGGTAAGGAAGAAGGTATCGGCGGCGGGGTTAATTTTATTATTGATTAATGCCATTTGGTATTCGTATTCATAATCCGAAACGGCGCGCAAACCTTTAACAATTACGTTAGCGTTTATTTGTTTAGCGTAATCTGCCAGCAGCCCGTTAAACGAGGTAATAACCACGTTGTTTAGGTTATTTGTTATGCGGCTTAGCATGTTTTTGCGCTCGTCGACAGAGAAGATTGGTGTTTTATCGCTATTATTTAGCACGGCAACGTAAAGAGTGTCAAAAACTTTGGCGGAACGAGTGATGATATCTAGGTGACCGCAGGTTGGTGGGTCGAAGGTGCCTGGGTAAACGGCGATGGAGGACATAAGATGAATCACGCTCGCTTTCGTTTTTATGTGTGCAATATGTGTAATTGATACTTTTTTTAATCTCGAAAGAAATCAATGAACATTGAACAATTAAAGATGAACAATGAACAGTTGCGTAATAAATTTTCGTTACACTCAAATTTATTTTAATAATTCTCAATTAACGTTATAGTTGTAATGCCATATTTTTTAGTTTTAAGCACGTTAAAGGCAGAAAAATCGGGGAGGGGGAGGGAATCGTCATATTTGCAGACGATGATTCCGCCTGGGTTTAAAAGGCTAGCCGACAGATTTAGCGCGGGCTGCATTAACCCTTTATTGTATGGCGGGTCTAAAAATATAATATCGAAGGTAGTATCAAAATTAACGGTTGAAAAATTGCCATGTATGACTTTAGATACATCTAGATAATCGGCTTTTTTAAGGTTGACGGTGATGCAATCTGCAGCTGTTTTTGAAGAATCGATAAACATTGCCGCTTTTGCGCCGCGGGATAAACATTCGATACCTAAAGCCCCTGAGCCTGCGAACATATCTAAGGCGGAATTGGCTTTGAACCCAAAAGGGAGCAGGTTAAATATTGCTTGCTTAACGCGGTCGGTTGTGGGGCGCGTGTCGGTAGTATTGGGGTAGTTAAGAAGCAAGCCCTTTTTATTACCCGATGTAATTCTAAAATTTAAATTATTCGTTAAAGCCATATCTCATCATCATATATTTTATCATGAAAAGTGCAATTTGTCAAGTTATGTCACAATATTGTTAATTGTTTGTATCGTTTTGTAACATTTCGAGTTCGTTTTTAAAGGTTGCTACATCCTGAAAATGCTTATAAACAGAGGCGAAACGTACGTAAGCTACTTGGTCGAGGGTTTTTAACTCTTCCATTACAAGCTCGCCGATTTTGCTGGCGGGGACTTCGTCTTGATTCTCTTGTTGAAGTTTAATTTCGATATTATCGACAAGGGATTCTAAATCTGTCATAGAAATAGGGCGTTTTTGTGTTGCATGAATTAAGCCTTTTAGAATTTTTTGACGCTCGAAGGGCTGACGGGTGTTATCTTTTTTAACTACCATAATAGGCATCATCTCGCGGCGTTCGTAGGTTGTCCAACGCGCGCCACAATTAACACACTCACGTCTGCGCCTAATTGCGCCATTATCGGTTGAGCGTGAGTTTATAACTTTACTTTCGGAACAATTGCAAACAAGACAGTGCATTTTATTATTGACCCCCTTATGATTGGTTAATTTGTAATTTAAGCATTAATATCGCTAAACTCGCGAATGATATCCATTTTAATATCCATAATAGATAAATCGTTATTTTGTGCAATAGTATTTAGTTTATCGTGATTTTTAGGAAGAGTAACTAAAAACTCGGTACCTTTTTTAGTTTTATGCTTGGCTAGTTTAATAGAGCCACCGTGGTTAGTGATAAATTGTTTAACTATTGTTAAACCTAAGCCGCTGCCCTCGGTAGTTCGTGTGGTAAAATCTGCTACTTGGAAGAAGGGCTTAAATATATCGTCTTTGTATTCGTAAGGAATGCCAGGACCGTTATCAGAAAAATTGATTAGTAAGTTTTTATTTTCTTTATCTTCTTTTAAGCTAATGGTGATATCTTTATCCATGCCGGCATATTTAATAGAGTTTGTTACAAGGTTTAGAACTATTCGCTCTATTTGCAAGCAATCGCCGACGATTAGATAATCGCCCCGTGATGAAGCATTAAATTTTAAGGATATATTGGGGCATTCTTGCTTAATGTTAAAGCAAATATCGGTTATTAGTTTTTTAAAATCAAATGCTGTCCATTGAGTAGTAGAGAATCCAGCATTATCGCGGGATAAATCTAACAAATTAGTTATTAGTTTAATAAGTTTTTCGGTATTATTAGATATGCTATTTAAATATTGTGTAAGGTCGATATCCGAGAGTTTGTCGAGTTCATGAAAGCGTTTGATAACGTCGGTGTTACCACGAATAATAGAAAGCGGCATTTTAAATTCGTGTGAGACTAATGAAAGAGTGTCGAGATTCAAAATAATCCCCTCCTTTGGGAAATATTGCTTACTTGTTTAGCTGCTAGAAACTTATACCTTTTTTGCTTGGGAAGCTAGTGATTACAAGGCTTATGGCGAGCATAGATGTAAGCATGGACGAGCCGCCATAGCTTATAAAGGGAAGGGGGATTCCTGTAACTGGCATAAGCCCAAGGCACATAAGGATATTCTCGGACATGTGGCAGAAAAGGTAGGCGGCGACACCGATTGTCATTATAAACACAAGACGTGATTTAGCGTGTGTCGAAAGATATATACAGCGTAAAATTATAGCGGTTAAAAGTAATAGAATAACAATGCAGCCTATAAAACCTAGTTCCTCACCTGCGACTGCGTATATCATATCTGTTTGTTTTTCGGGCAATAATCCTAGTTGAGTAAGCGGGCCGCTAAAAAGCTGACGGCCGAAGATTTGACCGCTGCCGATGGCTAGTTTAGATTGCGAAACTTGGTAAGCACCAGATGAAAGGGATACTTCGGGGTTTATAAAAGAGAGGATTCTATTGCGTTGGATGTCGTTTAAAATAAAGAAGTACATGATAGGGCTTAAAAAGGCGAATATGCCGAAACCTGCGCCTAGGTAACGCCAATTTATCCCAGCGGCAAATAGCATGGCGATGAATATGAATAAAAAGACCATGGCGGTGCCATAATCGGGTTGTAATAGTATTAAGCCAATGGGGATGGCGGCGTGGAGTAGTAAGAAGCCTATGTTTTTTATATAGTTAATATCATCGCCGATGTATTCTATGTGTTTTGCTAAAGTTATAATAAAGGCAACCTTTACCAATTCGGAAGGTTGTATGCTAAATAGTCCAAAGTCGAACCAGCCGGTGGTGCCGGTTTCGCTTCCGCCGATGCCGACTAATAAAACAGCTACTAAAAGAACTATAGAGATACCTGCTAACCATTTACTAAAGTTTGCAATATTCTCGCCGCCTAAGAAGGAAATTACGAACAAGGCGAATAATCCAAACAAGAATGCGCCCGATTGGATTATGACGAATTTTATGTGATTGTCGAAACTAGAAGTTGCGCTGGAAACTATTAATATACCTAGTAATGATGTAGTAATTACTAGGATAAACAGAGGGGTATCCAGGCGGTTAAAAATAGTTTTTATTCTTTGCATGGTAAAAGTTGCACCACCTATGCGTCAATTATAACATATCGCTTTATAAATTGCAAGCAAATATTTGACAAAATTTTTAAAAATGATATAATAAGTATAAATAGATAAAAATAGAAATTTTATAGGTAGGGGAACGGATATGTCTTTTGCTAACAATGTAAAGCACGAGCTATGTAAAATAGAAATAGAAGATGTTGTTGTGGCGCGTGGTATATTAGCAGGGATTATATTCTTTGGCGGACAATCGCAGAATAAAAATGAAATAATAGTTACCACCGAGAACGCTCAAGTTAGTAAACTTTGTTGGCAATTAGCAAAAGAGATTTTAGGTGAATCGCCCGAGTGTAATATAAAGGCACGTGGCAAGGCGCACATATATGCAATTACGCTTAAAAATTGTGAGGAGTTTGCTAAAGAAATTGGGTTTGCAGGGTTTGCGCGTAAGATATCGCCACAGTTTTTAGATAATAGCGAGATTAGGATTGCGTTTTTACGTGGTGCGTTTTTGGCAAGCGGGTATATGTCTAACCCTGAGAAATCGTATCATATGGAGATATTGACGCGATATTCTGCCTTGCAGCGGAATTTTGCTAAACTGTTAGAAGATATGGGGCTAAGGGCAAGGGTTATTCGGCGTAATGGAATGTTTGTGTTCTATTTTAAGGGGAGCCAGGAGATTACCGATTTTTTGACCTTAATTGGTGCGATGTCTGCAATGTTAGAGTTTACTAATATAAAGATAATGAAAGAGTTAAAGGGTAATGTAAACAGGATAGTCAATTGTGAAACCGCTAATGTGGAAAAAATGGTTAGGGCGGCGCAGGCGCAGATAAAGGCGATAACCGAGTATGGGATAGATAATTTGCCGTCTAATTTGCAGGCGGCGGCTAGGATGCGGGTGGATAATCCTGAATGTTCGTTAAAAGAGATAGGCGAGATGTTAGAGCCACAGCTTAGTAAAAGCGGTGTTAACCATGTAATGCGGAAGATAATGGGGATAGCTAATGGTTAGCGAAAAAAGGATAGATATTTTGCATTGTTGGAAGTTTAGAGGTATAGATATAATGGAGAATGAATAATGGAGAATGCAGAATGAATGTAAATATTTTGCTATGCAAAATATTTATTAGATAAAACAATGTTCATGTAACATTCTATATTTCGAAAGATAATATTATAATGGTTAATGTCTTAATAAATTGATTAAATTTTACATTGTAAAATTTAATTTCAATAATTCTCCATTCTGCATTCTCAATTCTGCATTATCGAAAACTATTATCCAAGAAATAACAAGTATTTACCTCTACCCCTCGACCTTATAACAAGGAGTGATTTTAATGGTTCACCTACACAATCATACAGTTTATAGCTTATTAGATGGGGCGTGCAAAATAGAGGAGTTAGTTGCGCGGGCTAAAAGTTTAGGGCAGAAGGCTTTGGCTATTACCGACCATGGTGTTATGTATGGGGCGATAGATTTCTACAAAGAATGTAAAAAGCAAGGGATAAAGCCTATTTTAGGGTGCGAAGTATATGTTGCGGCGCGGAGTTTAGAGGATAAGGATTATGAGAAGGACCACCAGAGTAATCATTTAGTGTTATTGGCTGAGAATATGCAGGGGTTTAAGAATCTAATGAAGCTGGTAACAATTGCGCACACGCAAGGGTTTTATTATCGTCCGCGGGTGGATAAAGACACTTTAAAGAAGTACTCTAAGGGGTTAATTGCGCTATCGGGCTGTATGGCGGGTGAGCTTTCGCGTGCGATATTGGCAGGGCTAAACAGTGGTGGCGAGGTGGATTTATCGGCAGCGCGCGAGGTAATATCGCAATATATAGATATTTTTGGTAAGGATAATTATTTTATAGAGGTTCAGAACCATTTATTACCCGAGCAACCTACTTTAATTAAGGCATTGTCAGAGTTATCTGCCGAGTTTGATGTAGATATGGTGGCGACAAATGATGTGCATTATATTAATGCAGAAGATGCCGATGTGCAAGATGTGTTATTGTGCATTCAGACGGGTAAAAAGTTAAGTGACACCGATAGGTTTAAGTTTGAGAGCGACCAGTTGTATCTTAAAGATGGCGAAGAGATGAATCGCGTACTTGGGCAGGTTAAAGGTGCCATTGATAATACAGAAAAAATTGCCGAGAGGTGTAATGTAGAGATTACGTTTGCGGAGTATCATTTACCTAAATTTAGTGTGCCAAATGGTGTAGATAGTTATGATTATCTAAAAGAGTTATGTGAGCGCGGGTTGCGCGAGAGGTATGCTAACGCTAATGGTAAGGTTGATGATAATGTTCGCGCGCGAATGGAGCATGAGCTTGATGTTATAAACTCGATGGGGTTTGTTGATTATTTTTTGATAGTTCAAGATTTTATTGCGTTTGCCAAGTCGCAAGATATAATGGTGGGGCCAGGCAGGGGGAGTGCTGCGGGGAGTGTAGTTGCCTATTGCTTAGGTATAACCGATGTAGACCCTATAGAGTATAGCCTAATTTTTGAGCGATTTTTGAACCCCGAGCGTGTTACCATGCCAGATATCGACATCGATTTTTGTTATAGGCGGCGGCGCGAGGTAATAGATTATGTTGTAGATAAATATGGTGCAAACAATGTAGCGCAGATAGTCACCTTTGGTACTATGCAGCCGAGGCTGGCGATTCGTGATTGTGGGCGAGTGTTAGATGCGCCTTATGCTTTAGTTGATCAAGTTGCCAAGTTGATTCCTACTGAGTTAAAGATAACGTTAGCAGATGCGCTTATAAAAGAGCCTAAGCTGCAGGAGTTGTACGATAACGAGCCAGAGGTTAAGCGCTTAATAGACACCGCGTTAAAGCTAGAGGGAGTGCCGCGACATACATCTACCCATGCAGGCGGTGTGGTGGTGACAGAGAAGGAGCTAGCCGAGTATGTACCCTTAACGGTAAGCGATAACTGGGTGACGACGCAATGGACTATGACAACGATAGAGGAGCTTGGGCTACTTAAAATGGATTTTTTAGGCTTGCGGACGCTGACGGTTATAAAGGATACTTTGGATATGGTGCGCGGGGTATCGGGCGATGCTAATGATACCAAGCTTTTATTAGACGACAAGCCTACTTATGAGATGTTACAAAGGGGCGATACCGATGGTGTGTTCCAGTTAGAAAGCCCAGGAATGAAGAGCTTTATGCGTGAGCTACAGCCGAGGGCGATAGATGATATTATTGCAGGGATATCGCTATACAGACCAGGGCCGATGGATGCTATACCTGTTTATATTTTTAACAGGAATAATCCAAATAAGGTAGAGTATAAGCACCCGCTATTAGAGCCGATATTAAAGACTACTTATGGGTGTGTAGTGTATCAAGAGCAGGTAATGCAAATAGTGCAAAGCTTGGCTGGGTATTCGCTTGGTAGGGCAGATGTGTTGCGGCGCGCTATGAGTAAGAAAAAGGCAGATGTGATGGAGCGCGAGCGGGATGTATTCATCAATGGCTTGATAAATGAAAAAGGTGAGATAGAAGTTGATGGCGCGGTTAGGCGTGGTGTGGCGGCGGATGTAGCTAGTAGTATATTTGATGAGATGATAGATTTCTCGAAATATGCGTTTAATAAATCGCACTCGGTTGCTTATGCAATGATTTCTTACCAGACAGCGTATTTAAAAGTGCATTACCCCACGCAGTTTTTTTGTGCCTTGTTAACGAGCGAGATAGAGAATACCAATAAAGTTACCAAGTATATCAACACAGCGCGGGATAATGGAATACAAGTGCTTCCTGCAAGCGTGCAAGAAAGTGGGGTTGGGTTTACTCCGCTTGGAGATGAGATAAGGTTTGGGCTAGTGGCGATTAAGAATGTGGGTAGTGGGTTGGCAGAGAATATAATTAGTGAGCGTACTAAAAATGGGAAGTATACCAGTCTTACTAATTTTTTAGAGCGAATGATGCCTTATAACATAAATAAAAAGGCGGTTGAGTTTTTAATTAAGGCGGGTGCGTTAGACGAGTTTGGCGGTAGGGCGCAGATGATAGCAATGTACGAGACGTTGATGAATAGAGCGCAGACAAGTGGGCGGAAGAATGTTGAGGGACAGGTATCGTTATTTGATTTAGAGACAGGCGATGAAGATATATTTGGCGCGGTTGATGATGAATTACCAGATGTTCCAGAATATGATTACTCTATATTGCTTAGTTTAGAGCGTGAAGCGACGGGCGTGTTTGTATCGGGCAATCCGTTAGATGCGTATAAAGATGTATTGGACAATTACAAAACGGTTGATGTATCGGACATTCTAGATAAAAATGTAGAAGACGGGGCCAATGAGCAGATAGTAGGTAGTGTGGTGAGCGTTCGTAAAAAAGCATCGCGTAGTGGCGAGATGGCTTTTATTAAGCTGCAGGATTTGACTGGTGTAATTGAAGTGGTAGTGTTTGCTAAGATATATGGTGCGAATGCGTCTATGCTGGTAGAGAATGCTGTGGTAAGTGTATCGGGCAGAGTATCACAAAAAGATGATGAGGCGCCGAGCTTTATAATGCAAAAGTGTAGAGCTGTTAACAAAGATGGAAGTGGCGAGGGTGCGACGGCGGGTGAGAATTTGCAGGAGCGCGAGAAGTTTTTTATTAAGGTTAAAAATAGTGAGCAAATAGATGAGATAACCGAGATTCTTAAGTTTTTTAAGGGGAATGTGCCGGTGTATTTATATAATGAAGAGGACAAAAAAACTATGCTTGCGCCGAAGGGGATATGGGTGCAGCCATGTGATGCGTTGGTGCGTGAGCTGGAGTTGATAGGTGCGGAGAGTAAGGTACAGTGAACAATGAATAGTGAAGGAGGCGAATACATATGAACATTCTTGCAATAAATGATTTATCGACGTTGGGTAAGGCATCGTTAGGGGTAGTGTTGCCCATATTGTCGACGTCTGAAAACCGTGTTTACCCATTGCCCAGTTGTGTTTTAAGTAGCATAACATCGGGCTTTGGCGAGTATACCATGCACGAATTAACCGAGTTTATGCAGCTGTCCTTAAAGCATATCTTACGCGAAAAAGTGCCTATTGATTGGATATATACCGGTTACTTGATTAACCCCAATCAGGCAGAGATGATTTTACAATTTATAGATGATTACAGGGCGATTAACTCTGATGTTAAGCTATTGGTAGACCCTGTGTTGGGCGATGATGGGGTGTTATATTCATCCATGACCGAAGCGCATGTATTGGCGATGAAAAGCTTGGTAGAGGTGGCGGATATTACGACTCCTAACTATACAGAGTATAAAATGTTAAAGGAGGTAGGTACTAAGTTTGGCGAGGGGTGTGTTATAACAAGTCACCCTAATGAGCATGGCTTAAATTGTGATGTAGTTGTGAAGATATCGGGAGGCGACCGAGTTTTTGCCATGGAGTATAGCGGCGAGACGATAAGCGGGACGGGGGATATGTTTTGCGCGGCGGTGTTAAACGGTATCGCGCGGCAATGTAGTGGCGAGGCTGGTGCGGCGGGGTATGATTTATGTGATGCGGTGGAGCAAGCTATTATCTATATAAAGGAGCATATATTGGAGCTATGTCAATAAGACAGAATATAATTAATTGGCTGTATCCTCCTAGGTGTATATTTTGCGATATAGTGATGCCATACACCACGCTTTTTTGTGTATGTGATGAGTGCAATAGTGCGATTCCTTATGCAAGCCGAGATTATTGCTGCGACGGTTGCGGGCTGCCATTATTAGAAGATGATGTTGGTGGCATGTGCAAAAGTTGCAGGGTATTATCGCGTATGACAGAGCGGGGAGAGCCTTGTAAACGTATATTGCGGAATTATGGGGCGTGTGTATATGATTTCTATCCTAAAGCGGTGGTGCTAGGGCTTAAGTTTAGGCATAGGGCAGATTATGCTTCTACAATGGGGCTGATGATAGCGGCTAATTTACGTCGCGAGGAGTATGATTGTGTTGTGTGCGTGCCTTCTACGTTGCAAAGGATACAAAAGCGTGGGTATAACCCAGCGGAGATGATAGCTAGGGAAGTTGCCAAGTATTTAGGGTTAGAGTATATTAATGAAATTGTAATTGCTAAGGCAGAGGTAGAACAAAAGCAGGCGGCGAGCAGGCAAGAGAGGTACGATTTAGTGCGTGATGCGTTTGAGATGGCAGAGGGGAAAAGGGTGCAGCGGGTGATAGAGCGGAAACTAAAGGGTAAAAATGTTTTATTAATAGATGATGTATATACAACAGGGGCGACGATGAACTCGGTTGCTAGGGTATTAATAGATAGCGGGGTAAAAGATGTGACGGGGGCGACGTTTGCGGTGACGCCGTTGAAAGATAATTGAGAATGCAGAATTAAGGTCATAAATTCTCGCAAAGCTTGAATTTATAAACAAAATTACGTCATTGCGGGCTTGAGCCGCAATCTATATGCTAACTTGTAATCAACGGATATCATTCTTAAGTTGCGTATAGATCCCGCGTCGTAGCGCGGGATGACATATACTAATTTTAAGTTGTATATAAATCTACAATTGTAGATCTTTCAAATCAAAAGGAGTAATACCATGAACTTTAATAATGTAACTATGGAGATTTCGGCGGTTAGTAAAAAGCAATATCCTAACAAAGATATATTTGAGGTAGCGTTATGTGGGCGGTCTAACGTGGGGAAGTCGAGCTTTATAAACACTATATTAAACCGTCGTAATTTTGCGCGGACGAGCGGGACGCCTGGCAAAACAGCCACGATAAATTTTTATAATATAGATAACAAGTGTAGAATAGTCGACCTTCCTGGGTATGGATATGCTAAGGTATCGAATGCCGAGCGCGATAAGTGGGGGAAAATGATAGATGAGTATTTAGCGACGCGTGGGGTGGACTGTGTCTTTCAGTTGGTAGATTTAAGGCATGCGCCCTCGAAAGACGATATAATAATGTTCAACTGGATGCGGAGTAAGGGGTATAGGCAAATAGTAGTAATGACCAAGCTAGATAAAGTAAAAAAAAGCCTTGTGCAAGATAGCATAAGGCGAGTTATAATGGATTTACAATTAGAAAGTAATGCGATTATTGTGCCATTCTCTGCCGTGACTAAGGAAGGGAGAGAGGCGGTGGTTGCTATACTAGAAGAGGGCGTGCAAAGCTAGTTATAG
The DNA here is from genome assembly GCA_031261985.1 of Clostridiales bacterium. GTDB lineage: Bacteria > Bacillota > Clostridia > Monoglobales > WRBX01 > JAISIR01. Next base: position 11,652 of record JAISIR010000017.1, on the reverse strand, counting down.
CCAGGTTTTTCACGGTTTTTAAAGTTGTGTTTTCGTTAGGAGGAGTGGTTTGTATAGGGGCGTTTATGTCTTTAAATGTAGAAAGAGTAGAAATCTCTAACAAAGCATTATCTAATTGGATATTAGATAAACCGTGTGTTTTATAGCCTTTTATACAAGAATCTAGATATTCGTTAGTTGGCATAAGAAGATACTCGGCAAGCTCGGGCTTCATTATATAAATCATAGCGTTAGCCTCGGTATTACTAAGTTTTACTTTTAAGTTCACTTTGTCGTAAATGGCAGAGTGATTTATTTTTTCTTTAAAATTTTCTATCTCGTAATTATCTAGTTTTTGGTTATCGTCATTTGGTAGGTGCCATACATTAACCTCGGCACTAGAATTTTTATCTTCTATTAAAGTTAGTAGTTTGTTTCGGAAGGCAAGACGGTATCCGTTTATTTTAGCTATGCCTATAGGGGTAGCGCTTGGACATAACTCATGTAAAACACTCTCGTTAGAAAAATTACCATACGAAAGGAACAGAACATCGGCTTTGTTTAGTTCTGGTGTGTTTTGGTCTGGCTCTGGGAATGACATTTCTACCGTTGGAGTAGCCGCCAATAGTTGACGGATTTTAGGACCAAACTCTATATTCGTATTTTCTTCTGTTGCAGGTCGTTCTAAAGTTAGAGTAGACATAAATATCATCCTCGCTTTGGTAAAATAGGCATAGTAATACTTACCTATAATATGATTATACCACATTTTTTGCTACATTTCAAGGGCAAAATGGCGAGTTATGTTAAATTTGTGTTAAGTTTTTGCGAAAACAAGCCAGAAACGATAAGCCACAAGTCAAAACGATGCTAATAAACATTCTACACTATAAATATCTTTTTGGTATAATTTACTATCGTTTAGGTAAAAGTATCTATACGTAATCATTTTACATACTTAAAATAGTCATCTTTGAGGAAGTTTTAATAATCGTAACAAGGGTGTGTAAAATGTGTATTCTAAAGTAGAAATTTGCGGGGTAGATACTTCTAAACTTCCGTTGATAAATAATGACCAAAAGATGATATTACTTGGGCGTATTAAAGAGGGAGATAATCTTGCGCGCGAGGAGTTTATAAAGGGCAATTTGCGTTTGGTATTAAGTGTTGTTAAAAAGTTTAAAAATAGAAACGAGAATATAGACGATATCTTTCAGATAGGGTGTATTGGTTTAATTAAGGCGATAGATAATTTTGATATGTCTTACAATGTATTGTTTTCGACCTATGCGGTGCCGATGATAGTGGGCGAGATTAGGAGATACTTGCGTGATAATAATGCTATCCGTGTAAGTAGGAGTGTACGAGACACCGCCTTTCATGCCCTTAATTTTAAGGAGAGGTATATTGCGTGCAACTCGCGCGAACCTACACTTTTGGAGATGGCGACCGAGCTGGGAGTAGACGAAAAAGCGGTGGCGAATGCGTTAGATGCTATACAAGACCCGATTTCGCTATTTGAGCCTGTGTATAATGATAACGGTGATGTATCGTACGTAATGGACCATGTGCGCGATAAAGATGGTGACGAGCATTGGCTGGAGGATTTAGCTTTGCGTCAGGGGATAGAGAAGTTGAACTCGAGAGAGAAAAAGATAATATCTATGAGGTTTTACGAGGGCAAAACGCAGATGGAAGTGGCGGACGAGATAGGGATTTCGCAGGCGCAGGTTAGCAGGCTAGAGAAATCGGCATTAAAGTGCATAAGGAAGAAGATAGATTGAAGCGAATGATAAATGATGAATGAAAAATGAAGAAAGATGAATGATGAATGATGAATGATGAATGAAGAATGAAGAATGAAGAATGAAGAATGAAGGTGCCCTTTTTAGCTTAAGCTAAAAAGGGGGTATAATTATAAAAGGGTAATTAGAATATTGACAAAAAAATATTTTTGTATTATAATTAATATAATTAAATTTAGCAGTCAATCCTTGTAAACGGTCTAACTCCGCTCGTCCCCGACGTATGGCTGTGTACGTCCACCCTTTCAATTATTATAATTGAAAAGTTTTTAAACTTGAAAGGAGGAATGCCTATGAAAATTTTAGGCATAACAGTCGCAACCTTGTGGTTGCTCTTTGGTGGGGATGTAAAATCAAGGTATATAGTACTGACCAAAGGAAAGTGAGCAGTCACGAGGTGGAAGAGTCGCGCGAGCGGCTCTTTTTTTGTTTATAAAACGATATGGTTTGCGGAAATTATTGACTTTTAGTAAGAATTATGTTGCAATATAATTGAGGGCTCTTATAATTATAAAATTACGCTTTTTACTTGTTTATAATTAAATCCGCAAAAACTAATTTTTGCAGTTTAAGGGCACAAGTAAGGGCTGTCGGCGATTAAGGACTAACTAATGCGGGCAAGCCTTCTTAATTTTTCTATTGACTTATGTTTGCTAATACATTATAATGAAAATATAAACGCAAAAGGGTGATGAAATGTCGGTTGCATTAATTATAACTGTTGTACTTGTTTTAGGCGTTATTTTTGTTAATGGCTGGACGGATGCGCCTAACGCGATTGCCACCGTGGTTTCGACTCATTGTATGTCGCCTAAAAAGGCTATCGCAATGGCGGCGGTGTTTAATTTTTTTGGCGTTTTAGTAATGACAATTGTAAACTCTAAAGTGGCGGCTACCATAGGTAATATGGCAAATTTTGGGACTAACGACCAAGCCTTAATTGCATTAGCTGCAGGGTTATTCGCCATTGTTGTGTTCGCTCTTGTTGCATGGTATTTTGGGATTCCCACAAGCGAGAGCCATGCCTTAATTGCAGGGGTATGCGGAGCGGCGCTTACTACTAGCGGGCTTTCCTCTATAAATTTAGATGCGTGGTACAAAGTGCTTTTGGGGCTTATAATTTCTTCCTTGCTTGGGTTTATTGCAGGATATTTAGTAACAAAAATAATAGAATTTAGTTTTAAACATGTAAAGCGAACTAAAACAACAAGTTTTTTTAAATGGGCGCAAATATCATCTGGTGCGGCGACAGCTTTTTTCCATGGCGCGCAAGATGGGCAAAAATTTATTGGCGTATTAATTTTGGGTACATTTTTAGCTAAAGGGATGAATGTTCCGGAAGCTTTTGATGTTTCGATATGGATAATGATTATCTGCTCGCTTGTAATGGGGTTGGGGACATCTATTGGCGGGTATCGCATAATAAAATCGGTTGGGATGGATATGGTAAAGCTGGAGAAATACCAAGGTTTCTGCGCCGATTTATCCGCCTCTATTTGTATGCTTATAGCATCATGGTTTGGGATTCCTGTTAGCACAACGCATACAAAGACGACTGCAATAATGGGTGTAGGTGCATCAAAAAGGATATCGAATGTTAACTGGAAAGTAGTAAAAGATATGGTTCTTGCTTGGGTGCTTACCTTTCCTATTTGTGGATTGATAGGTTATTTAATGTCGCTGCTATTTTTACAAGTTTTTTAGGAGGATATATTTATGTTTGGTAAAAAAGAGACTAACTTTTTTGAATTAGTTGCGCAGGCAGGTGTGTTGTGTTGTGATATCGCCAAGGAGCTGTTGGATTTAGTTAAAGATTTTAAAGAAGTTCCCGTTAAGGCAGAGCGGATTCGTAGGTATAAAGTAAAATCTACTAAACAATTAGACGAGATGCACTTAAAACTAACCGAGGCGTTTATTACACCTATAGACCGCGAAGATTTTTTATCGATTGCTAAGCTAATAGACGATACAATAGATAATATAAAAGAAGTTGCCGACAGAATAGATATTTTTGAAGTAGGCACCTTGCGCCCCGAGACGCTAAAGTTTGCCGAGTATATTTACGATTGCAGCAAGGATATTATGTATATCACTGCCGAGTTTTATAATTTTAGAAAGTCCAAAACCCTAACCGATAAGATTAAAGAGATATCGACTTTTGAGCGCAAGTGTGACGATTTTTATCGCAATGTGATTCGTACTTTATTTATTAATGAGAAGGACCCGCGTGAGCTTATTATTTGGCAGAGGATATTTGAGTATATGGAGCGCTGCGTTGATGCTTGCGACGATATAGGGCATGAGATGCGAACTGTTATACTTAAAAATTCGTAAGGGTACACAAAAAATCCTTGTTGGTGACAAGGATTTTTTGGAATTATAGGGAATTTCTCAAAATAAAAGGAATAAAGAAAGGAAGAGAAGAGTAAAGAAGAATACGAAAAAAAGCACGAATATGGGATTAACAAAGCCGTTAAAGAGTGATATAATAAGAAAGTAGAAAGAGAGAAAGTGACCTAAGTAGCGCCTAATCTTCAGAGTTAGATTCCATTTAATGGGTTGAAGCGTTGGAACAAACCAACGAACGAAAGACGTTGGTTGCACTTTGCGCACCAAAGTGGTTCAACGCCGAACGCAGATTTCAACTGAAATCACCACGATGCTAACATTCGCTGAAGACCGTGGTGGTTTTTGTGTATTTGTTTAACAATTTTGTCTGAATGCTTGTGTTTGTGCGCGTAAAGACCATAATACCGCACCATTTTGAAGTGTTTTTCAGGAATGTGACGGACAAGTTTTTTGATAAATTCGATTGGATTAATAGTTCCCGTGACAAGTTGGTTGTCCTCGTGACGTTTGTAGTGAAAAGCGTTTAGGATTTGTTGAAAAAGGTTCATACTTACATTATACAACAAAAGTGAGAAAAAGAAAAGCCCTCAAGATTGGGGGTTGGGAGTTGAGGTTGCCGTTAGGCAACTTTTATTTTGAAAATTCCACTGAAAACATCACCCCGCCCTCTATATTCTCAACTTCAATTCTTGTTTTATGTTCTTTGGCGATTTTGCTTGCGATAGAAAGACCTAAGCCGTGTCCGCCTGTTGTGCGAGTGCGTGAGGTGTCTGTGCGGTAAAACCTATCGAATATAAGCGATTTTTCTTCTTCTGAGATAGGCTCGCCCGTGTTGAAAACGGAGAATATAGCCGTTGCATTATGCTCTTTTAGTTTAACTTCTATTTTGCCATTTTCAGAAGAATGTTTTATAGCATTGTCAATCAAAATCGCTGATAGTTGCTTGATTTTTGGTTCATTGCCTTTGATGTGGATATTCTCAGAAATAGTAACATTAAACTCTTTCCCTGCCTCAAACGCACGGCTTTCAAACTCCAATGTTGCCTCTAAAAGTGCTTTGGATAAATCAAATTCAGCTTCAATTAAAGGTGGATTTTCGTCTAAATGAGAGAGTGTCAACAAATCATTTAACAACCCTTGCATTCGTGCAATTTGTGGTTTTATTTCGTCGTAGCCGTTCAAATCACTTTCGGCAGAAATTATCGTTAGAGGAGTTTTCAGCTCGTGCCCTGCGTCGGAGATAAAGCGTTTTTGCTTAATTAAAGCCGCCTCGACAGGCTTTACAGACCATTTTGCAAAAAATATTGCAAAAATAAGCAGCCCAATTCCGCTAAAAACTCCAACCATCATAGAGATTCTCAGTAAGTCTTCTACAATCCGCACCTGCATATTTTCAAGCGGTGGTGCAAACGGTGGGCGAGGTTGCATGCCTACCCCCACGTCGCCTTCGCGCTGCTCCATAAATGTGCGAAACTCCTGCGTCTGCCTATTTATTGTGCTATTCATATACGAATTCAAAACGCCGAACATTATCGCAAAAACGCCGACAGTAACCGCCATAATAATCAAGATAATTTTGATTTTTAGCTTTTTAATCATAAGTAATACCCCACCCCTCGCTTAGTTTTTATCTCAACGTCTGCACATGCCGCCGCCAGTTTTTTACGCAAGAATGATACATAAACTTCAATCGTGTTATACTCTGCTTCGCTGTCAAACCCCCATATTTTCTCATTAAATTGTTCTTTTGTTATTATCCTGCCTTTGTTTTCCATTAAAAGTTCTAAAATTTCAAACTCTTTTATGCCGAGTTTAATTGTGCTTTTTGAAGTTGAAATTTCGTGCGTGTCTTTATTCAATATAATATTTCCTAATTTTAGCTCTGTGACAACATAATCTTCCTTGCGGCGGGATAACGCCCGAACCCTCGCCAAAAGCTCAGATGTATTGAAAGGTTTGGTCAAATAATCGTCCGCACCATAATCAAGCCCTGCAACTTTGTCCTCAATTTCAGATTTTGCTGTCAGCATTAAAATTGGCGTTTTCAAGCCTTGTTTGCGAACCTCTTGCAAGACCTCGAAGCCGCTTTTGCGCGGTAACATAACATCTAAAATAATTATATCGTAAATCCCCGAAAGCGCATAATCAACACCATCATCTCCGTCATAAACGCATTCGGCTTTGTAGTTTTCTTTTTTCATAATATTTACAAGGACTTTTGCCAAATCTTTCTCGTCCTCAATAATTAAAATATTCATACTATCACCTAAAATAATTTTATCCTTTAAAACTTGAAATTAAATTGAAATAAAATTGAAATAAAATTCAATATTCTTTCAATAAATTTATTCTATCATAGGTGTGAGGTGAAGTCAAATGAAACCACGACACGAACTAAAAATCGTTATAAACTATTGCGATTATATAGTTCTTAGGAATCGTCTAAAATGTATTTTGCCCTTTGATAGAAACTCCCAAAATGGGGCGTATTTGGTGCAAAGTCTGTATTTTGATACTTGGCGAGATAAGGCACTTCGCGAGAAGTTAGACGGTGTGAACAGGAGGGAAAAATTTAGAATCAGAATGTATAATGGTAATGCCGATTTCATTCGTTTAGAGAAAAAAATGAAGATTAACGGACTTTGCTATAAGGAAAGTGACGTTCTAACAAAAGAGCAAGCACAAAAAATAATAGAAGGCGATATTTTGTGGATTTTAGACGAACAGCGCCCCCTTTTAGTTGATCTTTATTGCAAAATGAAGGGCGAGGGTTTAGAGCCTAAAAAGTGCGTGGAGTATATGCGTGAGGCATTTATCTACGAATCAGGCAATGTGCGAATAACTTTTGATCGAGCGGTAAAATCTGGCAAGACGGACTTCTTCGCTGAAAAATCAAGTCGCATTTCAGTTGGTGATGGAACAATGCTTATGGAGGTGAAGTTTGACGAATATATCCCGTCTTTTATAGTGAATTTATTACAGTTAAAGTCTAGACGCACCAATGCTTTTTCTAAGTATGCGTTATCAAGGATTTATGATTAAAAAATAATAAGGAGTGATTAACTTGACATTTCAAGACATTTTCAAATCAGATTTTTTAAGTAATGTAACAAGCGTATCAATAGTGGATATGCTAATCGCAATTTTATTGAGTTTCTGCATAGGAGTTTTCATCTTTTTTGTCTATAAAAAGACATATAAGGGCGTTATGTATTCGTCCAGCTTTGGCGTTACACTAATTGCCTTAACAATGATAAGTTCGCTTGTAATCTTAGCGGTAACAAGCAATGTAGTGCTATCGCTTGGTATGGTCGGCGCGCTTTCTATCGTTCGCTTTAGAACGGCAATTAAAGACCCACTCGACATTGCGTTTTTATTCTGGGCTATTGCAGTTGGCATAGTTTTAGCCGCTGGAATGATACCTTTGGCGGTTTTCGGCAGCGTTGCAATTGGGGTTGTTTTGCTAATATTTGTGAATAAAAAAACGCATGATAATCCTTATCTATTAGTTGCAAAATGTGCGAACGAGGCGGCAGAAAGCTCTCTGCTTAAAAAAATTGGGGAGCGGGTTTCTAAAAGTGCAATAAAATCTAAAACAATAACAGATAGCGGAATTGAGTTAAATTATGAAGTTCGTCTAAAAGATGCTAACACCGAGTTCGTTAGCAATATGGCGAAGTTAGATGGTGTGGAAAATGTGGTGTTAGTTGCGTATAATGGAGATTATTTAGGGTGATGTAGATGTCTAAATCAAAATATACTAATTTAATATGTATTGTTGTCATAATTGTTATGCTTATCGGCACGGTCGGTATAATTGGGGCGGCTTGCTCGGGGGCAATTCCTGTTATGTCCACAGCCCAAGAGTACGAAAGCACACTCTTTGCGACCGATACCGTGCATGCAATTGATATTCAAATGGCTGATAGCGATTGGAATGCAATGCTAGAAAACGCCTTGGCAGAGGAATATTACGAGGCGAATATTGTGATAGACGGCGAAACGCTTTACGGCGTGGGGATTCGCCCGAAAGGTAATACTTCGCTCACGCAAGTTGCGAATTCTGATAGCGACAGGTTCAGCTTTAAGGTGGAGTTTGACCAATATGTCGGCGGGCAGAATTACAAGGGTTTGGACAAACTTGTGCTAAATAACCTTGTGCAGGATAATACTTATATGAAGGATTACACTACCTATCAAATGATGCGCGCGGCAGGGGTGGATGCTCCCCTTTGCAGCTTTGCCAACATTACGCTAAACGGCGAGGTTTGGGGGCTATATTTAGCGGTTGAGGCGGTTGAAACTTCGTTTGCCGAGAGGAATTATGGCAGCAATTTTGGCGAGATTTACAAACCCGATAGTATGGGCTTGAACCAAATGGGCGATGACGGTAATATGAAAATGCCCGATTGGAATAATCAAAACAGCGAGCAAGCCGAGGCTGCGACAGGCGAGCAAAACGCACAAATGCCGCAACGGGGTGAGCGCCCGCAAATGCCTAACGGTGGCAACTTTGGTGGTGCGCCGCCGGACATGAGTGGTATGCCAAGTGGTGAAATGCCCGATATGAGCAATATGCCAGATATGTCCCAAATGCCAAATGGTGAAATGCCCAATATGGGCGAACGTCCTATGGGTGGTTTCGGTGGTTTTGGTGGCAACGAGGCGGTTGCTTTGCAATATATTGACGACGATAGCGATAGTTACGATGCCATTTTTGAAAGCTCCGTTTTTGGCACTGATAACGGCGACAAAACAAGGCTGATTAAGTCGTTGAAACAATTATCAAGTGGGGAGAATTTAGAAAGCATTGTTGACACAGACGAGGTTATGCGATATTTCACAGTCCATAATTTCGTGCAAAATGACGATAGTTACACGGGCAGTCTGCTTCATAATTACTATCTTTATGAGGAAAACGGTCAGCTTTCGATGATACCGTGGGATTACAACCTTGCTTATGGTGCAATGGGAGGTATGGGTGGAAATCGTGGCGGTGAAAGTGGAGGTAATAGTGCGACTTCCGTTGTTAATGCGGCGATAGACTATGACGAAACAACAACAGAAACTCGCCCAATGCTTGCGTGGATTTTCAATAATAGTGATTACAAAACGACATATCACGAGTTATATAGCGAGTTTATAACGAACTATTTCGACAGCGGCGAGTTCGCAAAAATGTATGACAACGCTATAAGTTTAATTTCAACTTATGTTGAAGCTGACCCGACTAAATTTTGCACCTATGAGCAGTTTCAAACAGGGGCGGCAGGGTTGCGTCAGATATGCTTAGCTCGTGCCGAAAGCGTGAAAGCACAACTCGCAGGGAACGCTACTCCGAATATTGAAGTTGATGTTGACCTATCGAGCTTAGGCAGTATGAACGCTCTCGGCGGTATGGGCAGAGGCGGATTTGAGGAAAGAAGGCAAAACGAGAATAATGCTGAAACACCAATAACGCAATGATTTCTGAATAATTATCAAGCCCTGCTGGCTCTTTAACAAGAGTGGCAGGGCTTTTTCTATCACAAAATAGTTAAAATCCAGCCGTTTCAGAAAACTCTCGTTTTCTCCGTTTTTCTTCATATTCAACGGGTATTCACAAAAAGTGAATACACCTGGGCATAGCCGTTGACAAAAATAGAGGGGGTTCAAATCTATCCCTATCCAGAATTTTGCTTTCACCGACTAAAATAATTCAACGGCTATCTCCATAAACTGCACTATTACTATAAAAAAAGAACACCAATGTGACTTATCACAAAAGTGTTCTACATTTGGTGGATGGGGGTGGATTCGAACCACCGAAAGCTCAGCTAACAGATTTACAGTCTGCCCCCTTTGGCCACTCGGGAACCCATCCATAAACGTTCCGTTTAATCGAATATGCCTACTATAGGCTTGCGTGAACGATAAGTTTACGTGTCTACATTACTTATTATACTTTAAATGACATAAACGTTACAATTAATTGGAATAAAATATTAATAAGCAAAAAAATAAAAGTAGTAATATAAGTGAGAACTGCAAGGATAGAGCTCATAAAATTGGGGGAGCAACTAAATAAGTCTATCCATTAGTTCTCTGGAGCTAGCGATGGGACTTGAACCCGCAACCTGCTGATTACAAATCAGCTGCTCTGCCAATTGAGCTACGCCAGCAAAATGATATTTCCGAAAATATTATGTTTTATTTTTTACTATCTACTAAGCTCTGCACGTGTTTGAATAAACAAAACACTCACTCACAAAAAACACTTTATAACCCATTTGCGCCTCTTTAGGACATTTTAATTATATAATATTATTTGCAACTTGTCAAGATAAAATTAAAAAATTGTAATAAAATTTTTATGTAAAAGTAATAAAATTGTAAATAACGCCATAAATCCCTCGCTTCATCCACGCTTTTAACACAACTACCTTAACCACAAAAACTTTTTTTAATTTTATTAAATATTTACTTGCAATTTGTAAAATTATGTGTTATACTATACCCATGCAAAGATTAAAAAACTTTTTTAGCAAGCTAGATACCCCCCTCTTCATCCTAGTTGTAACCGCATCTTTACTTGGCATACTCGTGGTTTCTAGCGCAACGTTAAATTTCGATAATCACATAAAATTCGTCATAATCCAATCGGGCGCATTTTTGGTTGGTATTGTTGCTATGTTTGTAATCTCGTTTTTAGGATGCGAGAACATCGCCAATTTTAGCAAATGGCTAGCTATAATATCGGTTACCCTTTTAATTGCAGTTTTAATTGTAGGAATAGGCGGAAGCGAAACCGGCACGACAGGTTGGTTCGATTTTGGGTTATTTAGCATCCAGCCATCCGAACTTGTAAAAGTAGCCTTTATAGTTACTTTAGCCAAGCATATCGAGAACATAGGCAACGACATCAATTACATTAAAAACATAGGATTTTTACTGCTCCACGCCGCCATCCCCATCGGTTTAATTTTACTCCAGCCCGATTATGGCACTGCGATGGTGTTTGTATTTATCTTTATTGTAATGGTATTTGCCGCAGGTATTAATTGGCGTTATTTAGCCTATGCCGCAGGCGCAGGCGCAATTTTTAGCCCAATTATGTACTTTTTTATACTAAACGATATCCAACGCAACCGAATCCTTTCGTTTTTAAACCCCGAGTCTTCCCTTTCGTCTGGCGCGTACCAAGTTTCACAATCTAAAATGGCTATTGGTAGCGGTCAAATTTTTGGTAGGCAATTATTTAATGGCCCACTTACGCAATTTGGATTCTTGCCAGAAAAACAAACCGATATGATTTACGCAGTAGTAGGCGAAGAGCTAGGCTTGATAGGCTGTATAGTGGTACTATTTTTACTAATCGCTATAATTTTAAGGTGTATATATTTAGCCACGCACGCAAAATCTCGCCTTGTATTTATTATGACAATTGGCGTATCCGCCTATCTATTTTGCCACACGGCGGAGAATATTTTAATGTGCCTAGGGATTATGCCAGTTACAGGAATCCCACTCCCCTTTATTA
>JAISIR010000001.1 GCA_031261985.1 Clostridiales bacterium | reverse complement strand
ACCAGTTGTCATGCCAATGGCACAGCTGGGTAGTTACGTTCGGAAGGGATAAACGCTGAAGGCATCTAAGCGTGAAGCCCCCCTTAAGATTAGATTTCCCATTAGTTAAACTAAGTAAGATCCCTTATAGACTATGAGGTTGATAGGTTGGAGGTGTAAGCACCGCGAGGTGTTTAGCTGACCAATACTAATAGATCGAGGGCTTAATCTAAAAGCTATATGTGCATGTATTTGCGCAAAACTAGCTTAAACGATAAAGTTTTTATGTAATTAACGCTTTAATATAACTCTAACGACTTTAATTATCTTTTGTAAGTAGGTATTTAGTTTTCTTTTACCGCTGTTGTTTATGTAATTTGCACCTTTGTGCAAATTGTATATACCGAATAATGCTTGCTTTTTTAAGCAAATACATTATTCATATCCGGTGATTATAGCAATGAGGTCCCACCTGTTCCCATCTCGAACACAGAAGTTAAGCTCATTTACGTCGAAAATACTTATGGCTTTGCCATCGGGAAGATAGAACGTTGCCGGAACAAACTAAAAGTTCGCACCTTTATGGAGCGAACTTTTTTTATATGGAGAAATTTCAACCAATTTCTTAAATCAATTAATTAACAAAAACTTAACACAAATTTAACATAAAACATCAAAAAACACTTGAAATTTGACAAAAAACGTGGTATAATAATAGAAGTAAGTATAAAAAATCCATTTGTGTTCCAAATTAATCTAACTATAGTAGTAATATTCGATTAAACGGAACGTTTATGGTATAATAGGATTATAAGATAGGTGTAAAATTATTTTCAAACCTAAAAGGGGTGCATCAAAATGTCTATAGAAACCGAAATTTCAGAACTAAAGAAACAAATATTCGACGAAGTAAAAAAGCAAGCTTTAGAATTTAAGAAGGAAAATAATATCAAAAACCCAACTTATTCTATGAGATTGAAAACAAAAAATGGTATGGAGATTAGTTATTTTAATTATGGACTCCAAGTGTGAGTATAGGTGATTATACGATTGTATATGTATCAGAAATACATAAACCATGTGTTACGATATTCGAAGATGGTATAGATGTTTATACCCTTTTTGGTTCCAAGCAAAAACAATATTTCTCAAATTCTCTATCAGAATTAGATCCTGGTGAGCAGGATAAGATTTTGAATAATGTTAAAGACTTTTTAGAAAATGCATTGCCAGATATAAAACAACCGCTAAACTATGAATCAACCTATGTTTTTCCATATAAAGTTAAACCGCAAAAAATTTCAAGAGAATCTCTGGAAACTCTAGAATCTTTTGCTGATAATCTAAAATCTCTTGCTAATAAATTGAACAACATGCGAAAGAGTTCTGCAAACGGTAATCCGCCACCAACCCCATTAACTAGATAATTTTAAGTTTCAATTTTTAAACTTTTAAAAAGGTATAAAACACTTGACAAAAGGTAAAATATATTGTATAATGAAAATATAAAGGTAGTAACAAAAGGGGATAGCCGTTTCAAAAACGGTTAGCTTCCTCGAAAGATTTTTACCGTTATTTACAGTCGTCGTCTTCCCAAAGGTTCGACGGCTGTTTTTTTACCCTAAATTACTGTGCTCTAGTAATAAAGGCTAGTGTTATAAAAAGAAATATTGCAATTGCAACTATCATCTTTTTCATCACACCACCCCCTTGCTGTTATACAAGGAAGCAACCGTCTTTTTTTCAGCTTTTTATATCCCCTTAATGTCCTACCACTATAATTATACATATTTTTTCAATAATCGTCAATCCAATTCTGTAAAACTTATTGATTTTTTAACAAAAACTTAACACAAATTTAACATAAAACACCAAAAAACACTTGAAATTTAACAAAAAACGTGGTATAATAGTAGAAGTAAGTACTATTATATTGTCATTGCGGGCTCCGACCCGCAATCTATACACTATGTTATAATAGACTGCTGGCATTTAAAGTTTGCGTATAGATGCCGGAACAAGTCCGGCATGACGTAATTCAATTTTAAATACACAATGAATTAAAATGAAAGTTAAAAAAGAGTTGATAATATGAATATCCAAGACTACTTAAAAAACCAAGATAAACACTTTGATATTCGCCCAGTCACTAAAGACGATAAATGGTGCGAAATCGACGAACAGTCTGCCGGCACACGCGATAGACTAAGCCAAAACTTGCCACCCTATGGCGAGATTATTTCTACCACCTTGCCTAAATCTAAGGCTTTAAAAATGATTCGCACCAGTGTTCAAGGTAGTATTTTAAGATGTCGAACTTTTAAAGGCAGGATAGAAATACAAGTAGTCCCTAATAAAAAATTGAACAATTACGTTTTGTTAAGCCATACCAAGCAAAACGGCAAACAAAATAGTAAAAAACGTCAAATAAATATAGTCAATAAAAGCGAGAACGCTAAAAAGAAGAATATCGAGAACTCGACCAATGCAAAGGATATTATAACCGCCAACTCAAAAGAGCACGACCCGAACATGGCCTTTAAAGTTCTGTTCGCTGAACGTGGCGAGGTTAAAGCTCTTAAAGCTATCAAACTTTCTGATGAATCAAAGCAAGCGTTAAGAAATTACGATGAAGCCAAGGCTAGGGCGGTGTCTGACCCGTCTGAAAGCCCATACCAATCGCTTAAAGCTGTCCGCGATATCACTCGTCCGCACGAGGCTATGCAAGAACTAGCCGATAACGTGTCATTCCAAAACAGTGTTGTTGATTATTTATATAAAAGTGTCAACCGCGAGCTTCCACGCCTATTGGCTAAAAAAGCTAGCGCAAAAGCATATAACGGCATACCATATACCGAGCTTGCTAAGGCTTTAGATAAAATGGGAAAATCGGATTTGTATGATTTAATCCATAACTATGCAGAAAAAATTACCGGCTTAAATGTGCCAAAATGTGATAGGCAAATGCCTCAAGTTGGTGCAAACTCGGACATGCCTAGGATACAACCTTGGGGTAAGTAAGGATATAATAAAGTATTAATACACACGAATTAAAAGGGGAAAAGCAACATGAAAAACATAAAAGACATTTTAAGTCAAATGCGCAAGAACAATCAAGGCAACGCGCAAAAAGCCACAAAAGCAGACGCTATCCCTGTGGAAGCGGTTATAGATGCAGGCGCTCTAAACTTTATGTATCAGCACGAAGGCGCAACCTACCATATTAATATTGCAACCGATAAAGACAATAACCAGTTTATGGAATCGAGCTATCGATTCTTTAAAAACACGAAAATTAATTTAAAAAATGGCAAAAGCGTGGTTGTTCCTAAAGATAGCGTCGCCTTATACAACGAGCAAACAGGCGAGTTAAGGGCGGTTACACTAGATGAACTAAACACTAATTACAAGCGCACTCAAATAATGGCGCGCGGTGGTGTAAGGATTAAAGTGCTTTCGTATGCAGAATCTGTTAGAGCCACAATGGAAGCCGAGAAAGCTAAAAACGAGGCGTTAGAACGTGCTAAGTTAAAAAAATCCTTGGAACAAGGCGGCGGTGGCGGCGGCGGCGGACGAAGAATGGGTTGATAAAGCATGATGTACATAAATTTAAGCCAAATAAAGTTAAACTACATGACCACTAACACCCTAACGAGGGGGTATAATCGTATGAACTTTAGTGATGTTTTCAAAGAAATTCGCCACGAATCTAAAACTAAAAAAAATGAACTAACCGAAGATTCTTTAATTTTTATTAAAGAAGTTGCGCCAGGCAGCTACCAAAATAGTTATGCCACGCTTTACAACGGCAAAAAGTTTAAAATGGCGATTAATACTTTTGAAAAAGATAGCACAATCAACCTTAAAAATGGTGATGTATTATATGTACCAATGGACGGCGTCGTCCTGCAAGATATCGAAACTTCGGAATTAATGTCCGTCTCATCGGTAGATTTTAATTTGAACTATAAAGGTAGTTCGGATATTAGCTATAACAATGTGTTATCTAATGTCCGTCTTAATATAAAAAATTTTAAAATATAGCAAGAGGTTTTTAAAATCCTATAAAGATTTAAAAGGATTCCAAAGGGGAGAACAAAATGAGCATTAAAAGTACAGAAACAGAGAATAAGGGTATAAAAGGTATCCTTAACAAGTTGTTTAATAATAAAGATGAATCTACAAAAGGTAGTTCTAAGCTAATATTGCCTTCTAAAAAAGCAGACCAGCCTCCTAAAACTAGAAAAAGCTGGATTAAAACTTTCGACGAATCATCATTCGATTTTATAGAAACAGAAGAAGGCGTAGCATGCGCTTGGCAAACAATAGTTAGCGATGTTAAGGGTAATCAATACCAAGTGTATCCATATCCAGCCAGCACAAAGTTTCAAATTAACCTTAAAAATGGCGATTCGCTGATTGTTCCAAGAGGTAATATTATACTACGAAATATTATGACACGCACGTTTAAATCTGTTTCGCCAGAGGCTTACGAGTACGAATATGCTCATTCTAGGTCTGAGGCTAATAATACAAAGCGTTTATTAAAAGGTAACAGCAGAATAAAAGGCACTGCCAATAAATCTACCATGAAAAAGGCAATAGAAGAGGCAGCTTATTTACGAAACATTGACCCAAATTCTACCGAGCCTTTAATACAACATAAAATAATTACTAAATAATTCAGCAACACAATGGGGGAGCTTACAGAAATGTTAATCGACGCAAACAGACCAGCGCAAATTACGCTAAGTGAGCGAATGAAGTATCGCGCAGCACATAGCGTATTAAATAATGCCCAGAATATCGCCATATTTATGCACGAAGGTGTAGATGGCGATTGTTTAGGTTCTGCCTATGGTTTAAAAGCGTTGTGCCAACAAATGGGTAAAAATGCTTATGTATGCTTGCCAGGTGGCGAGTATAATAAAACTTTAGATGTTATCGACCGTACGCCCGATGACAACGAAATACCGAGCCAAAATGCTGATTTATGCGTAATTGTAGACGGTTCTTACGAACACCTTGCGCCAATTGCTAAGCAGCTTTACGATAAGTACGTTAGCAATGGCGCAAAAACTTTGTGCTTCGACCATCATTTGTATAACTCTAACACCTGTCAGCAAAATTGCGTGATAGATAGAAGCTCCGCCGCCGAGGTTTTGTACGAGATGTGTAAAACAGTGGCGATAATACCTAAGCAAGCGGCGGCTAATAATATTCTGGTGGGTTTAGTTAGCGATTCTCAAATGGGTCAAACAGGCAAGTCAACCGATAACACGCGCAAATATATCCGCGAGTTAGGCAATATTTGCGATAATTTAGACGCGATAACAGCTAACTATAACTATCGCACGCCTGGCGAGCAAAAATTGCTAGATGTTTTGCTTAAAAACTCTACCGATTTAGGCGATGGTATATCATATTCGCATTGTTCAATAAACGATGTAATAAATTGCGAAGTAGATTTTGAGGCGGTTAAAGGCATGATGAAGTATTATAAAAGTGAAGCAAATACCGACCTTGCCATTCTATCCTGCGGACCGTTCGAGAAAGATATATACGACCCTAATTACGATGGCGCGCCTTTGTACTATGTGCGAATGCAATCGAGCACACGCAAAACTCGCCCGATATTAGAGCCTTATGGCGGCAGAGGTCACGAGTACGCAGCCTGGTGCAAAGTAATTGCAGATAACCCAGACGAAGTGTTTAAACAGGTAAAGGGTATGTTGGATAGGTATAAGAGTAAAAACTCAGACTTTGCAGCTCCAAAACTTGACTATTATTGTAAGCTGTGATATAATAACAAAAAACTATATATAATAAAGAATAAAAGGGGAACAAAAAACATGAATTTTTTAATTGTAGTAGATTATCAAGTAGATTTTTACGATGGCAAATTGCCAGCGGTAGGGCATGAGACTCAAAAAGAGATTATGCCAAATGTTAAAAAGCGTATAGAAGAAGCAATGAAAGACCCTGACACCGTTGTAGTTTTTACAGGCGATGCACACATGGCAAGTACTTATTTGCAAAGTGCCGAGGGTAAGAACATTCCATTTATCCATTGCGAAAAAGACACTCCAGGATACCGGCTAATTGATGAGTTTAAGCCTTTTGTTAAAGGAATAGAACCTTTTACAACCGAAGAGCTAGACGAAGCATTTGATGTTCTAAATCCTAATTTTTCGGTTGATAACGTTAATAATATAAAATCTCTTGTTAACGGTCAAAAAGTAATTTATTTAGATAAAGAAACTTTAGGCAGCCGCCACTTGCCTGCTATTATGTCGGTTCGTGCAGGTGGTAAAGAACAAGTTAAAGATGTAGAGTTTTGCGGATTATATAGTGGACATTGCGTAATCCATAATATATCTTCTGTTCATTCTTACTTCCCAAATGCTCATTTAAAGGTGAACCGTGATTTAACCACAGGTGTAACACTACAAGATGATGTAATTGCAAAAGAGGCATATAAACCTTGGGGTGTAGAGGTAACAGGCGCCGAGCCTAAGCTAAAAGTAATCACAGGCGACGATGTTGCATTGTTCGATAAAGCTAAGGCAAAAAGTCAAAAGACACCAACTAAAGTTCAGGAAATAATAAAAAAGTAGGGGAAAGCAAATGGAAAAAGTTCACGATAGCAAACTTAATTTTGACCGATACAACCTTCTTATGGCAAATGCCATGATAGCCAGCGGTCTGGGCGATAGGCAAGCACACTTTTACGTAACTGCGCGCAAAAACGCACCTGGTAGCACCTATAATGTCACAGGCGGCTTAAGGTACATGATTCACCTGTTAGCGAATTTTGAGCCTACTCAAGATGATATCGATTACTTAAAACATCTACCCATTAAAAACGAGACTATCGATAAAATCTGCAACTTTAAACAGCTAAATAAACTAAATATCGATGCTATGCCCGAAGGTACCATAAGTTTTAAGAATAATCCATTGATGCGAATCTCTGGCCCTGCATGGCAAGCAACCTTAATAGAGCAAATGGCAAATAATCCATACGATGCGCTTTCTATTATAGCAACTAACGCATCGCACATGGTTTACGCAAGCAAGGGCAAGCAAAAGTTCACCGCCAATAGCGCACGCCGCTTTGCCACGTTAGATAGCGCACCATGGGGCGAACGCGCAGCGTATATCGGCGGGTTCGACCAAGTTTCGTGGGAGCGTGCTGGTGCAATGTTCCGTTCTATCCCTGCCTTTGGTACTATGGGGCATTTACTTATACAATTTTTTGGAACAAGTTATGATGCCTTTAAAAGCAAGGTACTTGCTGATATAGAATCTACCGAAGAGTTAGCCGAGCGAACAGGTGAAAAAGTAGACCCTATCTGTAGCTTTTTGGTCGATACCTATAGCACATTTAAAGAAGGAATACCAGCGTTATTGCGCGTCCAAAAAGAGGTTTTAGAGCCTCTCGGATATAAACTTGGTTCGGTTAGAATTGATAGTGGCGACTCTATTAATATTTCTAACGAATTACGTAAAATTCTGGACGAAAATGGCTTGCAATCCACTAAAATTGTAGATTCTAATGATGTAACTTACAACAAAATAGTTCAAATAGAAAGTTTAGGCGCACCTATCGACGCTATAGGCTCTGGCGCGGCAACTGTAGATAATAAAGGCGATATCAGCTCTGTCTGCAAAATCACAGCGGTAGAACGCGTGCCAGGTGTGCTTTATGCCAGCGCAAAAGCTTCGGAATATGTGTCTAAAGCAACGCTTCCAGGTATATTCCAGCCCTATAGAATTTACAACAACGACGGAAAAATTATGACGCATTATACTAACCTAGATAGCGAGGGCGTACCGACGATTAAATCTATAGATACATTATACGACCCGGAAAATCCTAATAATAGCAAGGTGCTAACCGATAAAAATGTTTCTGCGATTGAGCCACTATTTGTGCCTATCTATCGCAAGGGAGAGTTAGTTTATGATATCCCTGAATCTAGAGACGTACGCGCTTATTGCTTAGCAGAACAAAACAAACTGCATGATGAGTATCGCATAGTAAACGGTGAGCCTAAAATTACGCATAATATATCTAATAAACTTTATAATTTGCAAAAGCAAGTAATCGCGCATTCCAAAGAAGGCGATGTTCTAAGCGACGATTTCATTTTGCTTCCAAAACAAGCAACAAAAGTTAAGCCAGTTAGAATGGAAATTAGCCGATAAAAAAACGAGGTGTCAAACATGGACAACATCAAAGATTTAGGTTTCATGCGCGTTGCAACAATAACCCCCGAGGTTAAAATTGCCGACCCATGGGCAAACGCGCAAGAGATTAAAACTCAATATAATAAGGCAATTGCCGAGAATCAGCCTGCCCTTGTGCTAACGCCCGAGCTTTCGCTTACAGGCTACACGTGTGGCGATTTATTCGGTGACGACACCCTAATAAACGAGTCTAACGCTGCCCTTAAAGATTTAATGAGCGCAACATACAATAAGCCTCCGCTAGTGGTGGGCGCACCTATCCGTCATAAAAACAAGCTGTTTAATTGCGCAGTTGTATTGGCAGATGGCGCAATTAAGTGCATTATCCCTAAAACTCATCTGCCTAACTATGGCGAGTTTTACGATAAACGATATTTTGCCTCAAGTAAAGATAATAAAGATACCGAAGTAAACCTATTTGGTGAGAAAATCCCTTTCGGCACCGATATAATCTTTGGCGACGATTTTGCAAAGTTCGGTATCGAAATTTGCGAGGATGCCTGGGTTCCTAACCCACCAGCTAATGCTTTAGCCGAGAATGGCGCGAATGTTATTTTAAACCTATCTGCAAGTAACGAGATTATTGGTAAGGCAAATTATCGCAAGCAGTTGGTTAACTCGGCAAGCGGTAGGCAAATAGGCGCGTATGTGTATTGTTCAGCCGGTGCAACCGAAAGCTCAGCCGATTTAGTCTTTGGCGGGCATAGCTTAATATCCGAGAATGGCAGCCTAATTGCCGAGAATAAACGCTTCGATTTAACATCTAATATTACCTGTGCCGATATTAATATTCGTCTGCTAAATAACTTCCGACGTCGTAACATGAGCATGACTAATATTTCTGATATGAGAAACATCGACGTTAAATTACCCGATAAAATTCCAACTAAACTAATGCGCAAATACTCTAAAACTCCCTTCGTTCCACAAAACGAGTCTAAGCGTAAAGAGCGTTGTGACGAGATTTTAGAGATTCAATCTACCGCCTTAGCTCAGCGCATGAAAGCCAGCGGCATTAAAAAAATAGTGGTAGGATTATCTGGCGGGCTAGATAGCACACTTGCCTTTATTGTAATGCAAAAGGCATTAAAAAAGTTAAACTTACCGCCCGAGAACCTAGTTGCCGTTACCATGCCGGGCTTTGGCACTACCAACCGCACTAAAAATAACGCGGTAGAGCTTGCCACTAATGCAGGTGCCACACTTTTAACTATAGATATTAAAGATAGCGTTATGCAACATTTTAAAGATATCGGTCAAGACCCTAACACGCACGATGTCACTTACGAAAACGCCCAAGCAAGAGAGCGCACTCAAGTGTTATTCGACCTAGCCAATAAAATGGGCGGTATGGTAATTGGCACGGGCGATTTATCTGAGATTGCCCTAGGGTGGGATACCTATGGCGGCGACCATTTAAGTAATTATTCGGTCAACGCATCTGTTCCTAAAACACTTGTTCGCTTTTTGGTTAGCACCGTGGCAGACGAAGAGAATAATGATATCCTGCGCGATATTTGCGCCACACCCGTCAGCCCCGAGCTGCTTCCGCCAAATGCCGATGGTACCATTGCGCAAATTACCGAGGATACCGTTGGGCCTTACGAACTTCACGATTACTTTTTGTATCATCGCGTGCGCTTGGGTGAGGATATTGCAACCACCTTTAACCTAGCATGCGATAGCTTTGAAGGAAATTACGACAAACAAACTATATTTAAATGGCTTTCTAAGTTCGAGTATCGTTTTGCAACGCAACAGTTTAAGCGCAATTGCATGCCCGACGGCCCTAAAATAGGTACCGTCTCGTTATCTCCAAGGGGAGACCTGCGCATGCCAACCGATGCCAGCCTAGGCACCATTAAAAAAGTTCTAGAACGTATAGAGCAAACCATTAATCAACCAATAAAAGAGGCAACCAAACCAAGTGTAAAAGGAATATTTTATTCGTAAGTAGTTAAGTAAAATCAGGGGGAGGATTTATAGTATGAACTTACAAGTAATTACACCAATTTGTGGGAATTGTAAAATGCAATGCCCATATTGTATTGCCAGCGCACATCAACATGGCAATAAGTTTAAAGATTTATATCGCGAGAATCGTGACGAGTACATAGCCAAGCTTAAGCAAAACTTTGAAACTCACGATTGGGATACCATTATAGTTACAGGCACAGCCGAGCCAATGCAAGAGCCTGAAACTTTAAAAGACATTGTTAAATTGTTAAAAGAAGTTAAAAACCCTAAAACAAAAATAGAGCTACAAACGCGTTTCCATAGCGTACCAAACGATATAGCAAGAGAGTTCGACGTTGTATCGCGTTCTATCGATAATCCTGACCAGCTAGGCAGTTTAAAGCTTACGGCTGCAAATATCGATAGGTTTGTTATTATCCTTACCGATGCGTTTAACGGTTATTCTTTTAGGCAATTAATGAGTGAGAGCGGGTTTATACCACCTCAAATTACGTTTAAAACATTGCACGTCGACGATGCGCAAACAACCCCTCAAAGCCAATGGGTTAAAGAGCATAGTTGCGATATTGAAACTTGCAATAGGTTAAAGCAAGAGATTACTTGCCCAGTGACTACATTTCAGCTTTCTGTACGCTGGGACGATAATTGCATGGCAGCAGATAATCGCTATGTTGCACTTCGTACCGATGGCGATTTATATAAATCGTGGGACGATAGTAAACCAAGCGAGGTAATAGTTCCTAAAATATCTAGCAGATTAAACGATTTTAAAAGCAACGACGGTAAAACAGATAACAACATCTCGGTAATAGTCGAACAAAAATTAAGATACTTTAAAGAATTAGAATTAATGGTTAAGTAAAGGATGTCACGAAGCGGAAAGGCTTAAACGCAAAGGGTTCCCAAAAAGTTGGTTTTACTTTTTGGGATAAGAGGAGCAACGCGGAACAAAGCGAGGTTTTTGCGTATTTGGCAAAAACAAGCAGAGTGTAGCAGTTGCGACGAGGGGGAGAAAACAAGCATGCAAGTCTACAATAAAAACAACATTAATATACATAATTGCGATAATATCGATTTATTAGAAAGTTTGCCAGATGATAGCGTTAACTTAATATATTCTGATATCCTATATAACACCGGTAAAAAGTTTACCGATTACAACGACAACCTAGGCTCGCCCAACGAGGCGGTAGAATGGTATCGCCCTAGAATACAAGAGATGAAGCGGGTTTTATCGCCTAATGGCTCTATCTACATACATTGCAATTGGCGGTTAGATTCCTACATGCGTATTCTAATGGACGATGTGTTCGGCGGCGATTGCTTTCGCAACAGAATATATCGCAAACATAGTAACGAGCGGGGCTTCTACTCTAACTTCGATTCGCAAATAGATTCTATTCTTTACTACGTTAAAAACCCGCGCAATTTTGTGTTTAACGAGCAAATCTCTACCGAAACTCAAACGGTGGCATTGTTTGAAGATGGTATATTTGATGGCAGAAGTGACCAGCGCATGGGTATAGATTTAGGCGCGCCAAACAAGCATTGGCTGGTCAATCATCAGCAACTTAAAGCTATGCAAGACAAAGGCGAAGTTCAAATTATAAACGGCTTGCCATATCGCGTTTCTAACGTTAAAGCTCAAGGCAATTTATGGGACGAGCCCGAGATGCTAGATGCTTACAGCCGAACAATTGCAGGCGGAAGCTACGACACACCTAAACCAGATAGCGTTTTAGAACGCATAATTTCTACAAGTAGTAACGAGGGCGATATTGTAGCAGATTTCTTTTTAGGCGGCGGCACCACCGCGGTTATCGCCAAAAATTTAAACCGAAAGTTCATCGGCTGCGATATTAACCCCAAAGCATGCGAGGTTACTATAAATAAATTAGAGGGTAGAACTCCACTTCAAGCTCTTCGAGCTGGCAACTTAAAACCCTCAGAAGTTGCCAATAATCAATCAGAGAATATAATTGCTAAGAAGGGAATCTAAATGGATCAACCAAAACTAACGCTCGAAAATATGATAGGGCATTTTAAAACTGTCGCCAAGCATAAAATGCAAGTAACAAAAGCTTGCTTTGCATGCGGATTATATTGGCAAGGTATTATGCACGATATGAGCAAGTTTAGCCCTGCAGAATTTTTCACATCTGCAAGGTATTATCAAGGCGGCAAAAGTTCGCCTGTTTTTGAAGAGCGCAAAGATAAATTATATTCTACCATAGAACTTCATCATCATGGGCATAACCCTCATCATTGGGAATATTGGATAAATACAAACTTTAAAGGGACTCCAATTAAAATGCCTGTTGAATATGTGCGCGAGATGGTGTGCGACCATATAGGCGCCGGCAAGATTTATAAAAAAGATGAATGGACACCTAGCATGCCTTATGAGCATACTAAAAGCGCGTTAGACCGTAATGTTTGGCTGCTTCATCCTGCAACTGCCGAGCTATTGCTAACGCTAGAAAAAGATTTTATGAGCTTGGGTTACGAGGCAATAAAAAAGGCTCGTGTGGAAAGTGTAGCTAAAAGATTGCACTATAACGAAGCAATTGCCAACGATTATTATGGTAAAAATGTAGCAGATTTAGACCTAGATTTACGTGGCGAAAATAGAAGCAAAGAACAACAAAAAGAACAGCATGTAGGTAAAGAGATGCAGCCAAAAACTACTCAACCCAAGCAAAAAATAGGTATTTTAGGCGGCACATTTAACCCTATCACTAACGGGCATTTAATTATTGCCGATAAAGCTAAAAACACTTTGGGGCTAGATAAAATCATCTTTATCCCCAGCGGCGTTGCACCATGGAAGACTAATATCGCCAGCGCAGATGATAGAGTAGCAATGGCACGCCTTGCCACGCAAGACACCCCCGATTTCGAGGTTTCTACAATCGAGACTTCTCGCGCAGGCGCATCGTATACTATCGATACCATAAACCAGCTTAAGCAAGATTACCCTAATGCTAACCTGCATTACATTTGCGGAGCCGATTCTTTTAAAGATATCCTTAAATATATAGATGGCGAAAAGCTTGCACAAACCACTAACTTTGTAGTTTTCCAGCGCCCGGGGACGGATAACAACGACATCTACAAGCAAATTATCGACATGCAAGATAAATATAACACAAAAGTGGTCACATTACCAGGCGTTTCAAACGATATCTCGTCTACTATGGTACGAAAAGGCGATTTAACGCTTGTTCCAAAAAGTGTTGCGGAATACATAAATAATAAAGGATTATATAACAATGGCGATACTCAAGTAAAAGATATGCTTAATAAATCAGGGGAGAGATTTAATCATGGAAAATAATAAACCATTAAGCGCGTTAGAAAAACTTCGTGCAGCACAAAAAGGTAATTCAGCAAGCCAAGGTAATCAAGCAAGCGCCAATAATAAACAGCCCAAGCAAACCTCTACCGCATTAGCAAGTTTTGGCGTAGGCTCTAAATTGGCAGAGCTTCAACGCTCAACCGTCCCGACTAATGTTGCAGGTGTAAATGTAGAGGATAAAATCCATTCTAAAATAAATAGCGAGGCAACTAAAAAGCAAGACGACGTAGCAAGTAAAATGCGCGCTAAAGTAGAGTTAGTTATAGTTGTAGACCGAAGCACAAGCATGTTCTCGGATTCTAGCCGCGAAAGTGTAGAAAAAGAGATTAACGACGGTATAGATTATTTAATTGATGCCGAGCGTGGTAAAGATACTCAGGTTAGCGTTATATCGTTTGCTAATGATTCAAGAACCCATTGCTATCGTCAGCATGTATCTACCTTAAGCGATATTAATGTAGATTTAGATGGTGGCGGCACCGCCCTTTACGATACCACCGGCGATACCATTAAAAAGATGGAAAAAAGCCTGGCGGCAGAAGATAATAACTTTAAAACTAATAAAGTAGTATTTGCCATTATAACAGATGGCGGTAGGGACGGCGAGCATTCTAACCGATACACCGAGTCTCAAATTAAAAAGTTAATCGAGGCTAAAAAGCTAGACGGCTGGGAGTTTATTCTGCTAGGTGCAGGCACAACTCGTGCTAAAGATTGGGCGCCCGATTTAGGAGTCGACCCTAAAATGGCAGAGAATTATTCTAAAAAACGTGGCGGCTTAACCGAGAACTTTAAAGCTATAACCGGTGTTGTGCGTCAACTAAGGCTAAATGGCACAGTAGATGCAAGCTGGAGCGACGGAGTAAGAAGTAAAATGCTTATGCTGGAGGGAGGCGGAAGATAATGCCTAACCCATGGGAAGATAATTGGCAGGATTATTACGATGTGCTACTAATTCCACCTTTTGCAACCGACGACGAAGTAACCATGCGCATAAAAGATATCGAAGTAATGTTTGGCGAAGATGAAGCCTTTATGGAGCCAAAACTTGAGGCTATTAAGGTTTTAAACAATAGTATTTTAAAGCCAATTTACGATGCCGAGTATCAAAAACGCAATGGTACAATAGGCGCTGCGCCACTTAAAAACTTTGGCGAGCTTATGCCCGAGAGCGACATGCTTTCGGTAGAAGCTATGGACGAAATGATGCAAGACAATAAAATGACAAAGTATCAAGAGATTGCCGCGCAAAAAATTGTCCCCGAGCGTATTTTAATTGAGCTATTAAAGAAAAGCTCAAAGTGGGGCGGTGAGGATAACGCAATAAAGCTAGGCGTGTTAGTTGCCGAGAACCCCTCTGCCTCCAATAATGTTTTGGTTGCGGCAAGCGAAAATCAATACTATAAAGTGCACGAGGCAGCCGCTAAAAACCCTAACGCTACTACTACATCACTGTTAGCTTTAATTAAAAAGGCTACAAATTACGATAGTAATAAGTATAAAGAATTAGTTCCGTTAGAGGCAGTTAAAAACCCCAATGCAACGGTTGAAGTATTAGAAGCGGCATCTAAGATAGAGTATAGTAATTTATTACTAGAGATAGCCCAAAGCCCTAAAGCAACCGAAGACTTGCTAATTAAATTTGGTGGGTATTCCAACAGATATATATTAGAAGCCGCAGCCCAAAACCCTAATGCAACGCAAAAATCGCTTGTTCATTTGATGAGCCACGGGTTTAAAGAGATAAACAGCAGAAGCTCATCGGATATTATTGGTGCGGCAGTGCTAAACAGCCCCGCTTGCAATGATGATTGTTTAACCGAAATTATAGACATTCCTCACCTGTTCTATAGTTTCATTGCCCAAGTAGCTGAGCATAATAAGGCTAAACCTAAACACCTTATGCAGCTTCTTAAAAAATTCGATATAACCGAGCATAACGATAGAGCTTCCGCTAGAAATATATCTTTAAGTTGCGTAAAGCACAATAATGCCGACGAAGAGGTGCTAAAGGTAGCAGCTAAGCATTATTTTAGCGAGGTTGTCTGCGCGGCAATAGAATCCGATAAAACAACCGAAGGCGTCCTTTCAATCGCTTTAGATTATGCTAAAAATGCAAATACATATTCTACTATAAGAAATTTATGCAAAGCAATAATTAATAGCCCCAAAGTAACAGATGAAATATTAACCAAAATATCCGAGGTAGACGATAAAGAACTAGCACGATTAGTGCAAGAGAAGTTAGACCAAAACCCGGGGCGTGTTAAGCCTGCGCCCATGCCCAAAAATGTAACAAGGTAGGTGATAGCTTATGGAAATGCTACAAAAACAGTGGGAAGTTAAATGGCAAGATTATTACCAAGTTTTAGGTTTAAATCGCGATGCAACCATTGAACAAATAACCTCTGCACATAAAAAGTTAAGGAAAAAATGGCATCCAGATGTTGTCACCAGCAAAAACGACGAGGCACTTAGTAATGAATATTCGCAAATGTTTGCCAACGTAAGCTTAGCGGGGGAATATTTATTAGACGAAACCGAGAAGGCAATTTACGATAAAGCATGGGATGCGCGCCAGAACCCCGATTATATCGACCCTGGTATTAATATGTTCACCGAGTATAGTGATGAAGAAAAATACGAGGCTAAAAAAGAAGCAATCCGCGAAATTGTCAAGCAAAAAGCAGACGAGATTAAATTAGTCGATGAGTCTATAACTGAGCTAACCTTCCAAGCCTACGATTATCAAGGCGAAGATGCCGAGGCAGTGTATCATCAAGCGTATACTAACTTAATTCGCACTATAACCGATTTTAAAAAAGAGCTAGAATCGTTAGCTAAAGAGGCAAAGAATTATGATTTAAAAGATTAGGCAGCTAAGTTGGACGAGTTATCTCAATCCGTCATGCAAAAAATTAAAAACACGCCCAAAAGTTTTAATGACGCGGTAGAAGTAGCCAAGGTTAATTACGAAAAAAACGAGATTCTTGCTCAACTAGAAGATTTTATCGCGCAAGAAGATACAATAGTAAATGCAATTGAAGAAATTGTACTAGGCACATATAACGGCACGCAAAACTATGTCACTTATTTTGATGATTTAAAATCTGTCGATGATATATCTAAGCAAAACGAAGACGAGGGAAGAGTGTTAGCGCGCAAGCTAATGTTATTAGATATGCCAGACGAAAGCCGCGCTGTTAAAAGTTGGATGGAGAAAGTTAACAATAAACTATTGTGGGCGCCGACCGATTACGAAGAGGCAGAAACTTTAGGTAGGCATGTTTATTACGAAAATTTAAGCAATCAACATGCAATCGATGCAAACGATAGCCTGCAACAGCTGCAAAATATCCAACAAATATTAAATACTAAAGCCGATTTTAGACAAGATATTGACTATATTAATCAGCAATTTGAAAAAGTCCAAGAAGTTTTAACTAAAATTAAAGAGACCAATACACAGCTTAAAAAGCAGCTTACAAACGACGATGTATTCCATTATAAAGCGGCAATAAGACTATCCGAAAAAGCAAAAGATTTAGCCGAAACAGCCGAAATTAAATTTAAAGGTGTATTTGATGATTTAAATGCAAAACGAGTAGTCAAGCTTGGTGATGAAAATTTAACTCTGCTAGACCGAAACGCTGGCGCATATTTAGATGCAACAATGGCGATTAACTTATATGTTCAAGCTCAAGAAGCGGTCGATTTATATGATAGAATAAAACATAACGGTTGCTCATACTCGTTGTTATATCGCGAGGCGGAAGATAGGCTAATTGAGCTAAATAACACGTTTGTTAAAACGCGTCAACTTTTAGATGTAAAAACTCACGAGAATATCGAAAAACTATACGCCCCATACTTGAAAGAAGTGGTTGGCACAGCTCCGATAGTTTTTCAGAATATATTTTTCGACAACGTAAAATTTCATGAGCAATATTTCGATCGTCTTAAAAGTGCGCGCGCGAGCATTCCGCTTAACACCGCGACGCGTAAAAGTTTAGAGCAAGAGATTATTAATACTCGCCGTCGCATAGAGGTCTTTAATTACCTACAGCCAGCCTTTGAGGCATACAAAGTGGCAATGAAGCAAATTAAAGAGCTTCTTCCTCCCATTTTAGATATTAACAGTTTAGACGATATAAACGTAGAAGCTATAAAGGCTTGGCAAAGTGCATATAGAGAGAATTACAAAATAATAGAAAAATTTAAAGATAACGGCATAGATAGAATCCCTCAACTTTACGATGAGCGTGTAATTAGTAATGGGCTTTATGACTTACGCCGTGAAAGAGAAGTTAAAATGGATGAGTTTGGCAGCAAAGTCGATGATTTAATTTCCAAAAAACTTGATGAGTTAGAAGAACTTGAATATTCTGGCAAAGATGCCACGCCAATGCGTAAGCTGATGAATTATCTTAAAGAATCGCTTAATAAAGACTATCGCGCAAAAATTAAACAGTTTAGCGATGAACTTGAAGAGATTCGTGCCATGTGTAAAGAAATGTATAAAATCACTGACTATAATTTTTCAGGTGATAGCGTTAAAATTATAGAGTTAGTAAGGCACACCAAAAAACGTCATGCTAAGTTTGCAAAGTCTGATAAATTTTTTGATATATTTAGAATTAAAAAGTATAAGGCAATTGGGGTTCAAGAGGGCGTTACAAAAATAGTCATGCCGATTAATGTGCCAGAGGGCGAGTATGCCTATGCACCATCCGAGATGCGCAAAATTACTAACCCACAGTTTGCGCAAGCAGAGGGCGCGCTCAATGTGCAAGTTGCCGAAGCACCATTGCCCGAAGTAAATGTAACGCCAGATGCAACAGTTCCAACGCAACCCACCGGCTTCCAGGTTTTTTAGATTGTTATATGAGCGAGGCAAAGTATCATGCGTTGCACGAAATGAAGTAGTTGAGTTGGTGAAAAGAGAAGAAAGAAAAGTGAAAAGTGAAAAGTACAAAACTTTGCTTTTAATTGTTTTGCGCTAGCAAAACTTCCTTAACTTTTCTCTCTTCACTTTTAGTTTTTATCTCTTTGCCTAACGGCAAAGCTCTTCTCTTTGCCGCAGGCAAAGTTTTGGTCGGAGTGACAAGACTTGAACTTGCGGCCCCCAGACCCCCAGTCTGGTACGCTACCAACTGCGCCACACCCCGATTTTCGATTATACATATTTGCTTCGCAAATGCGTTCCGGTGCGAGTGAATCGCACCTTCACTTCTAAAGTTATTTTGTGCAAATTGCCGACGTGACTGGCAATTTGTTTAATTTTCTATCCATTTACCACGCGCACATCAATCTCGCGCGGGTCATCGCCATTGCCACCTATTTTAATCGCAATGCACGAGCTAAATACATCTTGCTGCGATAAATCTTCATGCGCAACTATATTCTCGCTCCACTCTAGCACACTAATAGCACTTGGCATTATATACTCGTCAAACCCCTGCTCGAACCAAGCATTTTCATCTATCCTGTAGCAATCAAAATGATACATTACCTGTATTGCATTATCCTCTGAATCGCTATCGCATGGCACCTTATACTCGTTCACAATCGAGAAGGTAGGGCTGCTTACAATGGCAGGGTCAATCCCTAAGCCCGAGGCTATCCCCTTAACCAGCTCGGTCTTGCCCGCGCCTAAATCACCATACAAAAGTACAACCTGCCCCTCGCCGCGCGCCAAGCTACTCTCTAAGCCACTGCTAAAGCCATTAAGAAGCATTCCGCCCAATTTAGCTCCCAGGTTAAAGGTATCTTGTGGCGATGTAGATTTTACTTGAATATGAAGCGGAGTATTACTTTTTACCCCGTTATTTTTTTCATCAATTAACTTTGTCATAATTTAATTACCTATCTCTACCATCTCGCCTGTGTCGCTAGTGGTAGACACCACCGCCTCAAACTTAGGCTCAGGCGCACTTGGCGAATTATCCACAGGTTTATCCTTACGCATCACTTTTTTAGTACGCGCCGCTAACATCTTCATTCTTCCAGGTTTTTTAACCTTTGCCTCTTCTTTTTTAGGAGCGCCCTCTGTTAACGCTATGTTTTCTGGCAATGATTCACCAACATTAACCGCCTTATCACCGTCTATAATTGTACACTTGCCCGAAAAATGCGAGCCAATATCTACAATAAATCCAGTCGTCTTAATATCACCATCTATACGCCCCGTTGACGAAAGCGTTATAGTCTCGTTAGCATCTATATTACCACGGACACACCCACTGTTTACAACATCTTTAGCGCGAATATCCCCTGCAATTAAGCCACTTTCGCCAATAAAACAATCTGCTACAGTAGATATATTTCCACTTACCTTACCATCAATTTTAATGCTAGAGGTAGATAGGATATCGCCAGTTATAGTTGTGTTTTTCTCGATAAAAGTGCCAATTGTTACAACCGCACTACGTTTCTTCTTTTTGGTATCTTTAGTTTTTTTAGAGAACATAAATTGCCTCCTGTTAAATTTTAGTAAAATGCTTATAAAACATTATACAATATTTTTACAAAAAAGTCAATACCCATAACCAAATTAATTTACATTATTTTCCATTTTTATCCAATTTGTCTTTATCTAGCGGAATTTTTTTAACTGACTCGATTGGCTGATTTTTAAACCGCTTACTAACAAATATAGCGGCTAAGATAACAAATATAACGGCTAAAATTATTAATGTAATTTCGGAATATATATCAATATAATGAGCAATCCTGTCCCACGCGTCACCAGTTACACGCCCTAGATAAACCAGCACAACATTCCAAATAAAAGTACCCACCGTTGTAAGCAATAAAAACATCGGCACCCTCATTTTAGCCACGCCCGCAGGTATCGAGATTAAGCTGCGTACAATAGGTATAAATCGGCAAAAAAACACCGCTTTATTACCACGTTTTACAAACCACTTCTCGGCACTTTTTACATCTTCTTTTTTAAGACGCAATATCTTACCAAGCTTGCTATCGAACAACCGCTCTAACCGCTCTACACTTAAAAACCTACCCAATAAGTAAAGCACAACCGCGCCTGCAACCGAGCCTAAAGTAGCACAAATTACAACGCCCCACATGGTCATTCTAGTGCTATGCGTCATAAACCCGCCAAAGGTAAGTATAACTTCAGAAGGAATCGGCGGGAAGACATTTTCTATCATAATAAGTAAAAACACGCCTAAATACCCATAACTATTTAATATAGCAATTATCGCCTCTTGCATAAATATCCTCCTGAACTTTTACTATCATTTAGAAAATTCTTCTAACATAGTATATCATTAAGTAGAGAGCTTTGTCAAGGGCTTGACAATTTTTTTATGCTATGATAAAATTTTAAAAAAGAGGTGGCTTATGCTGATTATCGAATGTTTAAAAGCCTTATTTTTAGGATTAATCGAAGGAGTAACCGAGTGGCTGCCTATTAGTAGCACAGGGCATATGATATTGCTCGACCAATTTATCCACCTTTCGGTTAGCCCACAATTTAAAGAGATGTTTTTGGTCGTCATTCAGCTTGGTGCAATTTTGGCAGTTGTAATGTTATACTTTACCAAGCTTAATCCATGGTCATCCACTAAAACAAAAGTACAAAAAACCGATACCCTTACCCTTTGGGCAAAGGTAATCATCGCATGTATCCCGGCAGGCATTATCGGTTTATTATTCGACGATTTACTCGACCAACTGTTTTACAACTTCCAAACCGTCGCCATTATGCTAATTTTGTATGGCGTGCTGTTTATAATTATAGAAAATCGCAACGCAAAACGCAATTTTACGGTAACCGATTTTAAGAGCCTGTCATATAAAACCGCGCTAACCATAGGTGCCTTTCAGCTTCTCTCACTTATCCCCGGCACATCACGCTCGGGCGCAACAATACTAGGCGCCGTGCTCATCGGCACCTCTCGCGCCGTCGCGGCAGAGTTCTCGTTCTTCTTGGCGATTCCTGTTATGCTAGGTGCAAGCGCACTAAAACTACTTAAATTTGGGTTAGCTTTTACATCTACCGAGATTGCAATATTAGCCATAGGCATGATAAGCGCGTTTATAGTGTCTGTCATCGCTATAAAATTTTTGGTTAGCTATATTCAACGTAACGACTTTAAGGCCTTTGGATATTACCGAATAATCCTAGGCGTAATACTTATTATATATTACTTTATCGCAATGTAGTTTACATAAAAACACGAATATCACAGATGAATCACAACAGGAGCGTTTAAATTGATTTCTAAAACACATAGCTGCGCACTTTCTGGCTTAGATGGTAATATAATCGAAATTGAGGCAGACCTTTCATTCGGGCTAACGGGGTTCGATATTGTCGGGCTGCCCGATGCCGCTATAAACGAGAGCAAGCAGCGAATCCGCACCGCCATGAACAATTCTGGTATCGAGTTCCCTGTTAAAAAGATTACCGTTAACCTTGCCCCGGCAGATTTAAAAAAAGAAGGCGCTACCTACGACCTTGCCATATCCATCGCGTTACTTTCGGCAAATGGCGATTTTTCCGCCGATGCAACCGATAGCTATGTGCTAATTGGCGAGCTTGCTTTAGACGGTCGTCTGCGTGGTGTGCGTGGCGTTTTGCCAATGGTAATTACCGCCTTTAACAATGGTTTCAAACGCGTCATCGTTCCGCAAGATAACGCCAAAGAGGCAGCTATTGTAAAAGGTATAGAGGTGTACCCCGCAAGCGATTTAGCCAGCGTTGTTCGCCATTTTACCACCGACGATGCAAAAGACAATACATCGAATAAACTAAAAATTTTCAAATTATCAGAAGACGATATCAATAATGTATCGCCTAATTATAGTGTAGATTTCTCGGAAGTTAAAGGTCAGTGGGATGCCAAACGCGCTATAGAGATTGCTGTTTCTGGCGGTCATAATATACTAATGATAGGCAGCCCTGGCAGTGGTAAAAGTATGTTGGCCAAACGAATCCCTACCATTTTGCCCGAGCTTACCTTCGACGAAGCGTTAGAGATTACCAAAATTCATAGCATTGCAGGCACGCTTAAATCTAACATGTCACTATTTAAACAACGTCCCTTCCGCAACCCTCATCATACAATTTCTACCGCAGGGTTAGTCGGCGGCGGCACCAACGTCCGCCCTGGCGAGCTTAGTTTGGCGCACAATGGCGTTTTATTCATGGACGAGCTGCCCGAGTTTAAGCGCGAAACGTTAGAGGTTATGCGTCAGCCTTTAGAAGATGCCAGCGTTACCATCTCGCGCGTGGCAGGCACCTTAACCTTCCCCTGTAATATGTTGTTCGTGGCTAGCATGAACCCTTGCCCCTGTGGCTTTTATGGCTCGCACGATAAAATTTGCAAGTGCACGCCTCAAGCTATAGCTAAGTATAAAGGTAGAATCAGCGGACCATTGCTAGATAGAATAGATATTCATATAGAAGTCCCCGCCATTAAATATGACGATTTTGAAGATAACGCCAAGGTAGAGACATCGGCAGAAATTAGAGCGCGTGTTAATGCCGCGCGCAAAAAGCAACTAGATAGATACAAAGAGTATGGAATCTACTCTAACTCGCAATTAACGCCTAAGCTATTGGCAGAGTTTTGCGAACTAGACAGTGATTGCAAAAATATAATGCGCATGGCGTTTAGTGATATGAACTTAAGCGCCCGCGCACATGATAGAGTGTTAAAAGTTGCTCGAACCATTGCAGATTTATCCGAAAGTGACCAAATTAAAGTTGAGCATTTAGCCGAAGCATTGCAATATCGAAATTTAGATAAAATGGGGATGTAAGAATCAGACAGACTTATTGGATTTATATTTAAGCCTATTCCAAACCAACAACCCAAGCGCCACTATTGCCGAGGATAATGCCAAAACTTGTGACACTCTAAAGGCGCCCCAATATAGGCTATCGGTACGCAAGCCTTCTATTAAAAACCTGCCGATTCCGTACCATATTATGTAAATAAATAATATTTCGCCGCGCTTTTTATATAGTTTAGACTTAGCAAACATTATAAGCCCCGCGCAACCTATTGCATTCCACACACTCTCGTATAAAAAAGTAGGATGCGCGCACACATATTTACCCATATTGTTTACCATTTCCATACGGAAGAGCGATGTTGTATATCCACCATGCGCCTCGTGATTAAAAAAGTTACCCCAACGCCCTATTGCCTGACCTAAAGCAACGCATGGTGCAAAAATATCCGCCATTAACAAAAAACGTTTTTTATGCCGATGACACATATACGCAACCGCCAGCGCACCACCTATAATGCCGCCATAAATGGCTATCCCGCCCTGCCAAATTTTAAAAACATCGGCAAAGGATGAAAAGTCGCTCCAGGCAAAAATGCAATAGTAAATGCGCGCCCCAATTATGGCGCAAACGATAGCTAAAAGTATGGTGTCACATAAAAAATCGCCCGAGATTTCCTCGTTCTTATCCTGCACACCAGTTAAGTAAAACGCCAAAACCATAGCGGCTAAAATCGATATTGCAATAATGATTCCATACCAATGAACAGGCAAGCCACCTATTACAAAAGCAATGGGTGGCACATTTAGGTGCAAATTAAGGTAGGGGAATACAATTAAATTATCTATCGCGTTCATATTTATTCCAACCTTTACTCTTTAGGCAAGATAACCGACATTGCAGGCGACTTAAACAGCTCAATCATTCGTCGGTTTATATCATCGATGGTGATAGAATCTATAACATCAAGATACGAAAAATAATCCTCATCACGGTTTAACGCCGCTATAAACTCATGCCCGATATCTTCTACATCGTTATACTTACGCAGATAATCGCCAATTAACATATTGCGGACACGCTCAAAATCTGCCGAGGCAATATTAGCACTTGGAAGATAATTATTTATTTGATTAAGTACTTCGTCGGGGTTAGGGCTTTCGCCACCAACACTTGCAAACGCATAGCTTTGTTCACTATCAAAATCGCAAGCAAACGTTTCGTTAATCAGCCCTGCAGAATATAAATCTTCGTATAGTTTGCTTCCCTTGCCAAAAATAAGCTCCATTAAAATATCGGTTATTATCTCTTTCTTTAAAATATCATCTTCAAAATTATTATCCTTAAAGCCTATTAAAAACAGGGGCGTAGCAACACTTAAATGCTGAACTTTTTTAATCTCGGCAATCTCGTCTGGCTCGTCAATTTTAGCGCGCACTAAACTATTATCCTCAGGCATCGGCACTAACTCGTCTACTAGCTTTTCAATCTCGCTTGTAGATATATTCCCAGCAATAAACAGCGTCATATTATAAGGATTATAAAAAGTATTGTAGCAGTGATAAAGCAAATCTTTATCTATCTTTGCAATAGATTCAACCGTCCCAGCGATATCAATTTTAATTGGATGGTTAACATATAAGCACTCTAGCAGATTAAAAAATACACGCCAATTAGGGTTGTCATCGTACATTTTAATTTCTTGAGCTATAATGCCCTGTTCTTTGTTAATGTTCTCGTCGGTAAAGTAAGGTGTAAACACAAAATCAAGCAGAATACGCAGGTTATCGCTTACCTTACTAGTTGCCGAGAATAAATACGCTGTGTTGCAAAACGAGGTAAACGCATTGGCAGACGCCCCCGTTGTTGCAAATAAATCAAAAGCATTACCCCCACCTGGTTGCTCGAATAATTTATGCTCTAAAAAGTGTGCAATACCATGTGGAACAGTTTTTTCTGCCGCGTTTTTTGTAGCAAAAGTTAAGTCTACCGCGCCATATTTAGTAGATATTATCGCATAAGTTTTGTTGAAACTTTTAGGCATTAAGTAAATTTTAAGCCCCGATTTATGCACACCATGTATTAACGTCTCTTTTAATTTATCATTAGTTTTAGTAGTCCATTGCATATATTTTGTCTCCTTAATTGATTTAAATAAATGTGTCTTAAGAAACACTTCCTTCTAATAAGAATACCGTGTGCAGCTGCATTCTTTTAGCTATATCGCAAATTTCATCTTTGGTAACGTTGTTTACACCATTAATAATTTGCTCTATCTGTTCATCTGTCGGACGCCCAGCTAAATGCTGACGTAATAAAAAATCTTGATAAGCAAATTGCATATCACAAATCGATTTTAAGTTATTGGTAATCCCTTCTTTTGCAGCCGAAATTTCCGACTCGGTAAAGTTACCATTTTTAATCTCGTCTAGTTGCTTAATAATCTCGTCATACGCGGGCTTAAAACCGTTTGCATCTATGCCGGCATTAACAAAAATTGCACCCTTAAACCGCTCCACTTGGCTAGATACGCTATAAGCAAGCGATAGCTTCTCACGTACATTATTAAACAATTTAGAGTATGGCGAGCCACCAAAAATGGCGTTAAACACAGTTAAAATAAAGTAATCATGCTCCTCGTCCGAGCCGATTCCTGTTGTAAACCCCATCGATAGCTTAGACTGATTCAAATCTTCTTTTTCGGTAATATTCTTTGCTTTAGCTATAGGAAGCATCGGGAAGTTAAGCGGTGGCAAATCGTTAGGAATAACCGATACCGTCTCGTCGTTCGAGGTAAAAGTAGCATAAGGCAGGTTTAAAAAGGTATTTTTGTAATAGTCATACAGTCCCTCGGGTGTAATCCCGTCTATAATATCGGCATATCCATCAGAGTTTATCGCATAAGGGTTGTCGCCGAACATCTCTTCTATACATCTTTTTTGTGCATATTGCGCCTTGTTATTTATAATAGCCGCTATGCGAAGCTTTAAATTAGCCTTCTCTTGCTCGACATATTCATGGTTAAACGATGTTTGATTAAACACCGCTTCGTTTAGTATATTACCACTAATTTCGGCTATAGGCTCGGGCAAAAACTCGTCCGCCACCTGCTCTAGGCTGGCAGCTATAACGTGCGTCTCGCCTCGCTTGTAAGTGCTAAACGATATCTTTGCGCTATACAACTCCTGAAGCTTATTCTCTAGCTTTTTAGTAGTAGGGAATGATGGCGTTGCGCGGCGCAAAACTTCTGCTAATAGCGAGTTATACGTGGCAGTCTTACGCGTTAGCGGGCTTAAAAAAAAGTGCG
The DNA here is from genome assembly GCA_031261985.1 of Clostridiales bacterium. Classification (GTDB taxonomy): domain Bacteria; phylum Bacillota; class Clostridia; order Monoglobales; family WRBX01; genus JAISIR01. The sequence continues at coordinate 133,517 of JAISIR010000001.1, read as the reverse complement.
TTTTGGTTATGGTTTTAAACATATTCTTATCTTGCATAATAGTCAATCCTTTGTATTTTGAAGTTATTCGACAACTAAAACCTTGTCTAGGTTATTATTCCCCTTATAGCAATAAATAAATCAAAAGGATTAGGAATAATCTTAACTACTATAGAATTATTCATACCATTCGCAAGCCAGGTGTTAAATGGTGAAATCGCAGCCAAAAGCATTATAACAACGTAGATAGCTATGTATCCGTTAACACCGCCTAATAACACGCCTGCCAATTTATTAATAAACCCAAGACGTATAGTTTTAATTGCAAAATTAAGGAATATGCAAACTATTTTAGCAATAATTAAAACAACTAAAAATATTAATACCATCGAAAGCGCGTTGGCTATCCCATAAGCTATAGTATGGCTAAGCGATTGCGTAATTTGCTCTGTAGGTAATAGCGTTTGGAACTTGCTAGGGTCAGAGCCTTGCATAACAGCCGCCACTTTTTGCTCTAAACTTATGCCTAAGCCAGATGCCATAAACTTATCGGCAACTACACCGTGGAATAAATATGCCGAAAGTATGGCGACAATTAAGCTTGCAAAGTTTAAAAGCATAGCAATAAACCCACGCCTATAACCTTTAAATAAAAACAGAATAAAGAATAAAATTAAAATTATATCTATCATTTTTTTGCACCACCTTGATATAAATAGTATAAAACAGATTTTCGGCAGCTTGTCGCCGAAAATATCCGAATAACTTTAGAAGCGCAGGCGGATTCATTCCGCCGAAGCGTATTTATATTATATAATAACAACAAAATAAATGCAAGAGTTTTTTAAAATTTTTATTCTTAAGGTAAATTTAACACAAATTTAACATAAAGCACTTAAAATTCATTGACTTTTTGATAAAAAAGTAGTATAATATAGGAGTGTGATACAATTGGGGGATGAAAAATGGAAGCTTATGTAGATTTAAAAAAAGCAAGCCAAGAAGATTCGCAACAAAATATAAGAGAACTAATACTAATAGGCGAAGAATCGTGCGTAAAAAGTATTTCGATGAGCCAAGTTCATCTTGACTATAAAATAGATATTGCAAAACTACTCTGCCAAAAGGTAAATAATGGCGAAGATATTTCTGTACATGATGAAGAATTTAAGCAAATTATGCAAGATATTAAAAAAATCATTATAAATCCGCGCAAAAAATTCGATGCAATTTACGATAGCATAGCCAGAATCTGCCCAAACGAGTGGTGCAATTGTTTGCAAGATACCTTGAATTCGGTAGTCGCTTGGTTAAAAAAACCAGAAAATACTGATGCGGAACTAAAATTCACTCTAAATGGTGTTAAAATATGTGTAAAAGATGAAAGGATATATGCGAACGGTAGAATGGCATATTTAGGAGGCAAGCCAGTCGAAGTAAAAGACAACAGCTTAAACATCAGCGGTGATGAAGTAACCATCGGTAATACAATGCTAGATGTTAATGGTATGGGGTTAGTATTTGTAAATGGTAGAGCGGCTTCGTTTTCCGCACCTAAAACACTTTAGAACAAATATAATGGGGGAGAAATCCAATGGAATTTAGTAAAACAAAAAAAGGCGAAAAAATAATCACAAAAATTACAAGTGATGATGTTTGGATGAACGGAGTGCTTAAAATTCCTGACGACTGCGTAGGCATTGCAAGCAATTCTATGGACTATTACGTAAAAGACGACATAGTAAAAGTAATCCTGCCCGATAGCATGCAGAAAATTGCTCGAGGCGTGTTTGAAGATTGCGGTGAGTTGCGCGAGGTCGTAGGCGGAAATTTAAAACAAATAGGCGCGGCGGCTTTTAAAAACACTTCACTTAGAAAAATAGATTTATCTAAAGCCACACTTGTCGCATTTAATGCGTTTGATAAGACTTATATTAACGAAAGTAATAACCCGGACATTAAAATTAATCGAACTTCAAAAGGCACGGTTGTAACTTTAGAAGAATTAAAAATAACCGATAAAAGAGCTAACTTAAAACTTAGCGAATTTGATGTTAATTACCTCGTTATTGATGTTTCATCTGATGAAATTTTAAAAAAAGTCTTAGAAGAAGCATCTCGCATGCCACGCAAGCTAAAAATACTAAATCCATTCCGTTGTAATTTAGAGTTAAACGGAAGTGACAAGATAAAAGGCTCTAATCTTCAGGAAATTATAACGCCTTATGGTAGGGTAAAAATTAATAATAAGCCGTTTTCGATTGATGCTTCAAAAGAAGGAATAATTTTTGTTACAACTAAAGGAGAGTATCGAAACGACAGACCGATAGTTCTTTCAAATTCTTCTGAACAGGTTAAATATTACAAAGATTTAATCAAAAAGGGATACATTAATTCGTTTGAAGAATATAAAAGTGAAGACCTTATTGAGTTTGAAGTTGCCGATTTTTTAGAGGCGGCCGATAAATGGCAACAAGCAAATTTAGATTTAGGTACCGATATAATACCAAACACGTATATGTTTTACGAAATCGCCAAAACAAACGATGTTAAAACCTTTATCGAAAGTTCACAAGATTTTTACGATTCAATAGGTGTTAGCACCGGCATGTATAGAACACTTGCATTGCTTAAAATAGCCTATAATGTGGGGCTTTTCTCAAAAGATAATGCCCTTAAATCTCAAGCTAAACAATATATTAATTCTATCAAATCTAAAGATACCGATACCCTTTGGAACATGAGCGAGGGGCTAAAGTATGGCGGCGAGATTAATGAAAAAGCAGCGGCAGACTTCATGCGTATTTCTAAAACCGAAATGTCAGACAAAATGCGTGATATGTTAGCTGAAGAAAAAATATTCGATGTTAAGTACGAAGTAGGAGCATTCTTTAATAATTACGATAAATTTGTGCAATATGCAAAAGGTGTTAAGAATGGTAATAAAATAGCCAACTTAATACCAACGCCCGAGCTGAGTTATTTCGAGGTCAGCAATTATTTTGTAGACCAAAATAGGCAAAAAGCACAAAAATATCTAGACTTTGCCAATGCCCACTGTATAGCTTTGACGTTAGAAGAGTTATACGATTTAAAAGAAATTGCCATAGTCGGTAGCGGTGCAGCTGACCCGTTTTATGGGTACCCAAATATCGAAAAGATACAAAAACTTATGGAAGAACAACAGCTAAAAAGCACACGCGCAAACATAAGCGGCGACAACAATACCCCTACCACTCCCCCAACCCTTCCGCAAACAAAAATAATTTAAATTGTAATTAAGTAATAAAAATATTCAAATAAATTTTCGGCAGCTTGTCGCCGAAAATATCATATTATCTTTAGCAGCAATGACGGATTCATTTCGTCATTGCGTTGTTTTCATTCAAAAAAACACTTGACATTTTTATTATTAATGATATTATTATATCATGAATAAAAATGTTTACTCTCACTTAGTGGCTATAGCATCTTCGCTTTCGCTGGTTTGTTATATTATCTGGCGAGTCTTTTTTACTATGCCCTATCAACATGGCGCGCTTGCATCAGTTTTAGGCTGGGTTTTAGCGATTTTCGAGATTATGTCTACCCTCGAGCTTCTGCTTACTTATGCCAATTTCTCTAACGTTAAAACCAATCCAGCACCTAAACTTAACGTTAAAAAATTATTCGACGTAGATATTTTTATAACCACCTATAACGAACCTCTAGAAATTGTCGCAAAAACTATCGAGGGTGTTTTGAATTTAGAATATCCCCAAAAATCTAAAATACATATCTTCCTTTGTGACGATGGCAACCGCGCAGATTTTAAAGCTTTTGCAACTAAAAAAGGTATTAATTATCTGTCGCGCACTACCAACGAAGGCGCAAAAGCAGGTAATTTAAACGCTGCCCTTAAAAAATCGAAATCTCCTTTAATTGTAACTTTCGATGCGGATATGATTCCTTCGCCCGATTTTTTAATATCAACCGTTCCTTATTTCCAACAGAACCCAAGTTTGGGTTTTTTGCAAACTCCTCAAACCTTTTATCAGCACGATATCTTCCAATTATCCGCCCCTAAATCTTCTTCGCTACCGCCCGAGCACGATTATTTCTACAGAAAAGTCCAGCTTACTAAAAATAAATCCAACTCTGTTATATATTGTGGTACCAATGCCGTGGTTTCAAGGCAGGCGATACAAGACGTCGGTGGTTTTTATCAAAAATCGTTAACCGAAGATTTTGGCACAGGTGTAGAAATCGAAGCCAAAGGCTACACCTGCATGGCAATCTCTAAAATTTTGGCAAAAGGTCTTCCGCCGACGGATTTAAACAATCTATTCTCGCAACGCAAACGCTGGTGCCGCGGCAACTTACAATGCGGAATTCAAATGAACCTATTGTTTAAAAAAGGACTCACCGTCTGGCAAAAACTAAACTATATATCATCTATCCTTAATTGGTATTTCCCACTTAAACAGTTTGTCTTTTTGCTTGCCCCTATAATTTTTGCGGTGTTTGGCGTGCCTTTTGCAACCTGCACGTTAGCATCTATCTTAATTTTTTGGCTACCCATGTACCTGCTAACCACTTACTCCACCTGGTTTTTCTCTAGTGGCATGCGCCAAAATAAATGGACGAGAATTTACGAAACTGTCTTCGCCCCCGTTCTGTTCTTCCCTTGTTTGGCAGAAACTTTTGGGTTCAAGCAAAAGAACTTCCACGTTACCTCTAAATCTAAAACCCGCGCGCACCTAACACTAAATTACGCGATATCTTTAAAACTAACCTACTTTTTATTAATCGCCCTATGCCTATTTGGCGCGTACAATATAATAATAACGGTGACGCTCGGATTCTTTGCCAACTTATTTGTGCTTTTATGGCTATTACTTAACCTTTATTACCTAAGCGTCGCACTTAAAATTATCTATAAGGGGGCTAAAAAGGCTTGAAACTTTTCAAAATTACCGCTAGCCTGCTTTTAATAACCCTGTTAGCAACTGTTCTAAGCAGTTGCTCCGTTACTTATCCGCCCCTTGCTCGAGGGCTTAACTTAGGTAACTCGCTAGAAGCAAAGCCTGGCGAGGATTGGGGGCTTACCATTAAAAACGAATATTTTGACATTATAAAATCCGCAGGTTTCGACCATGTTCGCCTTCCTGTTAGATTTAATAGCTACTTTAAAGATGGCAATTTAGACGAAAATTTTATGCAAACGCTAGACGGTTTTATAGATTATGCTATCTCTAAAAAACTGAGCGTTATTCTAGATTTTCATCATTTTGACGAGCTTTATAGTGACGCAGAAAAAAACGAAAATGACTTTTATCAAATTTGGCAAATACTATCTAACCGCTATAAAAAATATAATAATTACTTGATTTTTGAACTGTTAAACGAGCCTAGAGGCACCGTGAGTGACGAAAAATGGAACAAAATGCTAGCCCACACAATAGACATTGTTCGCCAAACCAATCGCCAACGCAAAATTATAGTCGACGCAGGTTTTTGGAGCAATTGGGAGCATATAGAAAACTTGGAACTCCCTAAGGATGACAACATAATTGTCGCTTTCCATTATTACAATCCTCAACCTTTTACCTTCCAGGGTGACCCATATAACGGATACAAAGACACTCGCGGCGTAACTTGGGGAAGCGATGATGATAAAGAATACCTGAACAACTCTTTTGCAAAAGTAAAAGAGTGGGCGGTAAAAAATAACCGCGATATTATTTTAAACGAGTTTGGTGCAGCAAAAACTGTGCCCGAAAACTTGCGCCAAGATTGGATAAATAGCGTTAGGCAAGCAGCAGAAAATAACGGTTTTGCCTGGACATATTGGGAGTTCTCGACAGGCTTTGGAATATATGACACGCAAGATAATGCTTGGGATGAAAATATATTAAATTGCCTTATTATTAAAGAGGCTGGTCGGCATTAGTTCATCCGCTGCGCCGCTAGCCCTTGCTTGTGTCCTAAGCCCGCAAAAAAGATTTTTTTGCGGAATTTTAATCACAAACAAGTAAATGAATTTGCCTGCGTTTGTCGGCTTAGATAATTTTATATAAAATCTAAAATTTCGCCTTATAGTAACCACTGATTAACTCGCGTTTAGGGATTTTTAGAATAAATTTTTCTTTTTGAAGTAACCGAGCAAGGCAAGGCTGACGCCTGCCGCAGTGAGGTTATGAACAAAAAGGGAAATTTAACTAAAAAGAGCAAACAAGAGTTATTCAGTGGTTACTTAACACCAAAATTACATTTTATTTACATTTATGTTACAATTGGTGAAAAAAGGCGATTTTTCTTTGACTTTAAATAGTTATTTTGTTAGAATATACTTATAATGGTATGGTTAGGAGAATAACTATGAGAACAAATTTTTCGGGTTGTAAAAAACTCAATTCTAAAAAACTCAATTCAAAAAAATCTATCTTCACAAGTGCAATTTTTAAAAGAACTCTCGCGCTTACTTTAATTGCGGTTATAGTTTCATCGCTAAACCCCTTAACTGCAACAAAAACTGAAGCTGCGCATTCACATCTAAGTGGTATCGAGGCTGACGATATCACCGTCGGCTCACGCCTAGCGGTAGATGCCACAGCATTAAGTACAATGCAAACTACTCTCCTAAACAACGCTTCAACTAAAAATATAACCATTACCACAGCTGCAGAGCTAAGAGCAATAGCCGAAATCGTAAATTCTGGCGAAAATAGCTTTGAGGGCTGGCAAATTACTTTAGGTGCAGATATTGACCTAGCAGGTGTAAGCACCGTTAGCGCCGCTCAATCCGATATTACTACCGCCCTACATAAATTAATCTATTCTGGCGAAGTGTCTAATATTTGGACGCCTATCGGCACAGACACCAACCCATTCCTAGGCACTTTCGACGGCAACGATAAAAAGATAAGCGGTCTTGTATCTTTCGAGAAGAACGATAATGTCACAGCTAAGCCAACGGGTACACCTACCGCTCTTCCTAGCATGCCAGTTGGTTCAACCGACCCAACCCCTCTAGAATATATGAACAGCCAGAATAACGAAAAATGGCAAGAAGCTGCCGATAAACTAAATGGCAGGCAAACGTTTGCCGGGCTTTTTGGTAAATCTGGAGGTAATATTCAAAATTTAGAAGTCACCGCTCCCTTTGTCTTTAGCTATAATTCCGATAGTGAGTATTACGTAAAAAACACACTTTCTGGCACTACTTTTAGAGCATCTTACGTTCCTACTTATGCCGTTGCATTTAGCGGAGGTATTGTGGCTCAAAGCACTGGTAATGTAATAAATTCTACCGTTACAAATGCCAATATAATAAGCGTTAATCCAGAAACTGCAAGCGAATATACTCGATACGCCTCAAATGCAGGCGGAATTATAGGCAATATCCGCAAAGAAGGCACGCTTAGCCTAAACACTCTTTCTGCCGATGGCAATGTTATAGCCTCTGGCTTTGCAGGCGGTATTGTTGGCGGTCTTAGCGATAAAAGCGAATATCTCGAGATTCAAGCAGCCCACTTTACAAGTGGTAAGGTTGCTTCTATGTATTATGCAGGCGGAATAACTGCTGGCGGAACATTTTTAGGCGGCGCACAAGGCAATATTTCTATTACAAATTCGTCTGTCGGCACCGATGTTGGCGACGAACCTTCAACCGTCGAAATTGCTGGTGCTAGCAGCGCAGCGGGAATCATTACCGATTTAAACAATTCATTAAACACAGTTTTTCAGAGCGTAGAAATAACGGATTTAAACGTTTTTGCAGAAATCTATGGAAATTCATCGAATGGTGTTGCGTATAGAATAGGTAATGCAGATAGCGTAAGTTTTTATGATATAAACGTTAAATCATCAAGCTATGGCAATTCTGCGCTTGCTGGCAGTTTTGGCACTACGTTAGGCTCGCTTGATATTCAAGGCATTAATGTTGAAGGCAGCGCCGAAACTCCGAATAGCTCGTATGCAATATCTGCCGGACTTTTTAATTATGCAATAGCTACAGGGAATATTAATATTGACGATGTAGATATAAGCGGCGAAACTTCTGGTAAAATGGGTGTGGCTAGCTACCTTGCAGGTCAAGGCTCCGAGGCTACGCTGACCGTTTCGGATGTTAATGTTACAACAACGAACGACTCGCCTGACCACACTGGTGCTGGGGTTTTTGACGCAATAGTACGTTTTAAAAGTGTAGATATATCAAATGTCGATATCAATCGAAATAATTTAGGTAAAGCAGGGCTTGCATATGTTATTTCAAATTGCGGTGATACTAATATAAGTTACATTACAGTTAAAGGCAATATACTTTCATCTTCTACAGCATTGCAAAATGCCGGGTTAATATCTGCCTTTGATGGCACTAATAACAATATCACTATAGCCGAAGTCGATATTGAATGTAGCATGGATAATGGCGCAGGGTTTGTGTATTATACAGGTAACGGTGGTAATTTTGAAGCAACCAATATTAATGTAAAAAATACAAGCAAAAATATAGCCAATATCTATGACCCTGCTCGTGGAGCCTATGGCGGATTTATATATGCAATGCGTAATAATAAAGCAAATTTTAACGAAATTACAATCGAAAGTGACGAAATCCCTGGTAGCGGTTTTGTATTCCATGCAAATTGCCCCGATTTTACCGTCAAAAATGTAGACGTTACCATCAATGATGGAACGCTAAATACCCATGGATTTATGGATAACTACTTTGGCAGCAACAGCGCAAGTGTCACACCAAAATTTGAGAACATTACAATGAACGGCAAAAACTTTGCTAGGTCAGGGTTTATAGAGTATGTAAACTGCTATAATTTTGATGCAAAAACCATAAGAGTTTTTGGTAATGCAGGGAAATCTGCTAACTATTCTGCAGGATTTGTCGGCAGCGGAGTTTGTACTAATATACAAATCGACGATATAGAATACACTGGAGACCTTGGTTGGGCAGGTTTATTCTACTATACTACTGCCCAAAATATAACTGCGCGTAATATAGATATTATGGGAAGCGTTTCTGCTCCTGATGCAAATTTTGTTGCAACAGCAGGTTTAATCGGATATAACCAGGCTAATTCAGCCCTTTTTGAGCACATAACAATTACAGGTGAAAACCTTGGTGGCTCAGCTGCCTTTGCTTCTTACTTGGGCGGCAACACAGGCGATTTTATAGTAAACGATATGATAATTACCGGTAATATAAGCACCCCTTCTAGCCGCACATTCGCCGACGATGGAACGTTTGCAAGATATTTATCTAAGTCTGGTGGAACTATGCAATTTAACGATATTTATATCAACCCTCCACCACCGCCTAGCCCTTCACCAGAACCATCTCCTTCGCCCGAGCCATCTCCTAGTCCTTCACCATCACCTTCGCCAGAACCATCACCTAGCCCTTCACCAGAACCAAGTCCTTCACCAAGTCCATCACCTTCACCATCACCTTCGCCCGACCCAAGCCCTTCTCCATCGGCAAAGGCACCTTCAGGCGGTAAGCGACCATCACCTAGTCCTTCACTAAAACCATCGCCTAGCCCAAGTGCTGTTCCAAGCCCTAAACCTAGCCCTTCACCCGAGCTTAACGATGTAGAGCATATTCAATACCTAACAGGTTACGAAGATGGTGAAATCCGTCCTAACAACAACCTTACTCGCCAAGAACTTTCTACTATTATATTTAACCTTTTAACCGAACAAAGCCGAACTGCTTACTATAGTAAAATAGTTACCTTCCCAGATGTTGAGGCAGATATTTGGAGTACATCATCTATCGAAACACTATCTAATGCAAAAGTTGTTCAAGGTTACGAAGACGGCGAGTTTAGGCCTAAACAAAGTGTAACCCGCGCAGAATTTGCAACCATGCTAGCTCGTTTTGCCGAAGATGATAGCTATCAACCTACACGCAACGACTATTTTAGCGATGTGCCTGCAAACGAATGGTACGCAAGAGGTATAAATATTCTAGCCGAACGCAAAGTAATGGTGGGTTATGACGACGGCACAGCACGCCCTAAAAATAGCATTACAAGGGCAGAGGCTGCACGCCTAATAAATGTATACTTAAACCGCTCAGCCGATAAAGAAGCAATAGACCAAATGGACGTTATAACCTTCCCAGATTTAAGCCCAGACTTTTGGGGGTATTACGATATCATGGAAGCTGCCAACGGACACGAATACTCTCATAAATTGTTCGGTGGCGAAAAATGGCTAAGATTAAAAACTTTTGCTTTAGCATCGTCATTAGATAATTCAATGCAACCAAAAGGCTTTGTTAAAGCGGCAGAAGAAACCGAAACGCCAGAAGCAGGCCCTACAACTTACGACGAGCATACTATAGGCGCCAACGGTTTCGCAGGGATTATAGTAATGAATTCTGGTAAATTAATAATGAATAATGTGAACGTCAGAGGAACATCTCGCACTATTGATTCCGCACCTACAGCCTTCTTAGGTAAAAGTGCTTTAGCATATTATTATAACGTCCCAAGAGCAGAAATTGATGGCTATAACGCAACCCTCGGCGGCGATTTAAGCTCTACATTAATTTCAATTTACGCACAAACCAATGTCGATTTTAACATTATTAATAGCGATATTAAAGTAGAAAACTTGGTTAATACAACTGAAACGCCTGCTAGAGTTATCGATTTTGCTGATTCATCTATTATTGCATCAGTCTTTACCAGCACCTACTCTAAAACAGGCACATTCAACCTAACCAATGTAGATATAGAGGTAGCCAACAACAACTCACGCAACACACGCTTTGCACCTATGGACTTGTACGATGGGGATATTAATATGACCGACTTCAATCTAAATATCCTAAACGGTAAAGGTGCAATGTTCACTGGCGAAAAAACAGCTGGGGATATAACCCTAAATGGCTTCACTCAAACCTTTAGCCAAGAAACAACAGCAGGGCTTTTTGACAAGCTTACAACGCTAGGCGATATTATCTTAAATGACGTTCACGTTGTTGGTAATACAAAAGCTGCTGGGTTTATCAATAAAGTGTACGCAAATAATATATCAATAACCGATTCTTCGTACGAAGGCGACGTAACGCAAACAGATGAAGAGTTTGCGGGCGGGCTTATCAGCATGGCAGAGACAACCGAGGCAGGAGCAATTGACATTACCAGCTCAACTGTCAGCGGCAACATTTCTTCCGTCGCTGCAAAAGAAGGTAGATATGTTGGTTTTGCAACTACCCCTCAATTAAGTATCATAGGTGCCGATAGCTCTACTTCTACCCTTGCCCATATAACCGATACCCCTGCATTCTTTGGCGTTTTAAGTGGCGACCTTAATAAACTAGGCGGCGTGTATAAATCTGATGGTACAATTTATACAGGTGTAGAAGACTTAACAAGAGCAAGTTACTTGTATTACAAGACAGTTTCTGTACCGTTTTATAACATCACACCAGCGTATAACATAACCTCTCCCTCAGGTGAAGTGCTAGAGAATTAAGCGTTTGGTTAATAGTTAAATATGTATATATAGAAACAGATTTTTGCGAGCTTGTCTGCAAAAATATCCAAATTACTTTAGAAGCGAAGCGCGATTTATTCGCGCGCAGCGTGTGTGTATAATGCAAACAGATTTTTGCGAGCTTGTCCGCAAAAATATCCAAATAACAAAAGGGCTCCTACAAAACGCGAGTTCCGTTTTGTGGGATAAGAGGAGCAACGCGGAACAAAAGCGACGTTTTTGCGATTTTTGCAAAAAACTAGCCGCGTGAAGCAGTTGCGACGAGCGAAGCGCGATTTATTCGCGCGCAGCGTATTTATATAATAAAAACGCTTTAGCCGATTTCTTCGAGCCGAAGCGTTTTTATATTGCTGCCGCAAATGTAATAAGAGTAATTTTAAGTTATATTTTTTACTTTCCTAAATCTCCATAGCGCAATAAAGCACGAAACCGTTTGCAACCATTCGTTCACCACGCCTGCGTATGCCCCTGTTAGTAAGCAATAAAATCCGTTTGATAACGTGGCGATTATCAGCATTATCCGCAAAATTTTCAAATCTTTTTGCCATTGCCCATAAGCATTACAAGCAGATGTTATCATAAATATGCACAGCCAACCGTTCCAAGTTATAGCCACAAATATTAATTGCAAAGCTACAAACAAAATCATAACCCAAAACGGAGCTCTTTTATCTTTAGTAGAATAATGGTAAAAAGTAATCGAGCGAGCCGTTGCAACCAACCCTGTAAGCCCTCCTGCAATTGCTCCACCTACCAAGAAGAATTGCAACGCCCACAATAAATTAGCCACAATATTCCAAAACATAAGCGTCGATTTCTTTTTAAAGTGCGGAAGTATTATACAAAGTATAGTTAAAATTACGCCGACAATTTGTGCTATAATTTGATTAATGCCCATCATTTAAAACTCCTCTTATATCTCTTTTTTCATACATATAGATATTGTCGAGCTTTCGTAAGGCGGATAATTCGGCATTCTTATGTATCCTAAGTTTTCATACATTTTAACAGCCGATTTTAGCATATCCCCTGTTTCTAAAATTAAAGAGTCATAACCGCTTGCACGCGCAAGTCTTTCAATTTCCTGCATTATCCTTTTACTCAAGCCCATTCCTCTATATTCTGGCTTGGTAAACACACGTTTAATTTCGGCGACGCCCTCGCTATATTTTTTAAACCCACCACATGCAGCTGGAATATTATCCACATAAGCTATAAAAACATCTTTGATAACATCTAATTGATTATATCTATGAAATTGCCGACGCTTTTTTGCTCCTATCAATTCGTTTAGGTCATCATCTAATTGATTGGTCAGCTCGACAAAATCAATATCTGCTCCGTTTGTGTGTATGAGTTTTATCGCTCCGTCCATATCAATTATCCTTTCATACCAATATACTTTTACATTTTATCACATAACAATATAAATTGCAATAGTTATAGCAAATTTAATTAAAACCAGTCTTAAAAACGAACAGCACCCCGCTATTGACTAAAAATAGATGCTGTGATACAATAAAGATATAACCAAAGAAATTGCCGGGCGGGTCGGCAATTTGAACACACTACATATTAAAAAAAGGTGAACGAAATGAATAAAATATACTTTTTAAGGCATGGGCAAACAGACTGGAACGCTCTTGGGAAAATTCAAGGGTGTGTAGATAATCCTTTAAACGCAACTGGCATTAAGCAAGCAGAGGAGGAAAAATTAGAGGTAGACAAGCTTGATATTGATATCTGCATAACTTCTCCGCTATCACGCGCAAAAGATAGAGCCAAAATTGTTATTGGCGATAGAGATATTAAAATTATCGAAGACGAGAGAATTATCGAGCGTAGCTATGGCGACTGGGAGGGGATATCTTACGAAGAAGCTGACAAGCTGCAGCTGAGGGTTTATAAGGAAAACCCGACACCTGTTCCTAATGGCGAAACTTTTGACGATGTAATGTCAAGGGTCGAAGCTTTTCTTGACGATGTAAAGGCGAAATATCAAGGCAAAAATGTGTTAGTTGTAGCACATGGTGGAATTGCTAGGTGTTTGAAAATTTATTTTGAAGGAAACGAACATCAGAAAACTCAAGTGCATAGGACGCCGAATTGCAAGGTTGTAGAGTATGATATTGAAGTAAAGTAAGTATGGTTTGTCAAAAAATAAACCAGATAGAAAGTGAGCAGGAACTATGCCTTATGATATGCTTTTTATAATATGTCCGCTGATATTTATCGGCGGAGTTCTTGACGCAATAGTCGGGAGCGGTGCGTTAATTACGCTACCTACATACCTTGCCGTCGGGATTCCTGCTCACGCAGCTTATGGCACGAACAAATTTTCCAGCTTCGTCGGCTCGTTTGCAGGAGCCATTAAGTACATAAAAAACAAAGCTGTCGATTGGCGGATTATCCCTATTTTTGGAGCGTTCGCAATAATCGGCTCGCATTTAGGGGCAAGATTATCGCTCGCCATAAACGAAACTTACTTAAAATATTTGCTAATTGCCGCCCTGCCTATACTTATAATTTTTCTTGTTATAAAAGGCGATTTTAAAGAAAAACCAACGGAAAATTCAGAAATATCTAAAACACGCTTTAGTATTTTATCGATAATTTTTGGGCTTATGCTTGGCGTTTATGGCGGAGTTTTAGGTGCAGGTGTTGCAAGTTTTTTAATTCTAGCCTTAACTAGCATTTTCAAAATCTCAACAAAATCTGCCATCGGCAACTCTCGCATATTTAACTGCCTTATTGATTTAACGGCAATGATTAACTTTTTAATCTCTGGCAACGTAATTTTATGGATAGCCGCCCCTGCCGCTGTTTGCTCGATACTTGGAAATATAGTCGGCGCGAGTGTTGCACTAAAAACTAGCGAAAAAATTATGAAGCCTCTGTTTATTATAGTATTTGCAGGGCTCTTTATTAAGCTTATAATAGATATAATATAGGAGAAATATGAACATACAAGAGATATTTACAAACCCATTATTTATATTAGCGCAAGTTTTTGGTGCGTTAACTTTTGCGTTTGAGATTATCGCAACTCAGAAGAAATTGCAGAAAAACATCATATTCTATAACACGATTTCTAACATTTTCAATCTCTTGCAATTTATATTACTATCGGCTTGGACGGGCACTTTTATGGCGGTTTACCACATTATCCGCTGCCTTGTTTTTTACATATTCCTAATTAAAAAGAAAAAGCCAAATATTTCAATACTAATAATATTTTTTGCGATAATAATTGCTAACGGCATCGCGACTTGGACGGGATATATCACGCTCGGCGCAATCGTTGGCGGGCTGTTTGCGACATACGCCCTCTGGCAGCAAAACGCTAAAATTACGAGGATTTGCTTCTTCATAAGCGACGCACTTTGGGCGATATATTGCTTCCCTGTGGGCGCGATTGTCGACGGGATTTCGCTAATTATTCAAGATATTATGATGGCAATTTCGATTTATAGGTTTGATATTAAAAAAGAAAGCGAGGAGAAATAATTATGCCAATAGGATACATATTTGTTCTAATAACATCACTATTTAGAAGTTTTTACGCTATCCCTCGCAAGTTTGCCAAAACTCCGCCCGCCGTTTACACAATGTTTATCGCCCTAGGCGCAAGCGTTGTTTCGATAATGTTTTACCTTTGCGAGAGCCTGTTAAGCGGAGCGTTCCAAAGTTTTGCCAACCCATATTTGCTTTTATCCTGCCTGGTGGGCTGTTTATGGTCGCTCGGGATAGTTATGTTCAACAAAAGCATAGACGATATCGGGCTATCTAGATGCAACCAATGGAAGAATCTGCAAGGTGTTATCGGTGCTATGCTTTGCCTGATTTTCCTCGCCGAATACAAAACTTCTAACTACCTTTTTATAATCGCCGCCGCTATTACAATTTTACTATCTGCAACATTATTTACTATCAAAAAGAGTGAGAGCGAAGTTAAGTTTATAAAGCGAGGGGTCATGCTTGCCGCCTCATCTTCACTGATTTTTGGAACTTGTGGCTTACTCGAAAAAATAGTAACTATTAATAATGATGTTATATCAACTCAGCAAATTTGCTTTAGCGTGTTTGCTTTTATAACAATGTCAATTTTCGTTTTAGCTCAGAATAAGAATTTATCTCAGCTCGCAAAGCCCTTCGCTCGCGATAATCTCTTGGGCTTAATTGCAGGCGCAATATACACTAGCGGTCAATTATTCTCGATTATTGCAAACAAAATCATCCCCGGCTCGGTGGCTCAAACAATAATCCAGTTCAACGGTGTGTGGACGGTTTTAATAGGTATATTCATCTTTAAAGAAATAGATTTCAAAAGTAATTGGCTAAGGCTTTCTCTTGGCATAATCCTTGCCGTCGCAAGCATTTTTCTTTTGATGTTTGCGTAAAAGATGATTCCCCACACTTTTTACCCCTCGAATAAAGGAGGACTTTTTTTGAAAAAACTTTTAACCTCAAGCCTGCTTGCCTTGGCAATTTCCTGCAATACCGTGGGATATGCTGCAACATTTTCCGATACACATAACTTTCCTTGGGCGGAAAATGCCATCGAGGATTATGCCGACCGTGGTATTATCACAGGCACAGGCTGGAACGAGTTTTCTCCACAGCTAAACATCAGACGTGGCGATTTTTGTTTGCTAATTTATAGGCTTATAAATTTCGAGGGTGCTGCTACAACAAGAAAATATTTTTTGGATGTGCCACAAAGTGCTTATTATTATGATGCAATAGGTTATGTTGCCAATTGGCTTAGTTTATCAGGATATGAGGATGGTACATTCCGTCCGGAACAGCCGATAACTAGAGCAGAGATAGCGGTTATGCTTGATTATATTACTTATTGTTCTAAAAATGATAATAGCATTGATAATAACGCAGAAAAAGACGAAATTTTAGGCGGATTTAGCGATGCAAATTTTATACCTAACTGGGCAGAATATGATATTGCAAAGTGCGTTAAGGCTGGATATATGAAGGGCGACGACTGGGGCAATTTCAATCCAAGTGAAAATCTTAGACGTGCAGAAGCCGCTGTTATTTTTAAAAATATTGAAGATAATTGGAAAGAAGACAATAATACCTATATTCGTGAGAAGTATCCAGAACCCGAGCTGACCCCGACACCGTTGCCAACACCTACTACAACACCAGCACTTAAAGGGGGTTCATCGTCTGGGCCAACAATAACTCCAACACCAGAAATCAAAGAAATAGACTATGATATATCAAAAACACAATTAGTAGATTTAAACTATAACGAATCCACTTTAAAATATGCTAATCCGAACAGAGGTTTTTTTGTACACTTATCTTTTTCGTTGCCCAACACTTATAACGAGGAAGAAAAAAACGCTTTGCTAACAAGGGTTAATTCTAATCTTGGGGCTGCCGAGCAAGATAATTTGACTTTGTCTTTATTGATAATAACCTTAGACCAATCGTTAAATAACGCTCTTAATAACGATAGTATAGAAGCCTTAAATGATATTCTAGAAGTGCATAGAAAACATGGCTTTAGAACCATCATCAGATTTAGATATGGGCGAGGTGAAGGTACTGAACCAGGAAATTTTAGCACCATGCTAGAGCATATCGAACAAGTTGGTCCCACATTAAAAAATTACGATGACGTCATATCTGTTTACCAAGCAGGATATATTGGGGCTTATGGCGAATGGCATACAAGTAAATATAATGATGTTACTTATGAAAACCAAATTTTAGACGCGATGTTTGAAAATTCTTCACCCTTAACCGAAATAGCTGTTAGAGAGCCGAAGGATTATAGAAATTATCTTTTACATGTTAATAATAACGAAGAAGTGATTAAGCGTTTTGGTCAATATAACGATGCCTTTTTAAGCACTGCTAGTGATATGGGAACTTACGATAATAGAGAAGAAGATATTGAGTATATGAGCCCGTTTACCGTTAATACTTTCTTTGGTGGCGAGGCAGTGTATAGCAGTGAGACATATTCTAATTTAACTAATGTTAATAAAGAAATGCGCTTGTTGCACACTAATTATTTGAATACAACTCATGATTTAGCCATGCTTGAATATTGGAAAGGGCAAACTGTTACTGAAGAAATTGATGAAGTATTTGCGAATCATAATGGCTTCGATTATATCTTTAATCGTTTAGGTTACCGTTTTGTTTTAAAAGAAAGCCGCTTGACTGACACCGTTAAGCAAGGAGATGCTCTTCATCTTAGTTTTAGTGTAGAAAACACAGGCTTTGGTAATCCACTTGGTATTAATAATACTTATTTGTTGCTAGAAAAAGATGGTATGTATTATAGAATGCCTCTTAATATTAATCCTGAAGAAATAAAATGTGGCTCTACAAAAACTTATAATTTAGTCGCAAGGATTCCATTTGATTTAAATCCAAGTGAATGGAATGTGTATATTCAAATGAGTAGCAATGAAAGTGCCATAGATGACCCTGATATAAAATTTGTTAAATTTGCTAATTATGATTTATATAACAGTAATATAAGAGGTAACTATATAGGTAGTATAAATGTTCAAAAATCAAGTGACGAGTTTAAAGAAAATTCTCGAAACAATTTTACACTTCCAACTTTTGAAGAAAATGGTTTTCAAGATTACCTTCTTATAGATGGAAAATTATCGAGTGATAGATGGAATGAGGAATGGGGTTTACAAGATATAATTTATGATGAATCGGGTCTAAAAGTATATGCTAAGATAAAGAGTAAATATTTACATATTTTTGTTATCGATGACATTTTAAAACCAACTAATGAGAATACCCCTTATATAAATTTGCTTTTTGATACAGGATTAGACGAACCATATAAATATGATAGATATTATACTTTTAGATACGAAAATCGCGGGTTCTTTGGTAGATTCAACGAAAATAGTGAATTTACATCATTACCTGTTACTTATAAATATTCTGTGTCAGAAACAGATGGTTATGAATATAGAATTGAGTTATCTGATATGAATATTACTAAACT
This sequence comes from Clostridiales bacterium, assembly GCA_031261985.1. GTDB lineage: Bacteria > Bacillota > Clostridia > Monoglobales > WRBX01 > JAISIR01. The sequence continues at coordinate 115,021 of JAISIR010000001.1, read as the reverse complement.
TAGCGATATTAAAAAAATGCGCATTAGTTTGTATGATAAAAATTGGGATTCTAACAAAAGAATAGTTATAGAGTGAAGCCAAGCTAAACAAAAAAACTAAATTCAATTAAGAACTTAGATTTTAAGAAATTTATTATAGAAACAGATTTTTGGCAGCTTGTCGCCGAAAATATCATATTTCCTTTAGAAGCTTCGGCGGATTCACTCGCCGAAGTGTATTTATACAATACAAATATTCGATGCGAAATCTCGAGCTACGTTGCCATCATACGTTTATGAGAAAGTGAATATTTAGCCACAATTAGCGTTACATCTTATTATTATAAAACATTTTAGCAAATAAATACACCAAAACTAGACCGAAGGCGGTATATAGCAGCATTTGTATTTCCTGCTCGGTTTTCATAAAAAATGTTGCGAAAAGCAAACCGATTACACCCACATACAGCGTTAAAACTGCCGATTTTTCGTTTATTGCGATATTTCTTTCGTCAGTTGCTTCTAAAAATTTTGTTTTTACTTTTGTCTCGTTTTTAAGCAGGCGTAGCAGTATTATCCCATGTATTACTCCGCCGAATATAAACCCGAGTGATACGCCGAGGTAATACCCTGACACATACCCGAAATTCTCTGGCACAAAATAGCCATCTAGCCTTGATGCGTTTAGCAAAAGCAGCCCCAATGCAGCTATTACGAACGACATCGTCGCTTTTTGTTTTACTTTTACTCTAAATTTTTCTTCATTCATTGTTAAAAACTCCTTCCAAATTAAATGTTTCTTCAATAGTCCTACCAAAATTCCGCGCAATTTTATACGCTAGCGGCAAGCTCGCAATATATTTTCCGCCCTCAAGGCTAATTATCGTCTGCCGCGTAACGCCAACCGCCGCCGCCAACTCCGCCTGCGATGTCTTCGTCTCTTTTCTAAAACGCGCAATTTGATTTGTTATCTTCATTTATCCACCTCCAATTATAGTATAGCATACTTTACATTTAATGTCAAGTACATTTTACATTTTACGCAAAAATATAAAAAATTAAATAAAAAAGAGCGTTATTTGAGCTTAATAAAAAACTCCTATAACGCTATCTCGACTGGCGGAGAGAGTAGGATTTGAACCCACGGTGCTTTCGCATCACTAGTTTTCAAGACTAGCGCCTTAAACCACTCGGCCATCTCTCCGAATTGAATTTTTTGTAATAATTTTAAGTGACACAAAGCAAAAAACACTCGCCCGTCACTTTTTTAATTTTAACACATTTTATCTTTTTTGTCAATACTTTTGGCAAAAATAATTATCATAAAAACAAATTTTCGGCAGCTTGTCGCCGAAAATATCCAAATAACTTTAGAAGCTAAGGTGCGATTCATTCGCGCGTTAGCCTGTTAATATTAATAATAAAATTTTTTGCATATTACAACTCAAAATCTAAATCATACCTGTTAACTCATCGGCTATCTCTTGCGTTGCGCCCTCGGCTACAACTTTAAACTTATTAGTATGCTTAACTGGGCTAACCATTACCCAACCGTTATCTCGCGCTAGTTTAAGCCCACCGTTTAGCTCGCTAGAATCAAATATCCCGTCTACTCTGCGCGCTAAATTACCTAGAACTTGCGATTTCACTTCGTCGTCCACTTCAATCTCCTTGCTTGCAAAATACATAGTCGGCAGGGTGGATACAATATCCCACAGCTTCATGCGATTTATATTCATATATCGGCACAATTGAAGCAACATAAAGTTAGCATCAAACATTAGCTTAAACTGATAATCCAGCTTGTTTTGCAATAGCGTTTGCTGAATGTCTGACTTAGTAATTTTACTCCGCAACACTTCGGCCCCATGCCTAGCTGCTAAATCGTCTATCCAATTGCTCGCCGTCATAGGCACGACTATTTTTTGAGCTTTATCCCACTCTAGTATCATTTTACATTGCAAATACAAATATTGCTGCGACGTTAGTTTATGCCCTTTTTCGTCATATAAAACAACATTCTCACCTAAATCATCAATGTGCGCTGTTACCATATTATTCACTTCATCGGCAGATGTATACACGCCCGCGCCTATCTTTTTAAGGACGGTGTTAGCCAGCTCGCACGCTACCTTATTATTACACTCTACACTAATTGGCATACGCATGCGGTCTATTTGCTTGGCTGTGTCATCGTAATTAAGCAACCTGTGCAGATAAAACAGATTATAATCTGTCAGTTTATTTACATTGGCAATCTCTTCTGCTTCGGCACGAGTGTAATCCTCACGATTAAACATTTGCTCTAGCTTTCGCTCTTTAGCCCTAACTATATTACCACCGTTTGAATCTAAAAAACTAATGGTTAGCTTAGGTTTTTCATCATCGGGATTATATGCTAAATGCACCCCGCCATCTAGCTTGTAAAAGGCGATAGCATTCCGCGCCGTCGGCAGCGTTTGCACATCAAAATCGTACACTTCGGCACCACTAGATAGTAAGCCAGCTATAAAGGCATTTTTAAGCATTAACAAAGCCCCGCCGCTGCCATACCCTATACCTATATGCCCACCTTTGAATAACGCGCTAAAGGTAGTCCCAAGCCGCGTGGCAAATTCGGGAGTTATATCTACATTAACCTCGCCTACAATTGCATCATCGCCAAATAGCTTGCGCGTGTAATGGTCGCCCCATACAAGGTTAGAGTGCACATTCGCCCCTTGTTCGATATGCTTGTTCGACCAAATTTTAATTGAAGGGTGAACCGTTACCATATCATCTACAACACAGTTAGCGCCTATAATGCTAGCATCGTGCAGCGTGGTAAAATCTCCTATCTTGCTATTTTGACACACAATAGAATTACTTATACTCGTCGACGCGCCAACTGTTACCCTATCATGAAAAATAGAGCTGTTAACCCGAGCGTTATCGCCTACCTTGCAATTATCGCCTAACACACTATAGGCAGATACATACGCACCTGCACCAACTTTTACGCCCTCGCCAATATAACACGGGCTGCCTACTATAGCATCTTTGTGAATATTAGCTTTAGATGAATCAACCGAAGTGTAATCGGCATCAATATCCAACACAATTTTACCGTCTAATATATCGTTATGACACATAGCGTACGCTTTAGCATCGCCAATATCGCACCAATATCCAGCGGCTGTGTACCCATAAATCTCATCACCATCACTAAGCATCATAGGGAAGAGGTCGGATGCGAAATCGAACATCTCGTTAGCCGAGAACTTATTAAGCACACTTTTTTTAAGTATATATGTTCCTGTATTAACGGTGTTAGTCCACACTTCCGTCCAATCGGGCTTCTCTAAGAACTTATTAATATGCCCATCGCTCTCGGTCTCGACCACGCCATACTCATAAGGCTTATCAACGGTGGTAAGCACAAGGGTGGCATCGGCATTTTTAGTAGAATGATAATCTAACGCGCGCGTTAAATCGATATCTGTCACACTATCGCCACTTATAACTAAAAATGTATCACTAAGCGAGCTTTGGGCATTCTTAACCGAGCCAGCCGTCCCAAGCGGCACACGCTCGATAAAATATTCGATGTTCACGCCAAAATCACGACCGTCACCAAAATAATCTATAACTACTTGGGGCAGATATTGCAAAGTAATAATTATATTGGTAATTCCATGCTTTTTAAGCAGGTTTATTATATGCAACAGCGCAGGTTTGCCCATAATAGGTAACATGGGTTTAGGGATATCACAAGTAAGGGGGCGCAGCCTAGTCCCGCCACCTCCACACATTATAACCGCCTTAATTTCAGAGTTATCATGATTCTCGTTAGTTTGCGTCGCGCCTTGGGGCATAAAAAAACCTCCTCAATTTGTAGTAGTATTATTTACAATCAAAGGCGGATTTATACAAATTTGAGGATGCACCCATATACTTTACACAAACTTAACATAAAATCTATTGACTTGTTAGGTATTATGTGGTATAATGTTAAGGAATTTAAAACTTTTTAATGGGGAGATTAAAACTTATGTACGAGAAAAATTACGAAAATTTATTCAAACATTTAGTTAAAGAAGGTGGTGTGTCTTTAACCGATTACAATTTTGATGTGATCCAGTTTATAAAAGACAAAATATCTGAGCTAGATATTGAATATCGCCTGCCATTGCAAGAGCGTTATGGTCTTAACGACGGTAAACCAAAGTGTGAAGAAGAAATAGAAGAATTCTTAAAAGCCAGCGAGCATAAAGAGATTTTTAAAGATTATGATGCAAATCGTATTGCTCGCAGAATTCACGGTGCTTTTAACGTGTTAGAAGAACTTCCAGAGTTATCACAATATCAACCTCGCGACCTTCGTCTAAGAACTTACTTCAAAAATGATGTTCGCGCTGATGATGTTGTTGCTGCGTTGCATTCTATAGGTATTAAGAATATGAACGATTTTAAAGATGCAGCCAAAACATCTAGTATTATATCAAAGTTGCGTAAAGCAAAAGTAGAAAAAAGTCTGATTACAAAAATAGTGGAATGTATGTACAAAAATGACATGACACCTAAAGGTTTTTTAGACGTCAATGTGCTAGGCTCTGGTAATATCTACTACTTGAATTATAACGGAATATTTAAAGAAAAAGATTTAGTAAAAACATATCAAAATAAGCCTGAAATATTAAGCGAGATATTTAATTCTGACGGCTTAAAAGATATCGAGGCTTACGTCGAGGCGATTCAGCAAAAGAAGACCCCTCTTACTACTTTAAAACTTGGTGATATTACCGAATTCCATTTGTATAAAGCGGGAATAAAAAGTGTTGAGGCATTAAAAGACGCTTACGCTAAAGATAATAGCAATAAGTATTGGATTAGTCCTAAAAAACTAGAGGAAATTAAGCCGATTCTTGAAAGCAAAAAACGCGTTACGCGAAAAAGTGTCGCCGCTGTTTTAGAAAAGGCACGCGAGGATAAGCCAAACAATAAACCAGAGGTAAAGATTGCGCCAGAAATTGTAGCTGCAATCGAAAACACGAATAATCCTGAAGTGCTAGAACATATAATGAGGCTTGCGACTGCTAAAATGCTCTATATGGTCGCGCCTAGATAAAAAATATTGACAAATGATTAATTATGTAGTATAATGGTAGTAACAAAAGGGGAAGACCGAATGTTTCGGTTAGCTTCCTTGGATTATTGTGAATATATCAACCGTCGTCCCTTTCCAAAGATGCGACGGTTGTTTTTGTTACTCTAAATTACAGGAGTAGCAAAGATTGCCGCGAGAATAAGTATAATTACAAAAGCAATCATAAATTTCTTCATCGGCACCACCTCCCTGCTGTTGAGCAAGGAAGCAATCCGTCACAAGCTGAATATCCCCTTCATTATACTACCGAGAGTATTATATCTAATATTTCGATAAAAATCAACATAAACCAACAAAAGTAACAATAATTTAACTATTTTGTAATATTTTTTGCATGTTTGTAAATTTGAGCGTTAGTGAAAATTTATTACATTATTTCTGCATTCTGCATTCTCAATTCTCAATTATTTTTCCTAACTTATATCCCCGCTATCCAAAATCAACGCCTGCGTAAACTTAAACGATGTGCCTATTGGCAAATTATTAATCGAAGACGACGGCGTAAAATATATCCCATTCGAATCAAAATACACAGGCACCGTCTGAGTCGTTCCGTCGGGCTTCTCTATCCACATGGTGGTAATAGTCGGCGAGCCTTGGTAGTTCTTTAGTTCAGGGAATTGGTCAGACGTCGCAATATAGTATGTCTGCCCATTATTAAGCGAAGCCGCCTGAGTCAGTTCATTCGTCCCCCAAAAATTAAAGGTGTCGCCTGTGTTTATAACGCTAGTCCCTATCCCGCTAAGTGTCGGCTCCTCAGTTAATGCCGTCCGCACTGTCGACGGCGTAATTTCCGATACTATTGTCCTTATTTCTGTTTCCAGATTCGTTATTCTCTCTTCTAAAGCCGAACAATCACAAGTCCCCGTCGGACCTGTCGACCCCATCGGTCCTGTATCCCCCGTCGGTCCCATTGGCCCTGCCTCGCCAGCCGCTCCTGTCGGTCCCGTCGGACCTACTACGCCTTGAACCCCCTGCACTCCTTGCACACCCTGAATGCCCTGCGGACCTGTGTCGCCTGTGTCACCTTTCTCGCCCGTCGCACCTGTTGCTCCAATGCCCCCAGTCGCCCCCGTCGCACCTGGTATACCTTGAATCCCTTGCTCCCCCTGAACCCCTTGCGCACCTGTGTCACCGGTATCCCCCTTCTCGCCACGCTCGCCTGTCGCTCCTGTGTCACCTTGAATCCCCTGAACGCCCTGCAACCCCGTCGCACCTGTTGCCCCTGTCGATCCCGCTGCTCCAGTGCTGCCAGTCGCCCCAGTTGCACCTGTGTCGCCTTTAGGTCCCGTCGCCCCTGTATCACCTTGCGGGCCTTGTACCCCCTGCGGACCTGTCACACCCTGCGGCCCTGCAATTTCGCCAATGTTAAGCCACGAGTTCGTCGTCGTGTCCCATATGTATAGGTCTGGTTGAATATAATACGCATCGCCAGCATTCCCTGTCGGGTGTGCTGCCTGTAAATCTTCTAAAGTGTCATATGCACCTTTTAACGAGCCAACTTCGCCCGCCGCGCCCGGTACGCCTTGAATACCTTGCGGACCTGTCTCACCCTGGGCTCCTTGTAATCCCTGCGGACCTGTGTCGCCTGTGTCACCTTTCTCTCCACGCTCGCCTGTAGCACCCGTCGCGCCTGCCACACCTTGCTCGCCTTGAATCCCCTGAAGCCCAGTTGCTCCCGTCGCTCCTGTTTCCCCACGTTCGCCCGACGCACCTGTGTCCCCTTTTACCCCTTGAATCCCCTGAATGCCCTGAATCCCTTGAAGTCCTTGCTCGCCTGTAGCCCCTGTCGCACCACTCGCCCCTGTGTCGCCCTTTTCGCCACGCTCGCCTGTCGGCCCCGTGCTACCAGCGATTCCTTGCACCCCCTGCTCGCCTTCTACACCTTGTATACCCGTTTCGCCCGTCGCACCTGTGTCACCTTTAGGCCCCATCGCGCCTGTAGCCCCTGTCGGTCCCATCGGTCCTGTCGGTCCTGTCGGACCCACACTACCCGAACCTCCGCCTGCGCAACACACACAACATTTACAACATTTTTTATGACTGTGCCAATTGCAATGTTTTATATTCATATCACTCTACACCTCTATGTAATTTCCGCATTATCCCCACTATTTATAAATATGTAAACCGCCCTGTTTTTGATAATTTACCCTATTATTTTAAAAATTTAACACAAATTTAACATAAAACCCCCAAATAGGGCTTGATATATATATATATATATATGGTATAATAGGATTATAAGATAAGTTATTAATTCCTAAAAGGGGTGCATTTAAATGTCTAAAGATATTAAAAAAGTTGTTATAGGTAAAAGAATACGAAAATATGAGGCAGAAAAGTTAGAAAAAAGCGTATCGCTTTCGGCTGAAACGCCTGAGATGATTAAGAAATTAAATGAAGATATCTTGACAGAATCTGCAAAGATTTCTCAACCTCAAAAAGTTGCCGAAGCCGAGGCGCGGATGAACGATTTAGAAGATTTATCAAGCATTAGGCAGAAAGTTTCTATAATAGCCGAGAATATTTCTGTTGTAAATGAAGATAGGCAAGCGCGTCAAAAAGTCGCTGATTTACAACAAGAAAAATCAAGATTATTTTTTAATGAAATTGCTATTGATGATGCTGCAAAATTGCCTAATATGGTTCCTTACCTAACCGATGCCGAGAAAGAGGCATTAAAAGGCAAAAGTGTAAAAGATAAAACAAAAGCTATCGCCAAGGCTATGCAAGAAGTTGCAGATGGCACGCGCGAAACAACTTCTGTTCAAGGGCTAGTTGGTAAGAGCAAGAGTATGAAGGCTGCGCTAAAAGCTGCCTATCCTCAGTTTAAAAATAACAATATAAATGCTAATACTATTAAGCCTACTCAAAGAGGCAACTTGCCTATGATCCATTAATATTATTGATAAAACGCGAGGACTTATCTTATGATAAGCCCTTGCTTTTTTGCGGAACTAAAAAATTTTTATAAAAGTATTGACTTTAAATTTAAAATGGTGTATAATACTAATTGTTGGTAGCATTTGCTGCTGCGCTTAAAAATTAAAATAAATTCGGAGAAGTACTCAAGAGGCCGAAGAGGTGCCCCTGCTAAGGGTATAGGTCGGGTAACCGGCGCGAGAGTTCAAATCTCTCCTTCTCCGCCAATTCGTAAAAACCCCAAATAATCAATGCGAGAAACGCAGGCGATTAAGGGGTTTTCTTTAGTTCGTTAGCAAATAATGTGATTAATTATAAAATAGGAGGAAACAAATGAAAAAATTTTTATCAGCAACACTTGCATTATTTTTAGTAATTAGCTTGGTAGGCTGCGGGGGTAACAATCAGCAAACTACACCTTCAAATCAAATTGAAGTTTCAATCAGCATAATTGGATTAGACGGACAAACGATATTGCCCAACACAAAAACAAATGTAAACGAGGGCGAAAATGCACTTGCTATATTAAAAAATGTTGCGGCACAAAATAATATTGAAGTTTCGGTTGACGAAATGTCTGGCTTTGGAGAATATGTTACAGGTATTAATGGTTTAAACTCTGGCGATAATGGCCAAATGTCTGGCTGGATTTATAAGGTAAATGACCAAAGCCCTAACGTTGGAATGGGCGAGTATAAAGTAACGGGTGGTGAAAATATAGCCGTCGAATACACGACCTCGTTTTAATGAGCAATAAAGCCACCAAAAAAATCTTAATAATCGCAATGCTATCGGCGTTGGCGGTTGCTGGACGCATAGCTTTAATTAGTGTGCCACAAGTTAAGCCTGTTTTGGCAATCATCATTCTTGCAGGCTCGGTTTATGGCTCGCTAAGTGGCGCAGCGGTTGGCGCAATTACTATGTTTTGCTCTAATATGTTTATGGGTCAGGGTATATGGACAATATGGCAAATTATAGCCGCTGCCGTCGTGGGCTTTGCATCTAGCTTTATACCACGCAAAAATCGACTTGCCTTTGCAGTGATAGGTGCTTTGTTAACCTGGCTTGTTTACGGAACCATTATGAATATTGGCAGCGTATATATGTTCCAAAATGAGATGAGCCTTGCGAAAATCCTTGCCTTTTGCATATCTGGCTTGCCTTTCGATATTACGCATTCATTATCAACTTTTGCATTTATATTAGCCATGGATGGGAAAGTTAGGACGATAATGGAGAAGTATAAATGAATGGTTAATTAGCGGTTCCAAAAACAATCTTAATAAATTCTTAATATTTAAGTAAACATTTTTGTAACATTTAAATGATATCATACACTTAGCAATAAAAGGGTAGACAAAGGGGGCAATTTTAGGGTGACAAATAAAATCTTGGTAGTAGATGATGATAAAGCGATAGCCGATTCCACAGCCATTTATCTAAACAACGATGGGTATGAAGTGCGCATAGCACCCGATGGCATTACCGCGCTAGATATTTTGCAGCGGGACACCATTAACCTAGTGCTTATGGATATTATGATGCCCAAGCTAGACGGCATTAAAACTATGGAGCGGATTCGCAAAACATCTAATATTCCCATTATTCTTTTAACTGCAAAAAGTGAAGAAAGCGACAAGGTTTATGGATTATTAAGCGGTGCCGACGATTACATAACCAAGCCATTCTCTCCTACCGAGCTTTTAGCAAGGGTTAAATCGGCGTTGCGTCGTAGCATTGTTTTTAACCAAACACCTGCAATGGGCGAGATTATTATCGGCTCACTTGCCTTTGACGGGCTTAATAAAAAAGTAACCGTCGATGGAGAGCAGGTTAAGCTTACTAACCTAGAGTATCGCATTTTGGAACTTTTTTGCAAGCACCCTAATCGAATTTTTTCGGCAGAAGAGATTTATCGCGCGGTGTGGAACGAGGATGTGTTTGTTAATGACAACACAATTGCGGTTCATATCAGGCGGATTCGCGAGAAAATAGAGATTGACCCTAAAAACCCTAAACTTTTAAAGGTGGTGTATGGAATTGGCTACAAGTTGGAGAAACTCTAAAATTTTAAAGGCTAGTTTAATTGTACTAACCATGGTTCTTGTGTGGCAAATTATGTCGCAGGGGTTAGTTTTATTGCGTATCGCCGATAGCGATGATTATGCTGGATTTAGCATTACTGGGCGAAACTATGAGGAATATTACCATTACCTCGATAGTATAAATGCTCAGATGAACGATATTGCCAACCGTGAGATTAATCTAGAAGAATATGCGCGGCAAGATTATTATAATAGTGGCAGAGGTGAAGAGACTATTACCTCCGAGCAGCGTTTGGAAGGCTTAAAAAAACGTCTAGATTCAAATGCTAATAGGTTTGGCATTTACTATTACTTCGAAAATAAGGCGACAGGCGAGGTGTTAAAGAATTCCGAGCTCGATTATAACGGAGTTTTAGCCTTAGATATGTCTAAAACTTATAATTATAATTCGCACTTTATCGAGAAAGATATTGTATTTGCATCGGGCTATGATAACCAGGTATGGGCAGAAAAAAATGACGAGTGGCAGGGTAAGTTTGATATATTCTCGCAGCGTATAAATACTATAGCTTGGTACACAATTGCATGGCTTATTCTAATCATATTCCTAAGCTATTTAGCCAGCGGAAATCCAAAATTCGATAAGCTATGGACGGAATTCAACCTATTGTTATGGCTGGCGTGCGCAGCGTTAGCGGGAGCTGCCTTTGTAGCACCATATTACGCGGCTCAAACTCAATTGTCCATGTTTGCCTGCATCGAGTTAATATATCTATTATGGCTAGGATTATATTTATCTATAGTTCGTAAAATTAAGAATCATCAGTTCTTAAAAGCAAGTTTTTGCTATGCGATATATCGCTGGTGCTATAAAACTGTGCGCAAGGTGTTTAATCTAGATAGATTAGATGTAGCAACCGCCGATAAAGTTAAAGCCGAGCGTATGAAATCCGAGCTGGTTACTAATGTATCGCACGACCTTAAAACACCTCTAACTGCTATAATCAACTACTCTAGCCTGCTTTTGCAAGAACTGCCCGATAACGAGAAGGTTCAAATTATCAATAGCAAAAGCCTTAAGCTAAAAGAGCTGACCGAAGGGTTGTTCGAGATTAGCAAGGCGACGAGCGGGAATGTCGATTTGCATATGGAAGAGCTATCGCTTGCCGAGCTGATTAACCAAACCTTAGCCGAGGTTGATACCGATATGGTGTTTAGAGTTAAGGTGGCAGACGAGACTATTCGTGCAGACGGTAAGCTTATGGCTCGCGTGTTCGAGAACTTAATTACAAACATGGCAAAATATAGCCTAAAGGGTACTAATTGCTATATAGTGGTTAACGGTAAAACAATCGAGTTTAAAAATATAGCCGGCTATGATATGGATTTTGACGAGAAGGAAATTACCGAGCGTTTTGTGCGCGGCGATAGCTCTCGCACCGACGGTGGAAATGGCTTAGGCTTGGCAATTGCGCAAAGTTATACCGAGGCGTGCGGCGGCGAGATGCAAATAAAGGTAGACGCCGACTTGTTTAAGGTGGTCATAAAGTTTTAAGAAAGTTTCAAGGGAGTTTTATTAAAGTTGAAAAAAATCAAGGTGTCGATTGCTTAATCGGCACCTTTTTTTGCACTATTGACTTTATTTATTAAATAGATTATAATTTAAAAAAGGTATATTATGCTAAAAATTGTAGAATTTTAGCAACGACATTAAAAAAGAGGTAATTAAATGACAAAAATCAGCAAATTAAAAATTTATAGCATTATGCAATGGAGTATTTTTATACTTTTAATTGTAATTACGATTATACCATTTTGTGTAGACAAAAGCATTATAACTTTGCCTGCCAAGTTTTATACCAACTACGATATTCAAGATAAGCTTAATATCTATGGTACGCTCTTTCAAGTAATGTCTACAATTGCGGTTTTAGCACCTAGTGTATTGGCGTTAGTTTCTAGTATTAACGATAAAAAGTTTTATGGAATGTCCGTTGCAAAATATGTCTATTCATATAAAAACATAGTACCTTTTAGACGAGCGATAATGTTAAGCGTCATGCTTGTTTTAGTTTTAGCCTCTTGGTTTTGCCTAGAGTTTCAATACTTTAACACAATGGCTTACATATTCTTTTTATTAGTGATAGCCAATATTTACCTAATAAAAGATACGCTAGAAATTTTAGGAGCAGAAGAAAAAATCAAAGGTGAAATTAGAGATTATATGATAAAAAAGACAATACAAAGGTCTAAAAACCATAGCTTGGAGACTGGCGAATTCTTTGTTGATATGCTAAACGATGCTATAGAGAGTAAAGAACCAAAGGAAATATCAGAAGCGCTATTTTTAGTTGAACAATTATATTTAATATCTAATTATAAAAAAATTTACTTAAACGAAGACCATGATATAATCAGTAAAACTATTGATTTAATAGAATTTGTCAATTTAGATTACGAATTTAACGGCCACATATTGCATACAGCACTAGAAGCAATTTTTGAGAATCTTGATAGAAGAAAAAAATTAACGGCTTCTACAGCGTATATTTCTTATGATTTACACAATTCAATAACACAAAACAAATTGATTAATCAAAAGCAAAAAAATGATCTATTAAAACATGTTTTAGACGAATCTCATTATCTTTGGATTAACGAAGAAAAAGACTACAGTAAAGTTAATTATAAACCACACACATTTATGCCAATATTACCAAAAACAAAATACGAAATTAAAGAATTTAACTATTTTTATTATATTATCGAGTGCATAAAAAATAATGATAAAAATCTAATTAAATCTATTTATGGGTACAATCAATTTGAACGTGATTTAAATAATCGCTCATTATATAATAACAATTATATAGATATTAATCTAACTAATATATTCCTCATTATATATGCATATTATTTTGGATACTATACCACTGACGCTTCAATAATTGGAAACACAACCACTTTTTATAAAAATATTATTGATAATATAATAGCCAATAGTAACCTCAAAGACAAATTAGAAAAGGCTTTAAATGATGGGGACTTTAAAGAAAAAGCGGTTAAATATCTTCTGTTTTTATTTGATGAATTCGACGTACGGGAATATAATAAAGATAAAGTTATCACAGAAGTAAATCAAAACTGTGAATTTGTTGAGGAATGCTTTGTTTATTTTTATACGTTAAATCTAGATGAAGAAAAACTAAAAGAAATTTTATCCGAATTTAAATATTTAATTCATTATGATATTTATTGTGACAACGAATTTAAAGAGCGATTTAATACGTTTGCCAAGCTTTACAACAAAAATGATGAAGAACAAAATAAATTCAATGATAAAAAGTTAGAAATCTTGCAAAAAATTGCCAGAGAATTATACCCTCAAAGCAGCGGGTGGTATTAATGAATGAGCTTGCCTATTAAAACATTATATTGACAAAGCCTAAAACTTATTGTATAAATAAATATAAAAAAATCAACAAAAAACTGCAAAAATATTTCACATTTTTATGAACGATTCACTCGCGTCGAAGCGTGTTTATTAAAAGGTGTCGATTGCTTAATCGGCACCTTTTTTTGCACTATTGACTTTATTTATAAAATAGATTATAATTTAAACGAGTATATTAAAATCGCCAAGTTTGGCGATATATCAAAAAAATAGTTTTACAAATTATAGATATTTTGTGCGATTAAATGCAGGAATAAATCACCTAAAAGGAGCGTAATTTTATGGCAATATCAACAAGTGTCAAGAAGAATCAGCCAAATGACGATAATGTTTTATACGTTAAAGGTCTGCGCAAGCGTTACCCTAATTTTGTACTAAAAGATATTAGTTTTGATGTGAAAAAAGGTAATATTTGCGGGTTTATCGGTCCTAATGGTGCGGGTAAAACTACCACGATAAAGGCTATCTTGGGCATTGTTAATGCCAAGCGCGGCGAGATTAATTTATGTGGCAACAAAGCATCGGATATTGGCGTGGTAATGGACACTCCTTTTTACCCCGAAGATTGGACGGTTGCAGATGTTGCACGCTCGCTTAAACCATTTTATTCTTCCTGGAGCGATGATGCTTTTAATAAGCATATAAAAGATTTCGACCTAGATACTACCAAAAAAATTAAAGATTTATCACGTGGAATGAAGGTTAAAATTCAGTTAGCGGTAGCTCTTTCGCACAATGCCAAATTACTTATTTTAGACGAGCCGACAAGCGGGCTAGACCCTGTCGCGCGCGATGAAGTTTGTAATATCCTGCAAGATTTTACCGACGATGGGCAAAAGGGCGTGTTATTCTCTACCCATATAACATCGGATTTAGAAAAAATTGCCGATTATATTGTGTTTATAATGAACGGTAGCATTGTGTATAGCGGCACAAAAGACGGTTTAGTCGAGAAATATTTGCGCATATCCGGCGATAAGCCAGACGATAATATTCGTAATAAAGCAATAGGGTATCGTCGACAAGGAAAAGGGTTCGAGGCGATGATTGAGAGTAGAGCTAAAGCCGAATTCAGCAAATATGCACCCAAAACTATTAGCATAGACGAGATTATAATATTTATGAGTAGAGATAAGGAGCGTGCAAACAATGAGTAAATTATGGAACATAGCAATGTTAGATTTTAGAACCATCAAAACATACTTTGCACCCAAAAACTGGATATTCTTTGCAATAATCATGCTATTATCAAGCTCGGCATCTGGCGGTTCGACGGCTATATTTGTCGGCATGTTTTTAGCGTATTTTTACGCATCGTATCCTTTTGCAATAGGCGAAAAAACTAATATGGACGCACTATATTGCACGCTAGGAATCTCGCGCGAAGAATTAGTTGGCGGCAGGTATTTATTTACAGTTATAATGCTATTAATTGGCTCGGCATTCTCACTTTTTATAGCCATATTTGTATCGATATTTATGCAACAACCAATAAACCTGGGCGAAAAAATTTTGATTGCAATATTTAGTAGCCTAATAATGTTTGTATTATTATGTGTTCAATTACCTGTGCATTTTAAAATGCAATATACAAAATCACGCACGCTAAGTTTTATACCATTATTTATTGTATCGGCAAGCATTTCGATTATAGGTACTATGTGGGGGGTAGAAGGCATCGTCGCGTTTATCGAATGGGCAGGTTCGTTTGAGTATTCGGCATTATATACTTTATTAGCAAGCATATTTGCGTTTTTTGCTACAATTTGCATATCATATTTTGTATCTGTAGGATATTATAAAAAGCGGGAATTTTAAGTGGAGCGTATCTATTAAATGAATATCAAACAAGCACTGACCGAAGGTATCGAAAAACTAAATAGGTTTAAAATTTCGACTTGCGTGTTAGACGCACAAGTTATTTTGTCATTTGTTTTAGGCAAAGATAGACTGTTTTTGCTGACGAATCCCTTGTACAATATAACAAACGAACAACATCAGCATTATAGCAGCCTTATTATGCGTCGTGCAGACGATGAGCCAGTTGCATATATTATTGGCGAAAAAGAGTTTATGGGGTTAAAGTTTAATGTAGATAAATCCACGCTTATCCCTCGCCCCGATACCGAGGTTTTGGTCGAAACAACGCTTAATTTTTGCTCATCTGGCACCGATGTTTTAGAGCTAGGCACAGGAAGCGGCGTGATAGCCATCTGTTTAGCACATTATGGTAAGTTTCTGCAGGTCGATGCGCTAGACATAAACACCGACGCAATAAAAATGGCACAAAAAAACGCCGATGCAAATAACGTTGTTGTCAACTTTTTGCATGGCGACGTTTTTGATTTTATTCCCGATAAAGATTACGATATTATAGTTTCTAATCCACCTTATATCCCAACGCATATAATAGACACGCTTGCCCCAACGGTGAAAAATTACGAGCCACATCTAGCGTTAAATGGCGGTGCCGATGGGCTAGACTTCTATCGTTTAATAGCCGAGCGTGGCAGCAGCTGGCTTAAACCTAAGGGAAAAATAGTGTTAGAGATAGGCTATGACCAACTAAATAGCGTAACCGAATTGTTTTCGTCTAACGACTATAACGTAATTTGCACCAATAAAGATATTAATGATATATCAAGAGTTATAGCTGTTTCTCATTCTCATTAATCTCGCTTAACTCACTTGGCTCGCCCGCCTCGGACTTTGAGTCTAGCTCTTTTAATGCTAAAGCTTGGGTAAGAACACGAATCCTATCGTTGCTTTTAGATATGTAAATAGTCAGCATAAATTGCATTAAAATTAGGAACAAAAATATTGCTAAAAATATAGCATTAACTGGTTCGGCTATATTTAATAAGGCAGATAGCGCAATAGATAGCGAATCGAAAACCGCAAATATAACCAAAACAATAGAAGCTATCAGCCAAATAATGGTATATTTAAGCTCTAACTTTTTTTTACGCACCATGTACACAATAAAAGTTAAAAACAAAACAGTTCCTATTACCAATAATGTCTTTAGTATAGCGTTCATTTTATCAAGTCCTTTTAAGCTAGCTTATCAGCCATATCACGCAATTGATACTTTAGTATTTTCCCCGCTGCATTCATAGGGAATTCTTTTAAAAATACTACATGACCAGGCTCTTTATGCCGCGACATATTATCATACACAAAGTTTTTAATTTCCTTCTCGGTAAGCTCGGCACCTTCTTTAGGAATAACAAATGCAACGATTTCCTCACCATACTTCTCGTCTTTTTTACCCACTACCTGAACGTCTTTTACCTTAGGATGTGTGTAAATAAAATCTTCAATCTCTTTAGGGTAAACATTCTCTCCACCGCGAATAATCATGTCTTTTAATCGCCCTGTAATTTTATAATACCCATCAGAATCGACCATTGCAATATCTCCTGTATGAAGCCAGCCATCGGCATCTATAACTTCGGCAGTCTTCTCTGGCATGTTATAGTAGCCTTTCATTACATTATACCCACGCGCACAAAACTCTCCGGGCTGGTTAGGAGGCAACGTCTCACCGGTTTCAGGGTCAACAATTTTAGCCTCTACACCTGGCAGACATTTACCAACCGTGTTTACCCTATGCTCTATCGAATCATCAACCGTCGTTTGCGTACACCCAGGCGAGCTCTCGGTTTGACCATACACAATAGTAATATCACGCATGTTCATTTTTTCTATAACTTGCTTCATAATCTCGGTTGGGCAAGGCGAGCCTGCCATAATCCCTGTGCGTAAAGACGAGAAGTCATACTTGTCAAAATCGCGATGCTCTAGCATAGCAATAAACATAGTTGGCACACCATGGACGGCTGTGCATTTTTCGTATGTAACTGTGTGCATAACCTTCATTGGTGTGTACCATAATAGCGGAAGCATAGTAGACCCATGCGTAACCGCTGCCAAAATAGCCAGCACCATGCCAAAACAATGGAAGAACGGAACAGGAATACACAAACGGTCCTCTGGCGTAAACTTCATGCAATCGCCTATCGATAAACCATTGTTAATTATATTATAGTGCGTAAGCATAACGCCTTTAGGAAAGCCCGATGTGCCAGAAGTGTACTGAATATTAGCTACATCATGAGGCTGAATATACCTTTTACGAGCTGCAAATTCCTCTTCGGTAATATTCTCACCTTGTTCAAAAACTTCGCTCCAATGGAACATGCCTTTATACTTATTATCCAGCGTAATTAAAATTTTAAGCTTAGGAAGTTTAGAAGAGTTAAGCTTGCCAGGCTCACAATCGTTAAGCTCTGGGCATAGGTCATATATAATTCTCTCACAGTCGATATCTTTTAAACCATCGCACATTACTAAAACTTTAGCGTCAGATTGTTTAAGCAAATACTCAAGCTCACGCGTTTTATAGTTAGTGTTAACGGTAACTAGCACCGCACCAATTTTAGCCACGGCAAAGAAGAGTAGCAGCCATTGAGGATAATTAGTAGCCCACACAGCTACGTGGTCGCCTTTGTTTACGCCCATACCCATTAAGCCTTTACCCACACGGTCAACGCGCGAATTAAACTCGCCATAACTAAGGTCAAAATCGCTCTCAATATACTTAACTGCCTGATGGTTAGGGCGCTCTGAGGCTATACGTTCGAGCAGGTCGCCGAGAGTCTCGTTTAAAAATTTAGTTTGGTTAGTAGGTGTTGCCATAGGCGTTTTTTCTGCTTCAGCCATTAGAATCGCTCCTTTTAAATAAAAATTTTATATATCCTTTTAACATTGAATATATAGTTAAGTATTATAACATAGCAGCTTGCTTTTGTCAAGAGTTAATATTGGCTTTGGATTTTTTAAAAATTTAACACAAATTTAACATAACTAGCCTTTTTAGGGGTTGAAATTGTTTGCAAAATATGTTATAATAAAGGTATAATCAAACGAATAGGGTGTTGTTTTATGTTAGAAAACACAACTAACTTTCAAAAACTAATAAACACAAATGGTGCCGAGTTAGCACAAAAAATAGTCGAGTCTAGCCAAATTATAGCCCATGCTATAGAAGAAGACGCCGACCTTTACACGATTAAGAACAACATAATTAACAACCTAACTCAAATCTCTGCAAAAATGCAATTGGATATCATTCGCAATTCAAAAATTCTTATCCAAAGTGGCGAGCGCACCGAGGAAACCGTTAACACATTTGTCGAAGATATCTGCGCACAGTTTAGCAAAATTGTAACCGATGCCGATATAGCATTTGAAGATATTATTTCAACAATAGGCGTGGATGTGTAAAAAATTAGATTTTAAAGGTGTGAATATAAGATGAACGTATTAAAAAGACATGCACAAAAAATAGATGCAAGCCAAAGAGCGTTAAACGCAGGTAAAGGGTTAGCTGTCAAAATTACCGATTCACTTGCAGCTAAAAATAAAATGTTAGACCCTACAATGGCAGAGAGGATTAATTATGCAAAAAATTCTACTTCTGCAAAGGGCGTGGTCCAAAATAAAAACCTATCAAAAGGTATGAATATGCCAAGAGTTTAAGAAAATATTTATACAACAAACTATTGACAAATAATAAAACATATAGTATAATGTTAGTAACAAAAGGGGAAAACCGATTATAACGGCTAGCTTCCTTGCAAATTTCTATAGTGTTATTATCACAACCGTCAACTTTACAAGGGTAAGACGGTTGTTTTTTTACTCTAAACTACCGGAGTAGCAAAGAACGCCATCAGAATAAGTATAATTACAAAAGCAATTATAAACTTCTTCATCGGCACCACCTCCTTGCTGTTGAGCAAGGAAGCCAACCATCACAAGCTGAATATCCCCTTGTTGAACTACCAAAGGTATTATATCAAAAAAACTGACAAAAGTCAACACGAACTAACAATAGCAACAATATTTTAACTATTTTGTAATATAAATAATATCTTAAAAACGGATTCAATCCGCTTATTTTTTTGTCTTAAAATACTTGACCTTTTAATATTTATGTATTATAATTAATCCAAAAGGTGGTAACGTAATGCAAAAAAAATCTACTAAAAATATTCGTTTGGCATTTTTGCTAAACTTTATATTCGCAATTATCGAGCTTGTCGGCGGCTTTTACACCAATAGTATCGCCATAATTACCGATTCACTTCACGACTTTGGCGATAGTATTTCGATATTAGTCTCTTGGGGTCTAGAACGGAAATCCGAGCGTCAACCTAATAAAAACTACACCTATGGCTATGGCAGGTTCTCAGTTTTAGGCGCGCTTATATGTTCCATCTTTTTGCTTGCAACCTCAATTATCGCGGTGGCAGGGGCTATCCCCCGCTTGTTTACTCCGGCAGATATCGACTACAACGGCGTGCTAATTTTGGCGGTGCTAGGCTTTATGGTAAACGGCGTGGCAGTGCTAAAAACCTCGCGCAACCACAGCCTAAACGAGCGCGCTATAAGCCTTCACATGCTAGAAGATGTCTTGGGCTGGGCAGCAGTTTTAGTGGTTGGCATTGTAATGAAGATATTTAATTTGCCAATCCTTGACCCTATTCTTTCGATACTAATAGCAATTTTTATATCGTTTAATGTGCTAAAAAATATCAAAAAAATATTCGAGGTATTTTTAGAAAAATCGCCCACCGATATAAACATGGACGATTTAAAAAAACATATTTTAAGTAATAATAACATTCGCGATATTCATCATATACACTTGTGGAGCCTAGACGGTGTCAACAAATATATAACACTTCACGCGATTATTAGTAAGGATATCGCGCGCGAGGATATTGTAGCAATAAAGTCGTTCATAAAAACCGAGCTTGCCGAGCATGGCATTAGCCATAGTAGCATAGAAATCGAGTTTGAAGACGAAGAGTGCGACGGACCCGAATGCCATGTAAATGCAGAAAACACAGGCGGCGGCGCACATTTTGGGCATAACCACAACCACTAAGCCAAATTAATTAAGGGGTTTGAGGCGCTATCCTAGAGATTGCCGCGCTGCTTTGAGCATTATTCTTCTCTAGATTAATTGCCCTATACTTATTAAAAATATCGTCATAAATCCGCGCGTCTACATATTTAGAGGCAACTTTATATGAACCCGATTTAAATAGTTCGCGCACCATGCTAGAGCTGGTGTAAAAATTTTCTAAAGTAGTAGGTGAAAAATTAGTATCTAAACTAAACTCAAACTCTTCCTTTGCTATTTGAGCATTTAATTGATACATTTCGTGTTCGGACTTTAAATCGAACTGGTCGCGAAGACCACGAACCGAGAAATTTGCGCCCTTTTCTTTAGCATATTCCGCAAGTAAACCATCATACCGTTCAACTTCTACATTAGGCAAATCTTCGGTAATCTTTTTAAGCATATTCAAACGCTCTTCTTCGGTAAAAATAGGGTCTTTAGTAGGGTTTTTAAGGACTACCACATACAGTTTATCGTAAAGTGCCACCGCTCTTTTTATGACATCTAAATGCCCTAAAGTAGGAGGCGAAAAGGTTCCGCCATATATAGCAATTTTTTGATTCAGTTTACCAAGGATGCTATCAATATTAAATCCATTTCCGTTATTATTTACAATTATATCGGCACTTTTTGTATAAAACTCATCACTAGGCTGAGCTTGCAACCTGCTCAATATCGCCTGTCTGGTTAAGCCATCGCGCAATAAAAGACGGTTTATCCTAACCTCACGGTTGGCAAGCACCGCTATAGTTTTGTCACATTTAGCATCGTAGCCCGATTCAAACAACCCCGAAGCATCTAAAACAATGTCGCCACCTAAGGCTAGCTTTTTATCTATCGCTTTTGTGATGTGCTTGTATGTAACCTCGCGTAAAAGAGAGGCTTTTTCTTTATCAGCAAATACAATATTCCTAAGTTGCGCTCGCTCCGCCGTCCCAAAATTATCTATGAGCTCTTGCCGCAACTCAAGGTCGTTCTCTTGCAAATGATGATACTCTTTATCCGCATCAATCACGGTGAATCCACGTTTAGCAAGCTCTCTTGACAAGGTAGACTTTCCACTTCCGCTGCCACCTGTTATCCCAATAATCATGTTAATTCTCCCCCGAAATTTTTAGTAAGTATTGAAGTGAAGTATAAGTGAAAAGTGAAGAACGAAAAGAGAAAAATGAAAAGTACAAAACTTTGCCTTAAATTGTTTTGCGATAGCAAAACTTCCTTAACTTTTCTCTCTTAACTCTTCTCTTTTATCTCTTTGCCGTCAGGCAAAGTTTTGGTACGCCCGAGGCGATTCGAACGCCTGACCTACTGCTTAGAAGGCAGTTGCTCTATCCGACTGAGCTACGGGCGCGCACCATAAAATATTATACTTACTTGTATATTATACTATATTTTCAGGCAATTGTCAAGTTAAAAAGAAAAGAATAGAAATATCTTATTAATGCTAATTTGATTGAACGGAACGTTCAAAAAAAATGTTGACAAAATTCGCCGATTAGTATATAATGAAAACGCAAAGTGTGTCTTATAACTAGAGAACAAATTTTATAAAGGTGATTAAATATTATGCACGAAAGTTATTCTAATCCTTTAGCAAAACGCTATTCTTCAAAAGAAATTCAGCATATATTTAGCGAAGATGCCAAGTTTATTACTTGGCGTAAATTATGGATAGCCCTAGCCGAAAGCGAGCAAGCACTTGGTTTGAACATAACCGACGACCAAATTTTGGAGCTTAAAAAACATCAAAACGATATTAACTACTCGGTTGCCGAGAATCGCGAGCGCGAGGTAAGGCACGATGTAATGTCGCACGTGTACGCTTATGGCGAGCAAGCTAAAAGTGCCAAGGGTATTATCCATTTAGGTGCTACATCTTGCTATGTGGGCGATAATGCCGATATAATTATAATGAAGCAAGCCATAACTCATACTAAAAAAATGCTGGTCACTTTAATTAAAAAATTACGCGATTTTGCAGCAGAATACAAAAATATGCCAACTCTTGCTTTTACGCACTTCCAAAGCGCACAGCCTACCACTGTTGGCAAACGTGCTACCTTATGGCTAAACGATTTATTACTAGATTTAGACACACTTAATTTTGTATCAAATAGTCTAAAACTTCTTGGCTGCAAAGGCACTACCGGCACAGGCGCCAGCTTTTTAGCACTGTTCGATGGCGACGAGAATAAAGTTTTTGAACTAGAAGATATGATTGCAAGTAAAATGGGGTTTGAAAATTGCTACGATGTATCGGGTCAAACCTACTCGCGCAAGGTGGATTATTCGGTATTAAGTTTGCTGTCTAGTATCGCCCAAAGCGCGCATAAGTTCGCTTGCGATTTTCGTCTGCTCTCTCATTTAAAAGAGTTTGACGAGCCTTTTGAAGATAAGCAAATAGGGTCTTCTGCCATGGCATATAAGCGCAACCCTATGCGAAGCGAGCGTATATGTTCACTTGCAAGGTATGTTATTACAGATGCCCAAAACGCAGCTCTAACCGCCAGCCAGCAATGGTTCGAGCGTACGTTAGACGATTCTGCTAATAAGAGAATCAGCATCCCCGAAGGTTTTATGGCAATCGATGCCATTCTCTCACTTTACATAAATGTCATCGGCGGCTGCCGAGTTTACGAGAATGTAATTAATAAACATTTAAACGAAGAACTCCCCTTTATGGCAACCGAGAATATCATGATGTATTGTGTTAAAAAAGGTGGCGACCGCCAGGAACTTCACGAGGCCATCCGCGAACATTCGGTGGCAACGGGCGTGGATATTAAGCAAAACGGAAGCGATAATAATTTGTTGGATAGAATTATAGTCGACCCACGGTTTAATATAACAGAAGATGAAGTTGCTGACCTGGTAGATGCTAAAAAATTTGTAGGAATCGCACCGCTTCAGGTAGATAGATTTTTAACCAAGGTAGATAAAATTATCGCCGATAATAAAGACTTTTTAGGCGCAGAGGTAGAAATTAGGGTGTAGAAATTTAGAAATAGAAAAACAACAGAAAAACAACAGAAAAACAAAACAAAGCCAATTATAATTGGCGGTTTAGCAAATTTTAGAAGCACGAGAGGGGTAGTATAGATGTTAACAGCAATAGTGGGTACTAATTGGGGCGACGAAGGAAAAGGCAGAATGGTCGACCTATTAAGCGAGAATTACGATATTATATGTAGGTATCAAGGTGGTAATAACGCTGGGCATACCGTTATAAACGATAAAGGCAAGTTCATTTTAAACCTGCTTCCTTCAGGAATTTTACGCGAAACCACAGTTAACGTAATGGGCGGGGGCATGGTTGTGGATATCGAGCATTTAGCAGGCGAGATGTCGCGTTTGCAAGAAAAAGGCGTTAAAGTTACGCCAAACAACCTAAAAATTAGTAAATCGGCTGTTATTTGCATGCCTTATCATAAATTGCAAGATTGTTTAGAAGAAGAGCGTTTGGCAGATAAAAAGTTTGGCAGCACACGCCGAGGCATAGCCCCTGTTTACGCCGATAAATACATGAAAAAATCTATCCGCATGTGCGACTTATTCTTACCTATCGATATGTTAACCGAGAAGGTTAAAAATATTGTAGAGTGGAAGAACTTAACTATTGCCAATGGTTATAAGGCAGAAGCTATCGATTATAAAGATATCATGGCATGGCTTGAAAAATATGGCGACCCAATTAAAAGTTTTATTGTAGATACAACCGAGTTTTTGAATAATGCAGCCCAAAACGGAAAAAATATAATGTTCGAGGCTCAGCTTGGTGCCTTGCGCGACCTTGATTTCGGCATTTACCCTTACACATCGTCGTCGCAAACTATTGCAGCTTACGCAACAACCGGTAGCGGCGTGCCTAATTTAAGGCTAGATTCTACCATCGGTATTATGAAAGCATACTCTAGCTGCGTAGGCGAGGGGCCTTTTGTGTGCGAGATGTTTGGTGCCGAGGCGGAAAGCTTGCGTGAAGCAGGCGGCGAGTATGGCGCAGCAACAGGCCGTCCGCGCAGAGTAGGCGGTTTTGATGTTGTAGCATCGCGTTATGGCGCACAAGTTCAAGGCGCAACCACTATTGCACTAACTAAGCTAGACGTGCTATCTGGCATGGATAAAATTCCCGTTTGTGTTGCTTACGAGTATCAGGGCAAGCGCATTACAACTTTTGGAACCTCTGAAGAGCAAGAGCAAAGCAAACCTATTATTGAATATATGGACGGTTTCAAAGAAGATATTACAGGTTGTCGCAAATTTTCCGACCTTCCTATAAACGCTCAAAAGTATATTAAGTTTATAGAAGAATCGGTTGGCGTGCCAATGGGCTATATATCAGTTGGCGCCGAACGGGAACAAATTATAGAGATGGAATAATAAATCTATAAAGGGGACAAAGTTATGACTTGTGTGGTTCTGTCTAAACGAACCGAAAACCTATATAACTATACAAAAAATTTTGATAGGGTGTTAGAGGTTAAAAGCATAGCCGAAGTTAGCAAAACCATTAACTCCGAGGATATCGATTTTTGCTTAATAGATTCTCAAAGTTTTGAAGGAATGCTAGATGACACACTTAAAACGCGAGACGAAAACACTAAACTTAACCAAAAAATAGAGGATATTAGAATTATCGACCGTGCTAAGCTTGTCTTGATATCTTACCTTAAAATGACCGAAGACGAGGCGCATAAATATATCGAAAAACAAGCAATGAACACGCGCAGAACTCGTCGCGCAGTTGCAGAAAGTGTACTAAAAACTTACGAAAGGTAGTGTGATAACTAAAATGGATGCGTACCTAATACTAGAAAATGGCAAAACATTTAAAGGTAAAGCGTTTGGCAAAATTGGTGAAACTATTGGCGAAACCGTTTTTGCAACAGGTATAACAGGGTATATCGAAACGTTAACCGATAAAAGTTATCATGGGCAGATAGTCGTTCAGACCTTCCCTTTAATTGGCAATTACGGAATTATCCCTTCTGATTTTGAGGGAGATATTGTAGGCCCATGTGGATATATTGTTAAAGAATGGTGTCAAGACCCTTCTAATTTTAGAAGTGAGGGCGATTTGAACACTTTTTTAATATCTAAAGGAATCGTCGGGCTATATGGCATCGATACTCGCGCGCTAACTAAAATCGTCCGCGAAAATGGCGTTATGAACGGCAAAATTACTACTTCGCTAGATAATTTAGAGCGTGATATCGCCGAGCTAAAAGCCTTTACTATAAAAAATGCGGTCGAAAATGTAACTACCAAACAAGCATATACCGAGAGCCCTACCGAAGCCTTTGGTGGTGAAATCCCCGAGAGATTCCATGTTGCGCTAATGGATTTTGGTATAAAAGATAATATAAAACGCGAGCTTATGCGTCGTGGGTGTAAGGTAACAGTTCTCCCTGGCGATACCTCGTTCGACGAGATTATGTTGCTTAACCCAGACGGAATTATGCTGTCTAACGGTCCTGGCGACCCGGCAGAAAATGTGGAAATTATAAAGAATATTGCTAAAGTATTAGAGCATAATCAAAATTGCCACAATAATGGCGACGTAAAAGCTCAAGTACCAATTTTTGGCATTTGCCTAGGACATCAGCTGCTGGCACTTGCTAACGGGTTTAAAACTATTAAGCTTAAATATGGGCATCGTGGTGGTAATCAGCCAGTTAAAGATTTAATCGACGGACGCGTGTATATTACTAGCCAAAATCATGGTTACGCGGTGGATAGGACATCCATTGATGAATCGCGTGCTCGCGAGATATTTATAAATGTAAACGATAAAACAAGCGAGGGGCTAGAGTATAAAACAGCTAACGCATTTTCGGTGCAATTCCATCCCGAAGCTTGCGGCGGCCCAAAGGATACTAGCTTTTTGTTTGATAAGTTTATTGATAAGCTATCAAATTAACCTTTCTTCAAATATTTCACTCATGGGGGTAAAATTTTTATGCCACTAGATACATCTATTAAAAAAACACTTGTTATAGGTAGCGGGCCAATTGTTATAGGTCAAGCCGCCGAGTTCGACTATGCAGGAACTCAAGCCTGCCGCGTGTTAAAAGACGCAGGTATCGAGATTGTACTTGCTAACTCTAACCCGGCAACAATTATGACCGATAATGCAATGGCAGATAAAATTTATATCGAGCCGCTTACCCTTAACACTATAAAACGAATTATAATTAAAGAACGCCCCGATAGCATTTTATCTGGACTAGGCGGTCAAACGGGTCTTAACCTTTGCATGCAACTAGCGCGTGAGGGATTCCTTAACAAGCACAATATCCGCCTACTTGGCTCTAACCCCGAGACTATCGATAAATCCGAAGATAGGCAGATGTTTAAAAATACAATGGCATCTATAGGTCAACCTACTATCCCCTCTATTGTTACCGAGCATGTAGATGATGCGTTAGATTTTGCTGAAGAAATTGGCTATCCTATTATAGTTCGCCCTGCATTTACCCTAGGCGGCAGCGGTGGCGGAATCGCCAAAACCGAGGCAGAGCTTAAGCATATAGCAAGTAATGGTATAGCAATGTCGCCCATTAACCAAATTTTGGTAGAGCAATCTATTGCAGGATGGAAAGAGATTGAGTTCGAGATAATGCGCGATAAAGCCGGCAACGCTATTGCTGTTTGCTCAATGGAAAACTTCGACCCTGTAGGCATTCACACAGGCGATAGCATAGTTATAGCTCCCGCTGTTACGTTAGCCGATAAAGAGTATCAAATGTTGCGCAGCGCGGCGTTAGATATTATCCAGGCGCTTAAAGTAGAAGGCGGTTGCAATTGCCAATTTGCCCTTAACCCTAATTCGTTCGATTACGCAGTTATCGAGGTTAACCCACGCGTTTCGCGTTCGTCTGCCTTAGCATCTAAAGCAACTGGCTACCCTATTGCCAAGGTTGCAACTAAAATTGCTATCGGCTATAACTTAGACGAGATTAAAAACGACGTTACAGGAAACACTTATGCCGCCTTTGAGCCTACACTCGATTATGTTGCCGTTAAGTTCCCTAAATGGCCTTTCGATAAATTTGTGTACGCTAAAAAAGAGCTTGGCACGCAAATGAAAGCGACGGGCGAGGTTATGTCTATTGCCGATAGCTTTGAACTAGCCATTGTTAAGGCGGTTCGCGGGGCAGAGATTAGTGCAAAATCGCTTGACCTACCCAAGATAGCGCAAAAGACCGATGAGGAATTATTAAATAATATCCAAAACCCAACCGACGAGCGTCTTTTCGAGGTGTATCAGCTGCTTAAACGTGGTGTATCGGTCGATAAAATCCACGAGCTAACCTTAATAGATAAGTGGTTCTTACACAAAATAAATAACATTGTTACAGGCGCTTACGATTCTACCCCTAAACCATTCATGTATAAAATGGTAGATACATGTAGCGCGGAATTTGCCGCTCAAACCCCTTATTTTTACTCGATTCATAATGCGGAAGAGAACGAAGCACTAGAGTTTATCGATAAAAATAAAAAGCCGACGGTTGTAGTACTAGGCAGCGGACCCATCCGAATCGGCCAAGGTATCGAGTTCGATTACGCATGCGTGCATTGTGTATGGACGTTAAAACAAATGGGTTACGAAACCGTCGTTATTAATAATAACCCCGAGACCGTCTCAACCGATTTTGACACCGCCGACCGCCTATATTTCGAGCCGCTAACAATTGATGACGTAATGGGCGTTATCGAGATTGAAAAGCCGATAGGCGTTATAGTATCGTTTGGTGGTGGCACCGCAATTAAACTTACTAACGAGCTTCAAAAACGCGGCGTTAAAATTTTAGGCACATCTGCCGATAGTATAGATATTTGCGAGGATAGAGAGCGTTTTGACGCCTTCTTAGAAAAGTTAAACATAGCGCGCCCAAAAGGCTATACCGTCTTTACTCTGCAAGAGGCGTTAGATTCTGCTCATAACCTTGGCTACCCTGTGCTAATGCGCCCTAGCTACGTGCTTGGAGGGCAAAACATGATAATCGCTTACTCGGACGATGATATCAAAGAATATATGGAGATTATCTTTAGACAAAAGCAAGAGAACCCCGTTCTAATAGATAAATATTTAAGCGGACTAGAAATAGAAGTCGACAGCATCTGCGACGGCGAAAAGGTTCTTATCCCTGGCATTATGGAGCATGTTGAGCGTACAGGAGTACATAGCGGTGATAGCATTGCCGTCTACCCTGCGCCTCATATAAACGACGAGCTTGCCGAGCGGATTTATGATATGACTAAGCGAATTTCGCTTGAGCTTAAAGTTCAAGGGCTAATTAATATCCAATATATCATAAGCCATAACGATATTTATGTTATCGAGGTTAACCCGCGTGCATCTAGGACGGTACCATATATAAGCAAGGTAACAGGTGTGCCAATGTGCGATTTAGCTACACGAACATCGCTTGGCGAGAAATTGCAGCAAGAAGGAATCGCCAAGGTCCCACCATACACCGCTGTTAAAATCCCGGTTTTCTCTTTCGAAAAATTAGTTAATGTAGATACTCATTTAGGTCCCGAGATGAAATCGACAGGCGAAGTGCTAGGCATCGGTAAAAACTTACAAGAAGCATTGTACAAAGGCTTGGTTGCAGCAGGGTATAAATTGCGTCGCAGTGGTGGCGTGTTTATAACAGTTCGTGATTCCGACAAATTAGAAACCGTTGATATAGCTAGGAAGTTTGCACGAATGGGCTTTAGATTATTCGCTACCGAGGGTACCAAAAAGGTACTAGAGGCATCTGGCTTAAAAATTACTTTGATAAATAAGATTCACGAGAACCCCGAGCTTAATTCGGACAATCTACTAGACACAGGCAAAGTTAACTATATTATTTCGACATCTACAAAGGGGCGCGACCCGACATTAGACGATGTAAAGCTAAGGCGTAAATCGGTATTTTTAGGAATCCCTTGCCTTACAAGCATCGACACCGCCGGCGCAATTGCCGATAGTTTATTGACTAAGTATACCGAAAAAACTACAGAGCTTGTAGATATTAATAATATGAGGAGCAACATGATGAAAATTAAATTCACTAAAATGCACGGTTGCGGCAACGATTATATATACATAAATTGCTTCGACCAACAAATAGAAAGCCCCGAGTCACTAGCTGTTAATTTCTCTGACCGTCGAAAAGGAGTCGGCAGTGACGGGATAATTTTGATTATGCCATCAGACACCGCCGACGCTAAAATGCGAATCTTTAACCAAGACGGTAGCGAGGGTAAAATGTGCGGCAATGGTATCCGCTGCGTTGGTAAGTATTTATACGATAACAAAATTATCAAAAAAGACGTTATTAAAGTGGACACTCTAAGCGGCATTAAAACATTGGAACTTTCTACAACTAATGGAAAGGTTACCACCGTTAAGGTAGATATGGGTAGCGCAATTTTAAACCCTGCCGATATCCCTGTCGACTTAAGCGGCGATAGCGTTGTTGATAGACAAGTTCAAATAGATGATGCCGATTATAACATCACATGTGTGTCTATGGGTAACCCCCATTGCGTTGTATTCTGCAATAATGTGGATGCGTTAGATTTAGCTACTTTAGGACCTAAGTTCGAAAATAACGAGATATTCCCCGAGCAAGTTAATACCGAGTTTGTTCAAGTGGTAGATAGCAAGACCATTAAAATGCGCGTGTGGGAGCGTGGAAGCGGCGAGACTTTTGCATGTGGAACAGGTGCGTGTGCCGCGGCTGTCGCTTCTGTACTAAATGGACATTGCAATAAAGGTGAGGACATAACCGTTAAATTAATAGGCGGCAATCTTAAAATTAATTATACCGACGAGACAGTGTTTATGACAGGCGATGCCAATGTTGTGTATAATGGCGAGCTTGAGATATAAACAACAGAACCAATATAAAAAAGGAGTACCTAAAATATGCAAATCAACCACAATTACAACAACCTAGAACAAAGCTACTTATTCTCTACCATTGCAAAAAAAGTTAACGAGTATAAACAAAACAATCCCGATAAAAATATCATTCGCCTTGGCATAGGCGATGTTACCCTGCCACTTGCCCCTGCCGTTATATCTGCTATGCACAAAGCGGTCGACGATATGGCAGATGCCTCTACCTTTAAAGGCTATGGCGAAGAGCAAGGTTACCTATTTTTACGTCAGGCAATTGCTAATTATTATGCTAAAAAGGGTGTCGAGCTTACCACTGACGAGGTTTTTATATCCGACGGCGCAAAAAGCGATGTAGGTAATATTCTAGACCTATTTGATAAAGATAATATCGTTTTAATCCCAGACCCTGTCTACCCTGTGTATGTCGATACAAACATAATGGACGGTCGCCAGATTAATTATATAAAAGGCACACAAGAAAACAACTTTTTACCCATGCCAGACGATAGCATAAAGGCAGATATTATTTACCTTTGCTCGCCTAATAACCCAACTGGTAGCGTGTACACTAAGGCTCAACTTAAAACTTGGGTCGATTATGCACTAAAAAACGACGCCGTTATTTTGTTCGATAGCGCTTACGAAATTTTTGTTACCGATACCACGCTTCCTACAAGCATCTACCAAATAGAGGGTGCTAAAAAATGTGCAATCGAGTTCTGCTCGCTATCTAAAACTGCAGGATTCACCGGCACTCGTTGCGGGTATACAATTGTTCCAACCGATTTAGTTAAAGATGGTAACGAGCTTCGTAAAATGTGGTTGCGCCGCCAAAGCACTAAGTTTAACGGTGTTTCGTACATTGTTCAACGCGGTGCCGAGGCTGTGTTTAGCGACGAAGGTATGGCGCAAATTAAGGAGCAAATTGCCTACTACTTAAACAACGCAAAAACAATCGCAGATGGCTTGCGCGCTAATAATATATGGTTCGTCGGTGGCGAGAACTCACCTTATATCTGGCTTAAATGCCCTAACAACATGAGCTCGTGGGAATATTTTGACTTCCTACTTAATAATGCTAATGTAGTAGGCACTCCTGGTGCAGGCTTTGGCGACGCTGGCGAGGGATACTTCCGCTTAAGTGCTTTTGGTGATGCGGAAAATGTAAAAGAAGCAGTTAAAAGAATAATAAGAGGATAAAGCGAGAGTTTGTACTATTTTTAGAAATTTAACACAAATTTAACAAAAAACGAAAAAAACTTAAAAAAAACTATTGCTTTTTATTTCAAAATATGTTAGAATAAAGATATATACAATAAGGAGCTGTAAATTTTGGCTAAAGAGATGACGGTAACTCAAAGCGGTTTTAAAAAATTAGAAGACGAATTAAACGATTTAATCACTATCGGTCGCAAAGAAATTGCCGAGAAAATTAAAGAAGCACGCTCGTTTGGCGACCTTTCAGAGAACGCCGAGTACGATGCCGCTAAAAACGAACAGGCAGAGATGGAAGCCCGAATAATCGAGATAGAAAACATAATTAAACACGCTAAAATTGTAAACGATGACGAGATTAAAACTGACGTGGTTTCTGTAGGATGTAAGGTTAAGGTTCACGATAAAAAATATAACGAAGATGTCGAGTACTTTATCGTCGGCGCTACCGAGGCAGACCCTTTTAACTTCAAAATTTCTGACGAGTCACCTGTTGGCAACGCACTAATTGGTCATAAAGTTGGGCAAAAGGTTAAAATCGATACACCCGACGGCATCAATACATTTACCATTCTTTCTATCGATAAATAAAATACTATTAATTAACACGGGGTGCTTACATGAGTTCCGATACTCACAACGAAAATATAAATAATTCCGAAAATATCCAAAATATAAGTGAAATTCTACAAGCAAGGCGTCAAAAATTAGACGATTTAAAACAGAACAATAAATATCCATTCGATATCACAACCTTTGATGCAACCGACCACGCTCAAACTATTATAGACGATTTTGACAATTTTGAGGGTAAAAAGGTAAGCCTAGCTGGTAGAATCATGAGCAAACGTGGCATGGGTAAAGCAAGCTTTTGTGACCTATTAGATGGCAGTGGCAGAATCCAGCTTTACATAAGCATAAACGATGTTGGCGAGGATACATATGCCGAGGTTAAAAAGCTCGATATCGGCGATATCGTAGGTATAAATGGCGAGGTTTTTAGAACGCATAAAGGCGAAATTTCTATTAAAACTTTCGAGCTAACCATTCTTTCTAAATCACTTCAGCCATTGCCCGAGAAGTTCCACGGCCTGACCGATGTTGATATTCGCTATCGTAAAAGATATATAGATTTAATCGTTAACCCGGATATTAAACAAACTTTTATTAAACGCAGCAAAATTATTACTGAAACACGCAACTTCCTCGATAGTCTCGGGTTTTTAGAGGTCGAGACGCCTATACTTAACACCATCCCAGGCGGAGCTGCTGCAAGACCATTTATAACGCATCATAATACGCTAGATATCGACATGTACCTCCGCATCGCAACCGAGCTTCACCTTAAACGTCTTGTAGTTGGTGGGTTCGAGCGCGTGTACGAGTTAGGCAGAATCTTCCGCAACGAGGGCATGAGCGTTAAGCATAATCCCGAGTTCACCACGGTGGAATTATACCAAGCATATACCGATTATAAAGGCATGATGGACTTAACCGAAAGCCTTATAACAACAGTTGCAAACAAGGTATGTGGTGGGTTAAAAATTACTTACCAGGGCGAAGAAATCGACCTTACTCCTAATTGGCAACGAATCACAATGATAGACGCGGTTAAAAAATATTCTGGGGTAGATTTTAATAATATCACTACCGATGAACAAGCACAAGCCGCCGCTAAAGAGTTACATATAGAAGTACCTAAAAATGCAACTTGGGGCAGCGTGTTAAACGAGATTTTCGAGGAAAAAGTAGAAAGTGAGCTATTACAACCAACTTTTGTAATCGATTACCCTATAGAAGTATCGCCTCTTGCTAAAAAGAAGAAGGACGACCCTCGCTTAACCGAACGCTTTGAGCTGTTTATCACCAGGAGGGAAATCGCCAACGCATTCTCGGAGCTAAACGACCCTATCGACCAAAAAGAGCGTTTTTTAGAGCAGGTTAAGGCGCGCGCTGCAGGTGACGACGAAGCCAACATGATGGACGAGGACTTTATCGAAGCACTAGAGATAGGATTGCCACCAACAGGCGGCATGGGCTTTGGTGTCGACCGTTTGGCAATGTTGTTAACCGATAGCCCCTCAATCCGCGATGTGTTATTGTTCCCAACCATGAAACCTATATCGTAAATGTAAAGAATATATTGTAAAGAATAAGTACATCAAATTTAACCATTGAAGGTGTGTACATGCAACAAATTTTAATGTTCTTTATATGGCTGGTAGTAATGATTATCTTTATTTTGCTAGAGGTTTTCTCGCTAAGTTTAATTACAATTTGGTTTGCCATAGGCGCGGGGTTGGCGATGATATCTGTTTTATTTAACGCAAGCCTAGCCATTCAGCTAACGGTATTTATAGTTTCATCTATTATAGCACTAATCGCCATTAGCCCATTTGTTAGCAAGTTTATACGCAAGCCTAAAATACCTACCAACGCAAACAGGCTTTTAGGTATGATAGTTACCATAATAGATGTACAAGACGATATTGCAGAGGCTAAGGCTAACGGTCAAATTTGGCGATGCAAACTAGATGACGATGATAAGAAATTAAAAATCGACAAAAAACGCCAACCTTTGCAAAAAGGCGATAAAGCAAAAGTAATAGCTATAGAAGGTATAAAACTAATAGTCACGCCAATTAACAACGATGTTGAATAATATAAACGATTTTTTAAAAAAGTTATTTTGGGGAGGTTTTGGACATGCTACCAATTATTATTTTTATTTTACTAATTGTCCTATTCATTCTATTTATTATTTCTAATATAAAAACGGTGCCACAAGCATACGCCTTTGTTATCGAGCGTTTGGGTGCCTATAAAACAACTTGGGATGTCGGTTTGCATTTTAAAGTGCCTTTTATCGACCGCATCGCTAAGGTTGTCTTGCTTAAAGAGCAAGTAATAGATTTTCGTCCTCAGGCAGTTATAACTAAGGACAATGTTACTATGCACATAGATACCGTTGTGTATTTCCAGGTAACCGACCCTAAACTTTACACCTATGGCGTTGACCATCCTATGGCAGCAATCGAGACGTTAACCGCCACCACCTTGCGTAACTTAATCGGTGAGATGGAGCTTGACGAAACCTTAACTTCTCGTGATATAATCAACTCTAGCTTGCGCACTACTTTAGATGAAGCCACCGATGAATGGGGTATCAAAATTAGCCGCCTAGAGCTTAAAAATATCATTCCACCACGTGAGATTCAAGATGCAATGGAACGTCAGATGAAAGCCGAGCGCGAACGTCGTGAAGCTATCTTGCGTGCCGAGGGTGAGAAAAAGTCTGCCGTCCTACGCGCCGAAGGTAAAAAAGAAAGTGCTATATTAAATGCTCAAGCCGAGCGTGAGGCAGCAATTTTAAGTGCCGAAGGTAAAAAACTTACTAATATATTAGTCGCCGAAGGTGAGGCAGAGGCAATGATTAAATTGCAATCTGCTCAAGCCGAAGGTATTAAAAAGATAAACGCATCTGCACCATCTGCTGGAACGTTGGCTATTAAGAGCATGGAGACGTGGGCTAAAGTGGCAGACGGCAAGGCAACTAAAATTATTATGCCAACTAATTTGCAGGATATGGCAGGCATGACCACCACTTTTAAAGAGTTTATGACCGATAGCAATATACCTAAAGCCGAAGAGAAAGTTGCGGCGACAACTCAAGCCGAGGCAGCTTCTGCAGGGCTAACAGGTAGCGCACGTGTGGCGCATAAAATAGCCGAGAGCCAAGAAGGGCAAGCAGCCCGCGGGCTTGGTAAGCTAGAAAAATACTTTGGCAATAAAAACGATGCTCCACCAAGTGGCGACGGAAGCTCAGCACAGTAATGTATAATATAAAATTTCCATTATATCTATAACGTTAAAAGACACATTAGATTAAACGGAACGTTTAAAAGCACTTTGCTGGTAGAAGTGCTTTTGACTTGATTTAAAATAAATTAATTCATTTTAAAGCGAGGTTAAACCATATGTCAGGACATAGCAAATGGGCAACAATAAAACGTAAAAAAGGTGCAAACGATGCACAACGCGCTAAAGTTTTAACCAAAATCGGACGTGAGATAGTAGTTGCCGTCCGCACAGGTGGCGGTGGCGACCCAACAACCAATGCCAAGCTCCGCGCAGTTATCGCCAAGGCTAAAGCTAATAATGTTCCAAACGATAATATTGCGCGTAGCATCAAAAAAGGCGAGGGCGACACTAGCTCGGGCAATTACGAAGAAATTGTATACGAAGGCTATGGCGCAGCAGGCGTGGCGGTAATAGTCGAGGCGACTACCGATAATAAAAATCGCACCGCGGCAGATATGCGTCACTATTTCGATAAGCAGGGCGGTAACTTAGGTCAAAGCGGCAGCGTTTCGTTTATGTTCCAACGCCTTGGCGTTATTATGCTAGAAGGCATCGACGAGAGCGCGCAGGACGATATTATGCTTGAGGCACTAGATGCAGGCGCACAAGATATCGAGTTTAATGAGGATATGTGCGAGATTAAGACCGAAGTAAAGGACTTCCAAAAGGTGCATGAGTACTTTGAGGGCAAGGGGTTTAGTATATCACAGGCAGAGATTCAATATGTGCCAAACACGTATGCCAATGTAGATAACGAAGCCGACCAAGCCAAGCTAGAGAAGCTTTTTGACCTGCTAGATAATAACGACGACGTCATGAATTATTATCATAATATGGAAGAATGAAGTTTTGCCAGCAGAAACTTTATTTCTTGCTTCTGGCTTATAGCTTACCTTTATCCTCCTTTAAAGAATATTTCCCCCATATCCCGCATACATTCTTTTAAGGAGGATTTTACTATGGAAAATACCAGACTTAGGTTTAACACGCCAGATACATTTAACGAAAGAATCGCACGCGCCAACTACAACACATTTAATCGCCCCGACGACCGTTTTGCGCGCCCTAATGCTGTCTCAAGGCTTAAAAGTGGACGCGATTTTTACACGCGTTCGCACACAGCGGCACCTGCTTCTAAAAGTTTTAAAACTCGCTTAGCCACTAAATTTAGGCAACAGATGATAGCCACTGTAATCATCTCGCTGGCATTAATCGCGCTTTTATCGGTTCAATCTAGCTTTACGCCCGCTTTAAAATCATCTATAAATAACAACTTAAAATATTCAGCCGATTATATGCAATTATTAAACTCTATCGGCATGTCGCTAAATAACTTCAAAAACAACTACCTAACATTTACTCCAACTACACAAGATAATTCTGTGGCTAACCCGCTGCCCGAACCTGCTCCCGCGCCCGTTACCGAGAGTATTAATCAAGCTGAGCCCACGCAAAATGCAACCGATGTAGGGCTTTAAACTAAAAATGAATTTTAAATATTTAACCATAGACTTCACCTTTTTTGTAATGATAGCCTTGTGCATAATTTTTGGCTATTGGCAGATATTCGCAATATCGTACATAGTGGTTTTGATGCACGAAACCGCTCACCTAATAATCGCCTCTTTCCTTGGCGTACCCACGCAAAAATTAAAGCTGCACCCCTTTGGTGTCAGCTTAGTTTTTACGCACACTTATATAAAATCTCCATTAAAAGAGATAGCAATTTCGCTGGCAGGACCAATCTTCAACCTAGTTTTTTCAATAGCTATAATCATTTTTATGCCAAATATTGATTCAACCATTATCGACCAAACTGCAAGCTCGTTAAATTTTAGTATACGCGATACTTTAGTCATCGTCAACCTAGGGCTGGCAGCCATAAACTTAATCCCCATTCTTCCACTAGACGGTGGGCGCGCGCTTAAAGCCTATTTGACCGAAAAATGGGGGATAATCCGCGCCTATAATTTTACTATGACACTCTCAAAAATATTGATATCACTTGCAATTGCAGCCACAATTATATACATAATTTTTTACGCTGAATATAATTTTTCAGTGCTTATTATCCTTTCGTTTTTAATGGGGAATATACTTCAGGAGGGTAATTATGGCAAGCTTATTATTATGCGCGATATCATTTACGCCAAGGGAAAGCTAACAGGTGGCGCGCAAAAATCTCGGCATATCGCCGCGCTAAACACCTACCCCGCGCGCAAGCTGCTTAAAAGTTTTAGCTATAATTGTTATTATATAATAGATGTGTTAGACGAGCGTGGCAGAGTGGTCGACACCCTAAGCGAGGAAGAAATAATCGACGCTATTTTGCAAAAAGGCAGCAGGGTTAAGGTGGGCAAGGTAAGGGGATAAGGTTTTATAAAAACTTAACACAAATTTAACATAAAACATAAATTAACTATTGCAATTGGCTTAATTGTGTGATATAATATAATGAATAAGGGGGAGCATTTATTATGCCATTAAATCAGAAACCAAATCAAGAACCAAATCAAGAACCAATTCAAGAAGTAAAAGAAGCGCCAAAAACGCTTGCCAAAAGTTGTCGAGAATATCTAGGCAGTTTTAAAGAGCTAGAATTAAAGGCGAAAGAATTTTTAAGTACAAACCAAGAACTTTTAACTATTAAGCAAAATGATAGTGTTAATTCTACGCACTCTTCTTTAATCATTTCTGCTCAAAAAGCGGCTAAGTATTTATTACAAAACTCTTCTAAAAAACTAGAAAAACAAACAGAAACCGATATCAACGAATTTTTAAAAGAAAATGAACGTTTAAACAAGTTCTATTCTGATAGGCTATCCGAAATATCAAAATTAGATAGCAAGCGCGATGTATTATGGCAATCAGAAGAATTGCGCATCGTTTTTGATGAACGAAAAGAAGAGTTAAATAAAAAAGCACTTGACATTTTAAATAATGATTGTTCGGTAAAAGAAGCATCAAGTAATTTGAGTTTGCTTTGTGATACTTTATTTAAAAATAGGAAAGTAATTATGTCAAGCCAGCAAATATCTAAAGATTTTGCGGTAAGCGAGGGAGCAACTTCGTTTGCAGATGCCATTAAGCAGAAAAAATATATGGCAACGCTATTTATCCAAAGCCGAATTAATCCAAATGCAGATAAAAACTTGTTGGCGGCAGAAATAATTGCCCGAAATTTAGTTAATAATAAAATTGCCAGAATCGAAACTGTAGATGGTAAACAGTCAGCAGCCATACCCACATCTATTGTTCGCCTGCCTTAATTAGTCGGTGATTAATTAAGACTTAAGAATTTAAATCCTAGCTATATGCTAGGATTTTTTAATTGCTATTATATTATTATTATGATGATTTCTAGCTTGTGGCTTCTATCTTGTTGCTCGTCCTTATCACTTCAACGCCAGCAATTGCCTCATCAATCAAGGCATCTACATCAAGCTGCTTTAGCGATAAATCAATCTTCTCCTGCTTAGGTTTAGTCGTCGGGTGCTTGGGCGTAAAAACTGTGCAGCAATCTTCGTAAGGTAGAATAGACGTCTCGAACGCGCCCATATTACGCGAAATTTTCACGATTTCTTCTTTATCCATTCCAATTAGTGGACGCAAAACTGGCAGACTTTCGACCGCGCGGTTAGTAACCCCTAACGCATGAATAGTCTGCGACGCTACCTGCCCCAAACTCTCACCCGTGATAAGCGCATTAGAATTCGTGGAAATAGCTATTTTCTCGGCAATCCTCATCATAAGCACGCGCATCAAAATAGTCATCTGCTCGGCAGGACAATGCTTGTTAATAGCCAGCTGAATATTAGTAAATGGCACCACGTGCACATCAATTTTACCACTATATTGCGCAATTATCTCCGCCAGCGCAATCACTTTATCACGCGCGCGAGGGCTAGTGTAAGGGTAACTATAAAAATGCACCGCATTAAGCGCCACGCCGCGTTTGGCAATTGAATACCCCGCCACAGGGCTATCAATCCCACCACTTAATAGAAGCGTCGCCTTGCCCGAAGTCCCAACGGGAATCCCGCCTGCGCCAGGAGTTTTTTGCACATGAA
Source organism: Clostridiales bacterium (assembly GCA_031261985.1). Taxonomy (GTDB): domain Bacteria; phylum Bacillota; class Clostridia; order Monoglobales; family WRBX01; genus JAISIR01. The sequence goes on along the minus strand of JAISIR010000001.1, from coordinate 75,449 downwards.
CATACGCGTTAAAGTCGCGCACCTCTACATTTATAACATGGTCGGGCTGATTAACATTAACGGTTAGGTTGCAATTAGCATTAAGCACCGCCTCACCAACCGTCGCGCAAATTTGAGGGGAATTCAGCGGAAACTTCTTATCCGCACGCTTAGCCTCAACTTTAAAAGTGCCCGAAAGGTTAGCCGCACACTCTATCGCCAATGCACGAATCGCCTCGATGCTTTTATCACACTCGCGCGCTACAATTATAGCCACAATCCCAAACACTTTTGTAAGTTTTTCCACAATTATCGGCAGGTCGTTATCATCAATAGGCTCGACATATATTACCGCTTGCGCACGCGAAATCTTTGCTAAGCTACCTAAAGAATGCCTAATATTATCCGCCAATTTAGCCTCGAACCTCGGGCGGTTCAATCCTTTTAGTATTATCTCGCCATATTTAACTAAAATTATCATTAACTAATTCACCTTTTCCCCAAATTATCCATTACTTCAATCAAAATCTCGCCTGCCTGCTTTACTTCATCAAAAGTATTAGAGGGCGAAAAACTAATCCGAACCGCAGATTTAATAATATCCCGCGGCACGTTGCACGCCAATAAAGTATCGCTTAAAGTATGGCTGTTAGACGAACACGCACTCCCGGTAGAAACATACACTCCGCGTTCTTCTAAAGAGTGCAAAATAACCTCGGCAGGTGTGCTTGGCAAACTAACCGATAGAATATAAGGCGAGCCAACCTGCGAGTTCATAAAACTAGCGTTTTTAATATTATCTCGAATCATCGAAGATAAATAATTTTTATACTCACTTATACGTTTAAAATTCTCATCAATCGCATCACGATTCAAGCCCTCGCAAGCCGCACCAAAAGCGCAAATGCCAACGGTGTTCTCCGTCCCCGAGCGCACGCCGCTCTCCTGTCCGCCGCCCCAAATAATAGGCTCTACCTTAACTTTATCTTTAATAAATATAGCTCCGCAGCCCTTTAATCCACCAATTTTATGTGCCGAAACCGTGATAATATCTGGCGTAACAACCTTGCCATTAACTCTGCCAAACACAAGCGGAACCTTGCCAAACCCTTGAACATTATCGGTATGAAAAATCGCCCTACTACCACGCGCGGCTATAATTTCGGCCACTTTATCAATCGGCTGAATCGAGCCAATCTCGTTATTCACATGCATTATACTAACAAGGCAGACGTTATCGTCCATCAGCTGGCTAAAATGTTCTAGGTCAATAATGCCATCATCGGTAACATTACAATAACGCACTTCGGCACCTTTAGATTGCAAATGCGCCACCGCGTTAAGCACACATTTATGCTCTAGCTTGCTGGTTATTATTGCACCCTTAACCCTCATGGCATTATACGCACCAATTATCGCAAGGTTAGAGCCCTCTGTTCCACCGCTTGTAAAATATAGTTTTCCCTTAATCTCAGACGGAAGCTGCAAAGTATTAAGCACATTCCTGCGCGCTTTATCAATAGCCTTCTCGGCATTATATCCAATTGTATGTAACGATGACGGGTTGCCAAAATTATCGCTCATTGCAACATTCGCCATATCTATTGCGCTTTGGCTAGGCTTAGTTGTCGCCGCGTTATCTAAGTATATCATAAAAATCCCCTTTGAATTCCTTTGGAAAACTTTACTCGTTTTTATACACGCTTGGTCCGCCTTTCAGTGCTACAATATTACCCAATCCAAACAAGGCAAACATACCAAATAGCAATATCCAAAGCAGGACAATGAATAACCAACCAATCGGAGGAATAACCAGATTTTCTTTAATCGCCTCGAAATTTCGCCATGCGTCCCAACTATTTAGACGGATAAACCTGCCCCAATATATAGCAATGCTAGTTAAAAAAGTAATTATAGCAATGCCTACACAAGAATAAATTTTCCCACAATACTTAATCAAAATATTTTGCATTATGCTAAGCGAATGAACTCCTAAGGCGATTCCGTTTAGTATAAAGGTAGAAAATAGTAAAAAATCTAACCAATTAATAGTTATTGAATCAGTACCGTTGGGATAAAAATTCATCCAACTAAAATGCACAAAATCGGTTAGCATATAGGGAGCATTCGGAAAGAAGAGTAACCAAAAAACACCGATAAATACCATAAAATATATCTTTGACTTAAATTTAAATAGAGTATCGAATAAATAGATAATTAAAGATAGACCATATGGAATCCAAGCTAAGAATAAGTTCCACACTAAAAATTTAAAGTAATTAGCACCCAATATATGAAAGCGGAGTAATAGCAAAGCGCACGAGAAAACCGATAGTAAAAATAAAAGTATAAAGTTGATACAAAGTCTTTTGTTGTTTTCTAAAAATGTCTTCATTGATGTTTTACCTTCATTCTGCATTCTCAATTCTTCATTCTACATTATCCCTACAAGTGGTGCATCATAACCGTTACAAGCACAGGCAGCTGCAGCAACACAAGCCCTGTAGATAAATAAAAATTAAATGGGGCTTCTTTAATATCTATCCGCACTTTTATATTATTAAACAGATATAACATCAATAAAATTATCGGCATAAAGTATCGCCCTTGTATCCCGTCTACAAACGGAGCCGAAACCCTGCCCCATTGTACATAAAGGCTGGTAAAAATAAGCAGACTAATAATTACCACAACACCAAGCATTAATAACTTGCGACGCTTGCCAAATTTAACGCCAAACTTATTATCGCATACCACTAAAAATCCAAGAACCATCATATACACTAGGGTTATCCAGGTATAAACAGGGGTGTCAAACCACCCAAGCGATGCGCCAAAAAAGCTTTGCACATAAAAGTTAGAGAATTTAAATATCGTGTGCCAAATAATCTCTAAAAAATTAAACGGATGCAATATAATATTAGAAATCTGCATGGCGGCATTTACCCCTGGCATAACGTTATCAACTAAAAATTTAGTTGCAATTGCCAGCCAGCCAAGGTTAAGCACTAACGATAAAGCAACCACGCCAAACATTGTTTTAAAGTATCGTCGCTTGCCGCCTAGTTTATGGAAAGGTATCATAAAGCAAATTAAACACATAGGCGCATACACAATTTTACATAGCGATATCCCGACAGATAACAACATTAAAAAGCTTATTTGCACGCGCGATATTCGCTGCTCTTTGCCAAAAGTTAAGTATAAAACGTAGGATATAAACAAAAACGATAGCGCGTTTGTAATTGCATCGGGCGATAATGTGCTAACTGTGTACATTGTCATAGGCATAAGCGATAATAAAAACACAATGCGCTTGCCAAAATATAATATTTGCAATGCAAGAACCATTAATAACGCCCAAGTAAGCAGGTTAAAGAATCGCCCGAAATATGCCATGTAAGCAGGCCCTAAGCCACACACACGCGCTAACCATATCCCAAACGCTTGAGGATAATACGGAACAGGGCAATATAAAGCCGAGTTAGGGAAGTTTAAAAACCGAACATTATCTTCATTTAAAGGTTGAGCTAAAGCGGCGGCGGTGTCGCTATATTTAATATCACTTACATTAGGTAGCGTAATTTTTTCTAACGAAGCAGGCATTAATCTTCCACCTACACCATCAGAGAAATCAGAGGTAACATGCCCGAGCGAAATCTCGTACGCGCGATAAAAATGCAATGTTTCGTCCTGACCGCGGAAGATAGGCGTTGTAACCATATAAGTAAGCCCGATAATCATTACAACAGGGAAGAAGATTTTAACTATATCTTTTTTTAACTTCCAGCAGAAGAACAAAGCAACTAATGTGATGATAATGTACCAAAAAATTGCTTTATTAAATGTAGATGTAGCATTAGCCTTGGCAAAAACTTGGGTAAAAGCTAATACTCCAGGGATATCCGCCCCATCAACCGCCAACTGACCATCAGGGTATTCTAACGGGTCTGACGAATACATAGGTGCCACCGTCTCGCCAACTGTAACGCCTTTGTATCTAATTGTAATAATAAACTCTTTCCCGCGAGAATCTGACAATGGCTCAAAAGTGAAGTAATGAAAAGCATTATTTTCTATTTTATATTCAGTAACCGACCATTCTATTAAAGGCGCGCTAGATGTTGCATATTTAAGCGAAACTAATATTTCATTATCTACATGCGCACTAAAAGTGTTAAATTTTACACCAACACCGCTAAAATTATTTTCACTACAAACAAACGATTGTTCTATAACCGTGTCGTCTTTAATATCCATAAAAATTTGGTTAGTTGTATAGTTAGGGCTAAAATTATAGCGGACATTATCTACCTTATATAAATTATTATAAACCATAACGGTAATAAAGATATAAAAGTAGACAAAAATACAAAAAAGGGCGGTTTTTAAAATTTTCTTAGTTTTCTCGTTCAACTCAAAATCAACCTTTTACTATAGTTTTCTCCCCTAGTAACACATTCTTATATATTATATACTATATAAAAAAAAATTGCAACCCCAAATTTTACCTTTTTTTACAAAAATAGACTGAATATTCTCGACTGTTTTTGACAAACTATTAATATATCAAGTTAAATCAAGACTTTTTTGGAGGAAAAAAAGATGAAAAAAATATCAAGTTTGTTTTTAGCACTTGCAATGGTGTTTGGAATAACTTCGTACACACCTGTTTGGGCAGCTAGCTTATCTGCAACTAGCGACACCCTAGCAGTTGAGGTTAATACACCTGCAAATGGCGACCTTAATTACACAGAAGACAAAGAAGGCGATACCGTTACGTTTGCTATCGTAGGTAATCCAGAACATGGTGCAATTAGCGAGTTATCTGCAACAGAGGGTACCTATTTATATACTCCTGACTTAGATTATGAGGGAGAAGATAGCTTTACCTTTACAGTTGTAGATACCGTTAACCCAGATTTAGATCCAACTCCTGGGACGATTTCTATTACAGTTGCAGCAGCTGCTGCCGAGCCTTCACCGGAAGTATCACCCGAGCCTTCACCCGAACCTTCACCTGTCCCATCACCTTCTGTTGCTCCCGATTTATTCCCTTACTATGATGCCGATGGCACATGGTACGAAGAAGCAGCCGATTATGTAGCAGATAAAGAAGTTTTCCGTGGCCCTCAATATGGTGCTAGGTTCTTCTTTGAGCCAGAAACTTTAGTTACAAGAATAGACTACATTATGCTATTGAATAAAGCTTTTGGCGTTAATGTAGCAGAGTATACTGGTGAAGAGAATCCGTTCTCTGACCAAGGTTTACCTCAATATGTATTAGACGAAGCAAAAGCAGCTTACTATAACGGAATTACCAATGGTAACGACGAAAATGGTAAGATATATCTAATGCCTTTTGAAGTTTTAACTCGTGCCGAAGCAGCTGTTTTCTTAGACAACGCTATTGCTAAGTTTGCTACACCACCTACAACCGAAGAGCCGCTAGAGTTTAGGGATGCCAACTCAATCCCAAGCTGGGCGTATAACCAAATCTCTCGCTTAACAGGTGCTCAAGTTATAAATGGTTACGATGATAACACTTACCGCCCATCAACTCAGCTTAATCGTTCAAGTGCTATTCAGTTAGTTTATAACGCTATGATTTACGCAGCAGAACATCCAATAGTTGCAGCGTCGCCTATAACTTCACCAGAAGCATCACCAATGGCAAGTGCCGATGCTCCTCTTCCTGACGACCCAAGTGCAAACTCATCAGGCGTGCTTTCTGACCTTTTAAACCTAGAACTTAAATAATTGTAGTTGAAATAATTCTAGTTAAAATAATACCTTAGATTAATGTATCTAAGGTATTACATATTGTACATCAATTTTTATTAAATCTTGACAAATTTCCTTTTATAGTGTAAAATATTATAAAACTACTAAAAATGGGTGAAAAATTGTGTCAGATAACAATCAAACTAAAAAAGATAATTTTAGCGAAAGCCTTAACCTTCCTAAAACCGAGTTTCCTATGCGCGCCAATCTACCTGTGCGCGAGAAGGAGATTTTGCAAAATTGGCAAGATGCCGATATCTATAACGCTAGGCAGAGCCACGCTAAAGGTAAGCCAACATACATACTTCACGATGGTCCGCCTTTTGCAAATGGCGATATTCACTTAGGGCATAGCTTAAACAAAATTTTAAAGGATATCGTTCTTAAATATAAATACATGACAGGGTTTTCTACGCCTTATATTCCAGGATGGGATACTCACGGGCTTCCTATCGAGACTCAAGCTATTAAAAAGCTTAAAGTTAATAAAGAAGACGTAAGCAAGGCAGATTTCCGCGAGATATGTAAAGATTTTGCACTTAAATATGTAGACAATCAGCGCGAGCAGTTTAAAAGGCTTGGCGTATTGGCAGATTGGGAGCATCCTTATTTAACCTTGCAGCCCGAGTACGAAGCCGCTCAAATGCGAGTGTTTGGCGAGATGGTAAATAACGATTTAATATATCGCGGGCTTAAACCTGTTTATTGGTGCGCCGATTGCGAGACCGCTTTGGCAGAGGCAGAGATTGAGTACAATGACGATAAAACCGATACAATTTTTGTTAAGTTTAATGTCAGTGATGACAAAGGCTTAGGCATTGCCGATTGTAAGTTCGTTATCTGGACTACCACTACATGGACTCTTCCTGGCAACGTAGCAATTGCAATTAACCCTAACTACGAGTACGTAATTGTAAATGCAAATGACGAAAAACTAATTATGGCAGCCGAGATGGTCGAAACCGTTATGAAAGATTGTGGCATTGTCGATTACACTCTAGGCAAAAGCTTTAAAGGCGAGCAGTTAGAGTTGGTTGAGTGTCAGCACCCATTTTTAGATAGAACATCGCTTGTTATACTTGGCGAGCATGTAACGTTAGAAGCAGGCACAGGCTGCGTTCACACTGCCCCTGGCTTTGGTGCCGAAGACTATATCGTTTGCAAAAACTATCCGCAATTGCCTATGGTAGTTTCGGTCGATGCAAAAGGTATTCAAACCGAAGATGCAGGCGAGTTTGCAGGTCAATATTATGCAAAATCTAATAAAACAATCAAACAAAAATTAATAGACACAGGTGCGCTTTTAAGCTCAGCCGAAATTATGCACTCGTACCCTCATTGCTGGCGTTGCCACTCGCCTATTTTGTTCCGCGCAACCAAGCAATGGTTTGCATCTATAGACGATTTTAAACAAAAAGCTTTAGAAGAAATTAAAAAAGTTAAATGGGTTCCAAAATGGGGCGAAGAACGCATATCCAACATGGTTAGCGAGCGTGCAGATTGGTGCATATCTCGTCAACGCCTATGGGGCATGCCTATCCCGGTTTTTTATTGTAAAGAGTGTAACCACCCTGTGTTGCAAAAAGATGTTATAGACAATATCGCCGATATATTTGCCAAGGAAGGCTCTAACGCTTGGTTTATAAAAGATGCTTCCGACTTATTGCCTAGCGGATTTAAATGCCCTGAATGTGGGCATGAGCATTTTAAAAAAGAGACCGATACAATGGACGTTTGGTTCGATTCTGGCTCATCTCATGCAGGAGTATTAGACGCGCGTGAAGGGCTTGATTCGCCTGCCGATATGTATTTAGAGGGCAACGACCAATATCGCGGTTGGTTCCAATCATCGCTGTTAACCTCTGTTGCAACTAAAGGCGTTGCACCATATAAAGAGGTATTAACCCACGGGTTCACCACCGACGGACAAGGACGTAAAATGTCTAAATCTTTAGGCAACGGTGTCGACCCTCTTAAAGTTATCGAGCAATTTGGTGCCGATATCCTACGCCTATGGGTAGTTTCTGCCGATTATAAATCCGACATGAAATATTCTCCCGAAATCGTTAAACAATTAACCGAGATTTATCGCAAAATCCGCAACACTGCTAGGTATATCCTAGGTAATTTGTACGATTTTAACCCAGCAGCCGATAGTGTTGATATTAAAGATATGGAAGAACTAGATAAATGGGCGTTGCATAAGCTAAACATTGTGGTGAACAAAGTTAAATCTGCTTACGAAAGTTACGATTATCACATTGTTTACCACGCAATTCATAACTTCTGTACCGTCGATTTAAGTAATTTTTACCTAGATATTATTAAAGATAGATTATACACCGAAAAATCGAATTCGCCTAAACGTCGCAGCTCACAAACTGCTATGTATACAATTATAAATTCTTTAGTGCGCATGATAAGCCCAATTCTATCTTTTACCGCCGAGGAAATTTGGCAATATATACCTAACGACGATTCTAAAGGTGAAAAAGAGATTAGCAGCTTATTCTTACAAATGCCAACTGCCACTGATTCAATTTTAACCGATGACCAAGTTGCCAAGTGGGATAAAATTTTAGATTTACGTGAGAAAGTTGCCAAAGTCCTAGAGCAAGCGCGTGCCGATAAAGTAATAGGTAACGCACTAGAGGCTAACGTAACCATTACTTGCGATGGTGAAATGCTAGAGTTTGTAAGCACTATAAAAGATGAGTTAGAAACTTTGTTTATCGTTAGCGGCGTTGATGTAAAGACAGGCGAGTTTGATATTAAAGTCGATAAGTTCGATGGCGTTAAATGCCCAAGATGTTGGATATACCACAACGATTCTAACAATGGCGATTTATGCGACCGTTGCGCGCGAGTGGTAGAGGGGTAATATGCCTAACTTTAAACTAATAAAATCGGTTGGCGATAAAAGCACTAGCGCACGATTAGGCGAGTTTGTAACGCCTCATGGCACAATTAAAACTCCTGTTTTTATGAACGTTGGAACTAACGCAGCTATAAAAGGCGGGCTATCATCGCGCGATTTACAAACCGTCGGCTGCCAGGTGCAACTTTCTAATACATATCATCTTCACGTGCAACCAAATGAAGATACTATTGCACATTTTGGCGGGTTGCACGGGTTTATGAATTGGAACGCACCGATTTTAACTGATAGTGGTGGCTTCCAAGTTTTCTCGCTTGCTAAGCCAAAAGATATTACCGAAGACGGTGTCGCTTTTAAAAATCATCACGACGGTGGCAAGATATTCCTATCGCCCGAGAAGTCTATTCAAATTCAAAGTAAGTTGGGGGCCGATATCATTATGGCTTTTGATGAATGCGTCGAAAATCCCTCAACGTATGAATATGTAGATGCTTCGCATCAACGCACCATCAGATGGCTTCAAAGATGTATTGATGAAAAAGCTACCCTCGATAAATCAAGGCAGGTGCGTGGTTTGCACCCGCAAATGATGTTTGGAATTAATCAGGGCGGAGTGTATAAAGATTTAAGAGTTAAAAACATGCAAGCTATTGCCGAGCTAAACCTTGATGGCTATGCAATAGGTGGCTTGGCTGTGGGCGAGAGTGCCGATGTAATGTACGATGTAATCGAATCGATTGCGAGTTATATGCCACATGATAAACCTCGATATTTAATGGGCGTGGGCACTCCTCAAAATATTCTAGAAGCCGTTAGCCGCGGCGTCGATTTTTTTGATTGTGTAATGCCATCGCGTAATGCGCGCCACGCTCATCTGTTCACTTCTCAAGGCAAGGTTAACATAAAAAATGCTAAATACGAGCGGGATGATACGCCGCTAGACCCTCAATGCACCTGCGAAACTTGCCAAAACTATTCTAAGGGTTATTTGCGCCACCTGTTTAAATCTAAGGAAATTTTAGCATTAAGGCTTTGCGTTATCCATAACCTAACTTTTTATAATAAATTAATGGAAGATATCCGCAATTCTATTGCTAATGATAACTTTAACCAATTTAAGAAAGACTTTTTGCAGAGGTTTGATGATATATAAGGTAATAAACTAACAACGTAAGCATATATTCTTATTATAAAGTACAATTATAAGGTAAGGAACAATTTTCGGCAGCTTGTCGCCGAAAATATCCAAATATCTTTAGAAGCGCAGGTGCGATTCATTCGCACCGAAGCGTTTAGGCTTTAAAAATAAGGGCTCCCATAAAAGCCGATTTTGCTTTTATGGGAAAGGAGAATTATTATGAAAACTTCCGTTGTTAGTGTTAAATTTTTAGATGGAACAAAGTACTCTTGTGTAATAAAAAGCGTTGTGCTAGCTTATTCAATAACATTTATACTCTTAGCAATTTTTTCGGCATTATTAACCTATACCAACCTGCCCGAAGGGTTAATGGGTGTGTTGGCAGTTATTTCTGCAATTTTTAGTTTATGGGCAGGAACCTTGATAGTTGCTAAGAAAAATCGCACTCATGGCTGGCTAAATGGAATGGTATCAGGATTTTTTTACATTTTAGGTCTTTACATTTTATCTGCAATAGTGTATAATAACTATGGTGTAACAATATCAACCTTTGTTATGCTAATAGTTTGCTTAATCTCTGGCGCAATAGGTGGAATTGCCGGAGTAAATACCAAAGAGAGGAAAAAACGAAAATGATTAAAACAATTTTTGAAGGAAGTATTAAAAACGGATTTACCGATTGTGGTTGTGGCGAGTGCCAAACATCTTGTCAATCTGCTTGCAAAACATCTTGCACTGTAGCTAATCAAAAGTGCGAGTGCACTAAAGATAATAACGAAGATTAAGGCGATTTTTACTGATGATACATAAGTGGACCACAAACAATAGGCATTTTGTGTTGGATGTTAATAGCGGAGCGTTGCACGAGGTAGACTCGGCAACGCTTAGTTTACTTGGGGATAACGCGCCCATAGCACACACCCCAGATATCGACCAGCTTATAAGTGCTGGGTTATTATACTCTAACCTACCGCCTAATTTTAACATTGACGAGTTTATAGAGCAACGCAAGAACGCGCCAATTAAGGCACTTTGTTTAAACATAGCTCACGATTGCAACCTACGCTGCACATATTGTTTCGCTGACGAAGGCGAGTATCATGGCAAGCGCGAGCTTATGAGCCTGTCTACCGCTCAAAACGCTATCGATTTTTTAATTGCTCGCTCTAATAATAGGCACAATTTAGAGGTAGATTTTTTTGGCGGCGAGCCATTGATGAACTTTGAAGTTGTCAAGCAAACGGTGGAATATGCTAAGCTTCAGGCGCAAAAGTTTAACAAAAATTTTAGATTTACAATAACCACTAATGGCGTGCTGCTAGACGACGATAAAATTAATTATATCAACGAGAACTTTGACAACGTGGTGCTAAGTTTAGATGGCAGACGCGAGGTTAACGATAAAATGCGCCCGACGGCTAATAAAAAAGGAAGTTACGACCTTATTGTGCCAAAATTCCTCAAATTAATCAGCGCGCGCCATGGTAAAGATTATTTTGTTCGTGGAACCTTTACTAAAAATAACCTCGATTTTTTTGAGGATATCAAACATATATCATCGCTTGGTTTTAAGAATTTATCGCTAGAGCCTGTTGTAGCAGACTCAAGCGCAGATTATGTTATAAGCGAAGAAGACCTACCTAAAATTTTTGATGAGTATGATAAACTAGCCGATGATTACATAAACGCTGATTACAATTTCTTTCATATGGACGTTGACATAAATGGCGGTCCGTGCGCTATAAAGCGGCTTTCGGGCTGCGGAGCTGGCTGCGAATATGTTGCAATAACGCCTAATGGCGATTGTTACCCTTGCCATCAATTTGTAGGTAAAGCGGATTTTTTAATGGGTAATGTAAATACTAATAGTACTAAAATATCCCCGCGGCAAGATTTTGCCGAGTGCAACGTGCTAGCTAAAGATGAATGCGCTAACTGTTGGGCAAAATTTTATTGCAGCGGCGGGTGCTTGGCTAATAGCTATAATTTTAGCGGCGATATTAATGGTAATTACGATATAGGTTGCCGCCTTCAAAAAAAGCGGATAGAATGCGCCTTGTATATTCGTGCAGCCAGGCAGGATTCCTTTGCATCTGGCGAAAAAATGGCGTAAATGTAAAAAATGTAATAAAATGTACAAAAAAAGTATTGACAAAACTTGGCTTAGAATATATAATCTAATAGAATGTAATAAACTTTCACTACTAAAAGCAAAAGGATGAAGGACAAATGTCTAAGACTAAAAAAAGTGTTGCGTGGTTTTTAGTTCTGCTTGCCATTATTGGCTTGCTAACATACACCGCGTTTTGGGGCTTAAAAATAGGCTCGTTTGCTATACCATCTGTATTCGATAAAGAAAATGGCATAAAACTAGGGCTAGATTTAACAGGCGGTTCGGCTATAGTGTACGAAGCACAGGTAGACGGTACACCTACCGATTCCGAAATGGAAACCGCGGTGGGCATGCTTCAAACTCGTCTAGATGGCATGGGCTATACCGAAGCCACTGTTACGCGCCAGGGCGAAAAACGCATCAGATGCGAAATCCCCTCGGTTGCTAACCCCGAAGATGCTGTGGCTCAGCTTGGTCAAACGGCGCACTTAACCTTCCAAGATATGGACGGAAACGTGTTAGTAGACGGCAACGAGGTTAAAAATGCTGTCGCCGAGTATGGTGCTTTAGATAGTAATGGGCTTTCTCAAAACTATGTTAAGCTAGAGTTTACCGATGCAGGTAGACAAGCTTTTAAAGAAGCAACTGCTAAAATTGCTGCCTTAAAATCTGTTAAAGAGACAGACGCCGACGGCAACGAAACCACTGTTTCAAAAAACTATTTGTCAATTGCACTAGATGCAAATATTATTTCATCACCAATGGTAAACGAAGAAATCGATAGCGATAGCGCAATTATAAGCGGCTCGTTCGATGCAACTTCAGCAAAAGATTTAGCATCGTTAATCCGCTCTGGTAAGCTTCCGTTTGCATTAAAAGATGTAGAGCTAACAGCCATAGGTCCAACCTTGGGCGAAAAAGCACTTCAAACTAGTCTTTGGGCGGGTGCTATTGGCATAGGTTTAGTATTGCTTTACATGTTAATTATGTATCGCATGCTTGGCTTAATAGCAGATATCGCTTTAGTATGTTACACCTCTCTAACTTTAATTATAATGACGCTGTTGCACATAAATCTAAGCCTTCCGGGTATAGCAGGCATTGTGCTATCTATAGGTATGGCGGTCGATGCTAACGTAATTATCTTCGAGCGTATAAAAGAAGAAGTTAAATCTGGCAAAAGCTTCGGCTCGTCAATTACTTTGGGCTTTAAGCGCGCCTTCTCGGCAATATTCGATGGCAACGTAACTACACTTATCGCCGCCGCTGTTTTACTATGGCTAGGCACAGGAACCATTCAAGGGTTTGCTCAAACTTTAGGCTTAGGCGTAATAATTTCTATGTTCACAGCAATAATTGTTACTCGTTGGCTACTAAATTTATTTGTAGGTATGAATTTTAAAAATACCAAACTATACGTTAGCACAGGAGGACAAGATAATGCTTAAAATAACTAAGTATAAATGGTGGTACATTGCGGTTTCTGCACTAATAATTATAGCCGGCGCAGTTAGCATGTGCACTCAAGGCTTTAATTTAGCGATGGATTTCACAGGCGGTACCGAGCTGCAAATAAATATCGGTCAACAATACGAAAATACCGATATCGAGAATATGGTTAAAGAGGTTATAGGCAGCAACCCTAGTATACAAAAATCTGGCGATGGCACAACAGTTGTTATTAAAACGCCTGAGCTTACTAACGAAAATCGCCAAAACATATACTCTAAAATTAAAGAGAAATATGCTATAGAAGATATGAACGCCGCGGTTATTTCAAGCGAAAACTTCTCTGCCGTTATGGGTAAGGAGCTTCAAAAAACCGCGTTAGTTTCTAGCTTAGTTGCGCTTGCACTAATGCTAATTTACATGACCTTCCGCTTCGAGTTCCTATCTGGCGTGGCAAACATAATCGCTTTGGTTCACGACGTTTTAGTTATGTTGGCGGTGTACACCATTTTTAGAGTCCCCGTCGACTTAACATTTATCGCCGTTATACTAACCATTTTTGGTTATTCATGTAACGATACCATTATAGTTTTCGATAGAATCCGCGAGAACTTGCGCAAACGTAAAAAAGAGACGTTAGCAGAGGTTGTCGACAACTCGATAAACCAAACCCTAGGTCGCACCATAAGCACAGCTTTAACTACTTTGTTTACCGTTGTTGTGTTGTATTTTGTAGGCGTCGAGTCTATTAAAACCTTTGCGTTACCACTAATAATCGGCATAATTTCTGGTGCATACTCATCTATATTTATTGCCGCACCATTGTGGGAGAGTATGTCTAAAAAAAGTAGTTAAAAGGAAGTTAAGAATGAACACTATAAGGGCAAGAGAATATGCTTTTTTGTTCCAATGTCAGCACGAGATAGCTAATAAAAAAAATCAGTCCATATCCGAAAGTATGGGCTTGTTTTTTAATACTAATGGAGTGTATAGCGCCTACCGCGATTGGATATCGCTGCGTATTATTTGCATAGAAAATTACTCGGGCGAGATTACATCTACCATTGCCGAGCTGTCTAAAAAATGGAAGGAAAACAGAATTTCTAAAATTGTTATGGCAGGGCTAAAGCTTGCAATAGCCGAGGTTAAGTTTGTAACCGACGATACACCTAATAAGGTAGTAGTATCCGAAGTGATAGATTTAATCGCTAAATATGGCTCTAAAGAAGAAGCTAACTTTGCCAACGGAATTTTAGCCAATTTGTTGAAAGATGAAAAGAAATAAAAATATGAATAACTCTAGAACTAAAATTAAAAAGCCTAATAAAATTTTTAATTGGCGGAACAAACCTTTTATTGCGCTTATTGCATGTTTAGGGCTTTTATTAATCGCGTTCTTAACATTTTTCGCTATTATCAAATATATAAATTCCTTTGATAAATATGTCGTTACTCTCGAGGCAACCCCTCAAGCCGATTGCATATTAGTTCTTGGCGCGGGTATAGTAGATGGCAAGCCTACCGCCGCGTTAGAGGATAGACTAATAAACGCACACCAGCTTTACGTTGCAGGTAAATCAAACTACATTTTAGTAAGCGGCGATAATCATAGCTATAATTATGATGAAACCGCTGCTATGAAGGAATATCTTGTTAATTTAGGCATTCCTGCCGAAATAATTATTCAGGACCATGCAGGCTTTAATACTTACGATAGCATGTACCGCGCGCGTGATATTTTTAAAGTTAACTCTGTTCTAATTTGCACAAATAGTTTCCACATTTCTCGCTCGTTGTATATTGCTCGCCGCCTTGGGCTAGAGGCTTATGGCTATCCAACCCCCGATAAAGAAGTGTATAATATGCCTCCTTTGTATAAACGCGAGAGGTTGGCTAAAATTAAAGCTTTTTTAGATGTAGAAATTTTGCATCGCAAACCAAAATTTTTAGGCGAAGAGTTACCCATAAATGGTGAAGGTAACATAAAGCGAGAAGGTGAAGAAATGGGAACAGTTAAAGAAACTTTAGCAAATCTTTTTAACAATAACACCCTTAATATTTTATTAGGCGCCTTATTAACATTTATTTCTTCACTCATATTAAATAAAGGGAAATCGAACAATGATATTAGTGCAAAAATGGCAGAAAAAAGAATGGAAGCTTATATAGAAATAATAAATGTTTTAAATAGTATGCACATTTTTTATGAGTTTAAAGGAAATAGAAAAATAAAGTGCAATATATCTAAATCGGGGAAAAGAAAATATAAAAATGGCAGAATTGCGTTATCATTTCCAGAAATATTTTTATCAAAGGAAGAATTCTTTAAATTCAAAGGCGAAATTGCAGATGTGCAAAACAAAAATAGTATATGGATTGATGAAAAAGTATATAAAAAAATTGGTTTTATAGATGATTACTTTTCACAGTGTTGGCATATAGTACAGGGCAAAAGTGAAGAAGAAATAAAGATTATTGGAATTATTTTAGCAACTGAAATAAATGAAATGTATACAGATATAGAATATTTGATAAAAAAATTCCTAATAACAGGTAATATTAAGAACCATAGATTTTTACATTTCCTGCACATAAAAAGGGAGTTGTTCTACAAGCATGATTATGAAAACACAATACTTTATAAAGAATTCATTCGTAACAAGGGTGAAACACCATTGGGGAAAATGCAAATTTGTAATGATTGTGAAAGCAATAAAAACTGTCCACTAAAAGCATTAAAACTTAAAAACTAAAATTTAAAAATTCTAAAAAAAGGAGAGCCCAAAACGCCATGAACACAAGCAAAATAGAAGAATACATAGCGTTAGACGTCGAAACGACAGGGCTCTCGCCAGAGAATAACGCGATAATCGAGATTGCCGCCATAAAGTTTTCGCGCGGCGAGGTTATAGACGAGTTTGTAACGCTAGTTAACCCCAACTGTTTTTTACCTAAACGAATAACAGAAATCACAGGCATAACCTCGTCTATGCTACATTCTGCACCAACTTATGACGATATTATCGACGATTTTCTAAATTTCATCGGCGATTGGACCATTGTTATGCACAACAAGGATTTCGACACAGGATTTATTTCTGCCATGTGCGAGCAATATGGTCACAGTTTTACCAACGACACCCTATGCACCTTGCGCTTAAGCCGACAGCTGCTTCCCGCGCTAAAGAACCATAAACTAGGCACCGTGTGCCAGCATTTTAACGTAGTTATAGACGGTGCACATCGTGCTAAGGCGGATGCAATTGCAACCGGCGAAATTTTTTGGTACCTAACCGCCATCTTAAATTCCGCTAACAATGCTAACCCTACCAACTATGCCGATATTATGTCGGCAGAGCCTATGCAAGACCAGCTAAAGGCAGCTGCCACCGCGGCGGATAATACTTTAACCGTCTCGCAATTAAACAGATACATAAAAGGCTTACTCGAGAATAACCCTAACTTAAATGGCATTGCTGTCGTGGGCGAGATTTCTAACTTTAAACGTCATTTTTCGGGTCATCTATACTTTAGTTTAAAGGACGATGCAGGAGTTATCCGCTGCGTTATGTTTAAAAATGCCGCTAGCGGAATTAACTTTAACCTAGCCGATGGTGTTAAAATAATAGCGCGTGGGCATATATCGTTGTACGAAGCCACTGGGCAATATCAATTATATATCGAGGATATGCAAGAGTTTGGCAAGGGCGATTTGCATATAAAGTTTGAAGAATTAAAGAAAAAACTTAATAGCCAAGGTTTTTTTGCCGACGAGCGAAAGCAGCCTATACCCCGCTTCCCTAAAAAAATTGGCATTGTTACCAGCCCCACAGGCAGCGTAATTAAGGATATATATAATGTAGCGACCAGGCGATACCCCTATGCAAAATTGCTGCTTTACCCTGCAAAAGTTCAGGGTGAGGGCGGTGCTGAGCAGATTATAGAGGGCATAAACTATTTTGATAAATCGGATGTAGACACCATCATCATCGGTCGCGGTGGTGGAAGCATCGAGGATTTATGGAATTTTAACGAAGAATCGGTTGCTATGGCGATAGTTAGCGCTAAAACTCCAATTATTTCTGCCGTTGGTCACGAAACAGATTTTACCATCGCCGATTTTGTTGCCGACCTACGCGCGCCTACACCTTCAGCCGCTGCCGAGCTTGCCGTTCCTTCTACCACCGAGCTTAAGGATATATTAAAGAATCAATACCTGCGCATGTATAAAAGCATCAAAAATAATGTGGAGCATAAGCGTAATATCCTAGACCGCTTCCGTGTTAAAACGCCAATCGATGTTATAAATCATTATCGCCTTCAGGTTGATAATATTTTCACCAAGCTTCACAACTCTGTCGGCGCAAAAATGCAAATCTATAAAACTCGGCTTAGCGTTGCCAGCACTAAGTTAGACGGACTTTCGCCGCTTGGTATTATATCACGCGGGTATAGCGTAGCGCAGGTTAATGGTAAAACTGTTAAAAACATCGGCGATGTTAACATAAATTCTACAATTGAAACGCTTGTTAGCAATGGCAAAATTATAAGCCAAGTTAAGGAGGTTATCGCACATGAGCGATATAAAAAATGAAGTAATGGGCAATAATTTATCAACAGAAACATCTAAAGAAATCACGCCGGAAACTAAGGCGGATGCTACAAAAAACTCGGTGGATTTTGAGAAGAACATTAAAGAGCTAGAAGAGATTGCCAATAAAATGGAGAATAATCAGTTATCGCTAGACGAAATGCTGAATAGTTTTGAAAAGGGAATTAATTTAGCGCGTCAATGTACCCAAGCTTTGGATAATGCAGAAAAAAAGATAGCCATTTTAACTAAAAAACCAGACGGAAGTGTCGAGGAGGCAAAGTTCAATGTCGAATAATACACCAAACGAATTTTATGGCAAAGAGTATAAATCGCCTGAGTTCACCCAAAAAATTGACGATTACCGCAAGAAAATTGACGATTATATGCGTAATTTAATTAAAGAATTAGTTTTAGATGTCAAACTTAAAGAGGGCATGGAATATGCACTTTTTAATGGTGGCAAGCGCATAAGGCCTATTTTAACTCTTGGCGTGTACGAGATGATAGAATCGTTTAATAAAAAAGCGGAGAAAAACGCAGAGGATACCGAAAATGCATCAAAAGACGCTGACGAAAATGACGATATAAACATCGATATTACCCCAGCGCTACCTTTTGCCGCTGCCGTCGAGATGGTGCATGTTGCCAGCCTTATCCAGGACGATTTACCTTGCATGGACGATGACGACGAGCGTAGAGGTAAGCCTAGCCTGCATGTTAAATATAACGAATCATCAGCAATTTTAGCTTCCGATTCTTTAATCTGCCTAGCTTTCGAGGCTATAGTTAGCAACCAAGATTTTAACCCATATAAAGTTTTAGAGGCTGCACGCACGCTTTCGTTCGGGTTTGGTGCCAATGGCGTTCAAAGTGGTCAAATGCTAGATTTAAACACTAAATTAACTACCGTTGACGATTATAATGCCCTAAATTTAAAAAAGACAGCTACCTTAATTATGACGGCGTGCCTATTTGGTGCTATCCTTGCTGGTGCCAACATGGACGAGTATACTAACATAGGCGAATTTGGCAAAAACTTAGGGCTTGCCTTCCAATTAAAAGACGATTTACTAGACTTTGATACCGACGAGAACAATTTGGCAATTTTGCTTGGTAAAAAAGATAGCCAGGAATTGCTTGATAAATATACCGAAGAGGCTAAGTTTAATATACATAAGTTTGGCGAAAGCTCGTTCTTTTTGCAAGACTTATCTAACTATTTATTAAATCGCGATATTTAGTGTTGCATATTGTCAAATAAAATTGCGGATTTGCAATGATATTCAAAATTAACAAAGGAGCAGGTATGGACTTTTTCTCTCAATTAGCAAATAATAACGTGGTAGCCATAGTTTTTGTTGCTTTTATTTTAGCGCAAGGGCTTAAAGTTATCATTATTTTAATACAAACTAAAAAATTTAATATCAAACGTTTCGTCGGCAGCGGCGGAATGCCTAGCTCGCACTCGTCTACAGTTATGGCGTTAACCACTTGCATAGGCAGAATCTATGGTGTGTCATCACCACTTTTTGCCGTTGTAATAACCTTTGCTATAATTGTAATGTACGATGCAACAGGGGTGCGTCGCGCAGCAGGACGTCAGGCAGAAGTATTAAACAAAATGATAGAGCGCTGGGACGAGGTAAATAACGAAGAATTTATGCAAGGTAAGCTAAAAGAATTAATTGGCCATACACCTTTTCAAGTTTTTGCCGGCGCAATTTTAGGGATATTTATCGGCATGGCTTTCCCTATCTGATAAAAATTTAACATAAACTTAACATAAAAGCGGATTTGCATATTGCAATCCGCTCATTTTTATGGTATAATTAATGTATGATATGTTTTCCGTCATTCCGCGCTACGACGCGGAATCTATACGCTAATTAAGAATGATATCAGTTGATTCCAAACTTGCGTGTAGATTGCGGGTCGAAGCCCGCAATGACAGAACACACAAAGAGAACAAAATAAACGGAACGTTTAAAGGTGATTTTTATGACGATACATGAATTTTTTAACGAAAACAGAGCAAAACAAAATAATCAAGAACTATCAAAACAAAATAACGACGACCAAGTAAAACAGAATAATGTAGAACCTAAAGAAGAAGGACTTAACGTAGAGGAGCAAGCAAAAAGTGAAAAATTACGTAAAATAACACGCATACTTAATTCTATTACACTAGGCTTGTTATCAGGATTTTGTCTTACCGCTCTAGAGATGGAATTTTTAACTAACTTAAATGAAGTTTTCGGCTATACCAAAAATGGCGACGTTAATTATAATCAAATTTTAGATGAATATCCCGATTTAAACGCTGCAATAGATGACCTAATTAAAAAGAGCCAAAACGATTCGTCTGTCATCTACCAGTCCGGTTTAGGAGATTTAAACTTTCTTGACTATTTAAAATACTATGCAAACAGTCAAGAAAGTCAAGCTATCTCTAACTTAAGCGAAGCTATTTTTAAAGCGAATTTTATAAACTCTAACTTTAATAAGTTTTTTGGAATGCGTGATGAAACCTTAGAAAACCGAATGGAAGAATGCGCTACATTATTTGCAGATGTGACCAACTTTGGAATTGGCGGAATAGGGAATCCTGGCAAAGACTATCTTTTTGTGGATAACGATATAAATGAGCGTAGACCCACGCGTTATGAGGGTTTGTATACACTTGAACAGATGTATATGGAGAATATAACTCACGAAAATATACACATGTACTTAAAAATTAACGACGAGCCTATTGTGTCACTAATTTCTCATGAATTATCGGGCTTTGAATCTTTCGACTTTGATTTTCCTAATGAATATGGTTGGCAACCTTTCGCCTATGATTGCCTTAAAAAGTTTGTAGGTGAAGAAAAATTTTGGGAGACCTTTAAAAAAGCCTATTATAAAACAAAATCTGGCAAGTATATAGACCCAGGTAGTAAAGAGTTTGAAAAATATAACGCAAATGATTTTGGCTCACACTTTAGCGTGGATAGTTTTGCACCTTTGTTCGATAAAAGTGTGCCCTTTACTTTTGAAGAGTTTAAACTATATTTTAACGAGCCGGAAAGAGTAGAAGAAATGAAACAAAGTGGTTTTTTAAATAGACTATTAAGCTTTGAAGCAAATCATAAAGAACCTGTGCATCCAAAAGTAGAACAAAAAGAACCAACGCTAAAAGCACCAAGATTTTAAGTAAAATAAACTAGCGTTTAAGTATGTTTATAACAATCTAAACATCAATAAGAATATAATAACCTTAAAGCTAAAACGCTCTGCGCGTTTTGGCTTTTATTATATTTAAATCATAATTTAACACAAATTTAACATTATTCGACCTTTTACCCCTTGATTTTTGATTAAAATATGGTATAATAAAGATATAACAAATTGCCAGCTTGTCGGCAATTTGAACCTAATATCTTTAGAAGTGAAGGCGGATTCATTCCGCCGGAACGTTTATGGCATAATAAAGATATGAACAAATTGCCGGGCAAGTCGGCATTTGAACGAATTGCGAACAATTATAAAGTCCACAAAAGTAAGGAGGCGTGACCCAAATGCTAAGCATGAACACTACAATTAACGCATTAGATGAATCTAAAATGACTTTAGGCGAAATATATACAAAACTAAAAGAGACAGCTCAAACACTAAAGAATTATCGCAGAAGAATGCTGGCTACAAAAATAAAACTTTTCTTTGGTAGCAAGGGCTCGCCTATATCTAACCCTTACTATTCATCAAGTATTAAAGCTGCCTTTTTAAATGGGCTAGCTGATAGACATCAAGATTCAACATCTATTAAAAACGATGTGCAAATACATTTAGATGAAGAAACTCATAAAAATCGCGAAAAAATTGTAAAAGAAACCATAAAAAAATATGAAAAAATGTATAAGGAATTTAGTTCTAATAAAAAACAAGCACCAGATATCAGCCAAAGCAATGCGTTAATATCAAACGTGTCTGCCGAGGTTAAAAACATCCTATTGCTTTATACTAAGGACGAAGACTTTTGCAATCGTCTTAATAATATTAAAAGCTTTCCAGGCTTTAATGTTCAGCCGAATCAAAATATAGAGGAAGAGAATATGCAATATAATGAAGCCGATGTTATCGTTACTACTAGCGAAAACCAAGTGAAGGCTAAGAACAACCTTGGCGCGTTTTCTAAAAAAGACAAAATTGACGACTTTAGCGTTGAAGCCAAACGGATAAAATCACAGATTAAAAGAAGCGATGAAGAAATAGATAGTATTTTAGAGAAACTACATAACATGAATAGAGATTTAGATGTGCAATCAGAATTAAGGTCTAAGTATAATCGCGAAAAAAGCTCTGCGCCTCATGCAACTAACACACCTGACGCAGCTAACGCACCTAAGGTGACTAGCAAGACCAACGTTCCAAATCTTTAAATTTATCTATTTAGCAAGCTTGGTTGTTCCGTCAATCGGTTCGCCTAATACTCTAAAAACATTATGATGCACAATTGTAGAGTTACGACGGAAATATTTTTGCAACCTCTCGGCTTGAAAAATATCGTTAGTACGAACATTAACTTCAAACACAGGCGCACCCCACTCGTACACTCCGCATTTTAAATAATACACACCCTCGCTGCGCGCCACCACTTGCGTACGCACTTCACTAAAGTAAAATTCACCACGAAGCAATTTATCGCAATGCTCGTCTATAGTGTTTTTAGTTTTTTCAGGAATTTCAGAAATCAACGGCTCGGTTACTTCTACACCACGCTTGGTTAAAGTGTAATGATGCGCACCGCCTACAATTATATCCCGCGCGAATCCGTCGAACACTAGCTTGTTTAAAGTTTCGACGCCAGAGAAATAATCGACAATATCATTATAAACAATGACTTCCATAAAAAACTTCTCTGTCATTGCTATTTTAAGCTTATACATTACATATAAAAGGATTATTTTAACATTAGTATTGTAATCGTTCATATTAATCACCAACCAAATAATATCATAAAACTAAAAAAAATGCAATAGTTTTGTTAAATTTTTGTTAAATTTTTATTTTGGCACTCTTTTTTGACTCTGTTTACCTTGACAAACGTAAAAAAAAGGTGTATAATATAATTATACTAAGGCATTTTATGCCCGTAAATTTAAGATTCAAAATAATTAGAATAAACTAAGTTAGCTGCAAAATGCATGGTTAAGTAAACTATAATTTGCGGTTTTAACAAAGGGGAGTTATCTATAATGAAACAATCTACTTTAACTTACAAAATGCTTTCGGCAGTTTTAGCCTGCATTATGTTTGTATCTACTTTAAGTTTTGTCCCTGCAAGTGCAGAGGGCATTATTGACGTGCAAGATACAACTGTTGTAGATGCTAAAGCGTCTGAAGAAATCACTTCGCTGCTTACTACCAATAATTCAGCTGCAGCGGCAGAGATGAAATGGCAATCTACGCCTACTATAGCTTTAGTAGGACGAGACAAAACTAGCCTGCAAGTCGTAGCCTACACGAACTCATCTTCTGTTGGCAATATATTAGAAGATACTAATAACGACGGCGTTAAAAATAGTTTAGATGAGTCTCCTTACCATTATAATACCGATGTAGGTTATAAGTTTGGTATAACAACCACGCCTATCGCAACCGGTGGGCAACAAGCCTTCGACGCTGCAATACAAGCCGTTGGCACTTGGTACGATTACCAAACACTTTATAACAACTCGTTTAAGTCTAAAGCATTTACCGGCTTAACAGCAGGAACTACATATTATATTTGTGTTTACAAAACTGCTACATCCGAGTATTTAAATAGTGCTATGGTATGTCAAGAGGTTAAAACTACTACCGACCAAGCAGCTTTTAACATTAATGTAGATAGTAAAACACATAACTCTATTAATGTAAGCGTATCTGGCGGAACTACCCTAGCAGGAACTACTTATTATCAATATGCTATTGAAGGCGGAAACAAAATTAAAGAATATTCCGCAAGAACAAGCGCATCAAGCTATAGCTTTACAGGGTTATCTGCAAGTACTACTTATAAAGTATATGTTAATAAAATAGGCGATAACTTTAACGATGCAGGAACAGCGTATCGCACTCCTTGGGCAACTCAACGTTACGAGAATAAAGAAGTTAGTGCATCTGGCATAGTAACTTCGGTAACTCCAGCTGTAGACTTCCCTTATGAAGTTAAAGTTCAAATCGATGAAGAAAACGCTACATATGTCGATGTTTCTGGTTATTATCTAATGAACTCTACAAAAAGAACAGACGGAACTTATCGTTACGCGATTAATACTACAGACTCTGCTCCTTCTAGTGCTGCCAGCTGGCAAGCGTCTACACGTTTTTACGTTAGCCCAGGTACTAGGTATTATGTTTGGGCAAAACGTTTAGCAGATTCTACATATAATGAAAGAATTAGTGATAGCGAAACATTAGTAACCGATAAAGGCGACCAAACAGTTACTCTTACTCAAGGCGACACCACTCAATCTAGTATTATGGTAATTGCAAGTGGTAGTGCAACCGGCGGCGCTTATAAGTACGCAATCAGCACAACCCAACAACGCCCTGCAACTTTCCAAGATTCTCCTCACTTTGGCGGGTTAAATGCCTCTACAATTTATTACTTCTGGGCATATTCACCTGGCAATACTCAATATAACGAGAGCTACTCTATAATGTATCAGTTCGAAACTTCGGGTAAACTAGACCAAGACCCAATAGTAGTTAACCACACAGGTCAAACACAAACATCTACCACTATTACCTTTACAGGTGGCAATGGTACAGGCGATGTTTACTATGGATACACCGAGAACGGAACTCTTCCTGTTACTTGGCAAACTAGCTCTACATTTACTAATTTAACGCCTGGTAAAACTTATTACTACTATGTACGTAAAAATGGCGATAATACTTATAATGTACAAACATCAAACGCATACCCATTAACTCAACCTAAGTATGACCAAACAATAGGGTTAGAGATTGTGTCTAAAACAGATACTTCTATAACGGTTAAGCCAAACCCAACAGGTGCAGGAACAGGCGCATTTACTTACGCTATTAGCACAACTAATGTTCAACCTGCAGATGAATCGTTTGGACTATTACCAATGTGGAGCGGGTTAACTGCAAATACTCAATACTATGTATTTGTTAAAAAAGCGGCAGACTTAAGCTATAACGCAGCAGCAGCTAGCTTGGATGTTAAAACACTAACTACTCCATTGCAAACTCAAAATGCTTTGCGTATAGAGCAAAAGGGTGTAACAAAAAATACTATTACCGTTAAAATAGATTCTGCTTTCCCTGGTAGCGGTTCGGGTACTATGTACTATGGCTACACATTAGACCCAAGCGAAACACCTGTTAACTGGATACCTGAAAACACTTCTACAAGCGATGCTACCTTTACAGGATTATCAGAAGACACTACTTATTATATAAAAGGTTATAAAGCTGGCGATAGCGTTTATGCTACTAAAATGTCGGATAACACTCTAACCGTTAAAACTAACGCGAGCGAGAAAATCCCTCAAACCGAGTATGGCGACACAGGCTTTAAACTAGAGCTTGTTGGTAAAACAGCCAGGACGGTTGAAGTTTTAGGTAGCGGCGGCGAGTCTAGTGCTAACGTTAAATACTATATTAGCCAAACGGCGCAATATCCATCGTTGATATCTTCTTCATGGGTAGAGAGTCCGTTGTTTACAGGGTTAACTCCTTACACTAAATACTATGTGTTCTCATATCGTCCAGGTGATGCTGTTTACCTAGACACAAGCGTTCACTTCTTAGATGTAACGACCGACCCAGAAGGCGATATGCGTAACGACCAAACCACACCAGTTGTAGTAACGTACAAGAGCAAAACAACTAACAGTGTTACTCTTAACACGGCAACAGGTGGCGATGGTACCGGTGCATATAAATATGGTAAAACACTAAGCTCAACTGCAACATATCCAGATGCTTGGCAAGATAGTCTTACATTCACAGGCTTAAGCGCTAGCACAACATATTACTTCTTTGCAATGCGCGTGGGCGATACTAACTATAAAGATTCTGCTCCATCTGCTCCTGTTGCTGTAACCACTAACGCATCTAGCGGTGGTGGCGGCGGAGGCGGCGGTGGCGGTGGCGGCACAAAAGCCAGCCCTAAGCCAAGCGTGTTTACACTACAAACAATTAAAGATATGGCAGAAAAGAACGAGACTATCGTAAGAACTTACGAGACCGACGAGCTGTCTTACGAGATTCCTGCAACTGCATTTAAAGTTCAAGAAACAGCCGACGAATTTGGCAGAAATATAGTATTATCAGAAGTTCCTGTTGACATCAATATTACCGAGGCTACAACTTCAGCAGATAATCGCATATCAAATGCTATTAGTGCCGAGGGTGGTTCAAAAGAAACCGCAACATACGAGCTAGAAGTGCTTGCAACTTACAACGGTAAAACTGTCGAAGTGACCGATTATTACACATTAGTTCCAATGTATATCGAGCTTGATAATAGCTCAATAACAACCGGTGTTGCACTAAACGAAGACGGTGATATCCGCCACGAGCCTACAAAAGTAGTTTCTCGCAATGGCAAACGTTACGCTCGAGTAAGCAGCATTAACACAGGTGTATTCAGCGTTATGTATCATACGCTTAATATTCCAGATGTTCAAAGCCATTGGAGTGTATCTTTCATCAACGACGGTACATCTAGAATTTACCTAAGTGGTATGGAATATGGCGAGTTTGAACCAGGTAGAGCAATGACTCGTGCAGAGTTTACAACTGCAATAGTTAACTCACTTGGTATCGAGCCAAAATTCGGCTACTCATTCGCCGATATATCTGCTACCGATTGGTACGCGCCTTACATTTACGCAGCTAAAGAATATGGCATTGTACAAGGTATGGATGTCGAAACCTTTAACGCGCGCACACCTATAACACGTGAGCAAGTATTCACTATCTTGCAACGTATGTGCGATTTAGTTGGCGACGATATCGAAGTGTCTAGCTCTCAAGCTGGAACCTTGATTGCACCGTTTAGCGATAACGCAAGCGTGTCAGCATATGCACGTCAAGCAACTGCATATTGCGTAAAAGAAGGCATTGTAATTGGTGAGTGGGGTAGGTTAAAACCTCTTGATAACATAACTCGTGCCGAGGTTGGTACAGTTATAAACCGCTTGCTAAAATCTACCGACTTAATCGATAGGTAATTAATGAAGTAAAGTAAGGATATATAAAAAGGTGTCAGCCATAACGGTTGGCATCTTTTTTTGTAGCAAGCTTGCTAAAGTAGAATAAATCCCCATTGTTACAAAAAATTAACATAGAATTAACATAAATGTATCAAAAAGGGCTTGATATATATGCGTGTCTATGTTATAATAAGAATATAGATAATTATAGGTATGGAGTGGTCACAATGCGTGGAATTAACGAAATAAGCCATGTCTTAACTAAAGAGCTATATGAAAAATGGGGCGATACCAGGGCTTTTGATATCGTATTAAAAGACCATTACCGACGAGGCGTAGTAATGCCCCCTATTGACGAACTAAGCGAAGAATTCTACAAGGAAGTAGAGCAAATGGATGCTGAATTAAAAAAGCAACCAGTTTTAACATGCGAACAAGCAGAAAAAGAATATAAACAGACGACCGAGCAATTAAGAAGCGTTAAAGGGGATTCTTGGGCTGCTATAGATAAAAGAATGGAATTACAAGAAAAACTAGATAATCTTAAAAGAGATTTTCCTTATATGGAACTAGAAAAGCCTAAAGCTAAGCAGCAAATGCCAGAGGTTAAGAAACAAGAGCCAAATAAAAAATCGTTGGAAGAAGCTACAAAAGAGTTTGAACAGTTAAACGAAAAGATAACAAGACATGAAAAATATCTCGAAAATGAAATAAAATTCTCAGGCGCGGATGACCCTACTCTTAGAGATAAAAAAGTGTACCTTAATAATTTGAAAAAGAAAAGGGACAATCTGCAAAGGGAATATGGGTTAGAGCCTAAAAAAGCGCCCGAAATTACGCAGCAAGTGACAGAGGCTAAGCAGCCTGAAGCTGAAATATCTAAACCTGTGGCAAAACCAGTTGAAGCGCCGGCTCGGATGACGCAGCAAGAGGCTACAAAGGAGTTTGAACAGCTAAACGAAAAGATAACGAGAACTGAAAGAAATCTCGAAAGGGAAATAGAATTCTCAGGTGCGGATGACCCTACTCTTAGAGATAAAAAAATCTACCTTAATAATTTGAAGAAGAAAAGGGACAATTTGCAAAAAGAATATGGGTTAGAAGCTAAGGAAGCACCAGAGATTCAGCAACGAACGCCAGAGGTTATTCAGCCCGCAATTGAAAAAACACAACCACAACCTGAAGCCGCTAAAGCTCAGCCAATGCAAGCTTCACAAAACCGAGATATCTCTTTGCATATAGATTTTGCCGCACCAGACGGGATTCATAGGGTAAAATTTGAAAATGTAGAGCAAAGATTGAGATATAATGAGTTCGCGCAAGGACATCCGTTTAATAATGCACTAGAGATAGCAAAAGACTTTTTCTCTTCTGAAAAATTAATTAAAGAATCGCAAGGATTTATAAACGACAACCGAGATTTAATTGTTCAAAGATTGAATGAATTCCGTGAAGATTTAGCAGATATTAATGGACCAATGCCCAAGGTAGGCGCAGATTTAGCGGGAGTTTCTCAAAGGGAACTTGCATTTGTATTACGTACATCAAGTGCAGCAAGAGCAACATACGCTGCCAAAGCCTCGTTTGATAGCGGCGCAGCATTTAAAGGTGTGGCACCTAACAAAGTAACACAAATGGATAAAGCTATAAATCCGCAGAAGTTTGAACAAATATTCAAAGATGCTCAAAAAGCAATGCCTAAATTTGGAGGAGGACCTAGATAGTGCAAAATATCCTAAGCGAAGTACATAGCGTTCTAAATTTTTTAGGCGAAGATTATATCACCAAGCTACCTAGCGAGATATGGGCAAACATTGAGAGCAACAGGAACATTCAAAATAATCCTGTAATAGATTCATCTAAACCATTGAACGAGCAGGGTTTGCAAGAAGATACCTTGGCATTTTTATTCGTTTTAAAGCGCGATTATTTTTGCGATACTTATGACGAGCAGCAAGCAATTTTAAAAATATTTGAAGATAATCAAAAAGAATGGAACGAAAAAGTCATGAATTCTGGCAGCTTGCGAGCTGCGCTTAAAATGTTGAAGAATAACTAATATTACTTAAAAGGGTGTCAACCAAACGGTTGGCATCTTTTTTACAAATCCGTTACATTTATCAAAAAAACTTTCAAAACCTATTGACAAATCGTAAAAACTGTGATACAATGATTATTCAGTGAAAATGGGTGTTTTTTGTCATGCCCAGCATTACATAAATCAAGTAAATTAAGTTCTACATATAAAAAGTTCCATTATTTTTCAATTTTAGTTCTAAACAAAAGCAAATAAATATTCTGGGGGTTTTTGATTTTTATGGTAAATCCGATAAACTTAGGAAGAAACAAACGTATGAGTTTTGCAAAAATAGGTTCAAGCTCCGAAATGCCTAACCTAATAGAAGTGCAAAAAAAATCGTACGAATGGTTTTGCAGCGAAGGTTTAAAAGAAGTTTTCCGTGATATGTCTGATATCACCGATTTCAACGGGAATTTAGTTTTGCGTTTTATCGATTACCGATTCGACGATAAACCAAAATACTCTATGGCAGAAAGCCGCTCTCGCGATGCTAACTACGCTGTTCCTTTGCATGTTATGGTTCAGTTGATTAACAAAGAAACTGGCGAGGTTAAAGAACAAGAAATCTTCATGGGCGACTTCCCTGTGATGACTCCTCAAGGTACCTTTATAATTAACGGAGCCGAGCGCGTTATAGTAAGCCAGTTGGTTCGTTCGCCTGGTATATATTATGCAAGCGAGTACGATAAAATGGGTACGTTGCTTTATAACAGCACCGTTATACCTAGCCGCGGCGCATGGATAGAATACGAAACCGATAGCAATGGTTGTATTTATGTGCGCGTAGATAGAACGCGAAAGCTACCTTTAACCGCTTTTGTGCGTGCCATGGGTATCGAAAAAGACGAGGATATTTACGAGTTCTTTGGTAAAACCCCTGCATTAGAAACTACTATTAATAAAGATATTACTACCAATAAAGCCGAAGGTTTAATCGAAATCTACAAGCGTTTGCGTCCGGGCGAGCCTCCTACCGAGGAAGCAGCCGATTCACTTATTACCGCAATGTTTTTCGACCCAAGGCGTTACGATTTAGCCAAAGTAGGGCGTTACAAATATAACAAAAAGTTAGCTCTTGCCAAACGTATCGAAGGGCGCACCCTAGCCGAGGACATCTCGTCTAAACGAACAGGCGAGTTGCTACTTAAAAAGGGCGAGGTTATTACACGCGAAAAAGCTATCGAGATTCAAAACAACGATTGCGACCGCGTAGTGCTAGATATTGACGGTGAAAAAATAATTGTTGTTGGTAATAAAATGGTAGATATCCATAATTATATCGATTTTGACGTTACCGACCTTGGCGTTACCGAGCTAGTTTATCTTCCTGTTTTAACCGATATTCTAAGCGAGAATAAAACTCAAGAAGATATCCGCGCTGCCATTCGTCGTCAGTTAGACCAATTAGTACCTAAGCACATTACTTTAGACGATATGTTTGCATCTGTTAGCTACCAGCTTAACTTGTTTAACGGAGTAGGCGAGACCGACGATATCGACCATCTAGGCAACCGTCGAATCCGTAGCGTGGGCGAGCTTTTGCAAAATCAGTTCCGCGTAGGTTTAGCGCGTATGGAGCGTGTTGTGCGCGAGCGCATGACTATCCAAGATTTAGACGTCGTTACCCCTCAAACTTTAATTAATATCCGCCCTATTACAGCGGCAATTAAAGAGTTCTTTGGTTCATCTCAGCTATCACAGTTCATGGACCAAACTAACCCGCTAACCGAGCTTACACATAAGCGTCGTTTCTCAGCGTTAGGCCCTGGTGGCCTATCCCGCGAGCGTGCAGGCTTTGAAGTCCGCGATGTACACTATACCCATTATGGTAGAATGTGCCCTATCGAGACTCCTGAAGGTCCTAACGTAGGCTTAATTACCAGCCTTTCTACTTATGCGCGAATCAACGAGTATGGGTTTATCGAGGCTCCTTATCGTAAGGTAGATAAAAAATCCGGCAAGGTTACCGACGAGATTGATTATATGACCGCCGATGTTGAAGATAACTATATTGTAGCCCAAGCCAACGAGCCACTAGACGAGAATAATAAATTTGTTAATAAGCATGTTACCTCGCGTTATCGCGATAAAGTACTAGAGGTTGACGCCGAAAAAGTAGATTATATGGACGTGTCGCCTCGCCAAGTAGTGTCTGTCGCAACGGCGATGATACCTTTCTTAGAGAACGACGATGCAAACCGCGCGCTAATGGGTTCAAACATGCAACGCCAGGCAGTGCCGCTTTTAAAGCCCGATAGCCCAATTGTCGGAACAGGTATGGAGTATCGTGCAGCAAAAGATAGCGGCGTGGTTGTTTTAACCGAAATCGATGGCACAATTACCGATGTATGTGGTGATTTTGTCGAGGTTACTTCTAACAGTGATAAAACAGATATACGTAAATATTTCTTAACTAAATACACTCGCAGCAATAGCGGAACGTGCGCGAATCAACGTCCTATCGTCGACCTTGGCGATAAAGTAAAAGCAGGCGACATAATTGCCGACGGGCCTGCAACCGATAATGGCGAAATTGCTCTAGGTCGCAACATTCTTATGGGCTTCATGACCTGGGAAGGTTACAACTACGAGGATGCTATTCTAATCAACGAGCGGTTAGTTAAAGAAGATGTTCTAACGAGTATTCATATCGAAGAATACGAAGGCGAAGCGCGCGATACTAAACTAGGGCCCGAGGAAATCACCCGTGATATCCCTAATGTAGGCGAAGATGCGTTGCGCGATTTAGACGAAAATGGAATAATCCGCATAGGTGCCGAAGTTCATAGCGGCGATATATTAGTAGGTAAAGTTACACCAAAAGGCGAGGCAGATTTAACCGCCGAAGAACGCTTGCTTCGTGCAATATTTGGCGAAAAAGCACGCGAAGTTCGCGATACCTCTAGCCGCGTGCCTCATGGTGAGGGCGGAATCATAGTCGACGTTAAAATTTTCACTCGTGAAAATGGCGACGACCTTCCTACAGGTGTAAATAAGTTAGTGCGCTGCTACATTGCTCAACGTCGCAAAATAAGCGTGGGCGATAAAATGGCAGGACGTCACGGTAACAAAGGTGTAATTTCTCGCATTTTGCCAGAAGAAGACATGCCTTTCCTACCCGACGGAACTCCACTAGAAATCGTTCTTAACCCACTTGGTGTACCTAGTCGTATGAATATTGGTCAGGTGCTAGAGGTTCACTTAGGCTATGCCGCTAAAGCAATGGGATGGAAGGTTGCTACCCCTGTTTTTGATGGCGCAACCGAGGAAGATATCCAGGAATTACTTGAAAAATGTGGATATAACAAAGACGGCAAAACTGTTTTATACGATGGCAGAACAGGTAAGCCTTTCGATAACCGCGTAACCGTTGGCTATATGTATATGTTAAAGCTGCATCACTTGGTAGACGATAAAATCCATGCGCGTTCTACAGGCCCATACTCGCTTGTAACGCAGCAACCTCTTGGTGGTAAAGCGCAATTTGGCGGTCAGCGTTTTGGAGAGATGGAGGTTTGGGCACTAGAAGCTTATGGTGCCGCCTATACTCTGCAAGAGATGCTAACCGTTAAATCGGACGATGTCCGCGGACGCGTTAAAACGTACGAGAGCATCGTAAAAGGCGAGAATATCCCTGCCCCAGGCGTGCCAGAGAGCTTTAAGGTTCTTATAAAAGAGCTTCAAAGCTTAGGGTTAGATGTTAAGTGTCTAGACGAAGCAATGGAGGAGATTCCTTTGCTAGAGCTTAATGACGACGAGGACGATAACAAGCCAAAACTAGATTGGAAAGATAAGCAACAAGAAGTTAAACCGCTAGCCGATAATATCGAAGAAGTCATTCCAGAAGATGAGAACGACGATGTTATTCAAGAAGTTTTAAACGAGGAACTTTTTAAAACAGTGTAACCAAATTTGCTAACTGTTTACGAATAAAAAAGCAAGACAAATTTTCTTCCAAAGGGGAAAAAAGAGTGTTAGATTATAATTTTGAAGCTATTCAAGTTGGTTTGGCTGCTCCCGATAAAATTCGTGAGTGGTCGCATGGCGAGGTTAAAAAGCCCGAAACAATTAACTATCGCACCCTAAAGCCCGAGCGTGATGGCTTGTTTTGTGAACGAATTTTTGGGCCCATCAAAGATTGGGAGTGTCATTGCGGAAAGTACAAACGCATTCGTTATAAGGGCGTAGTGTGTGACCGTTGTGGCGTAGAAGTTACGCGCTCTAAAGTAAGGCGCGAGCGCATGGGGCATATCGAGCTGGTTGCTCCTGTCTCTCATATTTGGTACTTTAAGGGTATCCCTAGCCGCATGGGTATTTTGTTAGACATGACTCCGCGCAACCTAGAACGCGTTTTGTATTTTGCATCTTATGTCGTTACCGACCCTGGTATCGCCCGCGATTTAGAAAAATACCAAATTTTAAGTGAAAAAGAACATCGCGAGATGGTCGAGAAGTATGGCGATAAATTTAGCGCAGGCATGGGTGCCGAGGCTATTAAACAACTTTTAAGCGAAATCGATATCGATAAACTATCCGAAGAATTACGCGAAGAATTACAAGACGCAATAGGTCAACGCAGGGTTCGTGTTATGCGTAGGTTAGAAGTTGTCGAAGCCTTCCAAAAATCTGGCAATAGTCCAGAGTGGATGGTGCTAGATGTTATCCCTGTTATCCCTCCAGAGATTCGCCCTATGGTTCAGCTAGATGGCGGACGCTTTGCAACTAGCGATTTAAACGACCTATACCGTCGTGTTATCAATCGCAACAACCGCCTAAAACGCCTACTAGATTTAGGCGCGCCCGATATTATTATTCGTAACGAAAAACGCATGCTTCAAGAAAGTGTTGATGCGCTAATAGATAATGGCAGACGTGGCAAGCCTGTTACAGGTCCTAATAATCGTCCGCTTAAATCACTATCCGATATGTTAAAGGGTAAACAAGGGCGATTCCGTCAAAACTTGCTTGGTAAACGTGTCGATTACTCTGGTCGTTCGGTTATTGTTGTAGGCCCCGAGCTTAAATTGTACCAATGCGGCGTGCCTAAAGAGATGGCTATCGAGCTATTTAAACCTTTTGTAATGAAATCGTTAGTAGAACAAGGCTACGCTGGCAATATTAAAGCAGCTAAACGCATGATAGAACGCAAACGCGTGGAAGTATGGGACGTTTTAGAGCATATTATTAAAGACCACCCCGTGCTACTAAACCGCGCGCCAACCCTTCACCGCCTTGGTATCCAAGCTTTCGAGCCTGTCTTGGTCGAAGGTCGTGCGCTTAAACTTCACCCGCTTGTATGTTCGGCATATAACGCCGATTTCGACGGTGACCAGATGGCTATTCACGTGCCGCTATCGGTTGAAGCTCAGTCAGAAGCACGCTTCCTAATGCTTTCTGCTAATAACTTGCTTAAACCTCAAGATGGTAAACCCGTTACCGTTCCTACTCAGGATATGGTTTTAGGTAGCTATTACCTAACGCTAGTCCGTGAGGGTAAAAAAGGAACAGGCAAGGTTTTCTCTAGCATCGACGAGGCTATGTTAGCTTACGATTACGGAATGGTAGATATTCACGCGCCAATTAAAGTGCTTGTTAAAAAAGAGATTATGGTAAAAGGTTCGCCTAAAACTATATCTAAAAAAATAGATGCAACAATAGGCAGGCTTATATTTAACCAGGCAGTCCCTCAAGATTTAGGCTTTGTCGACCGCTCTAAAGAAGAAACCGCACTCGATTTAGAAGTCTTCTTCGTTGTCGATAAAAAAATGCTTGGTAAAATTGTAGAAAAAAGCATTAAGGTTCACGGTCTAACCGATACCGCCGAGGTTTTAGATAATCTTAAATCACAAGGTTATAAATACTCTACTCGTGGTGCTATTACCGTTTCGGTTTCAGATATGAAAGTCCCAGACGCTAAAAAGCAATTCTTGGCAGATGCCGAAGAACGCGTCGAAGAGATTTCGCAAAAATTCCATCGCGGTTTAATATCAGACGACGAGCGTTATAACCTAGTTATCGAAACTTGGGCGCGTACTAAAGATAACGTAACCGATGCACTGATGGAAAACTTGGACGAGGACAACCCAATCTACATGATGGCAAACTCTGGCGCGCGTGGTTCTGTTGCGCAGATTAGTCAGCTAGCAGGTATGCGTGGTCTTATGGCAGATACCGCCGGTCGTACACTTGAACTTCCCGTTAAGGCTAACTTCCGCGAGGGCTTAAACGTGTTAGAGTACTTTATCTCTACCCATGGTGCGCGTAAAGGTTTGGCAGATACCGCCCTACGAACAGCCGATTCTGGTTACCTAACTCGTAGGCTGGTAGATGTATCTCAAGACGTTATTATCCGCGAAGACGATTGTGGTACCGACCAAGGGATTTACGTTGCCGACTTAAAAGATAATAACGAGGTTATCGAAGAATTATTCGACCGCCTAATTGGCAGATACCCTGCCGAGCCGGTTATCGACCCTAAAACTAAAAAAGTAATTGCAGATTTAGACACAATTATAGACGATACGCTTGCACGCAAAATTATCGACGCTGGCATTACAAAAGTTATGGTGCGTTCTCCTCTTACTTGTAGGGCACACCAAGGCTTGTGCGCTAAATGCTATGGCACCAACCTTGCCAATGGCTTGCAGGTTAATGTGGGCGAGGCTGTCGGAATCATCGCTGCTCAATCTATCGGTGAGCCAGGTACTCAGCTAACCATGCGTACCTTCCATACCGGTGGTGTAGCTGGTGACGATATAACTCAAGGTCTACCTCGTGTAGAGGAGCTTTTTGAGGCGCGTAAACCTAAGGGCTTGGCTATTATCTCCGAGATTTCGGGTACAGTTAGCATCCAAGACGATGGCAACCACAGGAACGTTATAGTTTCTGACGACGACGAAGGCAATGCAGCCGAGTACTTTATCCCCTTTGGCTCACGCATTAAGGTCCGCGAGGGTCAGCATGTCGAGCCAGGTGACGAGCTTACCGTTGGTTCGGTTAACCCTCACGATATCTTACGTGTTAGCGGTGTCGTTGCCGTTCAAAATTACCTAACGCGCGAGGTTCAACGTGTGTATCGACTACAAGGTGTTGATATCAACGATAGGCATATCGAGGTTATTGTCCGCCAAATGTTGCGTAAAGTTCGCATAGATGATAGTGGCGAGACCGATATGCTAACAGGCTCGGTTGTCGATTTCTCTAGCGCAGAGCATGCAAACGATAAAGCACGCAAAAATGGTAAGCAAGAGGCAGAGTTTACTCATATCATCATGGGTATCACTAAGGCTTCTCTTGCAACCGATAGCTTCTTATCAGCCGCTTCGTTCCAAGAGACTACTCGCGTGCTAACCGATGCCGCTATAAAAGGCAAAATCGACCCGCTTGTCGGCTTAAAAGAGAATGTTATCATTGGCAAACTTATCCCTGCTGGTACCGGGCTTACAAGATATCGCAATATTAAAATAGCCCCATTGGTTCAGTAAATCCCCAATTTGAACATATGCCCTAAGGCTATTAATAAATAACAACCGTCGCTTCCTAGTGCAGACGGTTGTTTGTTAATTATATTGCTCTAACAAATTTCACAAAAAAATCAAGCAAAAGGGCTTGACAATTAGTAAAATACGTGGTATAATAAAAGTAGATAATGGGAACAACAGATATAATAACAGTTGCCCCGAAATGTTAGTTGAAAAAATACAACCGTCGCATTGCAGGTGCAGACGGTTGTTTGTTAATTAAATTACTTTAACAAACGATGTAACTATGGCAAGAAAAACTATGATGCTAACAATAATTCTGATTATTCTATTCACAGTTCCACCCCCTCTTTTAAAAGGGCAACCGTCTTCTGTTGTTCCGCTATCTACTTCTTACATTATACTACAAAATATCAAAAATTTCAATTAATTATTCAAAAAGTAATTATAATTTAACATATTTGTAACATATCAAATTAGAAGAATTGTTCACGCAAAAAAAGTCGATGGAGGGGTTATCCGCCTATCGACTTTTTTATGGTATATAAGTTTTACCTTATATTTAATAATGTATTACTTATATTATTGGAGCTGGAGGGGTGTTTTTAATGCCTTCATAAACATTCTTTGTATGAGCGGCATGGTTGTTAATAATCTTAACAGCTTCATCTGCATTAAACTTATCTCCAAAAGTAGTTTTACCATTAGCATCAATAACATTTTCTGTATATGTAACAAAGTTATGTTTAATGCTGGCACTAATATCAAGTGATAATCCAACATCGTCAAGTTGAGCTTTATCAAGAGTAGAAACTGTTTTAAGGTTATCCTTAGCGTAATCGTACTTAACAATACCACTAGCATCTAGTGCAGAATCAGGAGCTTTCTCGCCATAAGCAAGTTTAACAAAACCATTGGCATCGTAAACACGTTGTAGTTTTAAGCCTGCACTCATTTGCTCAAAGTCAGCTTTAGAAGGCTCTAAAGACTCTTGAATTGCAGCGATTGTGTCAGCGTCTACACCATGTTCTGACCTAGAAGCGATATTAGCTAAAGCACTACGCACGCCTAGTCCTTCATAATCTTGCGCTTTAGTAAAGTATTCAAACTCAGCTGCCTTCATAAGTTTAAGCGTAAGCTCTACTTCTCTTTCTTGTCCTGAACGAGTATAGAATGTAGCCTTGTATGTAGTTCTATTCTCTACAATTTTATCCTTATCATCAAGAGCTTTATCATTAGCAAAAACCTTATACTCGGCTTCAAAACCTTGACCTTGCATAAATCCTTTTAGACGTTTATCGGTAACAACAAACTTATCGCCTTTACTTTTAGAACCGTCAGCACCACGTGTAGTATATTCTACTGTTTCGCCTTTTTCAGCGTTATAATCTAGACCCGCGGTCTTAGCAAGCTCATTATCATGAACAGCCTTCCAAAAATCATTACGCTCTGCAAAGTGTTTTTCACTTAATTCAAACTTTAGTTTTTTATTGAATAAATCGGCTATATCACCTGGATGTAAAGAATTACTTAAAACATCATCAAGGTCAATTCTTTTCATGCCAAGCTCGGTTTGCAACTTACCAAGCAAATACCCAGAACCAGCTTCTGTTAAGCCAAACCCGCCTTTTTCTGCAGGAGCTTGGAATAAGTCGCCCAAAGTTTTAATCTCAAAATCTTCAACTGGGTCGTCGATTGCGGCTGGGTCGTCAATTGGGTCTGCAGGAACTGTTGCTTTTATAGCATCTTCCCAAGCTTTGTTGGTGTTATATTTAAAGTTCGACTTAGCACCATCACGTTTAGTTTGGTAATCCTTCTTATTAAAGAAGTCTTTAAAACCAGCTTTAGGAATGTCTTCATCAATAGTTTCTGAAAATGTATTAAACCCGCCATAAGCTTGTATTATAGCATCAAAGTTTTTAGAACTAGCAAGAGTCTCGGCAGGCAAATACTCAGATGTCTTTTTAATAGTAGCCATTTTGTCAAGATAGTCACCCAAGGTAGATGTTTTTTGTGCGTATTTTATCGCTACGTCAGAACACTCATTGCCCTCGTGTGGTGTTGCCTCGACCAAATTTTTAGCTAGCTTTTTGTAGGCGGGATCAAGCTTCTTACCATTATCACTATCATCATAAGCAATGCGTGTTCCATCATCCTTACACAAAAAGCCCTTGCCGTCTACGGTACATAAAGATACATTATGTTTGTCATATACCTTGTAGACGCCACTGTCTAATTTGTCAACCGATAAATTAGCGTCTTTAATTTTCTTTCTTAATTTAAAATCTAGCATGATAATCCCCTCTTTATTAAATAATTAAAATTGGATTTTAAGTTAACCACGTGGGTAACTTAATTTATATAAAATCAAAATATGCAAGGTTATTTTCTTTATATTTATATTATACACCATTTTAAAACATAAATCAAGGGGTAAATGTTGCACTTATGTTAAATTTGTGTTAAATTTTTGTGTTTTTTTCAAAAAAATACCTAAAAATATGCAATTTTTATAAATCTATGCTTACATTTAGCAATAAATTGCAACCAAAACAATAAAAAAGTGCAAATAACTTTGTATTTAGTGGTTGACAAACCATACTTATATTGATATAATTAGTTCTATATGAATAAGAATAAATTTTCGGCAGCCTGTCGCCGAAAATATCCTATTATCTTTAGAAGCGAAAGCGGATTCACTCCGCTGAAGCGTTATATATAATCATTATTAAGGAAGAAAATAATCTATGCCAAATTCAAATACAAATTTATCTCAAATTAGCGCAAAAGCTAGGCGGTTAATTGTCGATATGGTGTATCATGCAAAATCTGGTCACCCTGGCGGCTCGTTAGGCATAGCCGATATCATGACATATCTCTACTTTGAAGAGCTGCAAAACCTAGATGTTAATAACCCTAAAAGCCCCATGCGCGATAGGTTTGTTCTATCTAAAGGTCATTGCGCACCTGCATTATACGCCGCGCTTGCTTTAAAAGGATTCTTTCCAATCGAAGACTTACCTCGTCTTCGCAAAATCGATAGTCACCTTCAAGGTCACCCTTGCATAGAGCATACTCCAGGCGTTGACGCATCTACCGGCTCGCTTGGTCAGGGGATATCTATTGCAGCAGGTATGGCTAAGGCAGCTAAGGTTCAAGGTAGCGATTATCGCGTGTATTCGGTTTTAGGCGATGGCGAGTGCCAGGAAGGTCAAGTGTGGGAGGCATTTATGTTCGCCGCGCACTATAAGCTAGATAATTTATGCGCAGTTATAGATATCAACGGTTTACAAATAGATGGCGAGGTTGCAAACGTAATGGGTGTCGAGCCTATAGCTTCCAAGCTAGCGGCGTTTAACTGGAATGTAATACAAATTGATGGGCATAATTATGATGAAATAAAAAACGCTTTTAACACAGCGCGCGCTTGCATAGGCAAGCCAAGCGTAATTATAGCTAAAACTATAAAAGGTAAAGGCGTCAAGATGTTCGAGAATAAAGCAGAATGGCATGGTAAAGCCCCAAACGATGAGCAATATTCCGAGATTATTAAAAGTTTAGGGGGCGAAGCATAATGACAAGTTCTAAAACAGCCGAGTATATAAAAAACAACTATATAATAGGAAGCGAAATTGCTACACGAGTTGCTTATGGCGATGCGCTATGCCATTTAGGCGAGGCTAACCCTAAAGTTGTAGTGCTAGATGCCGACCTTTCGGCAGCTACTCAAACAAATAAATTTGCTAAAGCCTTCCCCGATAGATTTTTCGATTGCGGCATAGCCGAAGGTAATATGATGTCGGTTTCATCGGGGCTTGCACTATCTGGGCTTATACCCTTTGCCAGCACCTTTGCAATGTTTGGCGCAGGCAGAGCGTACGAACAAGTGCGCAATAGCATAGCCTACCCGCGCGCTAATGTAAAGGTTGCCGTTACTCATAGCGGAATCTCGGTTGGCGAAGACGGTGCCAGCCACCAATGTATCGAAGATATCGCCCTAATGCGCGCTATGCCTAACATGACAGTTGTATGCCCTAGCGATGCGGTCGAGGCTTATAACATAATTTTGGCAGCAGCAGAGGTTGATGCGCCTTGGTATATCCGCCTTGGACGTAGCGCGGTGCCAGTTATACATTCTAGCGATTATCAATTTAAACTAGGTAAGGGTGAGGTGCTTAAAAGTTCATCAAACGATGATGTTACCATAATTGCCACTGGTTTAATGGTAGATAAAGCCCTAAAAGCTTACGATATTTTGCAGAAGCAAGGCATAACCGCCCGAGTGGTTAATATGGCAACTATTAAGCCGATAGATTCTGAGCTTATACTAAAATGCGCGCGCGAGACTAAAGCAATTGTAACGGCAGAGGAACATAATATAATCGGCGGGCTAGGCTCGGCTGTTAGCGAAGTAATGGCAACATCAGGCGTTGCCAAGCTAGGAATGATAGGTATGCCCGATTGCTTTGGCAGAAGTGGCAGCCCTGCGGAGTTATTTAAGCTATATAAAATGACCGAGAACGATATTGCAGATAAAGCTATAGATGTATTAAAATAAGGAGGATTAAGCATGCTAGATGACGAAAAAAACTTAGAAAAACAGCCGAAAACTGACGACAAGGTTAATTTTATTGATGTAACTGAGTATTCCGAAGAAGACACCGCCAAGAAAAAACTAGCCGAGCAGAGAGAAAAGAACGAGGCTACTAAAACACTTGTTCCTCAGCCCGAGAATCAAACTAAATCTATCGAAAAAATAAATTTTACCGAAGAGCATATTGTTCCTTATAAAAAGAAGATAAAACGCAAGCGCAAGTTTAATTGGAGTTATGTGATATCTGCCATTATTAGCGCGGTGGTAAGTGCTGCCATGTTTGTATGCCTAATGCCAATGTTAACTGGGCAAAATGTAAGAATTTTAAGCAGCGGGACGCAAAAAAGCAATCTTGAACAACTAGCCAAGCCACAAGATGCCGAGCAGAGCGTGGTGGATATTGCCAATAATGTAGGTCCTTCTGTAGTTGGTATTATAGCAGAAAGCACGGTTACAAGCCTATGGGGTCAATCAGCTCAGCAACAGTCAAGCGGCAGCGGCATTATAATTTCTGCCGATGGATACATTGCAACTAATAACCACGTGGTAGAGAAAGCCGAATCGCTTAAAGTTACGCTTAACACAGGCGAAACGCACACCGCTAAATTAATAGGTACCGATGCAAAGACCGACCTTGCCGTGGTAAAAATTGATGCGAATAACTTGCCATTTGCTACTTTGGGTAAATCGTCCGAGCTTCAGGTAGGCGAGTTAGTAGTTGCTATCGGCAACCCGCTAGGTCAAGAGTTTGCAGGCTCTGTAACGGTTGGCGTGGTTTCTGCGTTAAATCGCACACTAGATGTAGAGGGCAGGTCGTTCACCTTAATCCAAACCGATGCCGCCATAAACGAAGGCAATAGCGGTGGCGCATTAATTAATGCGTATGGTCAAGTAATTGGCATTAACTCGGTAAAAGTAAGCAGCGCCGAGGGCATGGGCTTTGCAATTCCTATCGATAACGCTAAACCAATTATAGACGATTTAATTGCTAATGGTTACGTAAAAGGTCGCCCAGCGATTGGTGTGATACCTTATAGAGATGTAACGCCAGAGATGAGCAAGGTTTTTGATGTCCCCGAAGGTGTGTATGTGGGCGAGGTCGTGCCATTTAGCGCGGCAGAGAACGCAGGCATGAAACCGCGCGATATCATCCAAAAAGCAGATGGAGAGGATACCTCTACAACCGCCAGACTAAACGAAGTTAGGGATAAATATAAAGCAGGCGACCAGTTGTTGCTAGAGGGTAAACGTCTAAACGATAAAGGCGAGTGGGACGATATATCTTGGACGGTTACTTTGGCAGAGGAAGTCCCCGAGAAAGAGTAGAGTTATAAGGAATTAATATATTAATGAATAAAAAGGGTGTTTTATAGCTCAATTAAACAAAATGCCAGCTTGTCGGCATTTTGAACAAAATAACTTTAGAAGCAAAGGTGAATTCATTTCACCGGAGCGTAAAGATTTTAAAAAGGGTGTTTTATAACTCGATAAACAAAATGCCAGCTTGTCGGCATTTTGAACAAAATAACTTTAGAAGCAAAGACGGATTCATTCCGTCGGAGCGTAAAGATTTTAAAAAGGGTGTTTTAAAATGAGACGGGAAAAATTATTCGCAAGTTCAGGTCCAAAACGTATGCGTAAACGTGGAAACGGCAAGATTTTACTAATGTTTTTTAGCGTTTTAATAATAGTCTTCGCACTATCGTTTACCATTTCATATCATCTTTTAGCCAACGCATCTACATCGACCGATTTAGAAGAAATAACTTCTGAACGCGACGCATTAAAAAGCCAGGTGGCAGAATTGCAAGCGCAAGTTACAAGCTTAAAAAAGACCGAGGCGACACCTGCAAAAGCAACGCCTACACCTACGCCAACGCCTACACCAAAAGCATCGCCAAAGGCATCGCCTAAAGCGTCTTCAAATAGTTCAAGCAATTCGTCAACCACTAAACCTAAACCCACGCCAACTCCTACGCCAAAGCCATCGCCAAAGCCATCAGTTAGCGATGATTCTAGCACCACCACCGAGTAAACCGAAATTTTTTAAAAAGAGGTTAAACTTATGAAAAAGGCTCTAAAACTAATACCATTAATAGTTATAGTCTGCATTATTTGTGCACACGCCGTGGCAATTACGCCAGGAACAACTATCGACACCTTTTTTAGCACAAACCAGCAAGCGAGCGATTACACCGATTTAGACGAGGTTCCTTGGGCAGTTGCGTCTATTAATCAGTTATCTAATTGGGGGATAATCTCGGGATATAAAGATAATCTGTTTAAGCCGCTTGAAAACATGACCCGCGCCGAGTGCGTTAAAACCATAGTTTGCGCTTTTGGAATGTATGACGAGAACACCGCTCACGATTTTTTAGATAACGCACCCGACCAATGGTACTATAAATATGTCTCTGCCGCGGTGGATAAAGGCATTGCAAAAGGCGAGAGTGACGAGTGGTTTGCAGCTTCTAGCAATATAACGCGCGATGATGAATCTGTTTTAGTAAAGCGCGCCATCGATTTTTCTGGCCTGCAATTAAAGGATGAGAAGACAGAATATTCCTTCCCCGACCAAAATGAAATTGCCGATTATGCTACCGATTCTGTCGATTATTTAGCATCGCATGGGTTATTACGCGGTAACGATACCGGCAACTTTAAGCCGCAAGATACAATTACGCGTGCAGAGCTAGCAGTTTTAGTAAGCCGAGCTTTAAGCGGCGCGGTAAACGAGATTTAAAGATAAATATTAATTCTCAATTCTCAATTCTCAATTCTCAATTACAAAGGAGGTGCCTCGCCCAGAATGAAAGATTACCAAATTACGTACGA
Organism: Clostridiales bacterium; assembly: GCA_031261985.1. GTDB lineage: Bacteria > Bacillota > Clostridia > Monoglobales > WRBX01 > JAISIR01. Next base: position 31,306 of record JAISIR010000001.1, on the reverse strand, counting down.
AGAACTATTAGATAAAGTTAAAAAATATTTGCCTAATAGCGATTTATCCCCCATTCAAAAAGCTTACGAGTTTGCAAAACAAGCACATAGTGACCAAAAACGTGTCAGTGGCGAGGATTACATAAATCACCCCCTTGCTGTGGCTAATATGCTCGCCGATATGGAGTTGGATATCCCAAGCATTATAGCCGCTATTTTGCATGATGTGGTAGAAGACACCATTGCTTCTTATGCCGATATCGAAGAACAGTTTGGCAGCGAAGTTGCGCATTTAGTCGAGGGCGTTACTAAGCTAGGGAAGATTCCTTATTCTACTAAAGAAGAACAACAAGCCGAGAACTTGCGTAAAATGTTCCTTGCCATGGCTAAAGATATCCGCGTTATTTTAATTAAGCTTGCCGATAGAACCCACAACATGCGCACGCTAAAAGCCATGCCAGAAGATAAGCAGCGCGAGAAAGCCTGCGAAACAATGGAAGTGTACGCGCCTATCGCTCATCGTTTAGGTATGAGTAAGATAAAATGGGAGCTTGAGGATTTATCGCTGAGGTATTTAGACCCTATTGCATATGCCGAAATTTCAGATAATATCAGCCAAAAACGTGATGAACGCGAGGAATATTTAGACAATATCAAAAAAATCCTTGCCGATAAACTAAAAAAATTAAGAATAGAAGCAACTATCGAAAGCCGCGCCAAGCATTTCTTTAGCATTTATCGCAAAATGTATAGTCAAAACATAGCTGTCGACCAAATTTACGATTTGCTTGCTGTGCGCATAATTGTTACTAATATAACCGAGTGCTACACCGCGCTAGGAATGGTTCACGAAACCTTTAAGCCGGTACCAGGGCGTATTAAAGATTACATCGCCATGCCCAAAAGCAATATGTACCAAAGCTTGCACACAACGGTTATGGGTCCTAACGGTCAGCCTTTCGAGGTTCAAATTCGCACTAAAGAGATGCACCATATAGCCGAGGTTGGCATCGCCGCGCACTGGAAATATAAAGAAGGTGTCAGCGGGAAGTCGGATATGGATGGCAAGCTAGAATGGATTCGTCAATTACTAGATATTCATAAAGACGCCAACGATGCCGAGGAAATTGTATCGTCGCTTAAAATAGATTTATTCGAGGACGAGGTTTTTGTTTTCTCCCCCAAAGGCGATGTAATCGACCTCCCCATCGGCTCTACACCTATAGATTTTGCATATAGCATCCACAGCGCAATAGGGAATAAAACAGTTGGCGCAAAAATAAATGGCAAAATGCGCCCGCTAGATGTTAAGCTTAAAAATGGCGATATCGTAGAGGTTATAACATCTAAAACAGCCAACGGCCCAAGCCGCGATTGGCTTAAAGTAGTTAAAACATCGCAAGCAAAAAAGAAGATTAACGATTGGTTCAGAAAAGAAAATAAAGAAGAAAACGTAACTAATGGGCGCGCTATTTTAGAACGCGAATTGCAAAAAATAGGATTATTAGAGCTATCACGCACACATGCAACCGAGTGGCAGCCTATAGTTTTACGCAAATATACCGCCCAAACAATAGACGATTTATATGCAATGATAGGCTATGGCGGGCTATCGGTATTAAAGGTTTTAAACCGAATTAAAGATTGTCTGTCTGCCTTTGTACACCAAAACACCGAGCAAACTATAGAGGATTTAGCCACCCCAATCGATGCCGATTCAGCTCAAAAATCTCAGCCAAAGGCTAGCAATGGCGTAATAGTTAAGGGCCTAAACAATTGCCTAGTCCGCTTCTCTCGCTGTTGTAACCCTGTGTTCGGCGATGATATTATCGGCTACATCACTCGCGGCCGCGGCGTATCGGTTCATCGCACCGATTGTATAAATATAGCCGATTCCATAAAAACCAACGACGAGCGGCTTATAGAAGTACGCTGGGGCAACGAGCATAGTAGGCATTACCTGGCAGATATCCAAATTGTTGCGCAAAACTACCCCATGCTTATTGCAAATATCGCATCTAAAATGGCAGAGATTAAAGTGCCAATGCGTAGTAGCAAAAGTGTGCTAACCAAAGACGGTCTGCTAATTATTAATATGTTGGTAGAGATTGCCAATAAATCTTTTTTAGACCGTGTAATTAAAAAACTTCAGGCAGTAGAAGGAATTATAACAGCGAAAAGGAAGACAAAATAACATGATAAATAAGCAATTTACCCTAGGTGCGTTGCGAAATAATTGCTATATAATAGGCGATGATAAAACTTCAGAAATCGCCATAATAGACGCTCCACAGGGCATTAAACCAGTTATAGAGTATATAAAAACCAACAATTACCAAGTTAAATACATAATTTTAACACATGTCCATTTTGACCATATTAAAGGTTTGGATAATTTACGCGCGGAGTTCCCTAACGCAAAAATTATTGTGCATAAAGACGAGTTAGAAGACGCCAATGCCGATATATTTGTAACGGGTGGCGAAGAGATTGAGCTGGGCAATGTTAAAGTAAAAGTTATCTTTACCCCAGGGCATACCAAAGGTGGCATAAGCTTGCTAATGGGCGATAATTTGTTCAGCGGCGACACTCTGTTTAAAGGCACTATTGGCAGAGCAGATTTACCTGGCGGAAGTTTTCATCGCTTGGTGAAATATATCAAAAAATCGCTTATGAACCTGCCCGATACCACTACCGTTTGGCCAGGCCATGGCGATAAAACAACCATTGCCGACGAGAGGGTAGACAATAAATACTTAGTGTGAAAATATTGGTTCCACCATTATTTTCTTGACATTATCACGAAATAATTATATAATGTAAAAAACAAATGTAAATAGGTGAAAATTTATGCAATCTATTCAAGCCCCACGCGGCACTAAAGATGTAAAACCTGAAGAAAGCTATAAATGGCGTTATGTTGAGGACAAATTTATACTTTGCGCCCAAACTTTTGGATATAACGAGATTCGCACCCCTGTTTTCGAGAATACCGAGCTATTCTCACGCGGGATAGGCGATACCACCGATGTTGTCCAAAAAGAAATGTATACATTTAACGATAAAGGTGGGCGGTCTATTACCCTGCGTCCCGAAGGCACCGCGGGTAGCATCCGCTCTTATATCGAGAATAACCTTCACGCAAGCGGCGCGCCAACTAAATTGTGCTACATAGCATCGTGCTATAGATACGAGAAGCCTCAAGCGGGTCGTCTGCGTGAGTTCCATCAATTGGGTATAGAATTATTAGGCAGCAACGAGCCCGAAGCCGATATCGAAGTAATTATGCTGGCTAAGCATTTTTTAGAGAGCGTCGGCTTAACCAATTTAAGCGTTAACGTAAATAGCATCGGCTGCCCTAAGTGCAAGCCCAAGTATAACCAAGCGTTAAAAGATTATTTTGCCGATAAAGATATTTGCGAGCTATGTTGCGAGCGATTAGATAAAAACCCCATGCGTGTGCTAGATTGCAAGGTAGATAAATGCAAGGAAATTGCTAAAGGCGCACCCGTTATGATAGATTATTTATGTGATGAGTGCCAACAGCATTTCAATCGCGTAACAGATGCCTTAAAAACTAACAATATCGATTATAAAATAGACACGTCCATCGTTCGCGGGCTAGATTATTACACCAAAACAGTCTTTGAGTTCATTGCTCAAGGCATTGGCGCGCAATCGACGGTGTGTGGCGGCGGCAGGTATGATGGCTTAATTGAAGAGATGGGCGGTAAGCCAACAGGTGCTGTCGGGTTTGGCTTAGGTGTCGAACGCTTGCTTTTGTGCCTGGATAAATACGAGGTGGATATCCCCCACGCCCCAACTTGTGATTTATTTGTTGCCAATATTGGCGATAAAGCTTACGATAAAGCTATGGAAATTGCCACTAACCTGCGTAAAAAAGGTATGACTATAGAAACCGATTTGCTAAAACGCAGCGTTAAAGCGCAAATGAAATATGCAAGCAAAATTGGTGCTAAGTATTCTATTGTTATAGGCGATACCGAGGTTGAAAGCGGTAGAGGCATGCTTAAAAACATGCAGACAGGCGATACTTTAGAGGTAGAACTCAACAGCTTATCAGCCAATAGCTTAAAGTAATATATAAACAGATTTTCGGCAGCTTGTCGCCGAAAATATCCGAATAACTTTAGAAGCGTAGGCGGATTCATTCCGCCGAAGCGTATTTATTAAAAAACCCCGCAAAAAATTTATTATAAAGGTGATATAAAAAAATGAAAAGAACTATCATGTGTGGTCAATTAAACAGTAAAAACATAGGCGAGACCGTTGTTATCCAAGGTTGGGTTGCTAAAACTCGCGACCTTGGCGGTGTAATTTTTATCGACGTGCGTGACCGAGAGGGCATTGTTCAGGCGGTTGCTAACGAAAATTTAGATAAAGATTCGTTTAAAGTGGCAGAAAGCTTAGCGCGCGAGTATGTCGTGCAAATAACAGGCGAGGTTAAGCCACGCTCAAGCGAGACGATTAATAAAAACATCCCAACTGGCGAGATTGAGGTTATTGCCACCAATGTGGTTCTACTTAATAAGGCAGAGACTCCTCCTTTTGAGATAGAAGCCGATATCGATACAAACGAGCAAGTGCGTCTTAAATATCGTTACCTAGATTTACGTCGCCCCGATATGCAAAAAAATATCATCATGCGCCATAAAATTGCTAAAATTGCGCGTGATTACTTTGACGAAAACGGATTTTTAGAGATAGAAACTCCAATGCTAACTAAGTCTACCCCCGAGGGCGCGCGTGATTATTTAGTTCCGTCTAGGGTTAATCCAGGGCATTTTTACGCTCTTCCACAATCACCTCAGCTATATAAGCAATTGCTAATGCTATCGGGTATGGATAGATACTTCCAAATTGTTCGCTGCTTTAGGGATGAAGATTTACGCGCCGACCGTCAGCCCGAGTTCACTCAGATGGATTTAGAAATGTCGTTTGTCGACCAAGATGATGTAATATCCATCAACGAAGGATTAATAGCCCGCGTAATGAAGGAAGTTGCAGGGGTAGAGGTTAAAACGCCTTTTGTACGCATGCCTTATAACGTTGCCATGCAAAAGTATGGAAGCGATAAACCAGATACTCGTTTTGGTATGGAATTAGTTGATACCTCTGATGTTTTTTTAGGCAGCGGGTTTAAAACTTTCAGCGATATTGTCTCAAAAGTAGGTTCATCTGCCCGCGCAATATGCGTTAAAGGTGGGGTGGATAAATTAAGCCGCCGTGATTTAGATGCTTTAACCGATTTTGTCAAGATTTATGGTGCAAAAGGTATGGCATGGATAAACGTCTGCGAAGACGAGCTTAAAAGCCCTATAGCCAAGTTCCTTACCAAGCAAGAGACCGATGCGCTGCTATCTAAAACAGAGGCTGAGGTAGGCGACACAATCCTTTTTGTAGCCGATAAAAACAAGGTAGTCTTCGATAGCCTAGGTGCGCTGCGTTGCGAGCTTGCAACCCGTTTAAATTTAATAGATAAATCGCTTTATAACTTTTTATGGGTTGTCGACTTCCCTCTTTTAGAGTATGACGATACCGAAAAGCGTTACACTGCTAAGCATCACCCATTTACCGCGCCAAACGATAGCGATATTAGTTTAATGGAGACTAATCCAGGCGAAGTTCGTGCTAAAGCGTACGATATAATTCTAAACGGTAACGAGCTTGGTGGCGGTTCGTTAAGAATTTATAATACCGAGCTGCAAGAGAAGATGTTTAAACTTCTTGGCTTTACAACCGACGAAGCATGGGCGCGCTTTGGCTTTTTAATGGAAGCGTTTAAATATGGCACTCCTCCTCATGGTGGCATGGCGTATGGGTTAGATAGGTTCGCCATGATTCTAGCAGGTGCCGATAGTATTCGCGATGTTATAGCCTTCCCTAAAGTTCAAACAGCAAGCGAGGTAATGTCTAACGCTCCTAACGTGGTAGATATAAAACAACTAGAAGAATTGCATATTAAAGTTGTGGAATAGGATAAAAAATTACACAAGGAACGAGTGAAATTATATGAACACACTTGAAGTAAAAGGAATAAACAAGCAATTTGGCAAGGGTAATAAGGTGCTTAGCGATGTATCATTTACGCTTGAAAAAGGCGAGATCCTAGCGTTTTTAGGCCCAAATGGTGCAGGCAAATCTACTACCATGAACATTATCACAGGGTATATCTTCCCCGATAGTGGCGAAGTTTTGGTCGAAGGCATAGATGTTTTTAAAGAGCCTTATAAGGCGCACAAACTAATCGGTTACTTGCCAGAGCAGCCTCCGCTTTATAACGGTATGACGGTGTGGGAGTATCTAAAATTTGTGTATCAGCTTAAAAAAAGCTCTTTACCACGTAATCAACATTTAACCGAAGTAATGGAGCTTGTAAATATTACCGATGTAAAAAACAAGTTAATAAAAAATCTATCTAAAGGGTATCGCCAAAGGGTGGGCATTGCTCAAGCCCTAATAGGCAACCCGCTATTGCTAATTTTAGATGAGCCAACTGTAGGACTAGACCCGCGCCAAATTGTGGAAGTTCGCGAGTGTATAGCAGAGTTAGCTAAAGATAGAACCATTATTTTAAGTAGCCATATAATGCAAGAAGTCGAGGCTATTGCTACCAAAGTTGTAGTAATAGACCAAGGCGTTATAGTTGCCGATGGCACACTTGCCGAGGTTGCAGGTAACAAAGGTTTAGAAGATGTATTTTTAGGGCTAACGGGTGCAGATGGCGTTGCAGCGCGTATGAAAGAAAAAGCCGAGCAAGAGGCTAAGCAAGCTAAAGAGGCTAAAGCTACCGATGAGGCAGATATATCTAACCTAACCGAAGAAGAAATAGAGCAAATGGTGCAAAAATTGCTTAAAAAGAAGGCAACTTTTGGCGAAGCCGATAAAGAGTTTATAGATGAGATGATAGATATTATTTCAGAAGATGATGTATCGGAAGCTATATCAAAAAAGAAAGAAAAAGCAGGAGCCAAAAAGGTGGAAGAGAAGCCGAAACCTAAGCCTAAGCCAAAACCTCGCGCTAAAACGACGGATAAAGCTAAAGCTTCTAACGGTTCCAAAACTTCTAAAACTTCTAAAACTGATGGCGCAAAAAAATCTAGCAAAAAACCTAACAAAGGAGGAGAAAAATAATGTTTGCAATTTATAAACGTGAGTTACATCGTTATTTTACTTCACTGTTAGGCTGGGTTTTTCTAGGTTTTTCTGCAATAATATTTGGGATATTCTTTACGATAATTAATATTTATTACCAAATTGCAGATTTAGAAAATTTCTTCGATACTATAGGAATAGTCCTGTTATTCTTTGTTCCTATTTTAACCATGCAATTAATAGCAGAGGAGCATCGCTCTAAAACCGACCAATTACTATTAACATCACCCATTAAACCAGGCGCAATTATAATGGGTAAATTCTTTGCCGTGCTAACGCTTTTTGCTGCATCGCTGATGATAATAGTAATCTACATAATAATGTTGTGCGTAGTTGCCGACCCGCCTATTGCCAACTCTATTAGCATGCTTATAGGCTACTTTCTTATGGGCGCATCACTAATATCACTAGGAATGTTCGCAAGCAGCCTAACACAAAATTCAATCATTGCCGCGGTTATATCCTTCTCGTTACTACTAATTTTATGGCTAGGTAATGCAGCTTCATCTGTGTTTTACAATAGCTGGATAGCCAAAGTTATCGAGTGGGTATCGGTGTTAATAAGGTTTGAAGACTTTGTTGGCGGGCAATTGCTAATCATGTCGCTTGTTTATTTTATATCATTCACCGCAATATTCTTATATTGCACCACCGTCCGCCTGCGTGGTAAACATGTTAAAGGATTCGTTAAAAAATCCGTCGTTGCCTTAGTTGTTATTTCAATTATTGCAGGCAATGTAGTTGCTGATTATTTGCTTAATAAATACAAGGTAACTATTGGTTTCGACCTAACAACTACCCAAATTTATCAAATCTCTGACGAAACAAAAGCAATACTTTCTAAACTAAATAATAACATTAAAATAACTGTGTTTATGTACGAAGGAAACAATTCTGTCATCGATTCTGTTGTTCAAAAATACGCAGATAATTCTAACGGAAAGGTAACGTACGAGTATGTAAACCCCGAGGAAAACCCAGCTATCGTTAAACAGTTTAGCGATGCAGGTGCCAATGTAGAAAGTGGGAGTGTAGCCATTAAAAATACCGATACTAATGCCTTTAGGCTTATACAATATTCCGACTTTACCATTATGAACGCTGTTTATGGCACGGTAACAGGCTTGCAAATAGAGCCTAAAATAACTTCCGCGATTTTAGGTGTCACCGAGGGCGGCAAAATAAATGTGGGGCTAACTATTAATCATGGCGAGATTCAACTTGACACTTCGGGAATAGGTGATGTGCTATCCGATAATAATATCGAAACATTCCCTACTAATTTATTAAACGATAACTTACCAGATGTTAACGTAATAATGATTCTTGCGCCAACTACCGATTTTACTTCAGACGAAATTGCTCGACTTTCTAACTTTGTCAATTCTGGCAAAGGCGTTCAAGTAATGGTAGACCCTGGCGTAGCCGATTTGCCTAACCTATTTGCCTTTATGCAACAATGGGGATTAAAATTTAATAACGATTTAGTCATCGAAACCGATTACACTATGTTAGGTAGCAATTCGTCTTTAAGCTTAATTCCAAAACTACTTTCTAGCGATATGACAAAAGCTTTATTAGAGGCTAACCGCTCAATACTCTTCCCGCAAGCTAGGTCGGTTAGTATGGCAGAGATAACCGATACAGAAGTTATCCAACGCCCGCTACTTCAAACTTCTGATGTGAGCTATGCTAAAACTGATTTAAACTTTGCAACAGCCGAGCAAGAAGAACACGACACCCAAGGCCCGCTATATGTTGCAGGGCTAAGCTATAAAGTATTAGATTTAGCCGAGAAACCATACACAGAATCCGAAGCGTTTGCCTTGCAAACTGGGCTAGACCCTGGCGTTATTCAGCACAAAAAGTCAAGCGTAATAGCCTATGGCGGAAGTAGCTTTATAAGCCTGCAAAATATTCAAACTAATAAAGATTTAATCTTAAACTCGCTAAATTGGCAGGCAGGCGTTGGCAGTCAGTTAAACGTTCAGCCTAAAAGCTTAGAGTCAACGTATATTCAAATTAACAACCAACAAATGATTATTATGGCGGTTATTGCATTAGTTGTGTTGCCAATAGGTCTGTTTTTAACAGGAATAATAGTATTTATCCGCCGCAAAATTAAGACAAGATAACAAAACCAACTAAAACCACTATAAGGGGACGGAAAGTTTGTATATAACTAAAAAATGGGTAATAGCAAAAAATGATGAAGATAAAGTAAATAATTTAATGAAGCAATATAAAATAGGTAGAATAGCCGCGCTTGTGCTTCAAAACAGGCCTCAACTAATTGTAAATGGCAAGTTAAACGATAGCACCGCCTTTTACGACCCTTTTTTGATGAAAGGTATGAAAGAGGGCGTCGAACATATTGCATCTGCCCTTAAAAATGGCGAGCAGATAACCATCTATGGCGATTTTGATGCCGACGGTGTTACCTCGACTTCGGTGCTATATATGTACCTAAAGGACCGTGGCGCTAACGTGGATTACTATATCCCCGACCGTGTGGACGAAGGGTATGGCATTAATAAAAAAGCGTTAGAAACTATTAAACAACGCGGCACTAATTTGCTTATAACTGTCGACACAGGAATCACTGCTGTGCAAGAACTAAGCAATGTAGAGGACGACAAGTTTAAGGTAATAGTTACCGACCATCACGAGCCCAAAGAGGATATACCTAAATGCACCGCCGTGATAGACCCTAAGCAATTTGGCTGCGGCTATCCCTTTAAAGAACTTGCAGGTGTAGGAGTTGTCTTTAAAATTATCCAAGCAATAGAGGGTGTCGATTCGCCTAAAATGCAAGAGTTAATAAAAGAGTATTCCCCCTTTGTATGCCTTGGCACCGTTGCCGATGTCGCACCTATAACCGACGAGAATCGCACATTTGTTAAGCTAGGTTTAAAATACTTCACAACATCTACTAACAAAGGCTTGCGCGCGCTTTTAGAGGCAACCAACCCTACCAATAAGCCAATTACTTCTGCCATGATAGGTTTTGTAATTGCACCTAGAATCAACGCCGCAGGCAGGCTTGGCAGCGCAAAAAAATCTGCCGATATGTTCCTTTGCGACGATAGCAATTTAGCTAAAGAGATAGCCATGCAATTAATAGAGGATAACAAGCACCGCCAGCAAATGGAGCATGAGATTTATTTGCAAGCAATAGATATCATCGAAAAACAAGGATATAGCAACGATAAAATAATTGTCGTCGCGCATAAAGATTGGCACCAGGGCGTTGTCGGGATAGTTTCTAGCAAAATCACCGAGCGGTATTACAAACCTTCTATTCTAATTTCTATCTCGGAGGATGGCAAGGGCAAAGGCAGCGGACGTTCTATCGAAGAATTTAACCTGTTTGAGGCACTTACTAATAGTAGCTCGCACCTAGACCGTTTTGGCGGGCATTGCTTGGCGGCTGGGCTTTCGATAATGCAAGAAAATATCGACGATTTTAGAAAAGATATAAACAAATATGCATCTAATAATGTTGGCGCAGCTAAAAACACCACGCCTAAACTATTTATAGATGCTAAAATAACTTCTAAAGATGTTAGTATGGAAAGCATCGAAGATTTAAAAGCACTAGAACCTTTTGGCATGGGCAATAGTATCCCGGTTTTTGCAATGAGTAACCTGCGCGTTACGCTATGCACCACCATGAGCGAGGGTAAGCACCTGCGCATGAAGCTTCTGCAAGGCACTAAAACTATCGACGCCATTGGCTTTGGCATGGGGCATTTAATGGATAGCTTTATAATGAACGATGTTGTCGATATTGTCGGCACCTTAAATGTTAACGAATATAATGGACGTATGAACCTCCAGATTCTGTTAAAGGATATACGCAGGAGTAATTAAACATAAAATTGCGATTCATGCAATTTTATTACAAAATTACTTTAGAAGCGCAGGCGCGATTCATTCGCGACGAGCGCAAAGGCTTAATTAAAAGGGCTCCCGCAAAACGCGAAGTCCGTTTTGTGGGAAAAGAATGAATTTGCAAATTTTATTGAAAGATATTCGCAGAAGTAATTAACGGTCTGGCTTGTAATAGTATTATATCAGAGGCGATTAAATTATGACGTTTGCAGATTTCCATTGCGACACTCTAGACAAAATTTTAGATAATAACCAAAGCCTACTTAAAAATAATGGGCAGCTAGATATCATGCGCCTGCTAAATAATGCGCAAAATGCTATATCTATTCAAGCATTTGCCTGTTGGATAGATTCAAATAACCCCCAGCCATTTATAAGGTGTAACCAATTGCTCGATAAGTTTTATCAACAATACGATACCAATAAAGACTACATAAATTTATGGACAGGTGGCGATTTTGCGCCATCTAAAGTAAACGCAATTTTAACTATCGAAAACGGCTCGGCGCTTATGGGCAAACTGCAAAATGTTGAATATTTCTACAATCGTGGCATCCGCCTTATTACCCTTACCTGGAACGGAACAAACGAGTTGGGCAGCGGCAACGTAGGCGGTAACGGTAGCGGCTTAACTAATTTTGGTATAGATGTAGTTAAAGCTTGTAGCTCGCTAGGTATTTTAGTAGATGTGTCGCATTTATCTGATAATGGTTTTACCGACGTTGCCCGCACTCTAAACAATGGCGAAGCCTTCGTCGCCTCGCACTCTAACGCCCGCGCAATAACCAACCACCCGCGCAATTTAACCAACGACCAAATAGACCAAATTATAGCCCGCAATGGCTTTATTGGAATTAATTTATATCCGCAATTTTTAGGGGATTCAACTGACGATATATTACGTCATTGCGATTATATTCTATCGCGCGGTGGCGAAGATGTGCTAGGCTTTGGCACGGATTTTGACGGAATAGAGCAAATGCCAAAGGGAATAAACGGTGTGGAAGATATGCCCAAAGTTTATAGGCTATTATCTAACGAGTTTGGCGCAAAAATTGCCGATAAAATAATAGGTGATAACTTAAAAAGAGTAATTAAAGAAAGTATTTAAAGAAGGAATCAGCCCATGAACAAAATAACCAGCTTTACAATAGACCACACAACTTTAAACCCTGGCATATATATATCGCGTATAGATGGCGATATTACTACCTACGATTTACGTTTTATCAAGCCTAATGCTAGTGCCAACCCTAACTATCCGCTGCTTACCAATAGCCAAATGCACTCGTTCGAGCATCTATTTGCCACCTTCGCCCGCAATAGCCAAATCGCGAGCGATGTCATTTATTTTGGACCAATGGGCTGCCAAACCGGCTTTTATTTTTTAGTCAAAAATAGCGATAGCCAAAAGACAATTAACATAATTAATCAAATTTTAGTAGATATAATCAATTATGATGGCGATATGCCAGGCGATTCTCCCAAAGAGTGTGGTAATTATATGAACCTTAATATTAACGAGGCTAAAAAAATAGCCACCGAGTTTTATAATATAACTAAAAATTGGAAGGTTGCAGATTTAGAATATTAAGAATCCATAAACATCACACAAAAGGAGTATACTTATGTTTACTAAAGCGCAAGCCGAGGCTATTAATAGTAAGGCTCAAAACATAGTTGTTTCTGCCGCGGCAGGCAGCGGCAAAACTTTTGTTTTAGTAAACAGGGTTATCTCTCGCATCGTTAACGAGCGTCTAAATATAGACGATTTTTTAATTACTACCTATACAAAAAAAGCAGCGGCAGAGCTAAAAGAAAGATTATTATCCGAGATTAATAATAAAATTACAGAGCTAGAAAAAGCCGCTCAAAACATCGCACCCAATAATCCTCCTGCCGATATTGCAGACATTATCCACCATCTTCGCTCGCAAATTATCCGATTCTCACGCGCTAACATTTCAACCGTCCATTCTTTTTGTAGCACTATCTTAAAGAACAATTTTTATCTTGCCAATATTCAGCCCGATTTTACCATGCTAGATACTAGCCAAACGCTTAAGCTTAAAAAACTAGCCGCCGATTCTGTATTGTCGCGCGCTTATACTAGCGGAGATTCTGTTTTTAAAAAGCTGGTGCTAAACTATGGCGGTCGGCGTGACGATTCTGCATTAGAATCTGCCATTTTAGATATAGCCGATTATTCTATGGTTATGCCCGACCCTATAAATTGGCTGCAAAAATGCTGCCACCTACCCATGCAAAATAACGGTGTCGAATCGCTTTATCAAAATGCAGATGCCTACATAACACGCTACTTTGGCAAGGATATAATCTTTGAGTTCACCATAGCCTTAAGCCAAGCAGTTAGTAAAATGCACGCCGCTATGGAGATTGCTGCCGAGTATAAAATAGATTGCTATTATAACCAAATTAAGCGCGAGGCAGAAGAAATTAAAACCATGGCAAGCCACCTTAAAAATTGCAGCTGGGACGAAGCATATATTTATATCAATTCGCATAGATTTTCTAACTTAATTGCCGACGATGCTGCCAAAAAAATAGATGCCGCCGACCGCAAGTTAGCCTCTAAGGCGCGCGATGCCGCCAAGGACGTTTTTAAAAAGGCAATTGTCAAATGCTTCCCTGGCGATAGTAAAACAATGTTGGACGATTTAATCGAGGTTCAGCCGCAAATAACTTGCCTTTGCCATCTAGTCATGGATTATTTAACCGAATACGCTCAGCTAAAAAATGACGATAACGCACTAGACTATTCCGATTTAGAGCATAAAACCTTGCAACTGTTCCAAAATAATCCTCAGGTTATCCCTCGGTTTGTCGAGGTATATGTCGACGAGTTTCAAGATATCAATTATGCCCAAGCAAAACTGTTCGACCTTTTAACAAACGAAGTTGATACCTTAAATGCCCCCGATAGCCCTAATAAAAAAACATCACCTAATTGCTTTATGGTAGGCGATATTAAACAATGTATATACCGATTTCGTAATTCTGCGCCCGAAATTTTTGCGCAAAAAATAAAAAACGAAGCCGATAATTTTGTAGTCCGCCTTAAAGAAAATTTCCGCTCTGATAACGCTATAATCAAGAATGTAAACGCTATTTTTGCCCGATTAATGAGCAACGCCCTTGGCGAAGTCGATTACGATTCAACTCAAAAGCTAGAGCTTCCACCCGATAAACCTACCACCGATGGCGATGTAGAGTTTTACGTGATAGAGAAGCAAAATTCTGTAGATGCACCAGCTAAAGAAGCGCAATTTGTATGCGATAAAATTAAAGAAACCCTGCAAACCTCAATGGTGTACGATAAAAAAACTAAAGCCTATCGCCACGCGGAATATAGCGATATTGTAATTTTATCTCGTAGTGCGCCCGAGCGGATTGTCAATAGCTTTATCGACACTTTTGCGCAAAATAAAATACCATTTGTTGCAGCTAAAGACACGAATTTTTTCAATTTAGTCGAGGTCGTTACTTATTTATCGCTGCTTAATGTTATCGATAATCCATACCAAGACATCCCGCTTTTAGCAGCTATGCGCAGCTCTATTTTTAGGTACACCGACGAGCAACTTGCCACTATTAGAATGCGCGATTATTCTGCACCATTTTACGAGTTGGTTAAAGACGAGCCGATTGGCAAAAACATAAGTGATTTCCAAGCATTCACGCGCACTCATACCCTTTGTCAAACGCTAGATTATATTAACGACACCCTAAATTTATCTATTATCTACCCCAACGAGTTTGAAAATATTAACTATATAAAAGTGCTTGCCCAAGCATTCGAGGGCAGCGAAACACGCACATTATACGATTTTTTAGAGTATCTTACTTTGGCAATCGAAACAAAATCTACCATGACAGAGAAATCTGCCAGCCTTACTCCAAGTGTTAGAATGATGACGGTGCATGCGTCAAAAGGGTTAGAGTTTCCTATCGTTTTTTTGGTAAATGTTGGTGGAAAGTTTAATCTAAAAGATTTAGCACAGCCCATTTTGTACGCACCTAATGGCATCGCAGCCGATTATGTCGATGCGCTTAACTTTACTAAACGCCCTACCGTTTACACGATTTCTATGCGCATCGCTAAACAACGCGAGATGATTTCGGAAGAAATGCGTGTGTTATATGTTGCATTGACTCGTGCCATTCATAAGCTATATGTGGTTGCATCGGTAACAGATTTACATAAATTACACGACGAGCGCAATCGACTTCAAGTGTTAAGCGGCAACGATTTATTGTTTGAATTGCTTAATCATAAAACATGGTTAATGTGGTTGTCGTCGTTACCTATTAATTGGAATACCATAAAAGCGGAAGAACCGTTAGAGAATCAGGCGGATATTGATAAGCAGAGCATGGATATTATCTCGGCAACGCCAATGTCAACTCCCTCGCCAACGCACGACGAATCCACAATTGACACAAATGCTACCGACCAGCTATTTATCGCGCCAGAAGTATCCGAAATTTTAGACTTTACCATGCCAACATATAAATTTGTGCCTATTAAAAGTGGTGTTAGCGCATTAATTCAAGAGAAAACCCTCGACCTTACACTAGATGATTTTGACGAGAATGCGTTATTTGACGAAAGCTTACAAGATAGCAAAAGCGCAACTAACTTGGCAACATTACGTGGAACAGCCTACCATTTTGTTATGCAGCATATTGATTTTATTAAGCTAAATGATTTAATGCAAAGCCAAGAAAATTTTACGCCCGATACAATTTTTGCTACCTGTAATTGTCCTATCCCGCCTGAATATATCGCGCTGGTTAACCCTAAAAGTATAGTCGATTTTGCTCAATCGCCTTTAGGCATGCGTGTCTTAGCTGCTCAGCAAAACAAAACTTTACGCCGCGAGTTTAAGTTTTTAACAGCATTAAACGCGTTAGACGAACTTAATTTAGATGCGCCGCCTAATGCAAAAATTGTTGTCCAGGGCGTTATAGATGCCTACTTTGAAGAGCCAGACGGTGTTGTGATAATAGATTATAAAACTGGTCAAGCATCTTTAAGCAGCCAGGCGCAGCGGCAGATAGAAGTGTATTCTAAGGCGTTATCTAAAGTTTTAGGTAAAACAATCAAACAGGTAGAATTAGTTGCATTGTAAAATGAGTAATGTATAAAAAAAATATATGTGTCAATAATTTTAATATCAATTAAGCAATAAAATTGATAAAAAAAGGATTGATACATAATGAAAGAATTAATTAAAAAAAAGCTACAAGGTTTCAAAAATTACGCTATAGTAAAATCCCCTCAGCTTCGCAACTTTGCCTTAACTGTTATATGCACTTTTGCCCTGTTTGCCATGCTTACAACCGTTTCTGCCATGCGCGAGCAGAACCAAATTGCATCTAATGTTTTGCGCTTTCATATACTAGCCAATAGTAATTCTACCGACGACCAAGCCCTAAAACTTAAGGTTCGTGACGATGTTCTTACATACGTTAATACGCTAACCAATTCTAATTTTAACCTGCAGCAAACAAAAGAAGTTATCGGCGCACATCTAAACGATATCGCTCAAATTGCAGAGCAATCGGTTAAAAATAACGGATACAATTACAAAGTTATCGCCAAGTTAGGCGAGTTTAATTTGCCAACAAAGCAATATGGTGATATAGTGCTTCCGCCAGGCGAGTACGCCGCCTTAAGGCTAGAGATTGGCGAGGCAAACGGGCATAATTGGTGGTGCGTTATGTATCCTAATATTTGTGTTAGCGCAACAAATGCTACTTTGCCGATAGAAAGCAAGCAATTATTACAACAAAATTTAACACCTCAAGAGTATCGCCTGATAAATGGCGAATCACCGTTAAAATCACGAATTCTAGAGTTTTTATATAGGTAATAGATGTATAAAATTACAAAATATTCTTTGAATATTTTAAAAATTATAGCAAACAATAATATTACAGTTAGTTAATTCTAAGGAGAGTTTGCTATGAAAACAGCTAGTTTTGTAACAGGGTTAGTTGCCGGCGCAGTTGTAGGCGCGGGCGTAACCGCTATGATAAGCCCAGTCGAAGAAAAAGATGTCAAAAATTTAAAGCGCAACGCTAACCATGTATGGCGCACAATAGGCAATGTTGTAGATAACGTCACAGATTTTACAAAATAGTGCGCAGCTAAAATTTTGTATTTGAGAGATAATTTTATATTATTACACTCAAAAACTTAAAATTAAAACTCCCTCTAAATTTTTTAAGGGAGTTTTTGTTTTCGCAATTAAATTTTTAACGCGATTTTTGGCTTATTACTCATGGCTTATGGCTTCTCGCTTATTTTCACACGCATTTATCATCTGCATTAAACGCGACAACCTCTAGCTTGTTAACCGATACCTCGTAGGCAACTTTAGTAATTGATTCAGTTTCCGAAATTTTTTTCTCATACTCGCGGCTCTGAATCCTTCCCCATAAAATTATATTAGTCCCCACGCCCAAAGTACTTATAAATTTAGCGTTCCTGCCCCACGCAATGCAAGGGATATAATCCGATTTATTATACGTCCTATTAACCGCCAAAAGTGTGTCGGTAATCTCGCGCCCAAACGGCGTCGTCCTAAAAACAGGTGCCTTGCATATAAATCCATTTAAATAGATAACATTAGCAGACATTACGCCATTAGTTGCATCAACCACGTAAATATCCTTAACAAAAACCGTTAAAAGTAGCTTATTGCCTATATTACTGTAATTATTATAAGAGCGATATTGCCCTAAAATGCTAACCGTGTCACCCATGCCAAAAGCATTATTTAAAAGTAAATGTTGCGATATTGTTGCCTTTATATCATCATATGCGCCTGAAAGCCGCTTAACTCTAACTTCAAAAGTGTAAAAATCCTCCGAATGCACGCTATGGCTAAACTCAAAATCAGAAATTATTTCGCCCAAAATCTCTACTTTATTATTAGTTGTATGTATCACATCATTCTCTCCCTTAATATATATACTAAAGTATATTATTAAAAGGGTTAAAATATGAGTGCTAAGGAATAAGTGATATAAAGAAAACGCAACAAAAAAAGAAGTTTATAGTCTAAACTTCTATAAAACAAACAGGCTAAAGCAATACGCGCCAGCCAGAGTGTTATTCAGTTAAATGTAACAAATCAATATTACTCAGCTACATCTATTACTTGCTTGCCATTGTAATACCCACAATTGCCACAAACACGATGCGCAAGCTTAGGCTCGTTACAGTTAGGGCATTTGCCAAGCGTCGGTGCAGATAGCTTAAAATTAGCCGAGCGACGTTGACGTGATTTAGCTTGAGATGTTTTTCTTTTTGGAACTGCCATTTATATTAACTACTTTTTTTAACTCTATATCAATATTAAATATAATAACAATTTATTCAGCCGATAACAAAGTATTTTGCGGTTCTTCGTCAGGCATCTCTGCCAACAAGCCCTCGCAATCGTCGCTGCAAATAAACACAAGCGGTAAATTTAGCGATATCGCCTGGGTAACTACGTTTTGAATATCTAACGAATTATTACTATAGTAAACATCTTCGGGGTTATTTTCGTCATTAGTCAACCGCTCGTTAACGATTAAAGAAAAATCACGGTCAATATCTGCCAAACATCGCGCACAAACAGCGTTTAACTTGCCATTTATGTTAAGGTTAAGCTCTAGCCTACCCTGGTTATTAATAACAAACCCGTTAACTTTTATGCTAAAAATCGTGCAATCGTCAAACTTAATAGATGGAATCTCTAGCGATATCGCCAGCTTCTCGCCCGATTTTTTAGTAATTTCGTACAAATTTATATTCATTGTGCATTACACCAAACACTATTGTATCACGAAAAAAGAGTTTTGTCAAGCCCCCAAACCGCATTTTTCATAAAAATTTGCTAAACAATACATCCGATAATTCCAGCGTTATTTCCAAAAGTGGCAGACAAAATAGTCAAGTACTCATCTAACGGTTTGCCGCCATAGTTGTGTTTTTGGACCTCTTGCAAAACTTCGGGCAATAAATATTTTAAACCAAACGAAATCCCACCGCCAAGAATAATACACGAGGGGTCATAACAATTGATAATATTAGATATCCCCATGCCTAAATTTTGCGCATACGAAGCGATTATCGCTTTAGTGGCATTGTTCAAAGGCGGGAAAATCTCGGTTAAATCGTCACAAACTGCCATGGTTTTAAGAGCCGTCGCCGAGCACACTTCCTCAAAAGTCTTATCCCCAAAAATGCGCATCCGCCCTACCTCGCCAAATAACCCACGCGCACCATTTTGCAGCACGCCATTAGCAAAAACCGCGCCACCTATCCCCGTCCCTATAGTAATCATCACAATATTCTTAGCCGATTTAATTCGGTCATCGCCAAAAGCAACTTCTGCCTTAGCCGCCATGTTCGCATCGTTATCTAGCGTTATATTTTGCAGGTTAAACTTAAGCTTTTGGCTAAGAAGCTGCGCAAGGTGACAGTTTGCAAGGTAAGGAATATTAGCGCAATCGATTATTTTGCCATCTTCAACACAACCTGGCACACCAACACCAATGCGCGATATTGTCGGGATTATTTTAGCTTGAGGCGTTTCGGCAGCGGCTCGAATAGCTGCAATGGTAGAGTCATTATTCTCGGGCTGCAAGCTAACATCTACTTTAGTCTCGCGGATTAACCCATAAATAGAACGCGCTAGATTATCGGCAAAAGTAGTAGACGAGCTGCCCATGCCAGCTGTAGAAATTTTAAATTTATTGATGATTTTAGGTGGTGCATCGGCGTTAGAATCAGCGGAATACTCAACAACTCCGAGCTTAACAAACGAGCCGCCAATATCTACACCTACACCATATTGAAGATTGCTTTGAGAGGAAATTTGCATTAAAATTGCCCCCTTAAACTATTTATAAGCATGTAATCTATAACTTTATCAGTGGCACAACCTCGCCAGAAATTCTTTTAGATATATTACTAAACGCTTTATTTGCCTTACTTTTTTTATAATCTAAAACTAGCGATTTTTCTAAAACTTTATCATCTTCAGGGATAATCCCAATAATATCTATGCCTAACCCTTCAACCACTTCATACACATTCATCATTTTACCTTTTTTAATCATCTTAGGACGCACACGGTTGACAATTAAAAACGGATGTGTTTTATCTTCGATTAAACCTATAGCGCGGTCGGCGTCGCGCATTGATGCACTATCGGGCGTAACAACCACCAGGGCAAGGTCGGCAGGCTCGGTCGCCATCTCAAACGCATGACCAATTCCCGCAGGAGTATCAAATATAATATAATCGTAATTAATAGCGTGCTTATAGCAAATTTGCATGTAGACATCTTTGGTTAAGTTATTCTCGTCGTAATTAATTTGAGGAGCCGAGAGCAGGTCTAAATTCTCTATATTAGGCACATGCACAACCGCATGGGGCAGGCTTACGTTGCCACGATATACATCAATAAAATTATGGACAATACAATCTTGCACGCCAAGCGATAAATCTAAATTACGCATGCCAATATCACCATCTATCATTAACACACGATTCCCCAATTTAGCTAGGTTGGCGGCAATATTAATGCAGGTGGTAGTCTTTCCAACGCCACCTTTACCCGATGTAACTGTAATTATATGTTTCAATATTTCGCCACCTTTTGTGTGGAATAATTTGAAAGGCTATAAACAGAGAAATTGCCAGCTTGTCGGCAATTTGAACCGAACCACTTTAGAAGTGTAGGCGGATTCATTCCGCCGGAACGCCAATTTGCAGAGCAAATTGCTATAATTAATTAAACAACGTTTAAGGTAACAGCTTATTCGGCTGCAATATCTCGTCTTCTACTTGGTCCACACTAAAATATTCATCAAATACATCTTTGGCAATGGGCGCAATACTATTACCATGCCCACCATGATGTACAACAACAGAAATAGCAATCTCAGGGTCATCTGCCGGCGCAAATGCTACAAATATACCATTAGCCGAACCCGTCGGAACGCTGGCAGTACCTGTTTTAGCAGCAACCTCTACTTGATAGTTAGAGAATACACTCGCCGCGGTGCCACCCTCGGTAACATCCTTCATGCCTTGCACAACTGCCTCGTGAGTTGCGGCCGACATATCCACCTTGTTTTTGATAACAGGCTGATAATTAATGTTCTCGCTTCCGTCATAAGACTTAATAGATTTAACAAGATGTGCCGAGTACAATGTCCCACCATTTGCCACCGTTGCTATGTAGTTAGCAAGCTGAACAGGAGTGAATAAATTATAACTTTGCCCAATTGCCGCCTGAAGAGTCAAACCGTCATACCATGTAATTCCATTTTGTTTAGCATACTCACGCCCTGCAACCGTCCCCTTGCTTTCGCCCGAAATCTCTAACCCGGTGTAATCTCCCAAGCCAAACATATCTGCATACTTAACTATTCTGTCGATGCCTAACCGCCTGCCCATTTCGTAAAAAAAGTAATTGCAAGATACCTTTATAGCATCTACAATATTAACTGGGCCATGGGTTTTGTGTTGGTCCGTCCATACCCAACACGTCGGCTGATAATCCTTGTAAAACCTATATATCCCCTCGTCTACAATCGTCTCGCTTGTGGTAGTAACTTTTTCTTCTAAAGCTGCAATAGCGGTTAAAACTTTAAAGGTAGAGCCAGGCTCATACGTCCCGCTAATAGCTCGGTTAAGCTCAGGCGAAGTCGGGCTGGTCGCAATTTTTTGATAATCCTTGCTATATGTTTCTAAGTTAAAAGTAGGGTAGCTCGCCATTGCCAAAACTTCGCCGCTATTAACATCTAGTACTACCGCCGCGCCCGAATCTGCATCATAACTATCTTTAAGCCTAGTAAGCGAAGGTATAACCCGCGCCATAGATTCCTCTAGCGTCGCCTGTAAATCGGCATCTATAGTCAGCACAGCATAATCCCCTGGCGTAGGCTCTTGCGAAACTTCCGTTACATTCCCGCCGCCAGATTTCTGCGTAACCGCCTGCACGCCATCTTCGCCACGCAAATATGGCTCTAAGGCTTTTTCTAGCCCATACTTGCCTATTATATCGGTGCTAGAGTATCCCTTATCCTTTAATTGCTGATACTCCTCGCTATATATAACGCCAACGGTGCCTAAAATGTGCGATGCTAAGTCTGGGTCGGTATACTCGCGGATAGGCTCGACTGAAATAACAACACCAGGGCAATCATTCCGCTCTTTTATAATTGCAACAGCGTTATTAGATATATCAGTTGCAAAAGTGTATGGATTATTTGTAGAAAAAACACGTTTTTCCATTTCGTATCTAACGCCTATTATTTTACGCTTCTTGTTTGAATCTAATGTTTGGTCTATATCATACCGCTCGCATAAATAATCGATAGCCTGCACAGCACTTAAATTTTTAATCTGCTCTTCCGATTCAATCTTCTGCCAACCTAGTTTAGCATCTAGCTTAGCATTAGTTATTAAACTATTTATATTAGTAACATTTTTAGTAAAAGTAAAAGGAGAAGTAGCCGATATCGGCAAGTCGTCGATATAAGTATCACCTGTCGATTCAAACACATCTACTACCTTAGATATATTTGTGTTAATATCGCCCGAGGTCATTGCATCGCGTTGGAAAATTAGTGAGAAGCCCATGCGATTAGTCACTAAAGGCTCGCCATTTCTATCAAAAATTTCGCCTCTTGGAGCCGTTAATGTAAGGCGCGATAGGCGTCTATTCTCGCTTAGTTCGCGATACTCGGCACCCTTTACTACTTGCATTTGAATAAGCCTAAACACAACAATTAAGGCAAAAGCTAACACTATGCCTGTAATTATTTTTAATCTGCGTTCAGTTATATCCATTTAAGCCACCATTCTTTAGTTATACCCACTTAAGCCACCATTCTTTAGTGATAATTACATAGCATGGCACAGCCAAAACGGCGGTGTAAAACGTCTCGGGTAAAATTATGTGCCAAAGCGCAACAAAAATTTGACGATTCCCAAACATATAAAAAGAGAATATATAAGTTAAAAATTCTACTACAAAAGTAGTTACTAGGGTAAAAATTAAAACAACAACTTTTTTTCGCTCAAAAAACCGCCTGCAAAAGGTGCCACACAACAATCCTATTACCATGTACAAAAGCGTGTGTGTGCCAAATGTGCGTGACGATAAAATATCCATTACTACCCCAACAATTATCCCCGATGTGCTTCCCGCAACTATGCCACCACTAACCGAGAGCGAAACGACGATAACAATGGATAACAAAGGGATATTCCCTAAAAATTGCAGATGTGGAAAAACACTTACCTGCAATATAATCAACAGGGCAGAAACTAAAACTATGTAAGTGTATTTTATAGCTGAACTCATTTTATACCCCTTTGCAATTTGCAACAATACATCACTTCAAAATCACCAAAACTTCAGAGAGCTTTTCAAAATCAACCGACGGAACAACAACCGCTACCTGCGAAATAGTATTAGCATCGGTCGAGATATTTTTTATAGTTCCAATAAGTAAACCTTTAGGGTAAATGCCACCTAAACCGTTAGTTTTAATCTCGTCGCCCGACATTGCCGTCGAATTTTTAGATATATATGTCATCTTGCATAACCCTTGGCTCTGCAACACGGCATCGCCTTCTAACATTGCAATATCCTGCGTCCTAATAATCTCGCCGCCCACGCTTGTCCCGCTATTTAAAATAGTGGTAATTTTAGCCCAATCCTTGCCAACATCGGTTACATGCCCCACTAAACCTTTAGGACTAATAACAGGCTGATTAAGAGCAATGCCTTTATCTGTGCCTTTATCGATGGTTATAATGCTATACCAATTGCCAATATCTTTAGCAATAATCTCAGCCGCAACGGTTTTATATTCTTTAGTGGAAGATTTAACATCTAGTAAATTACGCAATCGGTCGTTTTCTACTTTATAGCTCTCTAACTCGATGTTTTTATTAGTTAAATCTGCAACTTTTTTCTCTAACTCTAAGTTCTGCTGCGTTAAAAGTTTAGAGTTAGCAAAGTTTTCACCAATCGATGCAATCCCGCTTGTAGAACGCGTAAAAAGGCTTTGAACAGGTATAAAAATTGCGTTTGTAAGGTTAGTTCCCCATACGTTTTTAGATTTATTAGCGGTTAAAACTGCCATGATACACAAAACTAAAATTGTAACGCCGCTTAAAATTAGTATTAATTTTTTATTGGCATCAAACCAATCTTGCAATTACAACCGCTCCTTTCATTTTGTGTCCGAAAAACAATCTACAATTAACCTACTTCTTGCCGCTAGTTAAAACGCTTCGTAAGTTATCAATCTCGTCTATAACCCTGCCCGTTCCTGCAACAACGCAATCCAGCGGAGCATAAGCAACTTGAACAGGAATATCCAGCCAATGCGCAATAAGTTCGTCTAGCCCGCGGATAAGCGCGCCACCGCCTGTTAACATAATGCCTCTATCCATTATATCGGCAGCTAGTTCAGGAGGAGTTTGCTCTAAAACGTTTTTAATTGCGTTTATAACTTCCATTGCAGGCTCCTCTAAAGCCTTGCGCAACTCGATAGAACTAATCTGCTTAACGCTTGGCAAGCCCATAATAAGGTCACGCCCGCTAATTTCCATGCTAACCTCTTCCTCTAACGGATAAACCGAGCCGATGTTCATCTTCATGCTCTCGGCTGTGCGCTCACCTATTACTATGTTAAAATTACGACGGACAAATTGAACTATCGACTCGTCAAATTCATCACCAGCTATACGCGAAGACTTTGATGCAACAATGCCACCCAGCGATAAAACTGCAACTTCCGACGTGCCACCGCCAATATCTACAACCATGCTTCCTGTAGGCTCTTCAACTGGAAGCCCAGCCCCTATAGCCGCCGCCATCGGTTCTTCTATTAAAAATGCCTCACGCGCGCCTGCTTGAATAACAGAATCCTCTACCGCGCGACGCTCTACCTGCGTAACGCCCGACGGAATGCACACTACAACACGCGGTTTAAAGAACATATTGTTAGGAACCGCCTTGCGAATGAAGTATTTAAGCATGGCAGATGTAACGTCAAAATCTGCTATAACTCCATCTTTTAGCGGACGAATAGCCACGATGTTACCTGGCGTGCGCCCTATCATATCTTTAGCCTCGTTACCCACTGCCAAAACGGCTTTGGTTTTATTGTTTATTGCAACAACCGAAGGCTCGCGCAATACTATCCCCTTGCCCTTAACATGCACAAGAGTGTTGGCTGTGCCTAAGTCTATCCCGATATCTTTTGAAAAAGTTGACATAACTTTCCCCCATTATAGTTCTATATTTTTTTATCTTACACCATATACTTAAACTCTTTTTCTAACACTTGAGTTAGCCTGCTAAGCGGCAGCCCCACAACTGTGGAATATTCGCCCTCTATACTCTCGATAAATTTAGCAGCTTTCCCTTGAATAGCATACCCGCCTGCTTTATCGCGGCTTTCGTTGCTCTTGGCATACGCGGCTAATTCTTTAGGCGAAATCTCTCTAAATTTAACCAACGTGCTTTCGTAATCTGTAACCGTCTTGCCGGTTTCAACATCTATAACTGCAAACCCTGTTAACACTTCATGAGTCTGGTCATTCAACATCTCTAGCATTTGCCGAGCATTTTTAGCATTACGCGGCTTGCCCAAAATTTGCCCCTTGTATACAACCAAAGTATCTGCACCAATGACTATAGTTTGGTTATTATCCACCATTTTAGCTACATACTCAGCCTTTTTTAAAGCAAACGATACAACTATCTCGTGCGGCAGGCTATATTCGTCAAACTTCTCCATAAATTTAGATTTCATAACCTTATGCTCTATCCCTACTTGGTCGAGCAACTCGTGCCGACGCGGCGAGCTGGATGCTAGAATTATCTCTTTCATTTAAAAGACTCCTTTTGAAGTTACACAATATTTTCAACTATATTTTCAACTATGTGTTTATCTTGATTTTCATCGATACCCAACCAGTTATGGCACCACTAAATGCCGATGTAATCAGCAAAATTGGCAGGTACGATAGTATAGCAACCGACTTTAAAAGTAATATGGCAACTAAAATTTGACCAATATTATGCGCAACCGCACCTAAAACACCTACGCCAAACTTAGTAATCGTTTTACGTTTTATCACGCCGCTACGATGCACCGGCCACATAACAAGGGTAGAAAGTATCGCGCCCGAGAGGCTATAAAAAACCGCCATCAACCCGCCACTCAAAAATGCGCCTAGGCTAGCGCGCACCACACTAATTAGCATTAACGTAGGCAAACCAAATATATCTAAAGCTATTAAAGTGGCAATGTTAGCCAGCCCAAGCTTCCCACCAGGGATAGGTATAGGAATCATCAACATGTTATCTATCACTTGCAAAACCAAGGCACTAGCTATAAATAAAGCAATTTGTGCAACTCGAGGCTTTCTTACAAAACCGCCTCGACGATTTACAGAATTAGAACGCCAACTTAGCCTAGTAAGCAATTGTATCAGCCTCACTTTTACCCTCAATAGTTATAACCAATTGATTCGGCAGACACACAATAGCACTATGTGGCTTGGTAATCTCGCCTTGGTGGACGTCTACTTGGTCGGCGCAAGAGGCATGTATAACCTGCGCACCATTTTTAGTAAGTTTTACTACATTATAACCTATATCAGAATTTATTGCAACTATTTTTTCATTTTTTATATCATTTAAATTATATCGCGCATATTCCTTGCCTTTTAAAGTTATAACCACCGCGCGCGCCACAGAATCATCTGCCGCCAATAGAATGGCATTACCACCTAGCTGCCAAAATATGGCTAAAAATATTACAGCAAAAAATATAAATTTATCAATTTTAGTGATATTTTTTAACGATGTAACTTCAGCTGCTATGTTTTTACTCATGAAATTACCTCTTTTAGCTAACTACACACCCGTCGAACCAAACCCGCCGCTGCCACGCTTTGTATCGGGCAACTCATCAGCTAATACGACTTGCATCTGAGGGGCAGGCACAATAACTATCTGCGCAATTCTATCGAGCGGGTTAATAGTATAGGCTTCGTCAGATATATTTACCATAGCCACTAAAATTTCACCGCGATAATCGCTATCTATAACGCCCACACAATTAGGCAGCGTAATGCCGCTTTTAAACCCAAGCGAGCTGCGAATAAAAACCAAGCCTACATATCCATCGGGTATAGCCATAGCAATACCTGTCGGCATGCGATATCGTTGGTTAGGCAAAAGCGTAATGGGCTGTGTGATAGCGGCAGATAAATCCAACCCAGCAGCACCATCGGTTGCATAATGTGGAGTAGGCAGGTTAGCGGTTAAGTTAGAATCATCCAACGCATTACCCACTTTTTTAATCATCAATTGCATTATATCACCTTTTAAATTTTACAAATTATTTAAGATAAGCTAAAACTTCCCGCGCGAGAATTTTTTGCCAAACACTTTAACACTTACATCATCGGGCGGTGCTCCATTTTGTGCTGCCATATATAGTTTAATAACTCTCTCTGCCTCATCAGCATTTTCTGTAGTAAAAACCAAACGCGCAGCGGTTAAACCTATGGTGCAAATATCGCGCCATTTATCCGCCATGTAAATAGGGACACTATTGTATAAAAAATCGCCAATTATCGGGAACTCGGCACCTGTTCTGTCGATTAAACTATTTTGATATGGGTTATCGACTAAGTGCATAAGCGGAAGCCGCCCATAAACAATGCAATCGACAGGCACAACCTTAATGATATCCGCCATTTGTGATGAATTAAGCTCGGGCGAAAGGGTAATTGTATTGATATCAACACGAGATTCGCCCTCGTCACCTGTTTTAGCTAATCCGCTCTGCTGCAGATATTTTTGCGCCATCAACCATTGCGTGTTAAAAATGTTCAAGGTTTTAGGCGGCGTCACCACTTGCAAACCATACTTGCTGGCTATTTTTGCTTGCTCTTTAGTGACAGCTTGAACAATCAGCTGAGGATTATTAGACTTCGCCTTCCTCTTTTTAGGTGGATAATACTCAATCTTCACCTCGTCATTTTTTTGCTTGTTGCCTGCATTTTCTATCAGTCTATCATTATTATCTAACTCAAAATTCCCCTGGTTTGCAAATTGATTTTTAGGTTTAGAGGTAGCAAATCGGTTATGTTTATCATTTTTGATGCTATCTAAAAAATAATCGGCAGAATACCCACCACGGTCAAACGCGCTATAAAGCTTGTGTTTATCGTAAATTTTGCCATCTAATGCTGCGCGATATTGGCTAACTACTGTGTGGATATAATGCTCGCCCTTCATGCGCCCTTCAATCTTTAGACTGTCAACGCCCATATTAATCAGCTGGGGAATATAATCTATAAGTGACAAATCTTTCATGTTTAAAAGGCAAGACGCTTTATCTTGCTCAACAGCATCGTCACGGCATTTATATAGCATTCTACAGGGCTGAGCGCACATGCCACGGTTGGCACTTCTGTCACCAATAAAGCTGCTCATTAAACATTCGCCCGATACGCTTGCGCACATTGCACCGTGGATAAAGATTTCAATCTCGACACCCAAACCATGGGCGAAATTGGTAATCTCGGCTATGCTTTTTGCCGAAAGCTCGCGCGCTAAAACTATGCGTTTGCAGCCTAATGCGTGCAGAGTTTTAATATCGTCAATAGTCTTAGCACCTGCTTGAGTGCTTGCGTGAACCACAACTTGTGGTGCGTATTTATGTAAAAATTGCATTGCGCCAATATCTTGAACAATAATAGCTGCCGCGGCTGCATTATGCACGTTTTGTACCTGAGTAAAAAAATCGGTAAGCTCACGGTCGGTCATCAAAGTATTCATGGCGATATAAGGCTTTACACCATTACTTTGGCAATAATCAATAGCACGTAAAAGCTCGTCATCGCTAAAATTAGTCGCCCGCGCCCGCGCACTAAACCGTTTGCCTCCAAAATACACAGCATCCGCACCCGATAAAATTGCAACCTTAAGGCACGAAAAATCTTTAACAGGCGCAAGAAGTTCAGGCAATTTACTTGGCATCTTTAGCCGTCTTACTTTGCCCTGCCCCCGCTTGCACCTCGGGTTTAGAAGCAACGTCACTGGTGGAATCTGCACCATCACCTTGGCTTAATTCCTCAATTTCGTCAATCTCAAAAGAATCCCCCGCCTCGGTATTAGCGTCTTTATTGATGTATTCAGCAATTTGCTTGCGCAACCCGTCGGCGGTGTCTATCTGCTTAAAATAATCATCGGCGACGTTAATAGCCGTTAAAATTGCAGAAGCTTCAATTGTCAGCTCGTTGTTAGAGCGCATAACGCGCAACATTTTGTCGTTAATATAATCGCCAATTTTTGTGAGATAATCTTGATTCTCTGTGCCAACTAAGGTATACTCTTTTCCGCAAATTTTGATGATACATTTGCGCTTCTCCATAATATGATATCCTCCTAATTCCGCCTGCATATCATTGCCCAAATAATTACCAAATTCTATACTCACTTATTTACAAAATATAACAAAATAATTATATCGCATTAAAGTGCGAATGTCAATAGTTTTTATGATAAAAAGTGAGCAAAACCATTTTTAATATCAATAGTAAGAATTATTTAATGGAGAACATCAGAATTTGTGAGACTAAGGTTGACATTTTTTTGATTTTGTGGTATGTTTGTGGTATGAAAGAAATCAATTGCCAGTTTGTCGGCAATTTTAACAAAGCCTTGTACAAAACATGGCGCGTGGATTGAAACAACGAAAAGGAATTGGCACAAAAAGTGCATAGTTTGTCGCAGCCCGCATAAGGTGACGTGGATTGAAACCCGATTGTTGTACTTGCCAATACCGATGATAATCTGTCGCATCCTATGCAAGCTGCGTGAATTGAAACCACCGGCAAGTATGCCCCCTTGACAAGGGTTGGAGTCGCAGCCCTTCATAGGCTGCGACTAAAATCTTTGATATTACGCCAACCGCCTTTTTTGGTTACAATTCACGCAGCCTATGCAGGCTGCGACTCGCCGCAACTAAAACATCTTTCGGGGTATGGTCTGTTACAATTCACGCAGCCTATGCAGGCTGCGACTACAACGAAAATAAAACAGTTGTAGATTTAAAGCGTGTTACAATTCACGCAGCCCACGCAGGGCTGCGACATACAAAATTGTTATAAATAAATTCAAACAGAAAGGTTACAATTCACGCAGCCCACGCAGGGCTGCGACAGAAGTTAGACGATTCGCGCGTAATGTAGTTGATGGTTACAATTCACGCAGCCCACGCAGGGCTGCGACAATAAACTTTTGCAAAAATTAAAGATTACAACGACGTTACAATTCACGCAGCCCACGCAGGGCTGCGACTTTGCTTAATTACATAAGTAAAATGGTGCAGATAGTTACAATTCACGCAGCCCACGCAGGGCTGCGACATGCTAGAGTTTCAACTTATGATAATGATGATAAGGTTACAATTCACGCAGCCCACGCAGGGCTGCGACCATTGTTTTTCCTCTCCTCTTTTTGTAATATATATGTTACAATTCACGCAGCCCACGCAGGGCTGCGACTTCGGATTTAACTGGTGGCTGATAAATGCTACTAAAGTTACAATTCACGCAGCCCACGCAGGGCTGCGACCGGCGTATCTATTGCCGAGGGTGTTCGTGATGCCGGTTACAATTCACGCAGCCCACGCAGGGCTGCGACCAAAGACATAGCTATATTAAATATACCGAAACACAGTTACAATTCACGCAGCCCACGCAGGGCTGCGACAATTCAACAGAAGTTACGCAAACAGAAACTCCTAGTTACAATTCACGCAGCCCACGCAGGGCTGCGACCGCGCCGAAAGAACGGCTATGCAAGATAATTTTAGTTACAATTCACGCAGCCCACGCAGGGCTGCGACTTATTTATAATTCTTGCACATTGTCGCAAGGTCTGTTACAATTCACGCAGCCCACGCAGGGCTGCGACACCACAAGGGGCAAAATCACAGCTATTGCAAAATAGTTACAATTCACGCAGCCCACGCAGGGCTGCGACACAAGGAAAGATATTGCTTTATACCAAAGTCATTTGTTACAATTCACGCAGCCCACGCAGGGCTGCGACCCATATCGCTCATCACGCTGCACCCCCAACTATGTTACAATTCACGCAGCCCACGCAGGGCTGCG
>JAISIR010000014.1 GCA_031261985.1 Clostridiales bacterium | reverse complement strand
GCTTAGTCAAGGGTAAAATGCACGATGCTTCGCATCGCCCTTGACACGCAGCGGAAAAATGCTAGTCAGGTTTGCGGCGAAAAACTCATTCGGGCAGCGTAAATAAGGCACGACGAGTTTATTGCATTATTCTTTCAATATCTTTGGTATCAAATTCTCTTTACTATATCTTTCCAATAAATCGTTATTTCTATCCTTATATTGTGCATACTCATTGGTTGTTTTGTAGTAATCAATCAGTTCGCCGATATATCCATTTTTTATTGCCTGGCACAGAGCAAAATTGACTTCTTCCCTACTGCCTACACATTCAAAAGGTTTCTCGGTTACGCTACCGATTAGTTTTAGAAAATCCTCACGCAGATTAGCCTTATTTAGCAAGTTTTCGCCAAAAATTTTGGTTAAATAATCTTGTTTTAAAAATGGGGATAAAATTATATACACGAATAGGCATTTAGGGCAATTACAGCACCATTTATCTTGCTTGCTCCCTGCGTTGCAGCTTCTAAAAATTTTATGATATTCGCGCGGCAATTGGGCGAACATTTGGGCAATTTTATACTCGGTATATGGGCGCAAATAGCTAAAATAATGCACATTACTACGCAAAAATTTTGTGTTGTATATATAAAAATCGTGCTCGAACTCGAAACTTTTAGAGTATTGGTGATTAACATTTTGTCCTTTAACGGTAGGTTCGTTCGCGCTATTTTCGTTGGATAATGCAACATAATTTAGCCCATAAATTTGGGACACCAGCACGGATGAGAAGGCGACGATAGACGAAAAAGGCGTGTGCCCGTTAAGGTAGCCCTGCGCGTTAAGCTTTAGCATGGTAGAATCTAGCGTACGCGTGGCAATTATAGCTTGAGTGTGCGGGATTTTACCCGCTTTAAGTGTATTTAAAGTTGCGCCGCGTGGGTTTATAATATATGTGTAAAGGTTAGGCGGAACATCGGAGCTGCCTGGGTTGTTAGAGTCTGCCGTCGCGTTAATTTGGGATAATTTATTTTTAAGATGCTCTAGAGTGACAGCACTATCTTTACCACCGCCTATTGGTATTAAAACGCTAGGAGTGGCATTGTCATTTTCATGCTCGTTAGGTTTGATTATGTTAACTTCTGAAATTTCCGCATCAGAATTTGCTACGTTGATGCACATGAACGATTCAATATCGGTGTCGATATCATTCAAGTAAAAAAACTCGCCCAGACCGTAAAAATATAGCTTCTTCCACCATTTAATCTGCTCGTCTGTAAGTGTTTGGTCACAATCGATGCGTACATTAGGTGAGCAAGTAATCTTCCAATAGCTAATAAGCTCTGCCATGCCTAAATTGAATACTAGGTTATCGAAGGGCATATTTTTAGCGGTGGGAATGACCCATGTAGGGTTAAAATCTACCAATCCGTCGATGCAAAAATGGTAGGTTATGGTATGGTAATTATTTGTAGTTGCTATATTGTACCCTTTAAAAATAAAAAGAGGGTATTGCTTACGAAGTGTTGAAAAATCGCGCACAATAATCCTCCTTGTTAATTTTAAGATTAGTTAAACAATTAATTCTACTGAATGTACACTTTTACGCTGCGGCGGCCAAAAGCCAATGCCTCGCTATGTGAATTAAAGCATAAATCTATGCGGTTGCCTTTAATTGCTCCGCCTGTATCGGCTGCAACAGCGGTGCCATAAACATAGCTACCGTCTGGCGTTTCGATAAACACCTTACTACCTAATGGAATAACGCGTGGGTCAACCGCTATAACGCCTTTAGTTGCACGCATGCCAGTTGCGGTGTAACCACTAGAGTATGGTCCACAACATTTGCTGCATGGGCAATAAGCTGTTGCCTGCATGGTTACAACGTTAGAGTATACAACATCGCCGCGGCTTTGAGAGCCACCACGTGAAGCAAGTGTTGGAGTATTACCCACCTGTGTAACTTTTGCAACAGGCTCGTTTACTACAACTGTATTAACTAGCTCGCGCGATACTTCTACACCGTTTTCGTATTTAATGCGATATGTCTCGCGTTTCAAGCCATCTTTACCATCTTGAACTACTTTAACTGCGCCATCTGCTAATTGATTATTAGTTTCGCGAGTGGTAGAGTAAGCAATCGGCACATCTAAAACTTCGGTAACAACATCGGATAATGTTACGTCTATGTTCATATAAGGGGTAATTGCAGCGTATAAAGCCGCGCTACATTTATCATCCTCGTTTAAGGTTATACCTTGAGATGCCAATACATCGGCAACCGTTTTTTTAGCGGTTTTAAGTTGCATCTCTTGCCCGGCGATGTTTAGCGTAACATCTTTTGCTCGGGTAATTTGTATAACGCTATTTTTTTGCACCTGACTATCAAGAGCTGGGTAAACTTCGTCGTAAGGCGAAACATCTACACCTGCTAGGGCAATTGCATCGCGAACATAAGTTGCAGAAACATTAAATGTTGCGCGCCCGCCATCTTCGTACTCGATAGTTACGTTTTTACCGCTTAATTGCGTTGCATTGACGGTGGTAAGGGCAATGACAGTTGCCATGCCTGCACCTAGCATTAGCGCACGCGGATTTTTAATTGTTTTAGTAATTGCTTTAATGGCATCGTTAGATAATACGTTTTTCACTTTTTCTGAAAACATAGAAAGCTCCTTCCGTAAACTAATAAACCATGCTTATTATGTAGAGGTTAAATTAGTTGTCTTATCTCGTATGCTTCTTGTTAAAAGGTATAGGAATTTTATTTAAATTTTACCAGATTAGGAAAAATCAAGCAAAACCCTTACCTTTTTATATTCTACCATAAAAGATTTATTTTGTCAACCCCCCTAGATGTAAAATTATTCCATGCAAAGGAGTAACAAATTTTTTAAATATCCATAATATATAAATGAGTAAACAGTAAAAACGCGTTTTACTCGAGGGTACATACCAATTTATTATACCCTTAAAAAATATCTTATGTAAGGAGAAATTAAATTATGTGCGGATGTCAAAACAATGACAATTTACTACTTCTAGCTTGCGTTGCTGCTTGTGCAATTTTAGTTTGCAAACAAGGCGGAATCTGCGGATTACTAAACAACACAGGTTGCGGTTGCTAATTTAAGTAGAGTTTAAAAAAAGATGGGCGCAAAATTAATGCGTCCATTTTTTAATGCAAAATTGTATTTGTCATTGCGGACTTGACCCGCAATCTATATGCTAGGTTTAAATGAAAAAGGGTAGCAGATTCATTGCAAATATTTAAAGTTTAACTAACTAATATTTTTTAAAACAGGCAAGCCGCTCAATCAGGACGAGAAAATCGCTCTTTATTCATTCGCTTCCCTTGCCCATTTTAAAAAATATTAATGGGGAAGCGTTTTAGAGGCGTTTAAAGCTCAAATCTATTCAAGCTGCGTATTTTTTACGCTGCTCCGCTAGTTTTTCGTGATTTAATCCTAGCATTTTGCAGGAAATTGTCAAGGTTAAAATGAACGACGCTACGCGTCGACCTTGACACTTCCCTTGACAAAATGCGGATGAAAATCTCGGCGAAAAACTCATTCGGGCAGCGTAAAAAACACGTCATGCTTGCTCGTATCTGTATTGGCGTGTATATTCCAAAACATTATCCTATTAAAACTTTACACAAATTTAACATAACTACCCAATTCCCCTCTTGATTTTTGCCGCAAAATGTGATATAATTGATGATAGTTGAGGTTATTAGGGGGAGTATACTTTGGGGATTTTTAATAAAGATAAAAACGAAATTGAAATAAAACTATCTAAATCTGATATATGGGATACTAACTTTGATATTGGCATGAAATTAACGCTTTTGAATGCGAATAAAAAGGGCAAAATTAATGAAGCTGTAGATAAAATAATTGATACCTATAACCTAGATAGGCTTGATTCAGATGTTTTGGCTGATTTTGTTAAATTAGAATTGATTTCTTTCGAGAGTATTTTAAACAAAGCAATAAATAATCCAGAAACAAGCCAACGCAATAGATATAACGTTATGGCTAGTAGTCTTACGTATTATAGCAGTTCGCCATATAAAAAGCGAAGAGAGGAATATTTTGATAAATATACCGAGTCAAGGTCCGACTTCCCTTTTGCCAACGACTATTGTCCGCCAGAAGAATTACACAATCTTATATTCGATGGAAATACGTCTTATTCTGACCTTTTTTCAAAAAAATTTATTTTAAATAAAGCTATCGAATTTTTGCGAGACCCTGCCAAAATGGTTGAAATATTTAGTTATACAGGTATTCAGAGTATAACTAGTGCCATTTCGCATCACTTTAAAGAATCTCCCGAGCTTGCCTCTGCTTTTTTAAGCGAAGCATTAATCGCTGCACAAAAATTGGTGGATTCGGTTGATTTTTGGAACGCCGACGAATTAGATATACGTCAAAAGAATCTTGAATCGGTAAAAAAGGAAATTTGCAAATTGCCTAACCTTTTGCCTAAAGATAAATTATATGCCAATAATAGGCGCGAGTATATAGAAGAGTTTATCGACAACATAAAGCAGGATAATGTAAAGGCAATTTTAAAGGAATATGCAAATAATACTACCCTTGGCAAGCCTTTTAGCATAAGCACGCAAGTTAAAACGCAGGAGGCTGCCAAGCCTGAATCGGTGCGAGTTAAAATTGCTGCTGGCGTCGATTCTAGTGAGCCTGAAGCAAGCAATGTAGTAGATTTATATAAGCTTGATAACAGGCGCGACCTTATGGCAGATATGGCGATATGCGCGGCTGGTATAGAAGACCCAAAAACTGATGCAGATTTGGCGATGATTGCTGATATAAAGGGGACTATTAAAGCGGCGGAAGCCGAAGCTGGGTATACACCCCTGACACAAGACGAGATGCAAAATATTGCTAAGCTAGTATTAAGCAAGCGAGAGATGCAAGTGAAATAATGGAGAATTGAGAATGCATAATGAAATAAAAATTTGCTTGACAAAAAATGACGATAAATATATACTATAACAAAGAGCTTGGTTCTTAACAGCACATGCTGGCGGTTATGCTCGCTTCTGATTCTGCAAAGAAAAGGGGGTGAGTAGAGTATGGAGAATTTGATTATTATTGTGCTAGCCACAATTTTAACCATAACGATTTTAACTGGTTTTGTTTGTCTATACAAACTTGCAAGAAAAAATCGCCCTCGAAATACAAAAAAGTAACCGCCTCTCTCTAAAGTAACGGTTACTTAGTAACAATATTTTAGCGAGCATGACCGCTTGAGCCTTGCTCTTTTTTTATTCTTATATTTATTATACCCTAATTATTAAAATTTGTCAATACTTTTTTACTAATAATGGTATTTATTATTCATTCTGCATTATTAATTATCTCGTCTTACATACTTTGTATGCAACAGGGCGTGGGCTTTATGTCCGCCTGGGTCGCCTAAAAATTCCTCGTATAGCTTAATAATCTGAGGGTTCTTATGCGATAGTCTAATAGCTTTTTCTTTATCCTCCGCGTATAACGCCTCGGCACGTTTGCGAAGAACAGAGGTATCGTGTTCTAGGTAATATGGCTGACCGCCGCCGCCGATACATCCGCCAGGGCATGCCATAACCTCGATAATATGGAACTCCTCGCCTGCACGGATACGCTCGAATATTTTGCGCGCGTTACCCAAACCATGGGCGATGGCTATTTTTACATCTACCCCTGCAATAGGCACCGTTGCAACGCGGATTCCGTCTAGCCCGCGCAATTCCGTCCAGTCAAACTTCTCGATATCCTTACCCTCTAGCCAACTAGCCGCGGTGCGAACAGCAGCCTCTACCACGCCGCCCGTTGTACCAAAAATGACCGATGCACCGGTAGATTCGCCTAGCATATCATCGAAATCATCGTCGTCTAATGCGTTAAAGGTAAGCCCTGCCTCGCGAATCATGCGTGCAAGCTCGCGAGTGGTAATAACAAAGTCTACGTTCTGGATTTCTTTATTAGAAAGCTCGGGGCGAATAGCCTCGTACTTTTTAGCTAGGCATGGCATAACCGATACTACAACGATTTTTTTAGGGTCGATATCCAACTTCTCTGCCAAATATGTTTTAGCAATGGCACCAAACATCTCGTGAGGGCTTTTGCAGGTTGAGGGGATATCTAATAAATCGGGGAACTGATGCTCTATAAATTTAACCCAAGCAGGGCAACAACTGGTTAAAATAGGTAACTTGCCACCGTTTTTAAGACGGTCGATAAACTCGGTTGCTTCTTCCATAATAGTTAAATCGGCGGCGAAATCGGTATCGCACACTTTATCGAACCCCATAAGTTTTAGCGCGGCGACCATTTTACCAGTGACAGATGTACCTGCTTCTACTCCAAACTCTTCGCCTAATGCAACGCGAACAGCGGGGGCGGTTTGGACGATTACAAATTTATCGGGGTCGTTAATTGCTTTCCATACCTCGCTGGTGTTATCTACCTGAGTAAGCGCACCAGTTGGGCAGACAGAAACGCATTGACCGCAAAAGGTACAAACGGTATCTAAAATTGGCTCGTCAAAGGCGGTGCCCATAACGGTGTCGAACCCGCGATGAACAGCAGAATATACGCCAACGGTTTGGACTTTATTACACATTGTTTCGCATCTTCTACATAGCACACACTTCTCGGGGTCGCGAATTAGCGAGTAGCTAGAGGTATCTTTATCGTGACGAGAGCGTTTGCCCTTATACTCAACATCTCTAACACCAAGCTCGGCTGCTAGTGCCTGAAGCTCGCAATTTTGGTTGCGCTCGCATACAAGACAATCCTTAGGGTGGTTAGAAAGCAATAACTCTACAATTGTGCGTCGTGACTTAACGGCACGAGGGGTATTAGTTTTAATTACCATGCCATCGGAAACGCGAGTAGAGCATGCAGGCATAAGGTTGCGTCGACCCTCGATTTCTACCATGCAAACGCGACAAGTAGCCACTTGGTTTACCACTTTTGTATCGTGCAAATTTAAGTGGCACAGGGTAGGTATATGGATATCGTTTTCTTTAGCGACATCTAAAATTGTTTGCCCTGGTTGCGCTTCTACGTTTAAATTATTTATTGTTACATTCATATTTAAAAACTCCATTATAAAATTTAATCGGTTGTATATTCTTGTTTTTATCCCCTGCTAATTGCTTCAAACCTACATTTCTGTATACAGGTTCCGCATTTTATACATTTATCTTGCTCTATTTTATGTGCAACTTTTACCTCGCCTGATATCGCATCGGTAGGGCAATTTTTAGCACATAAGGTACAGCCGACACATTTGGTAGGGTCTATTTTATATTGCAATAAATCTTTACATTTACCTGCGGGGCAACGTTTTTCTTTAACATGAGCCTCGTACTCGTCCATAAAGTAGTTCATGGTAGAAAGTATTGGGTTAGGCGCGGTTTGACCAAGCCCGCAAAGGGATGTGTCTTTTATAATCTCGCCTAGTTCTTTTAGTTTAATCAAGTCTTTTTCTTCGCCATTGCCTGCGCAAATTTTTTCTAAAATTTCTTTAAGTCGCAAGTTCCCTATGCGGCAAGGCGTACATTTACCACAGCTTTCGTCGACGGTAAAGTCTAGATAGAACTTAGCTACATCTACCATGCAATCGTCCTCGTCCATTACTATCATACCGCCAGAGCCCATCATAGAGCCGATGGATACCAGACTTTCGTAATCTATAGGCATATCTAAACACTCGGCAGGTATACAACCCCCAGAAGGGCCGCCTGTTTGCACAGCTTTTAGTGCTTTGCCATTGCGGATACCCTCGCCAATCTCAAAGATAACTTCGCGCAAAGTAGTACCCATTGGCACCTCTACCAAGCCGACGTTATTAATTTTGCCCGCCAGCGCGAATACTTTTGTTCCCTTGCTTTTTTCCGTCCCTATTTTAGAGAACCACGCGCCACCGTTTAAAATGATAGGGCAAATGTTGGCATATGTTTCGACATTATTTATATTAGAAGGCTTTTGCCACAACCCATTTTCGGCTGGGAAAGGCGGTTTAACACGCGGCTCGCCACGCAATCCCTCCACGCTGTTCATAAGTGAAGTTTCTTCGCCACATACAAATGCGCCAGCACCTAAGCTAAGCGAGATTTTAAAGCTAAAATTGGTGCCGAATATATTCTCGCCCAATAATCCTGCCTCGGTAGCTTGTTTAATGGCGGTTTCTAGCCTATGCACTGCCAAAGGATACTCGGCGCGAATGTAGATAACGCCTTCATCTGCACCGATTGAGTAAGCGCAAATTGCCATTGCCTCGATAACGCTATTAGGGTCGCCCTCTAAAATAGAACGGTCCATAAACGCGCCTGGGTCGCCTTCGTCAGCATTACACAAAACGAACTTTTTCTTACCGGCAGAGTTTGCAGCTATCTCCCACTTGACTCCTGTTGGGAAGCCTGCGCCGCCACGGCCGCGAAGCCCCGATTGTTTAATCTCGTTAATAACATCTTGAGGTGACATTGCCAAGGATTTAGCCAAAGCTTTATACCCATCGCGTGCGATATAATCTTCTAGCGATTCGGGATTGATATCGCCACAATTACGCAAAGCAATACGCATTTGACGTTTATAAAACTGGATATCGTCAAAGCTTTTAACTGCCTCGCCTGTAGTTTTATCGCGATACAAAAGGCGCTCGACGGGTTTGCCATCTATGATATGGCTTTGAATAATCTCGTTTACATCTTTAGGAGTAACTTGGACATAAAATACATCATTTACTTTAACTATAGGGCCTTGCTCGCAAAAACCAAAGCAACCTGTAGGCTGGAAGGATACTTTATTATCTAACCCATGATGTTTAAGCAGAATCTCGAAATTCTTTAGTATTTTTGCGCTGTCAGAAGACATACAACCTGTTCCTGCGCATGTTTTAATAATAATCTCTGCCGATTTTTGCTCTTTTAAACTTTTGGCTAATTTATCTAGTTCTTCAACTGTGTTAATCCTCATTTAGGCTGTCGCCTCCTTACTTTTATAATCGTCTAAAATTTTAGATACATCTGCGCGCGTAACCCTGCCATGCACTTTACCATTAACCGAGACAACGGGGGCTAAACCACATGCACCTACGCAGCGAATACTATCTAGGCTAAACAAACCATCTTCGGTTGTACCGCCTACATCTATTTTAAGTTGAGATTTAAACTCTTCTAGAACATCGGCACTACCACGAACAAAGCAAGCGGTGCCCATGCAAACATCAATGGAGTATTTACCCTTAGGGGTAGTATTAAAAAAGCTATAAAATGTTACAACGCCATATACTTTGCTTGCAGGAATACCCAAGCGTTTGGCTATATGTTTTTGAATATCTACCGAAAGATATCCATAAATATCTTGAGCCTTATGCAGCGACACAATTAATTTACCTTTTTTTGTATCAAAACTATCGATATAACTATCTAGTTCTGCAAGTTGTTTATCGTTTTCGTTCATTAGTAATATTTCCTCCATAATCTTAATTCGCACAACAAGAAAAATTATATCATAAATTTAGAACGATGTCAAGGGTTGATAAAAAATGTATAATATGTCTTTTATTAGTTTATAATCTTTTTAATTAATTACAAAACAAAGGAGTGATTATTTTGCCTACACCAACCGTTACTACTAAAGAACTATCGGCTTTAGAAGACCAATTATCATCTGAGCAAACGCTTATTACTAAGTATCGCGATTACGCTAAACGCTGCCAAGACACGGCCTTGCAAACTAAATGCAATCAAATTGCGTCGCTGCATCAAAAACATTACGATACTTTAGTTAGCTACCTTAGTTAGCTATTTTAGTACACAATAATTTTTTAAAGAAAGGAGATTTGACATGCCACAAATACCTACAAGCATGGGTGATAAAGAGATTTTAACCGACTCGTTATCTAGCCAAAAAATGATTACCGAAACGTATAACACTTTTTGTAATGAGTGTGCGTCGCCTCAATTACGTCAAGATTTCTTTAATATTTTAAAGGAAGAACACGATATTCAGGCAGATTTATTTTACGAGATGCAATCGCGCGGGTGGTACCAAACAAAGCCAGCGCAGCCGCAAGATGTGTCGGCAGCGAACTCAAAGTTTAAATAGAAGTAATTAAAAAGGACTCCTTAGGCAGGAGTTCTTTTTAATTATATAAATACGCAATGACGGAATGAATCCGTCATTGCTTCTAAAGTTAATATGACATTTTCGGCGACAAGCTGCCGAAAATCTTTTTTATTGAGAATTGGGAATGTTATATTACTACTTCATCCATCTTTATATCAAACT
Organism: Clostridiales bacterium; assembly: GCA_031261985.1. GTDB lineage: Bacteria > Bacillota > Clostridia > Monoglobales > WRBX01 > JAISIR01. Next base: position 60,701 of record JAISIR010000014.1, on the reverse strand, counting down.
CGTCGGTGGGGATAAATCCTACAATACAATCGGGGCGCGCAAGTGCAATTTTATAAATTGGTGTGTTAGGGTAGGCTTGGTTATATTGCGCAAAAAAGCGGTCGTAGTACCCGCCACCATAGCCTAGACGATTATTCATGCTATCGAAAGCCACACCCGGAACAATGGCAACATCTAGCTGTGGGATATTATTTGTTAGTGTATTAATTGCATCGATATTGGGCTGATAAAAGCCTTTATTGCTTTTTACAAGCTGGCTTGTATCGCTTATTTTTATCGCCTGCATATTGTTCGTTTTTACATCGCTATCGGGCGCGATGTAAGGCACATACACATTTTTGTCTAGCTCTAGCAAACGGGTTATTATGCCTTTTGTATCAACCTCGCCCTGCATAGATACATAGCAAAAAATATTATGCGCGCCAGAAATTTTAGCGTGATTCATTAGCGCATCAACATCTACATTTAATTCGGCTCCACCTGCTCGGCTGCTTAAAATCCTATCGCGCATATCTTTTTTAAGTTGAGGGATTTTACTTTTTGCAACGCCCTGAAACTTAGGCAGAAGCATTGGACGATATGACATTTTAGCCCTGCGCAAGCCCTCGCCGCCTGCATCGTCCTCGCGATTGACAAATTTTAAGTTAGGGTATTGGTATTGTAGGTGCAACTTGTTTATTGCGGTGTAGGCGCCATTTATTGCGCTATCCGCCTTTTCAAAATGAATCAGGGCGGCATTATCCGAAATCTGCTCAGAAATAGTCCAGGCTATAATTTTTTTACCTTCTTTTAAATTTGATTCGTCGTTTTCTTCAGGCGTATCCATAGCTTCTGCCTTTATAACCCCGCCGTTTACATTACGCGCATCAAAATTTAACAAAAACTCGCGCGACATTTTATACTCATGCTTAAAGCTTTTATCGTCACGCTGAGGGTGGTTTTGGTACCACTCTTGATACACCTCTGCCGCTTGGTTGGCTAGTTCTTGATTCATGGGCAGATATTCAAAATTGTAATGATTAATAAAATGGTTATAATGATTCTTTTTACCATGTAATTTTTTACCGCTTAGGTTGATTAATTTTTGCACATCGTAAGTGTAATCAAAGGCATCGCGAACCTCGGCTACTTGGTAATTACTAGGCAGATATTGCGCTTCGTGCTGTAAAATGTTCACAAAGGTTACCTCGCTATAATTGGTAAAAAGGGTAGTTAGCGCGCCAGTTACATCGGTGTGTTGCTGTTGCGCCGCCAAGGGGCGAGGTATGGGCATGCGGTAGGCGGTTGTGTTATGGATGTTAAATTTAATGCACAAGCAATCGTTTATAATTGCAAATTGAGTATGCAAAAACCCGCTCCAAATATATAGCATATTAAACGATTTCTCGGATGCTATAGTAGGATAATCGTTTAAATATTTATTGAATAATTTGTAATTATCGTATGTTAAATTTTGCCATTGTATATCCGTCATAGTAATTTGCACCTTAATTTTCTGCTAAAGCATCTAATATCTTATCAAAAATAGTATCTGGCGGTAAAATTTTGTTGTTTTCGCAACACTCAACCGCCTTCCAGCCTAAATCGTCGCAACATTTTTTAGCCACATCATAGCAATTTTGCAAATAGTTATTATCGCTCTCGTGGATATCGCCGCCGCCATGCTTATTGCCACGATTCTCGCGCAATGCCCTAGTTATTTCGGGGTCTACATCTAAAAACAGTACACAATCGGGCTGTGGCAGTTCTAGTTTTTTATACTCAAAATCGCTTGCCCAATTGATAAACTTCGTCCGCTCACCCTCGGGCAACTTAGTAGCCTGATATATAAAATTAGATGTCACATATCTATCTACTATTAAATAATCATAATCGGCCAGGCGTTTATCGGCGTGCGTGCCTGCATCACAATCGTGCTTAATTAGCGTCGTCGCGCGGTCGAGTGCATAAAGGGTAGATATAAAATATGGGTTAACCGCCATAGCATCCTCGCCAAAATCGCCATTTAAGTACATTTTAATTATATTGCCGGTGGGGCTAGAATAATTAGGGAAATCGAGCATCTTAACGCTTTTACCCTTGCTTTGCAGCCATGATGCAAGCATATTAGTTTGCGTTTGCTTGCCGGCACCGTCTAAGCCTTCTATAACTATTAGTTTCATTTTATCCAACCTTCGTTTCGGTTTTATCGTTTTGTTCAGGAGTATTCTGTTGAGGCAGCTCCTGCTTTTCAGGCTGCTTCTTATTTTTAGGCGATAGCATTACCTTTAGCAAAAACTTGGGAATCGACATCATTCGCGGCAAGCGTTTAGGCTCTTTTAGCAGGCGATACAACCACTCTAACCCTGCGCGCTGCCATAGTTTTGGTGCGCGTTTTACGCTGCCAGCTATTACATCTAGCGCACCGCCCACACCTATACATAACCTAGGCTTAAGTTGCGCGCGATACTTAGTTATCCATAACTCTTGCTTGGGCGCACCAAGGGCGACGGCTAAAAAATCTGCCCCGCTATTGTTTATTTTGTCTATAATTTCGGCATCCTGCTCGGCGTTAAAGTAACCATTGCAGGTGCCTACTATTTTAATGTTTGTGTATTTACGCTGTAAGTTCTCGCGTGCGCGAGATGCCACGCCCGGGCGACCGCCTAGCAGGAATACTTTATATGACTTTTTTGCGGAGTTTTTTAGAATCTCGCATAATAAATCGAAGCCTGCAACACGCTCTTGCAATGGGTTTTTAAGTATTTTAGAAGCAATTACAACACCAATACCGTCGGGGATTAATATGTCTGCTTCTTGCAGCGCATGGTTAAGCTCGGCGTTATTGTTCGCCAGCCAAATAATCTCGGGGTTGGGGGTAAAAATAGTGGTTTTAGATGTTGCGTCACCTAACGCGTCCATGCTAAAATTTAGTGCTTGTTGCAAGGTTGCATTAGTAATAGGGATATTTAGGATATCTACTTTAGGCATAGAGTTTTGCAAGATAATCACCACTTTTATTTTTTAAGATATAATGTAATGTATAAGAATATGCCATGAAAAACCAAACTATATTAGACACATTCGATTAAACGGAACGTTTATACGATAATGATATCATAGTTGGCAAAAAATTGCAAGAGGAAATTTTAGAAAGAAGATGATGAATTAAAAAATGCGGAGTTGGCAAGGAACCAATCCGCTTAAATGATGAATTTTAGTGAAAAGTGAAGAACGAAGAGTGAAAGGTGAAAAGTACAAAACTTCCTTAACTTTTAACTTTTCTCTCTTATCTTTTATCTCTTTGCCGCAGGCAAAGTTTTGGAGCGGATAGCGGGAATCGGACCCGCAACCTAAGCTTGGGAAGCTTATGTTTTACCACTAAACTATATCCGCAGGTTTTGCAACATGTTTATTGTAACATATTTTTTATAATCTGTCAACCACCAATTTAGCAAATTTTCACATTTTTCTTGCTGTAACATACTATAAATTGAAAATAAAAATAGAGCATAATGCGCAAAAATCTGTGTAACAGCTCTAAAAATTCAAATAGGAGGAATTAAAAGATGGAAACATGTGGGCCAGGCCCTGTTACAAATGCACATAAAATTAAAGAGGCTGTTTGTATACATACCGATAAAGTATATGACAGCTGCAAAGACAAAGATTGTTTAGAAGATTTACAGGTTATTTTAACTCGTTGTGACCAAGACATAGTCAATAGCGCAATAAATGTTAAGGCAAAATCTGCCGAGGTTATTTGGGTGTTTACAGAGATAGAGCCATTGCCATTTAATCGTGGTTACTTCTCGGTTGATGTTAAATACTTCTTTAACGTAACTTTAGAAGTGTTCACAGGTGTAGGTCGCCCTACATTAGTAAACGGTCTTGCTACTTTTGATAAAAAAGTTGTATTGTTTGGTAGCGAGGGCAATTCTAAAATCTACTCATCTAAGTACAATAATGACGAAGCATTGCCAACCTCTTGGCGCAAAAACAACTTGCCTCAGGCTATAGTCGAGGTTGTTGACCCTATATGCCTATCTGCTAAATTAGTAGAAGATGACGAGTGTGATTGCTGCTGTGGGTGTTGCTGTGGATGCGGTTGCGATTTAGCTAGTATCCCTCAAAACGTGTGCAATTGTTTTGAAGGTGATTTAGCGGCAGCTACCGATAACTCTAGGCATGTGCTAGTTTCTTTAGGATTGTTTAGCATTATCAAAATAGAGCGTAATGTTCAGCTTCTTATACCTGCTTACGATTTTTGTGTACCACAAAAAGAATGTCTAGCTGCAACTGATGAGAATCCTTGTGATTTATTCAATCGTTTGCGGTTCCCTATGGACGAGTTCTTCCCACCTATGGCGGACGAGTTCGAGCAACTAGGTGGTGCGACAACTAATACTTGTGGCTGTGGTTGTAGGTAATTAAAATTTTAGTGTGCATTTTTTAAAAAGAGTTCATTTAAAAAAGGGCAATTTAGCCCTTTTTTATTTCATTATAGTTTTTAATTATTTAACTATGCGTCGGCACCATTGCCTCGGAATATTCGACGCCCATGCCATACGCGCCACCGTGCTGCTTTACAATATCCATAACTATTTGATAGGTATCTTTATTGTTCCAATCGCGCTGCCACTCTAGCATTAGAGCTTGCCAAGTGACGAACTTAGCACCTGCTTGTTGCATTCTGCTGCGTGCCATTTTATCGGCTAAAGGTGACGAGCCACCGCAGGCATCTTCTACTACATATACATCATATCCATCGAATATTGCGCATAATGTAGGCAGGGTGACGCACACTTCCGTCCATAGCCCGCAGATAACTAATTTTTTCTTGCCGGTTGTGTCGATTGCCTTTCTAAAATTAGCATCTTCCCACGAGTTTAGTGATGTTCTATCGATTGGTTGTTGATTAGGGAACAGCGATTGAACTTTAGAAATTAGTGGGCCAGAGAAGCTTTCGGCGGCAACAGTTGATAGCACCACGGGAACGCTAAATGCGTTGGCTGCTTTAGATAGTCCTACAACTGCATTCTCTATAGACGCACGCGAGCGACCCTCTACACCAAAGAACATTTGCGGTTCTTCGTCGATAATAGCCACAACGCAATCGGCTGGGTCGAGCAATACTTCTTTATAATTTCTCATTAAAATACATCTCCTTTGTTATATTACTTCCCAATATTTGGGTAGCTTATACAATAAACGAGATGTATATATTAAATGGTATTATTACTCAGTCACAGTTGGCGCGGGGCTAGGAGGATTTATTGGCTCGGTAGGGATAACAGGGTCGGCAGGAGCAGGGGCAGGGGTTGTTGCGGGAGCCGCCATTGGAGTAAGTACAATTTTAGGCATAGGTTGGTAAACGCTTCGGTGTAAGAATGTACGCGAGATAACGTTGCCGTCGCGTTTTACTATTTTATAGCTATCAACTGTTGCACCTACTTGACCATTTTGGCTGACGATATCTTTTTTAGCGTTAGTGTTTGGGTTAGGCTGGGTTGTAGTAGGGAACGGGGTAGTAGCTATGCGCTGATTATAAATTTCTACAGTTTTAGCAATATCTGTTTTTGTACCCAAAATTTTTATAGTAAGCGAGCCACCACCAATAGATGTGACAATTTTAATAGGTGTTTGCGTATTGTTTTTAAACACAAAATCGAGCGAGCCATAAGACACGGTTGCGTCTTGACCCCAAGGCACATATACAACGCCAAACATGTGGTTATGGCGGCTTACCACTTGTAAATCGCTACGTAGCACAGCGTTATAAAGAGTAGATGACACTTGGCAAATTCCGCCACCGATGCCATCTACCACCTGTCCGTTTTGGAACACGTGACCAGTAGAAAATCCATTACCCACCGTGCGCTCACCAACGGTACCGTTAAACGAGAACTCACGTCCTGGCATAATGATTGTGTTGTTTATTTTGGCGGCACCTTGCTTTAAGTTTTGGGTGCGACCTACTTCGCCAGCGTTGTATCGTGTTGTCATCTCGCCCATTACATCACGGAACAATTCGGCTTTTAATTTTTCGACAGTAACAGATGGCGGAATAACTTTTACTTGCATAGAAACAGCATCGTCAGGGGTAGCAAGTGCTTTGGCTAAATCGTCGGTTGTAAACTCGATACCATTTTTGCCAGGAAGATAAACCACATAGCCATTTTCGCTTGAAATAGAGGCGTCAAGCGGAGTGCAAGCAAGGCGTGCGTGAATTAATTTAGCTAGCTTAGAATTGTCGGTGCTAGAGGCAAAAGTAGGAGCAACATTGGCAAAATTTAGCTGACACATATTGCGCACAACAGAAGATGTTGTTGCTTCGATATCTACAATTTGAGTAAGAGCAGATTTATTAAAGCTTAAAGTTTCGCCCTCTATTTTAAACACGCTATTTGCACCATCTAGGTTATTGGCGAAATCTTGAATATTATCGTTCATTGCGCCATAGCTAAAGGTTATATAAAACGCAACGGATTTTGGCATGATAGAAAGATAGGTGTAGTCTGATAAATCACGGATGAAATTACCACTGCGACCTATGTTGTAAGCAATCTCGGCAGTTTTGGCATAGTCTATTTGAGCGTCTATCATACTCATGGTGATGTCTTTTTTAACACCGCCATATTCAACTTGCAAAGATTTATCGTTTAAAGCAGCCATATAGGTATTACGCAATAGCTCTTCGGCTTCTTGTAAATTTTTGCCCGAAAGGTTAGTTGCACCCACGTACACGTTTTTATGTATAACGCTAGATTGTGCAAAGTTAGATGCTAAAACGACGGCGGTGATAGAGATTCCGAGTAGCATAATAATTGCGCCGGTTAAGGCGATTCGGGTAGGTTTTTCTGTCATAAACGACCAAAAACTTTTGATTTTTGCAGAAAAATTATCTATCATAATTAGCGATAACTCCTTTATACAACAAGTATAACATATTAAAATATATTTTGCAAGAGTTAATTTAATACATTTTAAATTTTTTTATTGGTTTATTGATAAAAGATTAAATTTTTAAGGGAAAACCGAATATAAAAAATTTTTAAACATATTTTTTAGTATGAATATTAAAAGACGGAAAATAAAAAAAGTTATAACTTTTGGCATTACTTTTATGCTGGTAGTGTTTATTGCATTCCCCAGAGGTGTAATGAGCGGTGCGAGCAATGCAATTGATGCGTGTATAAATGTGCTGGTGCCGTCGTTGCTGCCATTTATTATCGTAAGCAAAATTGTCATTAATACTCCTCTGCCTAGGCTTGCGGCGCGCAGGTTAGAGTGTGTAATGCGTCCGATATTTGGTGTTAGCGGGGCGGGGGCGTTTCCACTTATTATTGGGCTGCTATCGGGGTATCCTTTAGGTGCAAAAGTAGTACTAGATATGTACAAAAAGGGTAGTTTAAGTTACAAAGATGCCGAAAAATTGATATCGTTTTGCAATAATTCTGGACCGTTATTTATTATTGGAGCTATAGGCGTAGGCTGCTTTAACTCGGTTAAAGCAGGGGTGATGGTGTATATAGCGCATGTGATATCGGCTATTGTTCTTGGCATAGGCATAAGGTGTAAATGTGGTAGGGGCGGGAGTTGCCGTGAGCGCGCGGGCGTTGCAGAGGGGGTTGCCAAGAATGTCGCAAATGGTACGATTGACTTTGGCGAAGCTATATTAGACGGGGTTAAGACCATGGCATTAATCTGCGGATATGTGATTTTCTTTGGTGCGATAATAGGGGTGTTGACTCCTATTGTTTATGTATTGCCTACATCTATTGCTGGCCTAATTAGTGGTATAATAGAGATGACAACCGGGATAATGATGTTGGCAGGCAAGTGGAGTTGCCTACCTTTGATTACGTTCTTAGTTACCTTTGGTGGAATAAGCGTGTTTATGCAGATAAAGGGGATAGTCGGCAATACTTTTAGCATGAGAGTGTTTATAGTGCGCAAACTTATCCAGGGTGTGGTGGCGGCAGGGGTATTTTACTTGATGCAGATGATGATGCCATTGACTAGCGTGGTGAGTAAAAGTATAATAGAAACGCCGATGTATCACCCGCGTGGATTGCTATTGTATGCCATGATACTAAGTTTATGTAGTGTGGCGGTGTGTTTGGGGGCGTGCGGAATGACGCAAAAGGCGAATGAAAAATAATCCAATCTTCAATCTTGACATGTTTTTTAATTTGCTATATAATCATCACAGGTGAGGGTAATGAAAAAATTGAGTAAAATACAAAAGGCGATAGAGATTAAAAAAATATTAGACCAGCGATACCCCGAGCCTAAGTGTAGTTTAGATTATGCAAGTCCTTTTGAGCTATTAATAGCGACTATCCTTTCGGCTCAGTGTACCGATGCGCGAGTTAACATGGTTACGCCAAAGTTATTTGCTAAATACCCTATGGCTAAAGATTTAGCCATGGCAAAGTTGGATGATGTGGCAAATATATTGCACCCGCTTGGGTTTTATAATACCAAGGCGAAAAACATAATAGCATGCGCGCAAGGGTTGGTAGAGCTATATGGTGGCGAGGTGCCTATGGGGATTGAAAAGCTGACAAGGCTGGGGGGCGTTGGGCGCAAGACTGCCAATTTAATTATGGGTGATATTTTTGGCGCGCCTTCGTATGTTGTGGATACTCATTGCAGCAGGATAGTTAAGCGGCTTGGGTTGGTAGAAAAGAGTATTAAAAGTGCGGATATAATAGAAAAGAAGTTGCGCGAAGTTGTTCCCGAAGGGATTTCGACCGATTTTTGTCATATGATGGTGCATTTTGGAAGAGATGTGTGCAACGCTCGTAAACCTAAGTGTGACGAATGTGAGCTAAAAGAGTTATGCGATGAGATAATTCATAATTCATAATTATGAATTATTGGTTACCTTTGCTCTATTTCTTTCTAAAAATTCTATAATGTTATAGGCATCAATCCATATTTGATTGGTGCTATCTTTTTGGCTCTCGTCAAAAATAAGCTGAATGCCAAAATGCAAGTGTGGAGTTTTAATATTATTAGAGCCTTCTTTAGATGAGTATCCCGATTGACCTAAATACCCTATTAATTGCCCAGCGGTAACGGTGTCGCCCTGATTCAACCCCTCTGCATATGGCTTTTTAGCGCGCAGGTGGGCATAGTAATAATAACGCTGCTTATCGTGGCTTCTAATGCCTATGCGCCAACCGCCATATTGGTTCCAGCCTAATGCTTCTATAGTTCCGCCCTCGACGGCTATAATTGGCGTGCCAACCGAGCCTAATAAATCGTTACCTAAATGACGGCGCGAATAGCCATACGACCTACTATTGCCAAAATCGTCATAGTGGCGGTAACTATACCCTTTTGCAATGGGCGAGTAGGCTTTTATACCATATTTTTCGATGCCGTCTGCATTAGTGTAAGTGCCGACATACTCGCTTAGCACAGCCGAATAAATTTTTTTGTATAGTGCAAAGTATTTTAAGTTGCTACTAATATCCTCAATTTTTGCGCCAGATTTAATATGTGTAATTGCTTCGTCTATGTATGAACTTGTTTTTTTATTTACATTACCCCATTTTTTAGCGACCGAGTATGCAAGCAGGTCTATCCAACTAACGTGATTATCGCTGCCATAAGTTTTAAGGTCGTACTCAAAAGCTTTATTCATCATGCTTTCGGTGACGTCAAACTCTGCCCAATGGATATAGTCGGCGGTGGGAGTAGGCGCGGGGGCGTTGCCTTCGGGGTATACATCAGATAATTCTTGATGCAAAATAGGTGGAATGTGGGTGTACCAATAAATTCCCCAACCGCCAAAGAGAGCAAGACCGATAAAAAATACGTAAATAATTACTTTTTTACTTATGCTAACAAACATGCGCAAACCACCTTGTATCTAGTTATTCAGTGCTTACTTAATATTTTATGGTTGCGCATAGATAAAAATTACTTAATACATTGTCATATCTTGACTTTTTCTTCATTATATGCTATAATATTAGTGAGCAACATTAAAAAAGGGGGTGCGCGTTGTAATGGATATTGAAAAAAAGAAAATGATTCTGCACCAACTTTTAAAACTTAAAAAAACGATATATGGCACGCCCAAGCAACGCGTGGGGAGAATGTTAGGTCGCGCTTTTCATGCTGGGCTTTATGGCTGCATGCTTTGGCTAATATATAACCCATTTGTGGGTATTGCATCGTTTGCCGCCTTGTACACACCTTTTGAAGTTTTGGCTCAACAAAAAAAGTCGCGCGTTTTAAAGACTATCGATAATTTACATGATTTAATTAATACAGATGATGATTCTAAATTGATATTAGGTGAAAAAGATTATAACCGACTTAACGATTATATTAAAAAACACGAATATGCAATTTTACATCAGTTTATAACTAGCTATATTAATGTTATAAATCAAGATGAATATGATGAATTATTAGAGGCTAATGCTAAAACAAATGAAGGTAAAGAACCGAACACTAAAGCTTATAGATTAGGGAAGGCAATATCTAAAACTAAAAAATCGGTAATTAAAAAATTGAAGTCGGCTGTTATGTCGGCAATTATGGAGAAATCGGATGAGATAAAATCGGGCAAGATTGGAATGAGAAATACCGATTTTTCTAAATATTTTAAGCGTTAACCCTCTCTAATATAAAAGCAATTATCACTACTCCTACCGCGCTTAAACCTACCCTTAACGCTGCAAACTTTACGCCTAAATATGTGCTTTCTACTAATAATAATGGTAGCCTACACGTCGCCCACGCGCCTAGTAACAAATATAGGTTTCGCGGTGCGACGCCTTTTTGTTTAAACGATGCGATAACCGGGAAGGACGCATATAACGGGCCTGCCGATAATGCGCCCAATAAAAAAGCTATGCCGCCACCCAACCATGCGTTCGCGCGTTTGCCCATGTATTTAGCAAATGTCTCGCGTGATACCCACGAATTTAACAGCCCAAGCAATATAAATATAGGTGGGAGAATTTTGAATACATTAGCGAATCCTTCTATTGCTTTTTGGCAGCTTGTTTCGCCGCGCGGGAAGTCTACTAGCAGCACAATTGCATCTATTAATAATACTACCAATACCCATTTAAACCTGCCTAAAGTTAGGTAAGGTTTTTCTTTATTCTTTTTATCAGCTTTTTTTTGCATTATAATTTCAACTCCCCATTAATCCGCCCATTGTAAATCCTATAATTATGCTAAGGATAAACCCTAACACATTACGCCAGGTAGCAATTTTAGTACCAAACACATCCCGCTCCATACCAAAAGTAATTACGCCAACCATCATTAACGATGATATAAAGGTTGCAATAACCGAGTACCCTGCGCCATAGGTTAAGATTTGACCGGCTAATGGGAAGGCTATAACGCCAGGGATAATGGCTATGGCACCTATTACATCAGATATTATTAATCCTAGCCAGCCATTGCCGCTGCTTAAAAGTTTAACTAAAGTTTCGTTAGATACCATGGCAAATATTAACCCAACTATTAGTGATATTAATAACAATTGCGGGAGTATCGACATAAACAAACGCCAGGAGTATGAGCAGGCGTCTATTGTTTTGCGACGGTTTATAAAAAACGATACCACAAGCCCTGAGCCTGCCAAGATATATAGAACATTTGACATATATATTATTCACCGCTTAAATTATAACCAAATTGATACTTGACAAACCCATTGCGTTTTAATATAATGTAATGTATGAAAAGAAGACGTCGAAAAAACAATAAAAAAAGTATAATCGCTATAATTATTGCTATTGTTGCCGTTTATTTTGTTTTGGTAATATGTGCAGATTTTTTTGGTTTGCGCGGTGATAAAAGCACCGTTGCGGTGCCTATCCCAAGCGGGACTACTAATGCCGAGCTGGTTGATATTTTAAAAGACAAAGGTGTAATTAATATACCGTTTTTGTTTAAGATATACCTTCGTACAGATAGCAATTTTAGCCTTAAAGCTGGCGACCATGTGGTGCTGGATAATTTTTCGTACTCTAAAATTAAAAGTAATATGAACGCGGTGCCTGCGCCAGATGGCATAAAAATAGTTATCCCCGAGGGGTACGAAGTGCGACAGATAGCTGATTTGTTAGAAGAGAATGGGCTTATAAACCGCAAAAAGTTCTATGACGAGCTTGAAAATGGCGCGTTTGACTACCCTTTTATTAAAAATATTTCGCGGAAAGAGAATCGCCTAGAGGGGTATTTATTCCCTGCTACATATATGATAAGCCAAACCGAGTCGGAGCATGAAATTATCGATAAAATGCTTAATAAATTTAACCAAGTTTTTGATTTATCGTGCTATAACGCGGCGGATAATTTAAAAATGACCTCGGACCAAGTTATAACTTTAGCCTCGATTATCGAACGTGAGGCTCAGGGCGATGTAGACCGAAGCAAGGTTTCTAGCGTGTTCCATAACAGGTTAGATATTGGAATGCCGCTTCAGAGTTGTGCGACGGTGCAATATATATTAAAAGAGCGTAAGCCTGTGCTATCGGTTGCTGATACACAAATAAAATCGCCTTATAACACTTACATTAACAAAGGCTTGCCAATTGGACCAATTGCCGCGCCAGGTGAGAAGGCTATCAACGCAGCGCTATACCCTGCCGATACCGATTACTACTATTTTGTGTTTACAAACGGGAAGCATATATTTAGTAAAACGCTGGAGGAGCATAATAGGGCGCAATAGTGATATAGGGGGATTCTTCGATATGTCTACAATTTACCGAATAAATCAGGAGCAGCGTGAACATCAATATTTGCGGCCTTACGCCTCGTTTTCTGATGCCGCCGAGCGCAAGGCCCCCGAAGCTAAATGCGATATACGTCCAGAGTATCAACGGGATAGAGATAAAATTATCCACTCAAAAGCCTTCCGTAGGCTTAAGCATAAAACGCAAGTGTTTTTGGCGACAGATGGCGACCATTATCGCACACGTCTGACGCATACTTTAGAGGTTTCGCAAATTGCGCGAACCATTGCACGCGCGCTTGAGCTTAACGAGGATTTAACCGAGGCTATAGCTTTAGGTCACGACCTAGGGCATACTCCTTTTGGGCATACCGGTGAGCATGTTTTAAATAAAATGCACCCGGGCGGGTTTAAACATGCCGAGCAAAGTTTAAAGGTGGTAGATAGCTTAGAGCATGGTGGCTTAAACCTTACTTATGCTGTGCGTGATGGAATAGTCAACCACACGGGAAGCGATGTTGCCGACACGTTAGAGGGTAAGATTATTAAGTTTGCCGATAGGATTGCCTATATAAACCACGATATTGACGATGCTATTCGCGCGGGGCTTATTACCAAGAGTGATTTGCCCGATGATTTAATTGCCGTTTTGGGCGCGACACATTCGGTGCGTATTGACACATTAATTAAGGCGATTGTAGATTATTCGTACGCTAAACCTATAGTAGATATGCAGCCCGATATACATAAAGCGATGCTTGCCTTACGTGAGTTTTTGTTTAGCGAAGTATATACTAAAACTAATCATCAGCAGGATAGTTTTGCTTGTGAAGTTATAGAACATTTATATACACACTTTTTGAATAACCCTAACGAATTACCTAGTTATAATGGAATTAAAGATAGAGATATTAACGAGGCGGTTAAAGATTATATTGCAGGAATGACAGATGTATATGCTGTTCAAAAATATAAAGAGATAATTAAAAATTAATAAGTTAATTTATCTAATATTTTTTAAAACAGACAATCAAGTTTGTGGTTGTGCCATTTTGCAAACACCTAAACCGCAAAGGCAGGACGAGGAAGTCGCTCTTTATACCTTTGCTTAGTTTAGGCATTTGCAAAATGGTTGGGGAAATACTTCTCGCTTCTGGCTTCTGGCTTATTATTTGCTTTTTTAAAGCTCTAAATCTATTCAAGCTGCGTATTTTACGCTGCTCCGCTCGTTTTTCGCACTCTGACCTTAGCATTTGTTCCGCCTGCTTAGTCAAGGGTAAATACACGATGCTTCGCATCGCCCTTGACTTGCAGCGGAAAAATGCTAGCCAGGTTTGCGGCGAAAAACTCATTCGGGCAGCGTAAAAAACAAATTGCTTGCTACGATTATCTTTTAAATAAAAAATATAATGGGGGAAATTCCTATGCCAAATAACTCAACACGACGTGACAAACACAATTATTACCTAGATATTGCCGAAACGGTACTAGAGCGCGGGACCTGCCTGCGTCGGAACTTTGGCGCCATAATAGTAGTGGCAGACGAGATTGTATCGACTGGTTATGTTGGCGCGCCACGCAGGCGTAAAAACTGCATCGATTTAGGCTGCTGTCATCGTCAAACGCTTAATATTCCACGCGGCGAGAGATACGAGATGTGCAGGAGCGTTCATGCCGAGGCGAACGCTATAATTAGTGCCTCGCGTAAAGAGATGATAGGTGGCACCCTTTACCTAGTAGGTCGCGATGTTGAAACGGGCGAAATTGTTAGCGATGCAAACTCGTGTGCTATGTGCAAGAGAATGGTGATTAATGCAGGGATAGCACGCGTGGTAGTGCGTAGGGACGAGAATAATTACGAGATTATTGATGTTAATTTATGGATAGACGATGATGATAGTTTAGGAGAAAAAACGGGGTATTGACAAAAGCCTCTTTTTGCTATAAAATATCATTACTTACTAAATAAAATTGGAGAATGACTATGAACTATGATGTAGAAAATATAAAAAACGCTGCAATTGCCGAGGTTGAGGGCGCAAGCGACCTAAAGCAGATAGACGATATCCGCATTAAGTATTTAGGTAAAAAGGGCGAGATTACCCAGTTGATGAAGACCATGGGTGCGTTGCCAGCCGATGAGCGTCCTGCCTTTGGTGCTATTGTAAATAGTGCACGTGGTGCAGTTGAAGATGCGCTTAATGCTAAAAAAGCGGCAATGGAATCGGTTGCTATCCAAAATAAAATGCTGAGCGAGAAGATTGATGTTACCATGCCAGGTGTTAAGCCTGTTTTGGGCAGCGTTCACCCGCTTACAAAAGTGTTGAACCAAATTAAGCAAATTTTTGTGGGCATGGGGTTTGTTATTGCCGAGGGTCCAGAAGTCGAGAAAGATTATTATAACTTTGACGCGCTTAATATTCCGCCTACACATAGCGCGCGTGACGAAGACGATACCTTTTACATTGATGGGTTTGATGATGTTCTATTGCGTACGCAAACATCGTCAGTTCAAATTAGGGTTATGGAGCATCAAAAGCCGCCGATTCGCATGGTTGCACCAGGGCGCGTGTATCGTTCGGATGCTGTGGATGCTACCCACTCGCCCATGTTCCATCAAATAGAGGGGTTAGTGGTTGATAAGGGCGTTACCATGGCAGATTTAAAAGGAACGCTTTCTGACTTTGTTAATAATTTATATGGCGAGAAGATAGACGTTCGCTTCCGTCCGCATCACTTTCAGTTTACCGAGCCTTCTGCCGAGATGGATATAAGCTGCCCTAATTGTGGTGGCAAGGGATGTAATGTTTGCAAGGGCGAGGGCTGGATAGAGATTTTAGGCGCGGGCATGGTGCATGCAAAGGTGTTAGAGCGTTGCGGGATTGACCCTAACGTATATAGCGGGTTTGCCTTTGGCTTAGGGTTAGAGCGAATTGCTATGCGCAGCCTTGGTATAAACGATTTGCGATTGTTCTATGAGAATGATGTTAGGTTTTTAAATCAATTTTAGCTTTTGGGACTTGTTTTTCTGAAAAACTAATTTGTCATTCTTACTTTACTATCTAATATTTTTTAAAACAGGCAAGACGTTCAGTCAGGATAAAGAAAATCACTTTATATTCCTTCACTTCCCTTGCCCATTTTAAAAAATATTAGTGGGTAGATACAAGGCACCCGTGTGTTTGTATAAGTGATTCATATAGTTTAAAATTTAGATAAAAATATAAATTTACTAACCGAAAGTGTGGTTTAACCAATGAAGTTCCCAATATCGTGGATAGAAAGTTTTATAAATACACCATTAGATGCAAAAGAGTTTGCCGAGAAGATGACTATGAGTGGCACAATGGTTGAGGGAATATCTACTCAAGGAGCAGATATATCTAACGTTGTCGTGGGTAAAATCGAGAGTATAGACGCCCACCCCGATGCCGAGAAATTAGTTGTATGCCAAGTTAATGTCGGCGACAGCGTTGTTCAAATTGTAACGGGTGCAAGTAATGTTAAAGTGGGCGATTATGTGCCTGTCGCTTTAGATAATTCTAACCTTCCTGGTGGTGTTGTCATTAAAAAAGGCAAGCTTCGCGGCGTAGAGAGCAATGGAATGATGTGTTCGACCGACGAGCTTAACCTAACGCCTAAGGGTGAGGCGACCGGGATTATGATTCTAAATGGCGAGCATGAGGGATTAGTTAGTATCCCCCACGCGGTGGAAGTTGGGCGCGATATACATGACTGTCTTGGTCTATGCGAAGTTATTGCCGAGGTTGAGTTAACGGCGAATCGACCAGATTGCCAGAGCATTATAGCCATAGCAAAAGAGGCGGCAGCTACCTTTAACGCGCCATTTACTATGGAACAACCAAAGTTTGTAGCTAATGATAAAAATATCGACGATTATATACAAATTAGTGTTGCAGAGGGGCGTGCGCAAGATATTTGCAAGCGTTACACCGCGCGCGTTGTCGAGAATGTTAAAATTGAGCCGTCGCCTAAGTGGTTGGCGGATAGGCTAGAGCTTTCGGGCATTCGTTCGATTAATAACATTGTTGATATAACCAATTATATATGTTTAGAGTATGGGCAGCCGCTTCATGCGTTTGATTACTCTAAAATAGGTGGCAGCCAAGTTAATATTCGCATGGCACAACAGGGCGAAAGTTTGGTTACCTTAGATGGTATAGAGCGCGCGTTGACAACCGACGATTTAGTTATAGCCGATGATTCTAAACCTATGGTAATTGCAGGGGTTATGGGTGGCGAGAACAGCGGGATAGACGAGAATACCTCTACTATTTTATTTGAGTGTGCTAATTTTGAGCAGACTAGCGTTAGGTGGACGGCGAAGCGCGTTGGCTTGCGCACCGAGAGTTCGGTTAGGTATGCAAAGGGTATTGATGAGAATATTGCTCGCATCGCGTTAGACCGTGCGTGTGAGTTGGTTAACATCTTGAAGTGTGGGGATATAATAGGCGGGACGGTTGATATATATAAATCGCTGGCAGAACCTAAAAAGATTCCCTTTGATAGCGATGAGATTAACCGATTACTTGGCACCGATATCACTAAAGAGCAAATGATAGAAATTTTGAACAAGGTGGATATTAAAATAGATGGCGATAAAGCTATAATTCCTACTATCCGCCGCGATATTGCCATGAGCTGGGGCGATAAAGATAGTGACCAAAAGGTTGCTGAGTTTGAGGCGATGGCAGATTTATCCGAAGAGATTGCACGGTTTTATGGGTATAATAATATACCTTCTACATCTATCCGCGGGGTATCTAATGGCATGTTAACCCGCCGACAAGTGCTTGCTAACCTTACAAATTCTACGCTTACAGCTTGCGGATATAACGAAATTATGACATACTCGTTTATAGACCCTGCCGATTACGCTAAAGCAGCTTTAGACCTGCCGAACGTGCTTACCCTTAAAAAGCCTTTGGGTCAGGAGCATTCTATAATGCGCACGCAGGCGGTTACAAGTATGCTTTATTGTCTATCGGTCAATTATAACAATAGCAATAAATCTGCCTTAATGTACGAGATGGCAAAAGTTTATATTCCGTCTAACGATAAAGAACATGATTTGCCTGATGAAAAATTACGTTTAGTGTTAGGTGCGTATGGCGATAACGTTGACTTTTTTACACTAAAAGGGACTATCGAGAGTTATTTAGATGCGTTAGGCGTTAAGCCATACGAGTTTAAGCCGATAGATTTAAACCAAAGTGGTAACGATGTGTATCATAAGTATCAAGCGGCGCAGCTTATAGTTAGAGGGCGGACTATTGGGATAATTGGCAGGGTATCGCCATTAATTGCAGCTAATTTTGGGTTAAAGTGCGATGTATACTTGGCGGATATTGATTATGACGCAGCCATAGCGGCGGCTAATTTGAACAAGACGCATACTCCGCTGCCTAAATACCCTAAAACCGAGCGTGATATTGCGTTAATTGTAGATGACGATGTATTAGTTGGGGATATCGAAAAAGCTATGCGTAGTGCCAAAGTGAATATTTTAGAGAGTATTGCGTTATTTGATGTTTATTGTGGCGAGCAGGTGGCGGCAGGTAAAAAAAGTGTGGCGTATACACTTACTTTTAGGGCTAAGGATAAAACTTTGACCGAAGATGAAGTGGCGCTAGAGCTGGATAAGATTTTGACTAAAGTAAGAGAGAAGTGTAAGGCGGAAATGCGGGAGTAATGCAGGCGGAGTATTGATATCAATATATAACTAAAGTGAGTTGATTTTTGTGGATGAAACAACAAAAATATCTTTAAGCGAAATTAATAAATACGAGACGCAGCAGATATTATCTGAGGTTTATTATGCGTTAAAAGAAAAAGGATATAACCCGGTTACTCAATTAGTTGGATATATCGTCTCTAACGACCCGACATATATTACCAGCCACAAGGGTGCGCGTGGTATTATTAGCCGATTAGAGCGCGACGAATTGCTAGAAGCATTAGTTGGTGCTTATATCGAAAATGTTATCGAGAAACCCGATGGCGCGCCTGCGACTGGCACGTCTGAAGCTTAAGCATATATGATTAATATCAAAAAAATACTAAACTTAAAAAGTGTGCGGACGGTTGGGTTTATATCGGTCGCTATTATGCTTTCTAAAATTATGGGTGTGCTGCGTGATAGTTTTGTGCTTAAAACGTATGCGCTAGGTGGAATAAATGATGCGTTTACCACCGCTAGCCAGATTCCCACGCTTTTTTTTGACCTATGCCTAGGGGCGGCTGTTATGTCGACGTTTATCCCTGTTTTTAACGAGATAATGGCAGAAAAAGGCAAGCGTGAGGCGTATAAATTTGCTAGTAATTTTTTAAATATTGTTGTTATTATATCCATTGCATTTGTAATTATTGGCTCGGTATTTGCAAGCTATATTATCCACCTTATGGCACCAGGGTACACGCCAGATATTGCAATGCTTGCTACTAATTTGCTTATAATTATTTTGCCTAGCCTTATATTTACCACTATTGCGTATGTATTTGTCGGCGTGCTTCAAAGCTTAGACGAGTTTAAGATTCCTGCCATTATTAGCCTTATTTCTAACCTGGCGGTTATTATATACATAGTATTCTTTAATAAGTTCTTTGGTATTTATGGTTTGGCAGTTGCGCTTACTATAGCGTGGAGTTTGCAAGCGTTGGTTCAAGTTCCATCTCTTATTAAAAAGAAGTTTAAGTATACATTTGTAGTTAATTTTAAAGATAAAAATTTGCTACAAGCTGCAAAAATAAGCATCCCTATTTTAATTTCTGCCTGGGTGCAACCAATTTGTGTGCTAATTAACCAACGTTTTGCATCGCAATTAGGTGAAGGCTCGGTAACAGCTTTAAGCTATGCTAACAGGATATATATTTTAGTTGTAGGCGTGTTCTCGTATGCCATAACAAATTATATTTTCCCTAAACTTTCGCTGGTGAAAAATGACGATAGTGCTTTTAATAAGTTAGTGACGACTGGGGTAAAATCTATATTACTAATTACGCTGCCGGTTATGATTGGCGTTATGCTTTTTGCGCCGCTTATAATTAGAATATTATATCAACATGGCGAGTTTACCGCTGACATGACCATGATTACAGCCACAGCCTTACGTTTTTATTGTGTCGGCATGCTTGCGCTAGGAGTAAACGAAGTATTGTGCAAAGCTTTTTATGCGCATAAAGATGGCAAAACACCTATGATTTCGGCAATAATCGGGATAGTGGTTAATATATCTTTTGCGCTGATATTAGTGGCTACAAACCACGTTGCGATATGGAGTTTGGCATTGGCGCAGGGGATATCTAGTAATATGGTAATGGGGTATTTATGGTTGGTAGCATATAAAAAAGGTTATATCGGTAAGACTCATTTAAGTGAAAAATCTAGCGAAGGGGTATAATAATGATACCTGAATTAATTCAAAATTGTATCAAAAGTGTGCAAAGCTTGTACAATCAAAGTATAATTGGCAATTGCTTAACGTCGGCGCAGGTTAAAACGCGTGCGGCTTTCGATAGCTCTGCTCTTGGCGGTGCATGCTATAATAATAGCGCGGCGGCGGCAATTGACGATAGCCTTATTGTGCGTGGAGTTTCTAAAACAGTCGATACAATTACACAAAAAATTCGGGTTAGCAAGCTGCCAAGTTTTTTACAGGATAGCACTTTATTCTGGCTTTTTACTAGGTTTGAAATCTTCTTTTTTGCGCTGATTTTTTTGGCTCCTTTTATACCTACTATGGCTTGTGTTGCTTTGGCGGTTGCATCTATAGTTAGCTTAATTTGCCGCGTTATAGCTTTTGGCAACCCGTCTAATAATATAGCAGATTCTGCGAGTAAATCGGCAACCAAGCATAGTAAATTTTTAGGATTAAGCGGAGTGGATTGGCTTGTTGCGTTATTTATTGTAGTTAGTGGGATATACGCAATAACATCGCTTGCTACGACTAGCGCAATTAAAGTATGGCTAATTTACGCTGCATTTATAGGAATGTACTTTGTTGCAATCAAAACTATAAACTCGCCTAAACGTCTGCTTTGGGCATGCACAACTTTTGTAACATCTGGACTGATTGTTGCGTTATATGGCGTGTATCAACAATATTTTGGTAATAATTTAGGGCATGCGTGGTTAGATGAATCTATGTTCACGGGGATATCGGTTAGAGTATACTCTACTTTAGGCAACCCTAATGTATTGGGCGAGTACTTATTATTGACCATTCCTTTAGCGGCGGCGTTATTTTGGTGGGTTAAAAAGCCTATACCTAAAATATTCTTTTTAGGTGCTTTAGGCGTTATGCTATTGTGTATGATATTCACCCAAAGCCGCGGGTGTTGGTTGGCTTTAATTTTAACGGTTATGGTATTTATATTATTTATCGATAAACGCTATTTTGCCCTTTTGCCATTAGCTTTATGTATAGCACCATTTGTATTGCCACAATCGATAATCGAACGCTTTACAAGCATAGGTAATTTAAGCGATACATCAACATCGTACCGAGTTATGATATGGCTTGGCACAATTGCCATGTTAAAAGATTATTGGTTCATGGGCGTTGGGTTATCTTCGGCTGCGTTTGCTTTAATATATCCATTCTACTCGTATAGCATGATAATTGCTCCGCATGCGCATAATATTTACTTAGAAGTAATGGCAGAGATGTCTGTCTTTACGCTTATATTATTGATATCTATAATTATTGTATATTGCTTGCAATTACTAAACGCATATTTAAAAACTAAACCTATAACCTCGACAGGCGGGGTGCATAAAAAAAGTTTTAAGGCTATAATAATTGTCGCCATTGTCAGCGGGTTTTTAGGGTTTATGATGCAAGGTGCGTTTGATTATGTATGGTATAACTATCGCGTCTTCTTAATGTTTTGGATATTCTTAGGCTTAGGTATAGCGGCGACAAGGCAGGTTGAAGACTAATGGGGGATACAAAAATGAAAAAACAAAAAAATGTTGATAGTGCAAAGGTTGCTGCACCGACTGATGTGGCAAAGGCTAAAAAGGTAGAGAAGCCTAAAGCGCCCGAGAAGCAGCCGCTTGCGCCTAAAAAGACGCCTGGCAAAACTAGGGTGGTACATATATTATCGGATACAAACGTAGGTGGGGCGGGCAAGTATTTAATTACCTACCTTAAAAATTACGACCGTGAGCGATATGATTGTATTGTAATTTTGCCGCAAAATAGTAAGCTGTCGGCCGAAGCAGCGGCTTGTGGTGTGCAAATAATCGAGGCTGAGGGAATAGCTGATAAATCTTTTAGTCGGCATGGAGTAATGTCGCTTTGTAAAATTTTGTTTAAGCTAAAGCCAGATATTATCCACACGCACAGCACACTTTCGGGGAGAATTGCGGGTAAAATTGCCACCACAGCTAAAATGGTATACACGCGGCATAGCGTCTTCCCTCCTGATGAATATTTGACCCGCGGCTGGGGATACAAGCTTAACAAGTGGCTTAATAAATATGCAGCCGATGGGATTATAGCGGTTTGCGAGGCGGCTAAGCAGAACTTGATTTTAACGGGTGTAGAGCCAGAGCAAATTAAGGTGATATACAATGGTGTCGAGCCGTTAGAGGTAAAAGGTAATGATGATAAGCTAGATTTTTGCACTAAGTATGGATTAAACCCCGAGGTGCCCATAGCCGCTATTGCTGCCAGGCTTACATTGGTTAAAGGGCAAAGGTATATTGTAGAGGCTGCAAAAATGCTTAAGAGTAATGATGTGCCGATTCAGGTGGTTATAGCAGGCACCGGTGATGAAGAGAAGAACCTTAAGCTATGGGCTAAAAACCTAGGCGTACTTAATAAAAATGTGTTTTTTGTAGGCTTTTTAGACGATGTCACTTTACTTATGAATGCCATGGATATTCAACTTAATGCTAGTTTTGGGACAGAAGCTGCCAGCCTTGCGTTAATGGAGGGTATGAGCCTTGGTAAGCCGGCTGTTGTTAGTAATTTTGGAGGAAACCCCGAGATTATCACTAATGGAATAAATGGATATGTTGTGCCGCAAAAGGATTCGCATAGTATGGCGGCGGCAATGGAAAAGTTATTGAAAGATGATAAAGGTTTAAAAAATAATTGCATTAATACTTATAAAAAACGCTTTACCGCAAAAAAGATGGTAACCGAGATGGAGAAATATTATGAAAATATAATGCAGAAATAATAATTAATAATGCAGAATGAATGTAATAGATTTTCGTTTCACTCAATTTTATAATTGTAACGCTGTCATTGCGGGCTTCGACCCGCAATCTATACGCAAGATATGAATGAAAAATCTTATTAACGCCATTTTGCAAACACCTAAACCGCAAAGGCAGGACGAGGAAGTCGCTCTTTATACCTTTGCTTAGTTTAGGTATTTGCAGAATGGCTGCGATATATTTATAGCTTGCTAACTAATATTTTTTAAAACAGGCAAGCCGCTCAATCAGGACGAGAAAGTCACTCTTTATTCATTCGCTTCCCTTGCCCATTTTAAAAAATATTAGTGGGTCAGATAATTAGAAACGTTTAAAGCTCTAAATCTATTCAAACCGCGTAATTTTTACGCAACCCGACGAGCCTTTCGCGATTTAATCCTAGCATTTTGCCAGGATGTGTCAAGGCTGAAATGAATGGCGCAAAAGGCGCGCCAGCCTTGACAAATCCTTAATCAAAATGCAGATGTAAATCTCGGCGAAAAACTCATTCGGGCAGCGTAAAAAAATAGGGCTCCCGCAAAACGCGTCCTTCGTTTTGCGGGATAAGAGGAGCAACGCGGAACATAGGCGACGTTTTTGCGCTCTTGGCAAAAACTAGCCGAGTGAAGGCGGTTAGCGACGAGGGCAGCGTAAAAAAAGCGATAGCTGACGTTTTTAAGGTAAACCTTCAGCTCTGGCTTATGTTTGCCTTTTTTGAATTTCCCCTTGACAATCGTTCCATGTTATTATATACTATCCTTATAAGTGATAGTATATTTTTTTGCAACAATTCTTTACCAAAAAAGAGGATTATTCGTTATGAAACGACCCAGAAAACGACGCGTAACCCCACAATTTAGCCAGCAAACGCACGAGCGCATAAACAAACGCAAGCGCGCGCGCCGACGTCAGGCAAAACGTCGATTAATTGTCTTTGCAATTTTATGCTCAATTTTAATTGTTGTTGCCTACACTG
Source organism: Clostridiales bacterium (assembly GCA_031261985.1). GTDB lineage: Bacteria > Bacillota > Clostridia > Monoglobales > WRBX01 > JAISIR01. The sequence goes on along the minus strand of JAISIR010000014.1, from coordinate 36,791 downwards.
CTCCCTTTTTTAGAATATCAAAAATAGATATTATTGGTGCAAGCGACCATACCTTTACGCAGCTGCAAACCTATGCCGACCGCTTGGTGGGTAAAAATATCAATTGGTACGCAACAAAAAAAATCGAAGATACTCTTGAAACTATTCCGTATGTTAAGCAAGTTATTGTAACTAGGCACTTTCCTAACCGAATGAAATTTAATATTAAAGAGGATTCTGCATATTCGTACATATTCCACGATAACGCGTTAATTTATGTTAACTCTGCTGGTAGAGTATTAGAGTTTACTCCGTGGCATACGCCTGTAGGTGCCGAGCTACTTGGTATAACTAATGCGCAAACATCGCCTGGGCTTGATTTTACCACGCAAGATAATATTCAGCTAGAGGAGTATAAGCAAATTGTAGATATATGCGCGCAATATTCTATTACCCCTACTATAATTAATTTGGCTGATTCTAATAATATTATAGTGAAGCTTGGTAATTTGGATGTAGTTTTAGGAACTATTGACGGTTTAAACGAGAAGATAATTTTGTATAACGATATAAAAGCTCAGATAGGTGATAAAGTAAGGGGCGCGCTCGATGTATCTAGCGGTACAAAAGGGTATTTTCATGAGTACGTGTAGAAAAAAATATAACGCATAATAAATACTATCATAAAAAATTTCAGCTATATTGGAAGTGGAAAATTTGTCAAAAAAATTAACTAAAAGCAAGCGCAAGGCAGCGCGCAGGCCTATAAAACAGCTTCAGGCGGAATCTGCACCTACAAGCGAAGAGTACCAAAGTTTTGATAGTTCTACCAACTACTCGCCTTTAATTGCCGAGCATGTTGACCAAATAAAGTCGGAAAAACCTGCGAGGTTTACCACTAAAACCTATATTGCTATTATTTGTTTGATAGTTGGTTTTGCTTTAAGCTTGCAAATTAAGAGTGTTATAAAAAACAGCACCTTATTCCCTACTAGCTCGCAACGTGTAGATACCCTTGTAAACGAGGTTATGAACGAGAAGAACAAGAACGACGAACTGTTAGCGCAGGTGGACCAATATAAGCAAGATTTAGCAAAGTATCAAGATTTAATTGCGTCGAACTCGGACTCTGCCCAAGCGATGTTAGACCAGCTTAACGCTGCAAACGAATCGGCTGGCTTGGTTAATCTAAACGGCCCGGGGGTAGTGTTCTCGCTTAGCGATAGTCAAAATGTAGCAGCAGGTGGCGAGGCGGCAGGGCTTTATATAATCCACGATAGCGATTTATTACAGGCTATTAACGAGTTGCGTAATGCAGGAGCCGAGGCGTTATCGCTAAATGGTGAGCGGTTGCTTTCTACAACATCGGTGCGTTGTGTAGGAAGCGTTGTAACCGTTAATGGCAAGGCGTATTCTCCACCATACGAAATAACTGCAATAGGCGACCCTAACCAGTTAGAGGCAGCGTTAAAAATCCGAAATGGTGTATACGATTTACTTAGCAAGTATGGGTTCGAGCTATCTATCAGAAAAATGGATAAAGTAACCGTTCCGCGATACAATGGTACTATAAAGTTTGAATATGCTAAGCCTGCTGAGTAATATAATTTACAAAGATGTAAAACATTTGTTAAAAAAGGAGCTAACCTAAATTATGCCGACTAACAACCCTTATGTACTAAAGTTTATCAAAGAAGCGACAGACCTTTTGAATCCAGATAATGTTGTTTGGATTGATGGGAGCAAGGCTCAGCTGAAATCGTTAGCAGATGACGCTGTAGCAGATGGCGAGCTAATAGAGCTTAATGCCGAGAAACTGCCTGGGTGTTATTACTATCGCACAGCCCTTAACGATGTAGCGCGTGTGGAGGATAGGACTTTTATTTGCACTCCTACTAAAGACGAGGCAGGGCCTACCAATAACTGGCTAGCACCCGATGAAATGTACGCTAGGCTTAAAGCTTTGTACAACGGAGCAATGAAAGGTAGAACTATGTATATTGTCCCATTTATAATGGGTGTTAAAGGTTCTAGCTTTAGTAAAGTAGGTATAGAGGTTACTGATAGCCGATATGTAGTGCTTAACATGAATATCATGACTCGCATAGGCGACCAAGCGTTAGAGCAATTGGGTGAGGAGAGCGACGATTTTACTAAATGTTGGCACTCGGTTGCCGAGCTTAATGCAGACGAACGCTATATTACTCACTTCCCACAGGATAACACTATTATGAGCATAAACTCGGGCTATGGTGGTAATGTATTACTAGGTAAAAAGTGCCTTGCGTTAAGGATTGCATCTTATCTTGGTAAAACCGAAGGCTGGCTTGCCGAGCACATGCTAATTTTGGGCTTGCAAAACCCTAAGGGAGATATTAAATATATCGCAGCTGCCTTCCCGTCTGCTTGTGGTAAAACTAACCTTGCAATGCTTATTCCGCCTAAAATTTTACAGGATTATAAAGTATGGACGGTAGGCGATGATATAGCTTGGATTCGACCAGGCAGCGATGGCAGGCTTTGGGCGGTTAACCCCGAGAATGGGTTCTTTGGTGTTGCACCGTTTACATCTACTAAAACTAACCCTAACGCGTTAGAATCTACCAAGCGTGATACCATATTTACCAATGTATTGTTTAACCCAGAAGATAACACCGTTTGGTGGGAAGGTGCCGATGGCGAGCCGCCTGCAAATGCTATTGATTGGCGTGGTAACGAGTGGCACCCCGATTCGTCTACACCAGGTGCGCACCCTAATAGCCGATTCACCGCGCCGGCTAAAAATTGCCCTTGTATATCGCCCGAGTTCGAGAATCCTGCAGGCGTGCCATTATCTGCCATTGTGTTTGGTGGACGTCGTGCTAAAACCGCGCCGTTGGTATACGAGGCATTTGATTGGAACCATGGTGTGTTTATTGGTAGCTCTATGGCTAGTGAAACAACTGCCGCTGCCGCAGGAGCTGTTGGTGTTGTACGTCGCGACCCGTTTGCTATGCTTCCGTTTTGTGGATATAACATGGGCGAGTACTTTGCTCACTGGCTTGAAACAGGTAAAAAAGTGGCTAATCCGCCTAAAATATTCCACGTTAACTGGTTTAAAAAAGATGATAACGGCAAGTTTTTATGGCCCGGCTTTGGCGATAATTTGCGCGTGCTAAACTGGATAGTTTCGCGTACTAATAACGAAGTAGAAGCTGACGCTTCGGCTATTGGATTATTACCTAAAGCAGATGATATCAATATTGATGGCTTAGATATTACCGATGGGCAGATGGCTGAGTTGTTAAAGGTGGATAGCTCACTTTGGCTGGAAGATTTAAAAGGGATTCGCGAGTTTATGTCGCGCTTTGGTGAGCATTTACCGCTTGAAATTGCCAAGCAGATGGACGAGCTAGAATCGCGTTTGAATAAGTAATTATGGAACATCAATTTAATGACGAGAAGTTCGAGAAGTATTATAACCTACTAATAGAGACCAATGCCAAGTTTAATTTAACCGCCATAACCGAGCGTGATGAAGTTTGCACCAAGCACTTTATCGATAGTTTGGCAATCTCACGGTATATCCCAAATGGAGCAATGGTGGCAGATATTGGTTCTGGCGCAGGGTTCCCGGGTATTCCTTTGGCGATAACCCGACCAGACTGTAAATTTACTTTAATAGATAGCTTAAATAAGCGCGTTACTTTTTTAAAAGATGTATCGGCGCAGCTTGGGCTTGTGAATGTTTCTGCCATACATGCCCGAGCTGAAGATTTAGGACGTAGCAGCGAGATGCGCGAGGGGTTTGATGTTGTGGTTTCGCGCGCGGTTAGTAACATGCGTGTTTTGGCAGAGCTTAGCCTACCGCTGGTTAAGGTGGGCGGGTGTGTGATTGCCATGAAAGGCCCCGAGCCAGAAGACGAACTTGAGTTAAGCCGAGATTTAATTATTCGGTTAGGTGGCGATAATATTAGCATCAAAAAATATTGTCTGCCCGAACTTGACCAGCTTAATGAGCTGCAAATTGATACCGAGTGCAAAATTATAAGTAGTGTGCCGAGTGCATCGGCTGGAGCTAGCAATAAGCATGCCAAGGGAGAATGTGCGGAGGGCGGTGTGAGTTGTAACAAGGGTGATGAAAATGCGCGAGATAAAATAATTCACTCGGTTGTTATAATATCTAAAACCGCCGCTACGCCTAAAAATTATCCGCGCGTTGCGAAGAACTTGGGGAAGTAAAAAAATAGGGTTCTCTCACTTCTTTATTTTTGCCATGTTATCGAAAGAAGGTGCCAAAGTTTATGCCTTTAATTACAAACAATTTCATTGGTATCCGCGATGTTTGCGATATTATAATCGTCGCGCTTGCAATTTATACCTTTTTAAAGCTTATACGCTACACGCGTGCCGAGCTGCTGCTAAAGGGTATACTTGTGTTGCTTATAATTCAGCAATTAAGCCAATTTTTAGGGCTGCACACCGTTAATTATATACTTCAGGCGGCAACTCAGGTAGGGTTAATTGCCCTCCTAGTTGTTTTTCAGCCTGAGCTTAGACGCGCGCTTGAGCAAATGGGGCGGTCTAAATTTGTGCGGATGTTTTTGCCTAAAGACACTCAAGCTATAGATAAATCTGAAATTATTGTTGGCGAATTATGCGAGGCGACCGTTGGGCTTGCCAATAAAAAGATAGGTAGTATTATAATTATTGAGCGTACCGAGAAAATTGACGATATTGTTAGAACAGGTATTGTTATCCAAAGTGATATTTCGTCCGAGCTGCTGATGAATATTTTTGTGCCTAACACGCCGCTGCACGACGGTGCGACTATTATCCGCGGTGGTAGGATATACGCTGCCTCGTGCTTTTTGCCGCTTACGCAAAACCCTAACCTTAGTTTAGAGCTTGGCACTCGTCATCGCGCTGCAATTGGCATTAGCGAGGTTAGCGATTGCATGGTTATTGTAACAAGTGAAGAGACGGGAAAGATTTCTATCGCATCGGGCGGTAATTTAACGCGAAATCTAACCGTTACCACGCTTAAGGCGGCGTTGCAATCTATATATAACCCTCCGGATGAAACTTTTGATAAGCCTAAACATTGGTGGAATGTGTTTTCTAAAGATTCTGCCCTGCAGGGCCAGGATACGCATGGTAATACCGAGATGAGTTTTGCACCCGATGATAAAGGAGGAAATGACGAATGAAAATATCTGTCAGCCGACTTTTAACCCGAAACATTGGTTTAAAATTACTTTCTTTATTATTAGCGATATTCTTTTGGTATTATGTAGTGGCATTTTTAAACCCGCAGACAGAGGCAACTATTTACAATGTCCCTATTGTGGTGTCTAACTATAGCATGCTAACCGAGCATAGCTTGGTTGTTTCTAATTCTATAGACGATTCGGATAAATCTATGAATATAACTATTCGCGGGCCAAGAAGCATGGTAAAACGCGCTAACAATAAAAACATAAGTGTAATTGCCGATTTATCTAATTATCTATCGGTTGGCACGCATGTTATTCCGCTTAATATTCAATTGCCATCGGCAGATTTAAGCGTTGTTAAGCAGACGGTGGATAATTTTTCGGTTAATATAGACACGCTTGCCACCAAAAAATTCCCTGTTTTAGTTGTTCAAGAGGGTAAGATGCCTGCCGATTATGTGCTTTATTCGCATGCTCCTAGCGTGGGCGAGGTAACAATAAGTGGCGCGCAAAATACCCTGCTTACAATTGATAGAGTAGAGGTTCCGATAAATTTAACTGGCGCGACGGCTTCTTTTACCCAAACAAATGGGTATAAATTGCTATCAGGGAATGATGTTGAGATTACCAATGTTGAGCTTAATATATCGCCTGAGCAAGTTAGTGTAACGGCAGAGGTGTATTATGCTAAAACTGTACCTGTGCAAATAAACGCTACTAATGCCGATGGTAAAACGATAGATTGCCCTGACGAGGTAACGTTATTTGGCACGAAAGATGTTTTGGATAATATATCAAGTGTTGCTACTGTTGAGTTTAACGTTAGCTATATTAAACGCCGGGTGTTGACCGAAATTAAGCTGGATTTGCCTGCGGGAGTATTACAAAAGGATAAGTTTATGATAAATGTTATTGAGTAAGTTTATCGTAACTTAAAACGAAAGGTATAACGATATGAAAACTTTAGCAATTGTGGGTCGTCCTAACGTTGGTAAATCCACACTTTTTAATAAAATAGCGGGTAAGCGAATCTCGATTGTAGAGGATACCCCTGGTGTAACGCGTGATAGGGTTTACACGACGGCGACCTGGAACGGCGTGGATTTCCAGATGATAGACACCGGCGGATTTGAGCCGAAATCTGATGATTTAATATTAAAGAATATCCGCACGCAGGCGCAAATGGCGATTGACCTGGCCGATGTAGTGATAATGGTGACCGATGTCCGCATTGGTGTAACAGCTGCCGATACCGAGGTGGCGCGGCTTTTGCTTAAAAGCGGCAAACCTACTATACTTGTATGTAATAAATCGGATAATTTACCCAAGGCGGAGCTGGCGAAGTTTGACTTTTACACACTTGGCATGGGTGACCCTTATTGCGTAAGTAGTGTGCATGGGATAGGGATTGGCGATTTGCTAGACGAGGTTATAACGCGCTTCCCTAAAAATGATGATGAAGTTGATTCCGACGATGATGCGCTTAAGATTGCTATTGTGGGTAAGCCTAACAGTGGTAAATCGTCGCTTATTAATAAGTTGCTTAATCAAGAGCGTGTTATAGTTTCGCCCATTGCTGGCACCACGCGCGATAGTATTGATACTAGGCTAGATTATAATGGCAAGGATTATGTGCTGATAGACACCGCTGGCATGCGCAAGCGAGGTAAGATTGACGAGAATATAGAGCATTATAGTGTGATTCGCAGCTTAAATAGTATGGACCGTGCTGATTGTGTATTGCACATGATAGATGCCACCGAAGGCGTTACCGAGCAGGACACAAAAATTGCTGGATATGCGCATGATAATGGCAAGCCGATAGTTATAGCGGTTAATAAATGGGATGCGATAGAGAAGGATAATGACTCGGTTAAAAAATTTGAGAAAGAGATTCGCAATAAGCTTATATTTTGCACTTATGCGCCGATTATTTATATATCTGCCAAGACGGGCTTGCGAACTAACCACGTTTTTGAGAAAGTTAAGTTTGTTGTGGGGCAGGCGACCAAGCGTGTTGCAACTGGTGCGTTAAACGATATTATTGGCGAAGCTACGCTTAAAACACAACCGCCAGCCGATAAGGGCAAGCGGTTGAAGATATATTATTCTACGCAAACAGGCGTTAACCCGCCTACTTTTGTACTATTTGTTAACGATTCGCAATTAATGCACTTTTCGTACTTAAGGTATATTGAGAATCAGTTGCGCACGGCTTTTGATTTTAGTGGCACGCAGATTAAGCTGGAGTGTAGGAATAGATCATAATTCATAAATAACAAAAGATAATTGAGTATTCTCAATTATCTTTTATTATTTATCGGCATATCCTTTCCGCTGGCATCATTTTTTGCTGGCTGTTTTTTTATAATACCGAATAAATCTCTTAACCCATACTTAAAATCGCTGTTATTATTCTCTCTCCATAGCACCGAACGCAAAACTCTATCGGAGGAAATAGACATTATTGGGTGTTTTTTTATAGCGGCATCCCTTACAAAGTTAGCCCATTTTGTAAAGCTAGGGCTTTTTTTAGTAAAAAAATTAACCTCGGCATACATTTTATCCACATCAGCTTTATCGGGTATTTTAGTATTATCGGGAACATCGTGGATAATCCTTGCATTTTTGCCTATTTTAACGTTATAACCAATGCTTACACCGTCGGCAATCTCTGTCATTGTGCCTATTACCACATTATTACCGATGGTAACAAAGTCGCCTATTTTTACACCTCTATTGATATCGCAAGTTTCTCCTATTAGTGTTTCGGCACCAATTTGGGCATCGTCAATGTCGCAATCACCTAGCACAATAGAGTTTTCGCCCACGTGAGTTTTATATAGACTGGTTAAGCTGCCTATTGTAGAATCGGCTGATAACTCACAATGACGGACTTCTGCAAAGGAACCCACGCGCGCACCCTTGGCAATTTTAGGGCAATGGAATATTTTACCACCCATGGAGAATTTGCAATCATCTGCCACTTTGCTATTTACTATCGTAACGTAATCGTCTATGGTATTGTTACCTTTCACCGCAGAGTTGCTTCCAATTTTGCAATACTTGCCTATTTTATTATTCGTTCCCATTTTAATGCTACTATCTAAAAGGCAATGTTCACCTATGGAATTTGTTTCGTATAATTTCATAATTTTTTCGTATTCCATATTAAAATCCTCCTTTTACCTATCAGATGAACGCTGATTAATTGTAGAAGTATGTACGCCGCAAAGGTACACTTTTTGGTCGGCATCAGCATTGGATATATCTACATGCTCCGTGGCATTAAGCCCAACTGTAGGAGACTCTACAACAAAACTTTTGGGCATTTCTTTAGTTGTTTCGGTTATGTTTCCCCGCTCTTCTGCTGCGGCTAAAAATTTACGCGTGTGCTTAGATGTAGTGGTATTTTCGATATCTATAACCGCCACGACGTCTTGCATTCTAATGGTTTTATCGCCACCTATATATAAATACATTTTGCATACTCCTTTACAATATTATCGGTTGTAGATGTAACTATAGTTTGCATGCCTTCAATATTTTGCAATATATAATGCTGCCTATTATCGTCTAATTCCGAAAAAACATCGTCAAGCAATAAAATTGGCTTATCCTTGGCGCACATATCTAACCACATAACGGTTGCTAGCTTTGTACAAATAACAATTGTACGCTGCTGACCCTGGCTGCAAAAGGCTTTGGCGGGCTTATTATCCATTGCAAAACTAAAATCGTCACGATGCACGCCTATGATAGACATTTTGTACCTGCGTTCTTTTTTAGCATGGCGGTTAATGGCGGATAATATATCCTGCTTGACACTTTCTTTATCGCGCGGCTCTAGTGAGGCTTTTGCAATGCTTGTGGGGTTATTAATTTTAGCATCATCCGTGTAATTATTTATATACCTAAGCGATAATTTATGGTTGACTACTTCACTAAATTTATCGGCAGTTATGGCGGCTAAATATCGTAAAAAGTCGCGGCGATACTCTGCCACTGTTGCGCCATAATCGGCAAGCTGCTCGTTCCAGATTTCTAGCGTGTCACTATCTGCCTCGCGTTTTAGCAACTCGTTTTTTTGATACACTACTCGATTATAGCTAGAAAGTGCACTAAAGTATTTAGGCTTGGCTTGACAAATGGTTAAATCTAAAAAACGGCGACGAAGCCCAGGTAAGCCCTTTATAAGTTGCAGGTCGTCGGGCGTAAAAATGACAATATTAAGCAAGCCTAAAAGGTCAGACGTCCGCTTAATGGCAACGTTATTATGGCAAAAATGCCGCTTGGCATTATGCTCTAAGGTTACCGAAAGTGTTTGGTCGCGCTCTTGAGCAAAGTACTTTAAAGCTACACCCGAGCAAGGCTTGTTATACTCTATCATCTCGCGTTCACGTGCGCCGCGATGTGATTTACTTGTTGCAATTAAGTGTATAGCTTCAAGGATATTAGTTTTACCGACACCATTTTCGCCACAAATAAGGTTTAAGCCTGGGGCAAACGTAAAGCTGCGGTCGGCATGATTTCTAAAACTTTTTAAATGTATATTGTTTATTATCATAAGACAGTAATATTATATAACTCAAAAGCCAGAAGTTTCTGGCTTTATCTTTCTTCTATAATTTAACAGGAAGAACCAAATGCAATGATTTAAGTTTTTTATCGTCCTTCTCTATTGGTGTAATAAGCGCAGGATTATGCGGGCTTATCATCTCTATTTTAACATCTTCGGTATGCACGTTGCGCAACGCCTCTAGCAAAAAGCGATGGTTAAAGCCTATTTTAAAATTATCGCCATTTACCGCCACATTTACCATATCCTCGGCGTTCCCTGCCGTTGTGGTACACTCAAAATTAAGCCCGTCGGCAGTTATGTCGATAGAAATTGGCGCCTTGGCAATATCGCCTAAAATAACGGTTGCAGCACGCTCTACAGCTAGTTGAACTCTAGCTTTTGGCATGGTAATAGTTGTCTTCCACTCGGCTGGGATAATTTTATTGTAATCGACAAAATCGCCTGCTATAACGCGGCTGGTCCATCTGATATTACCATACTCGAAGGCAACGAATTTATCGCTGGCTTTAATTTTGACGTCTATAGGTTCATCGGGTGCAATTTTTAGCCACTCGGTAAGAGATTTTGCCGGAATGGTTACCTTGCCTATTGAAGATTTATCGGTTATTGCGTATTCGCACAAGGCTAGTCGGTAGCCATCTAATGCTACCATGCGTATGCAACTTTCGGTTACTTCTAGCAAACAACCAGTTAAATCGCGCTTACCAAGGGCCAAAACCCCTGCAGCAAAGGCGGTAGATTTAATTAAATCTTTTAGCACATCGGCAATTATTGTAACTTCATATGCGCTATCGACAATTGGTGTAGTAGGGAAGTTATTGCCGGTTAGCGAGGTTAAATCGAACTTGCTGCGCCCTGCTTTAACCGTTAAAATTTGGCTATCGTCGCCATTAGATTTAGTTTCTATGGAAACCGTCTCGCCGCTTAGTTTATTTAAGATATCAGAGAATAGTCTTGCATGCAGAATAATCTCGCCCTGTTCTTCTACCTTGGCATTAATTGTGTCTTCTATGCTAAGTTCTAGGTTATTGCAAGTTAAAACGACGTTATCGCCTTTTGCAACTATGTATATACCCATTAGCTCTATTTGTGGCGAAGAACTAGAAGATACCTTTATTGTAGCGTTAGTTGCTTCTTGAATTTCTGCTAAATTACATGTGAATTTCATTTATGCTCAATCCTTTTTTCGGTAGAGATTTTGTTGATAATATTATATAGTATTGGGTGGGGAAAGTCAAGGGTTATTTTAGGATGTAATATCTAATATTTTTTAAAATGGGCAATCGAGTTTGTATTTGCACCATTTTGCAAACACCTAAACCGCGCGTGCCTATCAACGCGGCAAATTGGCAAAACCGCTCAGTCAGGACGAGGAAGGCACTCTTTATTCCTTCGCTTAGTTTCGCCATTTTGCCACGTTGATAGCGGGTAACAAGTTTAGAATCTTTTAAACTCTAAATCTATTCAAGCTGCGTATTTTACGCTGCTCCGCTCGTTTTTCGCGATTTAATCCTAGCATTTTGCCAGGATTGTGTCAAGGCTAAAATGAATGGCGCAAAAAACGCGCCAGCCTTGACAAATCCTTAATCAAAATGCAGATGTAAATCTCGGCGAAAAACTCATTCGGGCAGCGTAAAAAAACAGGAGGTATGCGTGTTTATCTGCATTACTATTATAACGCTTTTACCAAAGTAAAGTTCGATTCTGCTCTGACAATTAAGTTGACCAAAATTACAGCCGTTTCGGCACGCTTTGCATTACTAGAAGGGTTGCAATTGCCTAAATCGTCGCCTCTCATAATGCCTAGGTATTTCATCCATTGCATATCTTCTAACGCCCATTCCGCAATATGTGACGAATCGTTAAATGGGTACCAATTATAATCCCAAATAAGGGTGCCCGAACCATCGGGGTTGACAGCTAAAAACTCGCCAGAAAATGGCACCTTACGCACGTTTTCGGGCAGCATACCTTGTGATTCTAAGTAATTAACTATCATAATTGCCATTTCTTGACGCGTTATATTATTGCTTGGTCTAAACTCTCCGTCTTCGTACCCGCTTACAATATTATTTCGACTCGCCCACATTACGTAAGAGTAATACCACTCGCCGCTGCGTACATCGTTAAAACTTTTACCGCCCTGCGCGAGGGTTATGTCTTCGCCAGCAGTTTTTGCTAATAGCTTTAAAAACTCGGCGCGTGTTACAGGGTTTTCGGGCTCGAACTTTTTAGTGCCATCGGGCTGAATGTATCCGTCGATAATTTTTTCGTCTATTAAACTTGCTATTTGATCAAAGCCCCAATGCCCGACGATATCGTTAAACCCTTTATAGTTCACTTGTTCGGCAGGGTTAGAACCCCTAACTGGCACGTTGCTCCAGTTGATTATTCCATTGCCATAGTATTTATCCCAACCTTTATATCCTCTATCAAGTGAATAGTGAGATATAATATTAGATATTTCGGCAGGTGTAAAGGTTCTGTCCATCATTTTTAAACAGGCTGCCTCGGCAGATACATAAGCAGCTGCTGGCGATGTTCCGCTTGATGTCCCATACATTGCATCGGGGAAGCCTGCAACGACGTTTACCCCAGGCGCGCACACGTCTATACTCTCGCCATAGTTCGAGAAGCTTGCAGGGCTTTCGTCTATATCGTAAGCCGATACAGTTATAGCACTTTCGGCACGCGCTGGCACATAATATTGAGTATCTTTAGAATCGTTGCCAGCCGATGCTACCACAACTACATTGTTTTGTGTTGCGTATTCAACTGCTTCTTCAAAAGGAGTTTCTTCTTCGGTAGGTGTATCGGGCGTTGCAAAGCTAATGTTTATAACATCTGCGCCTTTATCGACAGCATAACGTATAGCTCTGCAAAAATTAGATTCTGTTGCCTCGCCGCCTTCGGAAACTTTGATGGGCAAAATTTTAATGTTGTTTAAGCCCTTTGTAGCATTGGTTATAATGGTAGACATAAAAGTTCCATGCCCAAAATTATCGGTTATATCTTTGTTGTTACTTTCAAAATTGTAGCCTTCGTCCTCTACTCGTCCGTTTAGATATGGGTGGGCGATATCTAAGCCGGTATCTAGCACGGCAACGGTAACGTCGTTAGATGTTTTGTTGCTTGCCATAAGCCGCTGAACAAGGCTATATGCCTGGATGCTAGCCGTCCCCCAATCGTAATCATCGGCGACGGTGGCTTTAGCTATAACATTGCGTTCTTCGCCTTTTAACGTAAACATAGCCCCAGGGGAGGATATTGCCACCGTGGGGCATAGTGATATTATTAATAAAGCGGTTAACATGGTAGATATAATCTTTTTCATATGTAGGCACTTCCTTGAAAAATGCTAATACTTTTATTTCTAATTATATCATACTATACTTTTTTAAAATAGTCAATAACAAATTTTGGATGTTATAGATAGGGCTTAGTTAACTAATATTTTTTAAAACAGGCAAGACGTTCAGTCAGGATAAAGAAAATCACTTTATATTCCTTCACTTCCCTTGCCCATTTTAAAAAATATTAGTGGGGTAGATAATTAGAATCTTTTAAAGCTCTAAATCTTTTCAGACTGCGTATTTTACGCTGCTCCGCTCGTTTTTCGCGATTTAATCTTCGCATTTTGCCAGGATTGTGTCAAGGCTGAAATGAATGGCGCAAAAAGCGCGCCAGCCTTGACAAATCCTTAATCAAAATGCAGATGTAAATCTCGGCGAAAAACTCATTCGGGCAGCGTAAAAAACATCTACCCAGGCATTTGTTTGCTAGCATGTTCATTTGACATTCTGGCTTGCTATCCTCACACAAACTTAACCTTATTAACCAACAACCACTCGTTAAACTGGATAAAAAATGCTATCGTTTGTGGCACCGTCATTAACTGACCATAAAACCTCTCGCCTGTGTCTTTTGTTTTAAGCAAGTTTTCTAACGCTTTTTTATCGACTACATCTAGCAATGGGCTGTTAAGGTTGCAAATTATGTCGCCTAATATTGACGAAACTCGTTTGTAATATGCAGGGTGGTGTGTTTTAGGGTAGGGGCTTTTTTTACGCCATAAAATTTCTTTGGGCAATATACCCTCTAACGATTCGCGCAGCAAGCCTTTTTCTCTATCTTTATAGTTCTTAAAATCCCATGGCACGTTATACAAATATTCGGCTATGCGATGGTCACAAAATGGCACACGCCCCTCTAGCCCACTATACATGGTGCAGCGGTCTTTTCTATCTAACAATGTTTGCATAAACCAATTAGTATTTAGCATAAACATCTCGCGTATCCGCTTATTCTGTTGGTCGTCACTTTCTAGGCCTTTTGCCTCGTCACATGTTGCCTGATACCTTTTTTGAACATATTCGGCTGGGTCAATCCCTTCTAGCGCAGCTTGCTTAATAAATCCCGCTCGATAGCCTATATTATTAGACCATGGGAACTCCTGACGATTTAGTATGTTGCCATCGCGATACCATGGATACCCGCCAAAAATTTCGTCGGCGCACTCGCCTGAGAGTGCAACGGTGGCATTCTTTTTTACCTCGCGCGCAAAAAGGAGCAAGGAGCTATCTACATCTGCCATGCCAGGTAAATCTCGCGCGCGTGTCGCCTCGAACAGACCGTCGACTAAATCGTCGGCGGTAAGCATGACTGTTTTATGGTTAAGCCCAAACACTTTTACCATGATATCGATATAATCGCGGTCGGAACTTGGCTCGAACTTATTAGACACGTAATATTTTTCGTCTTCGGCATAATCGACCGAGAAGGTGTTTTTTACATCGCTTAAAGCTACAATTGCGCTACTATCTAACCCGCCAGATAGGAATGAGCATAATGGCACATCGGCTATAGTTTGACGTTTAATGGAGTCTTTTAATAAATACCGAACCACCTCTATAGTTTCTTCAAAGCTCTGCGTGTGCGCTTTAGGTAGTATGCGCCAATAACGTCGCTTATGCAGGCCGTTGCGGTCGATGTATCCACACTCGCCAGGTTTAAGTTCTTTGATATATTTAAAAGGAGTCTTTCCTGGTGTGCGCCCTGGGGCTATAAGCATAACGTCTGCTAGCCCTTCTTTATCTACATTGGGTGGCACGCTTGGGTGGGCTAAGATGGCTTTAATCTCCGACCCAAATATAAACTTATGACCCATAATTGCATAGAAAAAAGGTTTTACACCCATTCGGTCACGTGCGATGAATAGATTCTTGCGCATTTCGTCCCATATTGCAAAAGCGTATATACCGTTTAATTTGTCTACAACTTTATCACCCCATTCTAGGTAACCGTGCAATAAAACTTCGGTATCGCTCTCGGTCTCGAACGTATGCCCAAAGGCTATTAAATGGTTGCGCAACTCTTGCGTATTATAAAGCTCGCCATTGTATGTTATAACACAATTACCTGCACGCATTGGCTGCTTACCGTTTTCGATATCCACCACCGCTAGCCGCGCATGCAATAGCGACGCATTGCCGCTTAGGTACATATCATTTGCATCTGGACCGCGACGAGATAGACGTTTAATCATCTCGGCATAAATATTTTTATATTCCCTTGTATCGTTAGAATAGTCGATAACTCCTGCAATTCCACACAAAATATATACACTCCCTTTACCTTTTTTAAAAAACTGTTTTCTTTTTGCTATTCTTATTGACATTTTATTTTTAATAATATATAATATTCCTATCAGATGGATTGAAGTTAGATATCTTTAATCTTGAGTTCTGAAAAAACTGTTCAAGGAGTGGAACACATTGGCAAACAGAGTATTTAACTTTTCTGCAGGCCCAAGCCAGATGCCTTTAGAGGTGTTAGAGCAGGCTAAGAATGAAATGACCAACTATGCAGGCACAGGCACAAGTGTAATGGAGATGAGCCATCGCTCGCCAGCTTTTGAGGGGATTATCCAAGAAGCCGAGCGTGATTTGCGCGATTTACTTTCGATACCCTCCAATTACAAAATTTTATTCTTGCAAGGCGGGGCGTCCAGTCAGTTCTCCATGGTTCCTCTTAATTTAATGACTAAAAATAACAAGGCAGATTACATTGTTACCGGTGCATTTGCTAAAAAGGCATTTGCCGAGGGTAAAAAGTTTGGCGATTGTTTAGATGTAGCTTCGTCTGCCGATAAAAACTTTACTTATATACCTAATTTATCCGATATTAAATTGCGTAAGAATGCCGATTATGTACATATTACTTCTAACAATACTATTTATGGTACACGTTATGCACAGTTCCCTGATACCGGGAGCGTGCCTTTAGTGGCAGATATGTCGTCGGAGATTTTATCGCGTAATATAGATGTTAGCAAGTTTGGGTTAATATATGCTGGGGCGCAAAAGAATGTTGGACCCGCAGGTGTTTGTGTGGTTATTGTGCGTGAGGATTTAATCGACGAGCCGCAAAAGAACACGCCAGCGATGTTTACTTATAAACTTCATAGCGATAATGATTCGATGTATAACACTCCGCCTTGTTACCCTATATATATTTGCGGGCTAGTGTTTAAATGGCTTAAATCTATTGGCGGGGTGGATGCTATAGAAAAGATTAATATCCAAAAGGCTAACTTATTATATGATTACATCGAAAACTCTAAACTATTCACGTCGCCTGTTGTGCCAGAAGCGCGTTCGATAATGAATGTTACATTTGTGACGGGTGATAAAGATTTAGACGCTAAGTTTGTTGCCGAGGCAAAGGCTCAAGGCTTGATTAATCTAAAAGGGCATAGGAGCGTTGGTGGCATGCGTGCTTCTATTTATAATGCAATGCCGGTTGATGGCGTAAAGGCGTTGGTTGCGTTTATGCAAAAATTTGAAAAGGAGAATATATAGCTTATGTTAAAGATTCTAGCGTTAGATAATATTTCTCAAAAAGTACTAGATACTATTGATAGCACTAAGTATGAAGTAGTTCAAGGGACAACCGATAATATTGAAGATGATGTTGATATAATTCTATTGCGCTCGTCATTATTACACGATGTAGAGTTGCCAGAGTCTGTTAAAGCGATTGCTAGATGTGGTGCGGGATATAATAATATCCCGACGGAAAAATGTGCCGAGCAGGGCATAGTAGTGTTTAATACACCTGGTGCTAACGCCAATGCCGTTGCCGAGCTTGCGACGTGTGCATTGTTCTTAACGGGGCGCGATATTATAGGCGGAGCTAATTGGGTTAACGATTTAGATGGCGATGATGATGTGGCAAAAGTGGCAGAAAAAGGCAAGAAAAACTTTGTTGGCCCAGAGATTCGCGATAAAACCTTGGCGGTTATAGGGTTGGGCAACATAGGTAGCAAGCTGGCAAAGAATGCAGTTGCTATGGGCATGAACGTTATAGGATACGACCCATTTTTATCGAACGAGGCGGTTAGCCATTTGCCAGAGGGCGTGCAATTAGCGCATACTATTGAAGAGACAATGGATAGCGATTATATTTCGTTGCATCTTGCTTTAAGCGATGATACACGCGGAATGATAAACGCTGAGTTTTTTTCTAAGTGTAAGCCAGGCTTACGTTTGCTTAATTATGCACGAGGCGAGATTGTAAATATCCCCGATTTAATTGAAGCGATTAATAGTGGTAAAGTGGCTAAGTATGCGACGGATTTTGCCATGCCAGAGGTATTGCGCAACGATAACATAATATGCACTCCACACTTGGGTGCGACAACACCAGAGAGTGAAGAGAACTGTGCTGCAATGGCGGTAAACCAAGTGCGTCAATACTTAGAGTATGGTAATATTATAAATAGCGTTAACTACCCTAATTGCGATATTGCAATAGATGCTAAATATAAAATTTGTGTTTTATGCAAGGGTAATGCCGATGCAGTTGGCACGCTATCTAACATTTTTGCCGAAGCAGGGGCGGATATGATTGAGCCTAAGACTAATACACGTGGCGATTATTCGTTTGTTGCAGTTGGGACTAATACTCCTCCGCAGGGGATTATTGATAAAATAAACGAGCGTGAAAAGGTGCGCGCTGTGTTTGCGATAGAGATGTAAAAGCAAGCGACAAGCCATAAGCTAGAAGCCAGAAATATGGTTTCTAGCTTTTTTGCGCTTATCATTTGCTTTTTAGGTCTTGACAAATGCGTAAAAGTGTGATATAACTATAGGTGGCTAAAGGTAGTCATTACCTGTAAGCCATAAAATTCTAAAAAAATATCCTTGCACGCGATGGTACGCAATAGCGGTGGCGAAAAATTGCCGAACATTGCATCTGCCAACCTTTAACGCGTGCCAAAGTCCACAGGGAGGTGTATTTAATGTCTGAACAAGTTAAGCATTCTTACGAGTCTATTATCATCGTCGACGCTAGCAAAACCGATGATGAAATCCAAGCGATTGTTAATAAAATCCAAACTTTAATCGAGAAAAACGCAACTATCACTAACATAGATGTTTGGGGCAAGCGTAAACTTGCATACCCTATCAACTATAAAAATGATGGTTATTATGTGTTGGTTAATTTCGATTCTGTTGCCGATTTCCCTAAAGAATTAGACCGTGTTTATGGTATAACCGATGGTTTACTTCGCACAATTATAACTCGTCTTGGCGATGCAGAACTAGCTGCTTTTGCTAAAAAGTTAGAGTCTAAAAAGGCTGCTGCTAAAGCTAAAAAAGCTGAGGAAGTGACTGCTGAAAAAGCCGAAGCTAAGGTTGAGGAAGCTGCCCCAGTTGAAGCTAAAGAAGAGGCGGCTGAGGTAGTAGCAGAAGTTGCCCCAGTTGAGGCTGAGGCTGTAGTTGAAGCTGAAGCGACTGCTGACGCAATCGACGAGGTTACTGAATAATTTTGAGTTTCTATCAAACGAAAAAAGGTGAGCAATTATGTTAAACAGAGCTGTTATAATGGGGCGTTTAACTAAAGACCCAGAGCTTAAGCAAACTCAAAGCGGTATTTCGGTATGTTCATTTACCGTGGCAGTTGACCGTTCGTTTGTACCACAAGGCGGCGAGCGTCAGGCGGATTTTATTAATTGTGTCGCATGGCGTGGGACGGCTGAGTTTATTTGCAAATGGTTTACCAAGGGTAGGCTTATAAATGTTGTGGGTAGCATTCAAACTCGTCATTGGGACGACCAAGAAGGCAAACGTCATTATTCGACCGAGATTGTAGCCGACGAGATTAATTTTTGCGGTGATGGCAAGCGTGAGAATAGTGATGGTAACGGTGGCGGCAACGCGTATGGTGGTGCCTATAACGCGCCTTCTACTCCGCAGAATAATGGTGAAGAGGGCGGATTTGTAACTGTCGACATCGACGACGATTTGCCATTCTAAAACTTCTAAAATTTGCTGAACCGGCAATTAAAATTGCCTTTGTTCCAATCTCGGCTTAACATCGTCGCAACTAATTCCATTTTGCTTGTTTTACTAAAAACGTAAAACTTCGCTATTATTCCATTAGTTGCTCCTTATTCCCAAAAAGCAAAATCAACTTTTTGGGAGCCCTTATAATTCGCGCCTCGATTGAAACAATTCAGCTAAATTTTATAAGTTTTATGTTTTGCTGTTGCTGATTTAAATTGAACGAATATTTAAAAAATATCAAATGAAAGGGGAAAAAGACTATGGCAGAAGATAATCAAAAGTTTTCGCCGCGTAAACGTCGTGGCAAACCGTGTAAGTTTTGTATTAATCATGCAGAGTTTATCGATTATAAAGACCATAAGCTATTGCTTGGATATTTAACCGAGCGTGGCAAAATTATTCCGCGTCGTGTTAATGGTAATTGTGCGCATCATCAGCGTATGCTTACCATGGCAATAAAGCGCGCTAGGCAAATTGCACTTATTCCTTATACGACCGATTAGATTAAAGTATTAAGGGCAAATATATAATTATAATAATTAAAGGGGGTAACGGTTGTTATCCTCTTTGTTAAAAGTAATTATGGTAACAAAAATCTTAAAATAGGAAGTGACTTTATTATGTCTATTGCAAAAGTAGGTATCAATGGTTTTGGGCGAATCGGTAGGCTTGTGCTTCGTTCGGCTATCGAAAGTGGTAAAGTAGAAGTTTTAGCGATTAACGACCCATTTATAACCGTCGATTATATGTTATATATGCTAAAGTATGACACAGTCCATGGACGTTTTAATGGCGAAGTTAGTGCTGATGAAGCTAGCAATACTCTAGTGATAAATGGCAAGTCTATTAAAGTTTATAACGAGATGGAGCCTAAAAATATTCCTTGGGGTGCGTGTGGTGTCGAGTATGTTATCGAGGCCTCTGGCGTGTTTACTACGATAGAGAAAGCTAATGCACATATCGAGGCTGGTGCAAAGCGAGTTATTATAACCGCGCCATCTGCCGATGCACCGATGTTTGTTATGGGGGTTAATAATAACACCTTTACAACCGATATGAAGGTTATCTCTAACGCATCTTGCACAACTAACTGTTTAGCTCCGTTGGCTAAGGTTATTAACGATAAATTTGGTATTATCGAGGGGTTAATGACAACCGTTCATGCCACAACTGCTACACAAAAAACCGTTGACGGACCGTCTAAAAAAGATTGGCGCGGTGGTAGAGGCGCGGCGTTTAATATTATCCCGTCGTCAACTGGTGCGGCAAAGGCTGTGGGCAAGGTTATTCCTACACTTAATGGCAAGCTAACGGGTATGGCTTTTCGTGTGCCAACTGCCGATGTTTCTGTGGTAGATTTAACCGTCCGCCTAGAGAATGGCGCTAGCTATGACGAGATTAAGGCAGAGGTTAAGCGCGCGAGCGAGAACGAGATGAAGGGTGTTATAGAATACACCGAGGACGCGGTTGTGTCTAGCGATTTTATACATGATTCGCATACATCTATATTTGACGCTGGCGCTGGCATAAGCCTTAACTCTAACTTTGTAAAGCTTGTCGCATGGTACGATAACGAGTGGGGTTACTCTTGCAAAGTGGTAGATTTAGCTGCGTATGTTAAAAGCTGCGAATAATAGTTATAATTAGCAAGCAGGAGAGATTGTAAATGGCTAAAATTTGCTTAGTAAGGCATGGAGAAACCGATTGGAATCTGCTAGGTAAATTGCAAGGTAATGTTGATATCCCATTGAATAAGACCGGCGTTGAACAGGCGAAAAGTGCTGGACGTGTTTTATCTGAAACAGGGGAATGGGACGTTATATACTCTAGCCCATACAAGCGTGCTAAAAAAACTGCCAGCATAATTGCTGAGGCTTTAAATCTACCTAATGTTGTTGAGTTAGATTTGCTTAAAGAGCGTGATTATGGTGATGCTTCGGGATTGACTAAGCAAGAGGTGCAAAACAGGTGGGTAGATGGGAACGTGCCTAATCAAGAAAGCCGAGAAGCTCTGCGCGAGCGAGTTGTTAATGCGTTAGATATAATTGTATCGACTGCACCGAATAAAAATGTAATAATCGTGTCGCACGGTGGGGTTATAAACTCAATTTTAGCGTATGTTTCGGGTGATGAAATTGGCAGCGGCAAAACAGTCCTTAAAAATGCTTGCGTTAGTGTTTTAGATTATTCTGACGGTTTATGGAAAGTGGATTTCTACAATAAATCTGTTTTTTGAAAGGGGATTTAAATTATGACTAGATTTAAAATTATTCAAAGAGTTTTACCAGTTCTTCTTGCTACTATTATACTTTTACCTGCAAATTTCACAACTGTGCAGGCTAAAATAAATTATCCCGATGTTCCTAACACTCATTGGGCATCACGCAGCATAAATATATTAGCGTATGAGGGCGTTCTTGATGGTTACCCCGATGGTACTTTTAAGCCTGATAACAACGTAACTCGTGGTGAGATGGCTAAAATTATTACCGAGGCATTTGGTTTAACTAATAATGCAGGCGTGACTTATCAAGATTTTGGGTCTAATGCTGCTTACAAAAACGAATGGTATGCGCCTTATGCAACTAGCTTATATTATTATTATAAACCTCATTACAACCCAACCCTTCCACAAAACTTCAATGGTTATCAAGAAGCGACTAGGTTTGATGTTGCTCAAGTTTTAGTTAATGTTATAAACGATAATTATCAGAATGATTGGACAACAAAAGGTTATGATATCCCAGATAATTACCGCGATATTTTGAATCAGCATTTTAGCGATGCAACCTACCAAAATCATGCAGATGAGATTAGCACGTATCCTCCTGAATATACCTACATGGCTTATAATTTAGGCATAATTAAAGGGTATCCAGATAATACTTTTAGACCATTTGCAAATATCACGCGTGCAGAGTTTTGTGAGATGGTAGTGCGTGCCGCTCCCGAAAAATTCACTACCGAACAGATTACGACATCCTTAAATGGTACCTATGAATTGCGCGAAGTTCGCGTTTATGACCCTTATTCTGGCAATGAAGACAATGGGCGCACTATAACAAGAGAAAATTTTGGCACCGATACTTTTGATATTAATGCCAACGCTGAAAGTGGACCGTTTAATATTGGATTAGAGGGCAACCCTGTAATTATAGCGGCTAATAACGAAATTGCAAAAATTGTTACCGACACAAATTCTACTGATATCACCGTTTCTACAACCTATAGTTTTGTATATGATGTTGGTACGATGCAAACTGTCACAGCCGAACAAGAGGGTGCGTTATGCTTTTTAACAGCTAATGGAATGACGTACGCGGTTGTAATGCGCGGCGATGGTGGCTTTGATATGTATAACGTAAACTCGCAGATGGGTTTGCCAATATATCATTTTAATTTAGTATAAATATTACCTTTAACTTCATTAAAAATCGCCTTTAAATAGGGCGATTTTTTTTAATCTTTTTTATTATTAAGCAAAAAGTAAAAGCCTTCATTATCGAAGGCTTTTTTAATATTAGAACATATTTAAAGACTTTATTATTCCTCTTCGGTCGTGTCGTTCTCTTGCTCTGTTTTTGCTTGCTCGTACGCGTCTAAAATTGCTTCCTCTAACATAGTGCGAGTTTCAGAGTTAATTGGGTGCACAACATCGTGGAATTCGCCATCGGGAGTTTTTCGGCTAGGCATAGCTACAAAAAGCTTCTCTTGCCCTTGGATAACTTTAATATCGTGTACAACTATTGAATCGTCAAAAGTAACAGAAATTATTGCCTTCATGCGACCCTCTGAATTAATTTTGCGAACGCGAATGTCTGTAATTTGCATTGTTGTTCCTACCTTTCCTATTGGTGATTAAGATGTAAAATTGGCAAAAGATTATCGCATTAATATAGCAATTTGATGTGCAATTAAAGCGAAATAATCGATTGCCCTTCAAGTATAATTTTACCATAAATCTAAAATATATGCAAGCAAATTTTTTTAACAATTACGTTACAAACATTTACTATTTTGTAATATTATATGATAAACTATGAGCTTATATACTTTTTTGGATAATATTATGTATACCTTGTCGATTTTTGTCGAAAAAAATATTTTTATGTTCTTTGATTTATGTAAACTCTATGTTTGTATTCGACTAATTTGTCTTATTATGCAAGTTATTTTTAGCTAAATGCCTTTACTTACCAATGGATTTTTGCCGCTCGACCTCGTAGGCAATTATAGCCACAGAGTTTGAAAGATTAAGCGAGCGGATATGTGGAAGCATGGGGATAGTTATGGCGGTGCCTTTGTCAGAAAAAATTAAATCTTCGGGCAAACCGCGGGATTCTGCGCCAAAGAGCAAATAAACGTCTTTAGTTTTAGGGTATTCCACGCTGCTATAAGTGCTTTTAGCTTTAGTGGAGCAAAAGTATAGCGTGTCTTTGGCATGTTTAGCAAGAAAGGCATCGAGGCTCTCGTGGACCTCTAAATCTAGGTATTGCCAATAATCTAAACCCGCACGCTGGACGGATTTGTCGGAGATATCGAAAGGAATAGGGCGTACGATGTGCAGCTTGGCACCAATGGCGGTGCAGGTGCGAGCGATGTTTCCTGTGTTCTGCGGAATTTCTGGCTCTACTAGGACTATGTGTGTCATGATTGTTTCTTCCTCTATCTACTCTTTACTCGTTTATCAGCTGGATAATGCGTTCTAAATCTTTGTTATTATAATACTCTATTTCTATCTTCCCTTTAGTTTTACCTGGGACAAGCGAGGTTTTTGTGCCAAACTTGCGGCTTAGCTTTTTTTCTACATCGGTATAATATGCAATTACCTCGGCACCTAAAGTTTGGCGGAAAGGTGTTTTAATTGCTTTTTTCTGCGACATTTTTTTAGCCAATACCTCGGTAGCTCTAACGCTTAAATCGCCTGCAATTACGCGCTCGGCGAGCTGTTGCTGCAAGTCATCATTGGTTACAGACATAATTACTTTGGCGTGACCCATCGAAATATCGCCAGTTTGAATGAGCTCTTGCACACTTTGAGGCAGTTTAAGCAAACGCAAACTATTAGTGATGGAAGACCTGCTTTTGCCTAGCTTTTGGCTGACTTCGTCCTGCGTTAGTCCATATAAATTGATGAGTGCCTTAATGCCAAGCGCCTCGTCAATTGGGTCAAGGTCGACGCGGTGCAGATTCTCAACCAAAGCAAGCTCCATAACGCGCATGTTGCCCTCGTTCCTAACAATTGCGGGAACATTTTTTAGCCCTGCCACCTGAGCTGCACGCCAACGCCGCTCGCCGGCTATAATTTCGTATCTATCATCAATTTGCCTAAGAATAAGCGGCTGAATTATGCCATATTCCTTGATAGAATTTGCCAAAACCTGAATTTCATCAGCGGCAAATGTATTGCGCGGCTGGCTTTTGCAGGGTTCAATAAGCATAGTTTTAATTTGGTGAACAATAGAACTTGAAGATATATCGGAGTTGATTGTAGCGTCGGTAATTTTGTTAGCGTTAGAGCTTGAGCTAGTGCCAGCGTTTATTTCTGACGTGGTATTTTGTTTACTTCTGCTGTTTTTAGTCGGAATTGAACTTGTTTCTTTAAAATTATGTAAACTTGAATCGTTTAAAGTTGTTTTTTGTGTGTTTTTAGTTGATTTAAGTTCCCCGACAGCTTGCTCTATAATACTTTTACGCGCGGGTTTGGGCACAGGTTTATCGTCTTTTGCAGACAATATTCCACTTAAAATGTTTGCATCTTCGGGCGTTAACCCAGGAATAAGCGCGCCTAAGCCCTTGCCTAATCGTTTATTTTCAGACATAATCTTCACCCTGCTTTATAAATTTAAGTAATTGGTATTTGTACAAAAATCGAAATTAATTTTAAAAAAATAGTTTATAATAGTAAAAGCATGTTGTAAAAACATCGAAATTTTTACGCGTATTGTTGTTCCTTAACAGGTGCATTTGCTGTTAAAAACTCGTCGGCAAGCTCGCCATATTTAACCGCGCCCTTGCTTGCAGGGTCGTACACATTTATTGGCTGACCATAGCTAGGGCATTCCGAAAGGCGGACATTACGCGGAATTATCGATTTGTACACATTGCGCGGGAAGAACTTTTTGACTTCTTCTACCACTTGGATAGAAAGGTTGGTACGCGCGTCGAACATAGTCATTAAAACGCCCTCGATATTTAGTGTAGGATTAAGCGATTTGCGCAGATAGTTTATTGTATTAGTAAGGTAGCCTAAGCCTTCTAGCGCATAATATTCGCATTGAATCGGAACTAAAACGGTATCCGACGCCGTTAGAGCATTAAGAGTAATTAGGCTGATAGATGGTGGGCAATCGATAAATATAAAATCGTAATAAGGTTTAATGGTATCGATGGCGTTTTTCATCCTAAACTCGCGGTTCTCTTCGGTGACCAACTCAATATCGGCACCAGCTAGACCTTGACCAGAGGCGCAGATATCTAAATTGTTAATATCCGTTGCATAAATAGCTTGATGCAGCGGACATTTTTGGATTATTACCTCGTAAATTGTGTTAGGACATTCTGAAACACCTAACCCACTGGTTGAGTTGCCTTGAGGGTCTGCATCGATAAGCAAAATGCGTTGACCGCGCTCTGCTAGGCATGACGAAAGGTTTATTGCCGTTGTTGTTTTACCAACGCCGCCTTTTTGGTTTGCAATTGCAATAACTTTACCCATATATTCACTTCCTATACTTCAAATTTAATATAGTTACAGTATATCATTTTAAATTTTAAATGTCAATAGGTTTTTCATAATTATCCAACATTTATTGATTACGCCTAGAATAATCGAGAATGTTCCACGTGGAACATTTAAATGTTGTTCATAGTATTATGTTTAATCCGTTGCATTTTTATTTACGCTCGTTTGATGGAATCCTGAAAATTGCTATAAAAAATGGCAATGTTCCACGTGGAACATTGCCTGCAATTTGAAGTTCTATAATTCTATTTATCCAAATTAATCTCAATTGTGTTGATTAAATCTTCGGGAGAGTCGGTGCCACGAATTGTGATGCGCCTTAGGGCGGTTAAATCGGCACCTGCGCTATTGGCACCTACATCCCCAACTAATGATAACACCTTATACCCCGCCTTAATTCCTAGCTCTTGAACCTCCGAAGAGTATCCGCCATAAGGAAAGGCAAATACATTGCAATCCTTATTAAGGTTCTTCTCGATTAAATATTTTGAGCGTCTGAACTCGCGTTGCACATCGTTTATACTCATTTCGCCAAGGTTTGCATGGCTGTCAGAGTGCGATTCAATGTCTATAATCCCGCTTGCTTCCATTTCACGTGCTTGCTCCCATGTAAAGTGTGCAAAATTTACACCCTCGCTCCTGCCAATTGTATCGGTAACAGCAAAAATCGTCGCCTTTACATTGTGTTTCTTAAGGATAGGGAAAGCATATGTATAGTTCGATAGGTATCCGTCGTCAAAAGTTATTATAACGGGTTTATTAGGTAGAACCTTGCCATTTGTTACGAAATCATAGTACTCGTCAAAGTCAATCGGGTTATACCCAGATTCTATTAACGTAATAATATGAGTTTCAAACTCGGCAGGCGTAATGTTTACCAGTGCTTCCGATGCGTTATAATCTTCCGTTATATTGTGATATAGGATTATTGGAACGCGTACATCGGCAGTCGTTCCGACTTTTGTAGGAGTAAATACTATAATAATGGAAATTATGACTAAAATTGAAGTGAATATTTTAGTTTTAATTAGTTTTTTCATACTATCACCTTTGTAATATATATTCTTACTTAATTATTATTTATAAATCTTTAGTAAACGGTCGACAAATTGCGCATTAGTTTTAACCGCCATTAGTTGATTTATAATGGTCTCGGTAACATTAGATGAATTATTGCTGTTCATTGCTTTCCTAAGCGAGTGCATTAGTTGTAATTCTTCATCAGAGAGCAACAGTTCTTCCTTGCGCGTTCCCGATTTAGCAATATCAATGGCAGGGAATATCCTGCGTTCTTGTAGCTTTCTATCTAGATGAAGTTCCATATTACCTGTGCCTTTAAACTCCTCAAATATCATGTCGTCCATTCTGCTGCCAGTCTCAATCAACGCCGTGGCAAGAATGGTCAACGAGCCTGCGCCTTCGATATTCCTTGCCGCGCCAAAGAAGCTTTTAGGTTTGTGCAAAGCTCCAGGGTCTAAACCACCGCTTAAAGTCCTACCAGTAGGCGGAATGGTTAGATTGTACGCACGCGCTAAGCGGGTAATGCTATCCATCAAAATTACTATATCCTTGCCACTTTCAACCATGCGTTTTGCGCGTTCCAGACACATCTCAGCTACTTTTACATGATGCTCGGGCAATTCGTCGAAAGTAGAGAATATTACTTCGCCACCTTCAACGCTGCGTTTCATATCGGTTACCTCTTCGGGGCGCTCGTCGATTAATAGGACGATAAGTTTAAGGTCGGGGTAATTATTTTTAATAGCATTTGCTATGTTTTTAAGCAAGGTGGTCTTTCCTGCTTTAGGCGGCGCCACAATCATTCCGCGCTGGCCTTTGCCAATAGGCGCAATTAAATCGATAAGTCTAACTGCAAAGTCCGACTTTTCATTCTCTAAATGCAGGCGCTCGTTAGGATAAATCGGCACTAATCGCTCGAACTGTTTGCGTTTAATAGCCTTTAAGGGATGCTCACCATTTACAGAATTTAAGAATAATAATGCGGAAAACTTTTCACCCTCGTGCTTCATTTTAGAAATGCCAGATATTTCATCGCCTGTTTTAAGATGAAACCTTTTAATTTGGGTTATCGGTACGTAAATATCTTCGTTGCCTGATAGATAATTTTGCGAGCGTAAAAACCCATAGCCATCTTCGCATATTTCTAAAACGCCATTTACCTCTCTTTTACCATCACTGTCAAACGTTGAATCGCTGCTAATTGCAGGCTTATCTCGAAATGTTCCACGTGGAACATTTTGTGTTTGCGCGCTACTTTCGGTAGAATTTGCATCGCCTGGGGAGGTGGCAGCTTTAGCAGATTCGCTCTCAATTGAGGATATAGCATTCTCCAATTCCTCTTTGCTTAGCGAATAATATTTTTTAATGTTTAACAATTTAGCTTTTTCGATTAAGTCTTTTTTAGTCAATTGGAATTGCTCCTTAGATGTATCTAATTAAGCGATACGCTAGATTTAAAATGAAATTGAATTATATGGGAATTCCTATAAAATAGCCCATAATCGGTTTACATAATTTCTTGATGAGAAAGCACTACGAAGTGCTCCACAGATAAATAGGGAAGTGATAACGGTTGAATTACCATCGATAACTGTTGAATTTACATGGATAATCGTTGAATTACCATGGATTATCGGCGATTATTTACTATATATTAAGTATACAATATAATTTTAAAAAAGTCAAGCCCAATTTTTGGGATTAAATTAGGTGTTGAGGTTTACATAAATCATAAGTATTGTGAGGGTTTTTAATCACGATTGAATTCGGCAGAATGCTAGGAATAATATTAATTTGAGGTAAATTTATATAAGGCGAGGAATAATCTTAATTTCGGGTAGATTCTATATAATTTGAGGCACTAGCTTAATTTTGGTGGATTGTATAGAAGTGAGGTGCTAGCTTGATTTTGGTGGATTGTATAAAAAGTGATGCATTAGCTTAATTTTGATTGATTGCATAGAAAACGAGTATTATTATGGCAGAACAAGTGTCTTAAAAACGATGAGATTTTTTTGGGATGGCATTTGGTTATAATCCTTTATATTTAATCTATGCTTACTTAGCTGTAAATAATTAACGTTCTTGCAATATATAAAACAGAGGGCAAAATTAATTGCTCTCTGTTTTTTATTTAAATTTGTTATTATTTTAGTCCTTGATTAAGCTTAGAAATCGTCGTTTCCTTAGCTTGCGGAGCGGTAGTTAGGTTTTCGGCGCCTGTCTTGGCTGCTTCAAATTGAGTTTTCATATTCTTTCGTTTTGCGTCAACAGCTGCTTCTATAATATTAATCTCTGCCCTTGATAGAGGGCTTGCTGCCACGTGCGGAGCTTCATCTGATATTTCTATGCTTATACTACCATTTAGCCCCTTCCGCTTTACACCAGCCGCAGCAACAGTTTCATATAACTTTTCAGCATACGTTGCTTTCATTGCAGTTTCGGGAAACTTGTGTACTTCCTTTCTGGTTGCTTCGCGAGCTGTCACGTTGTTTGCACTTCTTTCAACGGCTGGCTTAATCTCTATTTTTTGCAACTCCTCACGATATAGCTCATCGAATGCACTGGCATCGATAGTTTGGGAATTCTTCTTTTTAAATTCATCCAACGTTTTATGGAGTTTCGCGCGGGCGGCTTCTTCGGTCATATCAACTACGTCATGTACTTTTGCGCGTTCTGCTGCGCGGGCTGCCTCTTCGGTCATATCAACTACTTCATGCACTTTTGCGCGGGCTACTTCGCGGGCTGCCTCTTCGGTCATATCAACTGTGTCGTGTACTTTTAAGCGCTCTTTTGCGCGAGTTTCTACATCCTTCATAACTTGTTTGAATTCTTCAGAATTAATATCAAGTACACCTGCTCGCCTTGGTAAATCGAAGTGCGTTGCTATACGCTCCATCTCGCGCGTAAATTCCGCAAGTTTCTCAGCATCTAACTTATGAAAATTTTTAGAGAATTCTGCCGCAATCTTTGTTTCTGACATTTTAATCACCTCGTAAGATTTATAATAAGCGTAATTATTCTTATCTATAATCCCATTATACCATAAAAAGCAGAGGATTGCAATAGGCAAATCCTCTTTTATGTTAAATTTGTGTTAAATATATGTTGAATTTTCGTAAATATCTAGTTGATAACCACCTTCACGTGTATAATATTTTAATTTAGTTGACATAAATTTGAAACTAGATATTAATTTTTCAAAGGAAAATGCCCTGCAAACAAGCATTTTTTACCCCTCGAATGACGGGTATCATACCCCAGGGCAAGCCCTGGGCCCTTGCGCGCAAGGTCCCGCCCCAAGGGGCGGGGTATTCACCCGGCTGTCGGGGTAAAAAATGCTTCTGTGCTGCTACATTCATTTTTTACCCCTCGAATAAAAAATTCAATACGTTTAATAAAAAACTTTAAAAAAGGGTTGACAAGTGTCGAAATAAGTGGTAAAATGTCGATAAGTGATGAGCTAAATTCATCGCTTTTTTAATGCAAACTTCTTATACTTAAACGATTATAAACACAATATAAAGCGAGGTTTCACCTATGTATAGCGCAAGTTTAATTTTAAAAAGATTTATCGCCATTTTATTAACTATCATACTTATTACACTTGCGTTTCAATTTATAAACCCTGCCGTTATTTGCGCCAAGACGAGTCAAATAATCCCTTCTATAACCATGGATATGCCTAACTTGAATTTGTCTTGCGTTGTATATAATTCTACTCAAAGCAAAGCCGAGGTTGATGTAAAAATTATCCGCATTGCCGATGGCGATGTAATTGACTCGTGCGAAACCATTATCCCTGCAGGGGATTTTTTAGATTTTAGCCATAAATTTACCGAGCAAGAGCGTGGCTGGCGGTACACCGCTTTAGTTGAATGGGCGGGCGGGAGTTACGATTATGAAGTGTATATTGCCAAGGAAAAATCTACAGTTGTAGAAGTTATTCTGCCAAGTGCGATAGAGCTGCCATATATTGATTTAGGGTTGATGCCGAGTATGTTACCTGCGCGGGTAGATGAGGAAACCGCTGCGGGGAATTTTGCAGGCGAGGTTGGGGTAAAATGGCACGGATACTCGCGCTTAGACTCGAAGAATTACATGTTTGTTGGGTATCTGAAGCCCTCGAACGAACAATTGATAAGCGATAAATTAGACACTAAGTTAGAGGTTTGGGTGCATCGTACCCCAGAGGATATTACCGAGAGTAATGATGAAGCGACGGGCGACAATGGGGATAAGCAAAGCATAGTAGTAGATGATGATAATCCGAAAGCCAGCCCCAGCCCTAAACCTAGCCCGAGCCCGAGTGGTGCGCATACAAACCCTAAGGCGAGTGAGAATGTAGAGCCTAAAAAAACGCCGCGGGATATCAACACGCTTACTTTTGCGCCAGGTGATTTAGTGCTTAATGGCACCGATTCGGGCGGTTTAAATTTTGATATAGCCTTGGACACACCTATAATATATAACGAGCGGAAGGATAGGCTGTTATTCCCAGTTAGATTTTTTGCCGAAGAGCTAGGGTATGAGGTAGAATGGCGTGCCGAGACGAATACCGTTGTGATGTCTAACGCGACGACGCGCCTGATTTTGCAGATAAATAGCACGGATATGGTAAAAAATGGCAAGGCGACCGAGATGGACGCCGCGCCGATTATCTGTAATGCCCGAACTTACGTGCCGATTCGCTATGTTGCCGAGGGGTTTGGCTACACGGTTATGTGGAATAATGCCTCGCAGACCGCTATGTTTGTTAAATCGAAGGTTTAAGAAGGTATAGTAAGCATTGAATCTGTGTTTAATTTAAAATCTATTCCACCGTTGTAATCTTAATTTTATCTGATGAAACTTTACAATTAGAAAGTACGATATCCTTTATCTGCGCTGCTTGTGCAGAGGTTAACTCCTTAGGTGAAACCACAATATTGGCGGCTTCGTCGGTTATATATGCGACGCAATTAGTAAAGCCTTTTGCCTTAATTAATCCCTCAATCGTTGTTTCTTCCTCGATATGCTTAGCTAAATTGCGAATGTCTTGGCTGGCTTCATCCTTTTGCTCGCTTGTAGATGTAGCAGAATTGGCGACACCCTCGAGTACATCTTGCGCTTTTGAGCGGCTCACTTCTTTTTCTTGCATTGCCTGCGCAAAATATGTTTTACTATCGGCTTTGGTTAAGGTTGTCGCGCTATCCGATATACCTCCCTCGCTTGGCTGTTGGGTTGCATCAGCGGGTGAATCCTCGCTAACCGTAGGTGTTGGCACCGTTTCGACTACATCTATGCTATCGGGCGAAGTATTACTTGCCGGGATGGCTCTATCTGCCGCTCCTGCCCAATTAACCACACCTGCTATGGCTATTAACATTACTAATAGCGAGAGTACAACCTGGCGTTTCCTCATGATTCTAATAAACTTTTGCATTGTAAACGTTCCTTTCTTTGTATGTAATTTGGATATATATTTGATAATATTTGCAGACGTAATTGAGAATTGAAAACTTCAGAATCTACGTGTTATACTATAATTGAC
Organism: Clostridiales bacterium; assembly: GCA_031261985.1. Taxonomy (GTDB): domain Bacteria; phylum Bacillota; class Clostridia; order Monoglobales; family WRBX01; genus JAISIR01. Next base: position 4,387 of record JAISIR010000014.1, on the reverse strand, counting down.
TGAATCATTCAAACTTAGCATATAGATTGCGGGTCGGAGCCCGCAATGACAAACTAGGCAGAAAACGAAATAAGTTTTTAGAAAAACCAGCCTCAAACCACACATTCTGTTATTCCCACCGCACCCGTTCTACTAAAAATTTGCGAACACCGCGCAAATTTTCTCTCTAGCAAAAGCAAAACCCGCTTTTGCTAGAGGCTTCCGTTTTAAGGAAAACCCTAAAGTGAAGCAGAAGCAAAATTGCATAAAGCTCAATTTTGCGTCATTTGCATTCACTTATCATTCGCCTTGTTCAGCACCACCACCTTATGTGGTTTTACATCTAACAAAGCTATCACAGCGTTATTTATATCTAGTGCAACTTCTTCATTATTCGCCCCGCTGGCAATAACCACAACGCCCTCTACTTTAGGCTGAAGCTCTTGCAGCACCACGGGCTGGTCTTTTAATGTGGCAATTTGCGTGTCGCGGCTAGTTTGCGAGTTGGTAGGTGTAGTTATACCTCCGCTGCTTGTATCACTAGTGATATTTACATTGCTGCTTGCAGCCACGGCTCCATTATTAACCGATGTGTTAGACGAATACTTTTCATCACTTGCTAACACCAGCTGGCTGCTACTTTTAAGAGTTACCATAACGCTAACCTTGCCCGCGCCTTTAATCTCTTGCAGCGTTTGGGTCAGTTTGGACTCGGTATCGGCAATATATTCTTTGTTACTTTGAGTGATAGAAGCTTCTGTGGTTGCGGATTCTTGCGTGGCGGTGGCGTTGTTTGCGCCTGAGTTGCCAAAGCATAAAAAGATTATGATACCTAATAGCAAAAGCAAATACACCCAATATTTTGATATGATTTCTTTAGTAGACATTTTATTTACTCCCTCCTATATAAGCCGCCTTAATTTTATTTAGCTCCGACGGCGTAATATTATCGGTTACATTTATGTTGGTTATATTAAAATTATCGTCGATGCTTACCTGTGCATGCACACCATATCGCGCCAGAATATCGTTTTGCAAACCTTGAGCAAACGCTGCCTTAACCTTGGCGTCGTTATCTGCCTCCGCCCGCGCTACATCGTATTGTGTAGATTCTGCTACCACGTTGATATCATTAATTGCGTTGTAGATGGTATTGGTGCCAATGGGTATAATAGGGCGGAGCATAATGGCAATAATTACAAACCCAAGCGATAGATTGATAAAAGGTTTTAAGCTTGATTCGGGCGCGATAAGCTCGACTAATGTACTTAATATAATGGCAATTATTAACGATGTTATCCAGATATTTAGCATGGACGAACTCCCTTATATTTTCATATTTGTCACTATTGTTATATTTATCAAAAACATTATAGTTAGCGTTATCATCATTATAAATATAAGCGTTAAGCCGCTGCGCATGCCTGTTATAGCGTTGACCAAGCGAGAATCGGCTATTGGTTCTATCACAGCGGCAGAAAATTGCATTATACCCATTTGAACCATGCACTTTATTAGCGGGATAACGCAAATTAGTAGTAGTGATATAAGCCCGCCCATTCCCACCGCTGTTTTAATTGCGTTGCCATAGGTGAACACTAGCCCTATGCTGTCGGATAATACGCTTCCTACTACCGGGACGAAGGTGCCCACAGCATACTTTGCCGTCCTTGCGGTTAATGCGTCTAGGTTAGGGGCTACCATGGTTTGGATAGATATCAATCCGACGAACACCGTTAGCATAATGCCCAGGCTCCATTTAATAATATTCTCGAATAGTTTAATTAAATTGTTCAGCTTAAAGTTGCAGGATATATTAGAGGCTATGTTAAGTGCAATTGTGCAAAATGCCAGCGGAAGTAAGTAATTTTTTATAATGAATACTATTATTTGGGTAGAGATTATAATGGTCGGCTGCACCACGCTAACCGATATAACATGCCCCGCGCCCGCTAGCGAGAGCATTAAAAGTGGTGTAAATATAGTTATAAAGTTGCCGGTTAGGTCAATAAATCGCAAAGCATCGCCAGAGGCGTTTTTAAAGACGGTTATGCTAAGTGAGATGATTACTATGTAGCAGGCATAAAAGGCAATATCGCAGGCGCCGCTTTTTTTGCCGAACGAAGCTTGCAGCGTAGTAAGTAGCGAGGTAATAAGTGCAAGCGCGATAATTTTAAGCATAAGGCTAAGGTTGGCGCGCACCTCACCAAACAAAAGCATAGATAGCGATTTTAGAATATCCATAGGGTGCCACGAGAATTTGCCGCTGCCTAATGCAGAGGTGATTTCTTTTATATTAATATTATCTAGCTGATTAGAATATTGCGCCGTTGCCTCGTCAATTTTTTGCTGGATAGCTGAAAAATCGGTCGCCTGAATTTGGTTAGTAATGACGTTGCCCTGTTCCGCTTGCGCACATGCTAATGAAGGTGTAATGCAAAGGGCGATTAATATGACAAGCTCAAGGAATATATAATTTTTAAGTTGTTTTTTCATTGGCGCATTAATCCTGTTATAGTTTCTACCAAGCTAAGTAAAATGGGCAGACTAAGAAGCATAATGCACAACTTACCGCTTAAATCTATTTTAGCTGCAATTGCCGATTGTCCGCTATCGGTGGCTGTGTTAGATGCAAGCTGAACTATATACGCAACGCCAACTATTTTAAGTATAATCTCTATAAATGCAAAATCTATCCCTGCGTTGTTAGAAAGTGTTGTGAAGAGGGTAATAATAACGCTTAAATGACGCACGAGTATTAAAAATATTATGGTGCCAGTGGCAAGTGCAACTATCATTGCCGCCTCGGGCTTAATTGGCTTTAGCGTAAGCGCAAGAACTGTGCCGATAAGCCCTATGCCTATTATGGGGATTATGTTCATTATTGGGTCACCTTCTTTGGTAATTGATGCTTACAAGTTAAACATCGTTTTTATTGTGCTAAAAAGTGTGCTTATCTCGCCTAAAACCATAACCAACACCACTACTAAACCTGCTAATGTTGTCATCATGGCTTGGTCCTCGCGTCCCGCTCGTGTTAACACTTGATGAAGCACAGCAACGACTATTCCTATGCCTGCCACTCTAAAAATTAAATCTACGCCGCTCATATATATTCACTTCCTTTTTGTCGTTAATACACAACTTTACACAAACAATATCGCCACAAACGCGCCACCTAACACGCCTAACGTTCTAAACATCTTGCCTTGCGTTTGTTTAAGCTCTTGCGCATCGGCTAAATTAATAGCCAGCCGATTATGGGCACTTTTTATATTAGCCAGCTCGTAGTCTATATCGCCACGCCCGGCTGCCGCAATAAATTCGTGGATAATATTGCAATCCTCGGTTGTAAGTGGCGCAATAACTTGACCTTTAAATACATTAGATACATTGCTAGTTAGACCATTAAGTATATCGATTAGCTGAGTGCGCTTAAACGAAATTTCGTTTTCGATGTACATTATATCGTTTTGCAATTGCTCTATCATACGCACGCGCTTGGTAAAATTAAGCGATAAATCCCACCCTATCTTGGCACCGACGGCGACTATTGCAATTAGCATAATAGCTTTAATCATTCGGCACCGCCCCGTTAGGTAACCGTTCAAACTCTATCACGCGGGAACCGTTTATATTTTTAATTAGCATTATATTATTAAAGTGTGATATATCGAACTTAGCATCTTCTACGCTATTACCATGCGTTGTTGCAATAACCGACACCCCACAACTTAAGGCATACTTTATTGCGTTTGTATCGGCTTGTGTTGCCACCTCGTCGACTAAAATAACATTGGGTGACATAGCCCGAACCATCAACTCTATGCCTATTGCCTTGGGGCATAAATCAAGACAATCTAGGTTGACTCCAAAATCGTATTGAGGAATGCCATTATTACTAGCACAAATCTCACCACGCTCGTCAACAACGCTTACTTTATAATCGACACTTAACAACCGCGCAATATCGCGCAGGAGAGTGGTTTTGCCTACGCCAGGCGGGCTAATAATAAGTGTGTTATTAATTGTTCCGTTGGTAATTATATTATTTATGTAGGGCTGAGCGACGCCTATAATCTGCTTGGCAAGGCGCAAGTTTATGGCGGATATATTAGTTATATTGCTAACCTTGCCACGATCTATAACCACCTTACCGCCAACACCTACCCTATGCCCGCCAGGAAGCGTTATAAACCCTTGCTTAATCTCGTCTAAAAAGGCATAGACCGAGCGATTACACATTTGCTCGATGGTAAGCGTGATATCGTCCCCAGTTACTATATATTCCGAAACTTTACGCTGATTAATTGTTTCTAATACTATTGGCTTATTAACGCGCAGGCGAATCTCTTCAATCGATGAAATCTCGTCGGAGTTAAGCTTTTTAAGCTGAGCCGCTATATTT